>NZ_JBVKBY010000003.1:0-846210 GCF_055656945.1 Streptomyces sp. NPDC111606
GCGCTCGGCCTGCTGGACACACTCGCCGAGTGGCAGTTGAAGGCGCCGGTCGTGGTCGCCGACGCCGGCTACGGCGTCAGCACCCCGTTCCGGCGCGGTCTCCAGGAGCGAGGGCTGTCCTATGTCCTGGCCCTGAACGGGAAGGAAGTCGCCCATCCGGAGGATGCCGAGCCGCACCATCCTGCTTATGGCGGGCTCGGACCGCCCACTCTTCCCCGCTACCGCACCCCGCCGCGAGCCATCTCCACCCTCGCGGCGGAGGTTGGTGCGGAGCGGTTCACCGAGGTGACCTGGCGGCAGGGCAGCAAGGGCGTGATGACCTCACGGTTCGCCGTGCTGACGGTGAGGCCCGCGGGCAAACAGTCCCTGGCCGCCGCTCAGGAGACGGGCGGGGGCCGCAGCCGGTGGAACGGTGTCCTGCCTACCCAGACCCTCCTGGTCGAATGGCCGGACGGCCAGGACGCCCCGACGGACTACTGGATATCGAACCTGCCGCCCACCACACCGGCCGCTGACCTGGTGCGGTGGGCGAAGATGCGCTGGCGGATCGAACATGACTACCGCGAGCTCAAACACGGCCTGGGACTGGACCACTTCGAGGGCCGAACCTGGCGCGGCTGGCACCACCACGTCACCCTGGTCACCGCCGCGCAGGCCTTTCTCACCCTCCGCAGGCTCGACCCAAAAGTCGAGACACCGGCCCGAGCTTCTACCAGACCCTCGACGCACTCCAAGACTTGCTGAGGTGCTGGACCGGCACCTGCAGCACCTGCGGCCGCCCCCTCGCCAGAAGCAGAACCTAACGAAGCACTACTAGGCCGCGTGGCCGCCGTCCACCGCGAACTCCGTACCCGTCACGTAGTCCGCCCCCGCCAGGTACGCGACCATCGACGCCACCTCGTCGGCCGTGCCGAAGCGGCCCAGGGCGGTCAGCGCCGCCTGGTCGGATGCGTGGGGGCCGTCGGCCGGGTTCATGTCGGTGTCGATGGGACCCGGGTGGATGACGTTCGCCGTGATGCCGCGCGGGCCCAGCTCGCGTGCCAGCGCCTTCGTCAGGCCGATCAGGGCCGACTTGCTGGTCGCGTAGAGCGTGCCGCCGGGGCCCGGCACCCGCTGGACCATGCAGGAGCCGATCGTGATGATCCGGCCCCCGGCACTCATCCGGGCGGCCGCCGCCTGGGAGGTCAGGAAGACGCCCCGGACGTTCACCGCGAGGACCCGGTCGACGTCCGCGAGCGACAGGCCCTCCAGCGGACCCAGGACGCCGACGCCGGCGTTGTTCACCAGCACGTCCAGGCCGCCGAGCTCCTCCACGGTGCGCTCCACGGCGCCCGCCGCCTCGGCCGCGTCTGCGGAGTCCGCCCGCAGGGCCACGGCCCGCCGTCCCAGCGCCTCGACGGCCCGTACGACCTCCTCGGCGGCCTCCTTGCCGTTCACGTAGGTCACGGCGACGTCCGCGCCGTCCCGGGCGAGCCGCAGCGCCGTGGCGGCGCCGATGCCCCGGCCGGCGCCGGTGACCAGGGCGACCTTGCCGTGCAGGGTTCCGTAAGTGGTTGTCAGGGGTGCATGCGTGGTTGTCATGAGTCCATCCCAGCGCCGCACGGGCCGAAGTGCTGGCGGCGAACGGACACCGAGGTGCCGGGGGGCAGGGCTCGGCGGAACACGGTCCGGCGATGAGTTGCGGGTGTCGGCGGGGTCTGAGGTGATGACAGCAGATCTCGCCCCGGAAAACCGGAAACCGGAAAAGAGGCACTCCTCATGGGCAAGCTCGTTTCCACCCTCTTCGTCACGCTCGACGGCGTCTACCAGGCGCCCGGTGGTCCGGAGGAGGACACCCGCGGCGGCTTCGAGCACGGCGGCTGGAGCTTTCCGTACGCCGACGACGACTTCGGCGAGTTCATGAACGGGGTTTTCGCCCGCCCGGCCGCCTTCCTCCTCGGACGCCGTACGTACGACATCTTCGCCGCGTTCTGGCCGAAGGTGACCGACCCGGCCGACCCGGTCTCGTCCAAGCTGAACGCCCTGCCGAAATACGTCCCGTCCGCCACGCTGACCGACCCCGGGTGGGCCGGCACCACCGTGCTGACCGGTGACCTCGCCAAGGAGGTCACCGCCGTCAAGGAGCGCGTCGACGGCGAGGTCCAGGTCCACGGCAGCGGCGCCCTCGTCAGGTCGCTGCTGGCCCTCGGCCTCGTCGACACCCTCCACCTGCTGACCTTCCCGGTCGTGCTCGGCACGGGCCACCGCCTGTTCACGGAGGGTGCCGTGCCCACCGCGTTCAAGCACAGCGGCGGCAGCGTCACGAGCACCGGCGTCACCATCAACTCCTACGACCTGGCCGGTCGTCCCGAGTACGGCACGTTCGGACTCCCCGAGGAGGCCTGATCGGCCGCCGGCGGCGCCCTCACCCGACCTCCTCGTGGAGATCGGGTGAGGGCGCCGGGGCGCACGTTAACTTCCCGAAAACTCATCGGACTTGCCGGGAAAATCTCCGCCTTGACATTGACATGCCACTGTCTACGCGCGTCATCATGAAGCCATGAGATTCCCCCCACGAATCACTCGCATCGGCGCCGCGGCCGCCGTCCTGTCCGCCCTTCTCGTCGGCGGCACCGTCACTGCCACGCCGGCGGCCGCCGCGGTCGGCAGCATCTGCTACAACAACCTGCCGTCGCAGGCGCACGACACGCTCGACCTGATCGAGCAGGGTGGCCCCTTCCCGTATGACCAGGACGGCACCGTCTTCCAGAACCGGGAAGGCATCCTGCCGAGCCAGTCGACCGGCTACTACCACGAGTACACGGTCATCACGCCCGGGTCCTCCAACCGCGGAGCTCGCCGGATCGTCACCGGTGAGGAGAACCAGGAGGACTACTACACGGCCGACCACTACGAGTCGTTCGCCCTGATCAACTACGGCTGCTGACCCCCCACGGTCACAGTCGGCGCCGAGGAACGGTGCCATCGGCCGGAGGTCCGGTCCGCGTTCATCCGGACTTCCGGCTCTCGGCGGCCGCGAACAGCGCGACCGCCAGCACGAGCAGGGCGACGCTCGCGTAGATCTCGAAGCCGTCGAGGAAGTCGAGCCCGTGTACGAGACCCCAGTCCCAGTCGGTGAACTCGTTCAGCAGGCCCATGACGCCCTGCGCCAGGGCGATGACTCCCAGGAACTCCAGCAACTGCTTCATGCCATGACTCTCGCCCCGCGGACCCCCCACGCCAATCGGCCGCGGGGCGAGCCATGGCCGACGGAAGTCCCCGTTCCGGGCGGACCGCCGCAACCAAGGTCGTCGATGCCGCGACTTTGGTCGCCGCTCCCGCCCACGGGGGCGCGCCGGGACCCGGCACTGCGTAGATTTGTCGACCGTGAGTGGTGACAAGCAGGTGCCCGCACCCCAGGCATTCGCGGGGCGGCGCTGGCTGCTGCCCTCGGCCCTGATCAAGGAGTTCGACCCCGACCCCGAGCGTCCCGGGAGGCCCCGGCGCACCGCGCGGGACTGGTTGGTCGATTTCTCCTGCTTCCTGCTTGCCGTGATCATCGGTCTGGTGGCCGCGGACACGATGAAGGACGAGAACCTGCCCGCCGGATACGCCGTCTTCGACCAGCTGGTCGGCGCGCTCTCCTGCGCCGCGGTGTGGCTGCGCCGCCGCTGGCCGGTCGGGTTCGCAGCCGTGATGGTCCCCGCCGCCCTCTTGTCGAGCACCGCGGGCGGCGCCAGCCTGGTCGCCCTGTTCACCCTCGCCGTGCACCGGCCCTTCCGGTATGTGGCCTGGGTGGCCGGGACCTACGTGGTGCTGAACCCGGTGTACTTCCTGTTCCGCCCCGAGCCCGACCTGTCGTACCCCTGGTCGGTCGCTCTGGCGTCGTTGCTGACCGGCGCGGTGGTCGGCTGGGGCATGCTCGCGCGGTCCAAGCGCCAGCTCCTGCTGAGCCTGCGCGACCGGGCCCGGCGCGCCGAGAACGAGGCGCGGCTACGGGCCGAGCAGGCGCAGCGGCTGGCCCGCGAGGCCATCGCCCGGGAGATGCACGACGTCCTCGCGCACCGGCTGACGCTGCTCAGCGTGCACGCGGGCGCCCTTGAGTTCCGGCCCGACGCACCCCGCGAGGAGATCGCACGGGCGGCGGGCGTCATCCGGGAGAGCGCCCACGAGGCCCTCCAGGACCTGCGGGAGATCATCGGCGTGCTGCGGGCCGCCGAGCCCGACGACTCCGGCCGGCCGCAGCCGACCCTCGCGGCGCTGGAGGCGCTGGCCACCGAGTCCCGCGAGGCAGGCATGAAGGTCACCCTCGACCAGCGCGTCACCGACCCCGCCGCCGTCCCCTCCTCCGTCGGCCGCACCGCCTACCGCATCGCCCAGGAGGGCCTGACCAACGCCCGCAAGCACGCCCCCGGCACGGAGGTCACGGTGACGGTGACCGGCGCACCCGGCGAGGGCCTCTCCGTATCGGTGCGCAACCCGGCGCCCGAAGGTGAGGTGCCGCACGTCCCCGGCTCCGGACAGGGCCTGATCGGACTGACGGAACGGGCCACGCTGACGGGTGGCCGACTGGAGCACGGGCCCACCGCGGACGGCGGGTTCGAGGTGCGGGCCCGGCTGCCGTGGGGGTGAGGACCGTCGGTATCCGGGCGGGGTGCTCAACGGCCGCCCCGGTGCGCGCCGTTGTGAGCGGGGCAGTCAGGGGTGCACGCGCGCGTGAGGTGCCCCGCGTGTCACGCACGTGTGCCGTGTTCCTGGCGGGAACCGCACGCCGTCCGGCCCATCCACGCCGTACAACCGTGATTACGTAAGGCACATGACTGCGATCAGACTCCTCCTCGTCGACGACGACCCGTTGGTCAGGGCCGGGCTGTCCTTCATGCTGGGCGGCGCCGACGACATCGAGATCGTCGGTGAGGCGGCCGACGGCTCCGAGGTCGAGGCACTGGTCGACCGCTCCCGGCCGGACGTGGTCCTGATGGACATCCGGATGCCGTCGGTCGACGGACTCACCGCCACCGAGCGGCTGCGCGGCAGGAAGGACGCGCCGCAGGTGGTGCTGCTGACCACCTTCCACGCCGACGACCAGGTGCTGCGCGCCCTGCGCGCGGGCGCCGCCGGTTTCGTGCTCAAGGACACGCCGCCCGCCGAGATCGTCGACGCGGTGCGCCGGGTCGCGGCCGGCGATCCGGTCCTGTCGCCCACCGTCACACGCCAGTTGATGGCCCACGCGGCCGGCACCGCCGCCGACACCCGCCGCTCACGCGCGCGTGAGCGGCTCACCGCCCTCAACGACCGCGAGCGCGAGGTCGCCGTCGCGGTGGGCCGGGGGCTGTCCAACGCCGACATCGCCGCGGAGCTCTTCATGAGCCTCGCCACCGTCAAGACCCATGTCTCCCGCGTCCTGGCCAAACTGGACCTCAACAACCGTGTGCAGATCGCCCTGTTGGCGTACGACGCGGGACTTCTGGAGGAAGTGGAGGACGACGGGCACTAGGGCGGGCTCCCACGCGTTGGCGAAGTGTGGGAGGGGGAGTGTCATGACGGAAGTGATCGATCTGGGGGAGTTCGGACCGGGGTTTCGCGAGAACCCGCATCCGGTGTACGCCCGCCTGCGTGAGCGGGGCCCGGTCCACCGGGTCCGGCTGCCCGACTGGCAGTCAGAGGTGTGGCTCGTCGTCGGACACAGGGAGGCGCGCGCGGCGCTCGCCGACGAGCGGCTGTCCAAGGACGGCGCCAAGATCGGCATGAAGTCGCTCGACGAGGAGAAGATCGGGAAGAACCTGCTGGACGCCGATCCGCCCCAGCACACCCGACTGCGCAGCCTCATCTCGCGCGCGTTCACCATGCGCCGCGTGGAGGAGCTGCGGCCGAGGGTCCAGCAGATCACCGACGACCTGCTCGACGCCATGCTGCCCCGGGGCCGCGCCGACCTCGTGGAGTCCCTCGCCTACCCGCTGCCGCTCACCGTCATCTGCGAACTGCTCGGTGTGCCCGAGATGGACCGCGTGGCGTTCCGCGAGATGTCGACGGAGTCGGTCGCGCCCACCAGCCCCGGCAAGGAGGTGGAGGCCTTCGGCCGCCTCGGCGAGTACTTCACCGAACTGATCGAGGACAAGAGGTGCGCCGGAGACAGCGGTGACCTGCTGAGCGACCTGATCCGCACCACGGCCGAGGACGGCGACCGGCTCTCCCCGGACGAACTGCGGGGGATGGCCTTCATCCTGCTGATCGCCGGCCACGAGACGACGGTCAACCTGATCACCAGCGGCGTGCACGCGCTGCTCACCCACCCCGGTCAACTCGCCGCCCTGCGCGCCGACATGACCCTCCTCGACGGTGCGGTCGAGGAGATGCTGCGCCACGAGGGCCCGGTGGAGACGGCGACGTTCCGGTATGCTACCGAGCCGCTGGAGATCGCCGGCATCCACATCGAGAAGGGCGAGCCGGTGATGGTCGGCCTGACCGCGGCCAACCGGGACGCGGGTCGCTATGCCACTCCCGACACCTTCGACATCCGCCGCGACGCCCGCGCCCACGTCGCCTTCGGCCACGGCATCCACTACTGCCTGGGCGCACCCCTGGCCCGCCTGGAGGCCCGCACGGCGATCCGGTCGCTGCTGGAGCGCGCTCCCGGCCTGGCACTCGACGGCCCGCCCGGGGAGTGGCTGCCGGGGATGCTGATGCGGGGGATGCGCAGTCTGCCGGTGCGCTGGTAGTGGGCGGGCCGGCGAAGGGTGTGCGAGCCCGGGCCCGTCACATGGCCGTCGCCGGGGTCCCGCCCGGAATCTCCCCGAGCGCGACCGGTCTTCGCTCGCGTCTCGACAGCTCGCACGCCTCGGCGATCCGCAGCGCCTGCAGGGCCTCCCGCCCGTCGCAGGGGTTGGCCCGCTCCCCGCGCACCACGTCCACGAACGCGTTCAGCTCCGCCTCGTACGCGGGTCCGAATCGCTCCAGGAACCCCGACCACGGCTTGTCCGCGGCGGGCGGCCCGGTCGGCTCGGTGGACGCGATCGGCGTCCGGTCGTCCAGCCCGACCACGATCTGGTCCAGCTCCCCGGCCAGCTCCATGCGCACGTCGTACCCGGCGCCGTTCAGCCGCGTCGCCGTCGCGGTGGCGAGCGTGCCGTCGTCGAGGGTGAGCACCACCGCGGCCGTGTCGACGTCGCCGGCCTCACGGAACATCACCGGCCCGGCGTCCGAGCCGGCCGCGTACACGTCGGCGATCTCGCGCCCGGTCACCCAGCGCAGTACGTCGAAGTCGTGGATCAGCGTGTCCCGGTACAGCCCCCCGGACAGCGGCAGCCACGCGACCGGCGGCGGCGCCTGGTCACTGGTCAGCGCCCGTACGGTGTGCAGGCGCCCGAGCCGCCCGGACCGCACCGCCTCGCGTGCGCCCGCGTACCCGGCGTCGAAGCGGCGCTGGAAGCCCATGTGCAGAACCGTCCCGGCCGTCTCCACCTCCTCGATCGCGGTCAGGGTGCCCGGCAGATCGAGCGCGATGGGCTTCTCGCAGAAGACCGGAAGGCCCGCCCGTGCTGCCCGACCGATCAGTTCGGCGTGGGCCGAGGTCGCGGTGGTGATCACCACCGCGTCCACACCCCACCTGAAGATCTCGTCCACGCCCGGCGCCGCCGTCTCGCCGAGCCGGCGCGCCAGCTCCTGGGCCCGCGTGCCGTCCGCGTCCGTGAGGATCAGGGAGCCGACGTCGCGGTGACGACTGAGTGTGTTGGCGTGAATGGTGCCGATGCGGCCCGTACCGATGACCCCGATGCGCATGGAAACAAAGTGGGGGTTCGGTGCGTAGGCTGTCAATGCGTATGTCCGGACAATCGAACTACACGACTTCCCGTCAACAACGCGTAGAGCTACGCTCGGCCCGTGCCGAAACCAGAAGTGGACCCGACCGTGGAACTCGAGCTCAGTGTGGACCGGAGCAGTCCGGTGCCTTTGTACTTCCAGCTGTCCCAGCAGCTCGAGGCCGCGATCGAGCACGGAGCGCTCACGCCCGGCAGCCTGCTGGGCAACGAGATCGAACTCGCCGCACGCCTCGGCCTGTCCCGGCCGACCGTCCGCCAGGCCATCCAGTCGCTGGTCGACAAGGGTCTGCTGGTGCGCCGCCGGGGCGTCGGCACACAGGTCGTGCACAGCCAGGTCAAGCGCCCGCTGGAGCTGAGCAGCCTCTATGACGACCTGGAGTCGGCCGGCCAGCGCCCGGCGACCAAGGTGATCGTCAACACCGTCGTCCCGGCGTCCGCCGAGGTCGCGGCGGCGCTCGGAGTGGCCGAGGACAGCGACGTGCACCGGATCGAGCGGCTGCGGCTGGCGCACGGCGAGCCGATGGCGTACCTGTGCAACTTCCTGCCGCCCGCCCTGATCGACCTGGACACCGCACAGCTGGAGTCCACCGGCCTGTACCGGCTGATGAGGGCCGCCGGCATCACGCTGCACAGCGCCCGCCAGACCATCGGCGCGCGCGCCGCCACCGGTGCCGAAGCCGAACGGCTCGCCGAGGAGGAGGGCGCCCCGCTGCTGACCATGCAGCGCGTGACCTTCGACGACACGGGCCGAGCGGTCGAGTACGGCACCCACACCTACCGCCCGAGCCGGTACTCCTTCGAGTTCCAGTTGCTCGTCCGGCCGTGAGTGCCGCAGTCGTACGGTCCTGAGCGGGGCTGGCCGAGGCTGGGCTGGTCGCAATGTCCGGACAATTTACTGTGACGTGTGCCCCCTTTGTCGCCCCGTTCGGCACCCAGCGTGAGCGTGCGGCAGAATCGGGCCTGATGAGCACCTACCGCGACTTCACCGCCCCCATCGGCTCCCGGCGAGCCCCCGTGCTCCGCACGGTCGGCTCGCGGGAGCGCCGTTCGCACCTGACCGCACCCCGCGTGCCCACTGTCGGGATCGACATCGGCGGCACCAAGGTGATGGCGGGCGTCGTGGACGCCGACGGGAACATCCTGGAGAAGCTCCGCGCGGAGACCCCGGACAAGTCCAAGAGCCCCAAGGTGGTCGAGGACACCATCGTCGAACTGGTCCTGGACCTGTCCGACCGGCACGACGTGCACGCCGTCGGCATCGGCGCGGCTGGCTGGGTCGACGCCGACCGCAACCGCGTCCTGTTCGCACCCCACCTGTCCTGGCGCAACGAGCCCCTCAGGGACCGCCTCGCCGGGCGGCTCGCCGTGCCCGTGCTGGTCGACAACGACGCCAACGCCGCCGCCTGGGCCGAGTGGCGCTTCGGCGCCGGCCGGGGCGAGGACCACCTCGTCATGATCACGCTGGGCACCGGCATCGGCGGCGCGATCCTGGAGGACGGTCAGGTCAAGCGCGGCAAGTACGGTGTCGCCGGCGAGTTCGGCCATATGCAGGTCGTGCCCGGCGGCCACCGCTGCCCGTGCGGCAACCGCGGCTGCTGGGAGCAGTACAGCTCCGGCAACGCACTGGTCAGGGAGGCGCGGGAGCTGGCCGCCGCCGACTCGCCGGTGGCGTACGGGATCATCGAGCACGTCAAGGGCAACATCGGCGACATCACCGGCCCGATGATCACTGAGCTGGCCCGCGAGGGCGACGCCATGTGCACCGAGCTGCTCCAGGACATCGGTCAGTGGCTCGGCGTCGGCATCGCCAACCTCGCGGCCGCCCTGGACCCCTCCTGCTTCGTGATCGGCGGCGGTGTGTCGGCCGCGGACGACCTGCTGATCGGCCCCGCGCGGGACGCCTTCAAGCGCCACCTCACCGGCCGCGGCTACCGCCCCGAGGCACGGATCACCCGCGCCCAGCTCGGCCCCGAGGCCGGCATGGTCGGCGCGGCCGACCTGGCCCGCCTGGTCGCCCGCCGCTTCCGGCGCGCCAACCGGCGCCGGGTCGAACGGTACGAGCGCTATGCGCGGTTCGCCGAGGCACGCCGAGCGTCGCAGGGGTCGGCGTGACCATGTCCGTACCCCGCCAGGCCGACTCCCCGGACGAGCAGCAGCCGGCCGAGGACCGTCGCCACAAGATCCGGCGCAGGGCACTGACCCTGCTCATCATCGTGCTGCTCATCGGCGTGCCGGCCGGTTACCTCATGATCTCCGCCAACCAGAGCCGCGACAGCGGCAAGGACAAGGAGGAGAAGTACTCGGCGACCGGTCTCACCGAGGGCTGGCCGTCGAAGGTCCAGCGCCGGCTCTACCAGATCCCGGTCCCGGACCCGTCGGGCAAGGTCGCCTACTACGAGACGAACAACTGGCGGACCAGCCGTCTCTACGTCCAGTTCCAGACGCCCAAGGGGAACCTGGACTGGTTCCTGAAGAAAATGGGCGTCAGCCCCGGTGAACTGAAGCCGGACGCCATCACCATCAGTGCCCGCGACCAGAAGGTCACCGGCTGGGACTTCAAGCGTCCCGGCCCGTGGTACGGCCTCGTCCACAAGCAGAAGGACCCGGCACCGACCCAGGACGTCGTCGTGAACATGTCCGACCCGGACAATCCGTTCGTGTACGTCGTGTCGCGCACCATCCCTTGATGATCCCGTCGACGACTCCGTGAAGTCGCGGCCCGGAACTGTCGCCCGGAACAATGGGCCTGACCGATCGCCGGGGCCGATTGTCAGACCCCGCCCGTAGAGTCGGAGACGGTTGATCCGACTCATGGGCGGGAGGTGACAGGACGTATGAGCGACAGGCTTGCGCACGGCGGCGACATCGCGGTGGCCGAGCGGTCGGGCGGCGCCGTCCCCGTCCGCCTCGCGGCGGTCTTCCTGCCCGCCTCCCTGCCGCGCGAGGGGCGGATCGCCTTCTGGGATCCGGACGGCGGCCCGCTGCCCGCCGAGGACACCGAGCTCACCGTCGTACGACTCCATGGCGCCGGAATCCGCCGCAGGACCACCCCCGCCCTGTCCGTGCCGCTCGGCGAGGCGCTGCCGCTGCTCGTGCGGGCCCGGCGCGACCCGGCCGCCCACCCCGCCACGGCCTGCTGGGGCGCGGCCGCGCTGCACGCGCTGCGGCTCACCGCGCGCGGCCGGCTGCTGCCGGGCCTGACGCCCACCGGCCACGACGCCTGGCGGGCCGGCCCTCTCGACCCGGACGACATCGCGCACCTGCGAGCGGTCGCCGCCGCCCTGCCGTCCGAAGGCCATGCGGTCCCGCTGCCCGGCCCGGGGCCGCTGCGGCTGCCCGAGCCCGAGGCGCTGATGCGCTCCTTCCTGGACGCCGTCGCGGACACCCTGCCCCGCACCCCCGCCGCACCGCACGCCTCGGGCAAGCCCTTCGCCGCGCGCGAGGCCCAGCGTCTGCCCGCCGCCCACGACTGGGCGGCCGAGGTCGCCGCCGGCATGGACGCGGGCGTGCGGGTCTCGCTGCGGCTGGACCTCTCGGCGTACGACCTCTTCGACGACCGGGACGACGGCGTACGCAGCGCGGGTGCGGCAATCGTCCAGGTGCACAGCCTCGCCGACCCCACCCTGGTGGCCGACGCGGCCGCCCTGTGGTCGGGGGAGGCGGACGCCGCCTTCGGGCCACGTGCGCGCGTGGACGCGGCGCTTGCGGTGCGGCGGGCGGCCCGGGTGTGGGCCCCGCTCGACCGGCTGTCCGAGCAGGACGTGCCCGACGTGCTGGCCCTGTCCGACGAGGAGTTGGGCGACCTGCTCGGCGTGGCGACGACCCGCCTGGCGGCGGCCGGAGTGGCGGTGCACTGGCCCCGGGACCTGGCCCAGGACCTGAGCGCCGCCGCGGTCGTACGGCCCGCGCCGGGCTCGGCGACCGACGGCACCGGGTTCTTCGAGAGCGAGGAGCTCCTCCAGTTCCGCTGGCAGTTGGCGATCGGCGGCGACCCGCTCAGCGAGGCCGAGATGGACGCGCTCGCCGAGGCGCACCGCCCGGTCGTCCGGCTGCGGGACAGCTGGGTGCTGGTGGACCCGGCCCTCGTCCGCAAGGCCCGCAAGCGCGAACTGGGCCTGCTCGACCCGGTCGACGCGCTGTCCGTCGCCCTCACCGGCAGCGCGGAGGTCGACGGCGAGACGGTCGAGGCGGTACCGGTCGGCGCCCTGGCCGCCCTGCGCGACCGACTGACGTCGGGGGTCCGCCCGGCCGAACCGCCGCCGGGACTGCGGGCGACGCTTCGGGACTACCAACTCCGGGGCCTGGCCTGGCTGGACCTCATGACGTCCCTCGGGCTCGGCGGCTGCCTGGCCGACGACATGGGACTCGGCAAGACGATCACGGTCATCGCCCTGCATCTGAAACGCGCGCGGACGGCCCCGACCCTCGTCGTCTGCCCGGCCTCGCTGCTGGGCAACTGGCAACGGGAGATCACCCGTTTCGCGCCCGGCGTCCCCGTGCGCCGCTTCCACGGCCCGGAGCGCACCCTGGCGGACATGGACGGCGGCTTCGTCCTCACGACGTACGGCACGATGCGGTCGGCGGCGCCGACGCTGGCCCAGCAGACCTGGGGCATGGTCGTCGCCGACGAGGCGCAGCATGTGAAGAACCCCTACTCGGCCACGGCGAAGGCCCTGCGCACCATCCCGACACCCGCGCGCGTGGCGTTGACCGGCACACCGGTCGAGAACAACCTCTCCGAGCTCTGGGCCCTGCTCGACTGGACGACCCCCGGCCTGCTCGGTCCCCTGAAATCCTTCCGTGCCCGGCACGCCCGCGCGGTGGAGAACGGCGAGGACGAGGAGGCGGTGGACCGGCTGGCCCGCCTGGTCCGGCCCTTCCTGCTGCGCCGCAAGAAGTCCGACCCCGGGATCGTCCCGGAGCTGCCGCCCAAGACCGAGACGGACCACCCGGTCCCGCTCACCCGTGAACAGGCGGCGCTGTACGAGGCGGTGGTGCGTGAGTCGATGTACGTCATCGAGACGGCGGAGGGCATGGCGCGCAAGGGCCTGGTCCTGAAGCTGCTGACGTCCCTGAAGCAGATCTGCGACCACCCGGCCCTGTACCTCAAGGAGGCCGAGGCGGCGACGGGGGACCGCCTGGCCGCCCGCTCCGGCAAGCTGACGCTGCTGGACGAACTGCTCGACACCCTGCTGGCCGAGGACGGCTCGGCGTTGGTGTTCACGCAGTACGTCGGGATGGCCCGCCTGATCGCCTCCCACCTCGCCGCCCGGGCCGTCCCGGTGGACCTGCTCCATGGCGGCACGCCGGTCCCGGACCGCGAACGCATGGTGGACCGCTTCCAGAGCGGCGAGACGCCGGTCCTGGTCCTCTCCCTGAAGGCGGCGGGCACCGGCCTCAACCTGACCCGCGCGGGCCACGTCGTCCACTTCGACCGCTGGTGGAACCCGGCCGTCGAGGAACAGGCCACCGACCGCGCCTACCGCATCGGCCAGACCCAGCCCGTCCAGGTCCACCGCCTCATCACCGAGGGCACGGTCGAGGACCGCATCGCCGAGATGCTCGAATCCAAGCGCGCCCTGGCCGACGCCATCCTCGGCACCGGCGAATCGGCCCTCACGGAACTGACGGCCCGCGAGCTGTCCGACCTCGTGTCCTTGCGGAGGGAGTCATGACGGGGGTGGGGAGCGGGGGCGACGAGCCGGGCCGCCAGGACGGGTTGGATCGGCGGGACGAGTCGCGCCAGCACGACGAGCCGGGCCGACAGGGCGAGTTGAGCCGCCAGGACGAGTTGACCCGGCAGACGAAACCGAGTCCACCAGGTGAGTCGCCTCGCGACGAGGAGGCCGCGCCCCGGCCGGCCGACCTTGCGCGCCGGGCGTTGCGGGCTGCGCGGGAACGGCGGGAGGGGGCGTCAGGGCGGAACGCGAGCCAGGTGGGGGCCTCTTCCGACGGCCCGGACGCGTCGGACGTCTCGGACGCCTACGCGGACGCTCCCTATGCGTCGGACGGTGACGGCCCCAAGGCGCGACCTGCCGCACCCCTCGCCTCCGATGAGGACGGGGACTGCTCCCGCACTCAGTCGGAGTCCGCACGGCGCGTGCTCGGCATCGAGACCGGGCCACGAGGGTCGCGTCCCGCGGATGCCGCCCGGGAAGCGCTGCGCGCCGCACTCGGGGAGAGGCGGCGGGCCCAGTCGGAGGAAGCCGACCGGGCAACCCAGGACACGCGTCGATCGCGACGAACCGCACCCACCGGCGCCGAGGGCCGACGGAGCCCGGCCGGCGGGACCGAGGACCAGCGTGCCCGTGAGGTACGGCGCTGGCTCGCAGGAGCCTTCCAGATGCCGCCCTCGGACTCGCCCGACGAGGACGACTCGGGCGCCGGTGCGATGGCGGATCCGACCGCACAGCGGCGGAAGATGCCCGCAAACCCCATCTCGGCCTCCCCTTCGACCCCGCCAGGCCCCGCTCACCCGGAGGGGGTCTCACCCGAATCGCCCGTGGCCCGCTCCAGCAGCGATCCCTCACCGGCCGATCCCGCCGACCTCGACCCCGACCCCGACACCGGCACCGCGCCTGGACGCGCCACCGCCGCCACCCCCGTTGCCCCCGCCACCCCTCAAGTCCCCCGCTCCATGGCCGCCCCCGGCCGGGACGGTGAACTCCGCCGCACGTTCCCCGCCTTCGCGCCCCGCCCGGCGGACGACGCCCGCTTTGCCGAGACCTGGTGGGGCAACGCCTGGGTGACCGCCCTGGAGGAAGGCGCGCTCGACACCAAGCGGCTGGCCCGCGGGCGCGGTTACGCGCAGGAGGGCCACGTCGATGCCATCACCGTGACGCCGGGGCTCGTGCTGGCGTATGTGCGAGGCAGCCGTCCGCGGCCGTACCGCGTGCAGGTGAGGCTGCGGACGCTGGAGGACGCCGACTGGGCGCGGTTCCTGGACGCCGTGGCCGAACGGCCGGGGCACATCGCGGCGTTGCTGGACAAGGAGATGCCCCAGTCCCTAGCCGACTGCGGGGTGCCGCTGTTGCCGGAGCCCGGTGACCTCGACCCCCGTTGCAGTTGCCCCGACAGCGGCCACCCCTGCAAACACGCCGCCGCCCTCTGCTACCAGACCGCACGCCTGCTGGACGCCGACCCCTTCGTACTGCTCCTGCTGCGCGGCCGGGGCGAACGCGCCCTGCTCGACGCCTTGTCCCGCCGCAACGCCGCCCGCGCGGCCCGCGCCGCACAGGAGAAGGAACCGGCCCCACCGGCGGGCGTACGGGCCACCGATGCCCTGGCTCCGAGCCGTCAACTCCCGCCGCTGCCCCCGCCGTTGCCCGTGCCCCCGCACCCCGAGCAACCGCCCGTCTATCCGGCGGCCCCGGGCGGCCCGGACCCGTTCGCGCTGGACCAGCTGGCGACCGACGCGGCCGCCCGGGCGCACGCCCTCCTCAGCACCGGCCGCGATCCGGTGGCCGAACTGACGCTGTGGCAGGACGCGGTCCGGCTCGCCGCCGCCCGTCCCGGATCCGGCCTCACCGCCGGTACCCGCGCCCTGTACTCCTCCCTGTCCGCCGCCGCCGACCGCACCCCGGCCGAGCTGGCCCGCGCGGTCGCCGCCTGGCGTCAGGGCGGCCTCGAAGGGCTCTCCGTGCTCGAGGAACCCTGGGATCCGCCGGCCGGCCGTTTCGACCGCGCCCGCCCGCTCCTGCTCGCCGCCGACCTCCCCGCCTTCCGCCCGTGGCGCAACCACCTCACCCACCCCCGCGGCCATGTCCAGCTCCGCCTCGGCCGGGACGGCCTGTGGTACCCGTACGAATCGGAGCCGGGACACGACGACTGGTGGCCCCGTGGCACCCCCGACCTCGACCCGGTCGGCGCCCTGACGGGTCTCGGTGCCTCGGCGGAAGGCTGACCCGTTTTGGACCGGCATCCCGTGAAGGCCGTGTGAGAGTTCTTCGCTGATGTGAGGGAGCCAGGTGTGAGGACCTGGGGCCCAGGGGTCCGGCGCTCGGAAAGGGCGGTTAGCGTGGAGCAGTGAGTGAGACGAAGACCCCAGCCCTCCAGTACCGCTTCGACGGCCCGGAAGACGCCCCGGTCCTCATCCTCGGCCCCTCGCTCGGCACCACCTGGCACATGTGGGACCGGCAGGTCCCCGAGCTGACCCAGCAATGGCGGGTGTTCCGGTTCGACCTGCCGGGACACGGTGGCGCGCCCGCGTACCCGGCGGGCTCCGTGGCCGAGCTCGCCGACCGGCTGCTCGCCACCCTCGACGGCCTCGGCGTGCAGCGTTTCGGTTACGCGGGCTGTGCGCTCGGCGGCGCACTCGGCATCGAACTCGCCCTGCGCCACCCGGAGCGCATCGCCTCGCTCGCGCTGATCGCCGCCTCTCCCCGGTTCGGCACGGCGGACGAGTTCCGCCAGCGGGGCGTGATCGTGCGCACGAACGGCCTCGACCCCATCGCCCGCACCTCGCCCGACCGCTGGTTCACCTCCGGTTTCGCCGCCGCGCAGCCCGCCATCACCGAGTGGGCCGTGCAGATGGTGCGCACCACCGACCCCGGCTGCTACATCGCCGCCTGCGAGGCGCTCGCCTCGTTCGACGTACGGTCGCAGCTCGGCGGCGTCGCGGTGCCCACGCTCGTCCTCGTCGGCTCGGACGACCAGGTCACCGGCCCTGCCGAAGCCCGCACTCTGGTCGCCGGCATACCGGACGCCCGCCTCGCCGTCGTGCCCGGCGCCTCCCACCTCGTGCCGGTCGAGCAGCCCGCCGCCGTGACCGACCTGCTGGTCCGGCACTTCTCCACCGCCTGGCAGCCCGCCTACGACTCCACGACCGGCCAGATGGCCATCGTCGCCGCCCCCGTCAAGCCGGTCCTGGCCGCCGCGCCCGCGCAGCCCGCGCCCGTCGCCGAGATAGCCCCGGCCGTCGTGGTACCGCAGACGACGGGACGGCCGGACCCGTACGACGCGGGGATCAAGGTCCGTCGTGAGGTGCTCGGTGACGCGCATGTCGACCGGGCGCTGGCGCAGGCGGACGAGTTCTCGGGGGACTTCCAGGAGTTCGTCACGCGGTACGCCTGGGGTGAGATCTGGGACAGACCCGGGCTCGACCGGCGCTCCCGCAGCTGTGTCACCCTCACCGCCCTGGTCGCGGGCGGTCACATGGACGAACTCGCCTTCCACACCCGCGCCGCCCTGCGCAACGGCCTCACGCCGGACGAGATCAAGGAAGTGCTGCTGCAGGCGGCCGTCTACTGCGGTGTGCCGGCGGCGAACACCGCCTTCAAGGTCGCCCAGCAGGTCATAAGGGAAGAGACCACTCCGCAGGAGTGAGAACCCGCAGCGGTCGGCCTTCGCAGGTGCGGGCATCCGCAACAGGCGCGCGTCAGGATGGAGCCATGAAGCTCACGAAGATGTCGCACGCCTGCGTCCGGCTCGAGAAGAACGGGCAGACGCTGGTTCTCGATCCCGGCGGATTCAGCGAGGAGGACGCCGCGCTCGGCGCGGATGCGATCCTCGTCACGCACGAGCACCCCGATCACTTCGACGAGGGGCGGCTGCGGGCGGCCATGGAGGCCAACCCGGCCGCCCGGATCTGGACCCTCGGCTCCGTCGCGGAGCAGATCGCGGCGGCGTTCCCGGGCCGTGTGCACACCGTCGGCCACGGCGACACCTTCACCGCCGCCGGCTTCGACGTCCAGGTCCACGGCGAACTGCACGCCGTCATCCACCCTGACATCCCGCGCATCACCAATGTCGGCTACCTCGTCGACGGCGGCAAGGTCTTCCACCCCGGCGACGCCCTCACCGTTCCCGACCGCCCGGTGGAGACGCTGATGCTGCCGGTCATGGCCCCCTGGAACAAGATCGCGGAGGTCATCGACTACGTCCGCGAGGTCAAGCCGCAGCGCGCCTACGACATCCACGACGCCCTGCTCACCGACCTGGCCCGGCCGATCTACGACCGCCAGATCGGCGGCCTCGGCGGCGCGGAGCACCTGCGTCTGACGCCGGGGGACTCGGCGGAGGTGTGAGCGGGGCCACCCCGGGCGGGACCGGGTTGTCAGTCCCGCCCGGTAGGTTGTCAGGCATGCGCATCGCGACCTGGAACGTGAACTCGATCACCGCCCGCCTGCCGAGGCTCCTGGCCTGGCTGGAGAGCAGCG
This sequence comes from Streptomyces sp. NPDC111606, assembly GCF_055656945.1. NCBI lineage: Bacteria > Bacillati > Actinomycetota > Actinomycetes > Kitasatosporales > Streptomycetaceae > Streptomyces > Streptomyces sp. NPDC111606. Next base: position 17,957 of record NZ_JBVKBY010000003.1, read on the forward strand.
GCACCGATGTGCTGTGCCTCCAGGAGGCCAAGGTCGCCGAGGACCAGTTCCCGTTCGACCCGCTGCGCGACCTCGGCTACGAGGCGGCGGTCAACGCGACCGGCCGGTGGAACGGCGTGGCGGTGCTCTCCCGCGTCGGCCTCAAGGACGTCGTCAAGGGCCTTCCCGGCGACCCCGGCTTCGACGACGTCGTCGAGCCCCGCGCCATCTCCGCGACCTGCGGCCCGATCCGCGTCTGGTCGGTGTACGTGCCGAACGGCCGTGAGGTGGACCACCCTCACTACGCCTACAAGCTCCAGTGGTTCGAGGCCCTCAAGGCGGCCGTCGCAGGCGACGCGGGCGGCAGCCGCCCGTTCGCGGTGATGGGCGACTACAACGTGGCGCCGACGGACGACGACGTCTACGACGTGGCCGCCTTCGAGGGCCTCACCCACGTCACCCCCGCCGAGCGCGCGGCCCTCGCCTCCCTGCGCGAGTCCGGCCTGTCCGACGTGGTCCCGCGCCCCCTCAAGTACGACCACCCGTACACGTACTGGGACTACCGCCAGCTCTGCTTCCCCAAGAACCGGGGCATGCGCATCGACCTGGTGTACGGCAACGAGCCGTTCGCCAAGGCGGTCACCGACTCGTACGTGGACCGCGAGGAGCGCAAGGGCAAGGGCGCCTCGGACCACGCGCCGGTTGTGGTGGATCTCGACGTGTAGGGCGACACCCTTCAGCCGGTCCGGCGTGCGAGGACGAAGCCGTTCAGGCCGATACGGCCGTTCGGGGGCAGAGCCCCCGAACGGCCACCGTGACGCCGCACCGCCTCACCGCACCAGCGCCCGCAGATCCACCGACCGGGCCAGCGCAGCGAGCCCCGCGTCCCCGGGATGCAGATAGTCCCCGCTGTCGTACGCGGGCAGCAGCCGGGACGGCCGCGCAGGGTCCCGTGCCACCGCGTCGAAGTCGAGCACACCGTCGAACACGGCGCCGGAGCGGATCCACTGGTTCACCTCGACCCGTTCGGCGTCGACGGCGGCCGTGCACCGCACCTCTCCCTCGCACGGCAGGATCGTCGCCGCCAGCATCCGCAGCCCGCGCGCATGCCCCCGGTCCGCGATCGCGCGCAGCCCGGCGATGACCTGCTCCGCGGTCGTGCCCCAGCGCACGTCGTTGATGCCTTCGAACACCACGGCCGTACGCGCCGACGTCTGGGCCAGGACATCCCTGTCGAACCGGTACAAGGCGCTGACTCCGGCGGTGTCCGTGGAGACCCCGTCACCGGGATACCGGTCGGAGACCACACGGTTGCCGGAGATTCCCTGGTTGAGCACCCCGTAGCGCGGGACCACGTTCTGGTTCAGCAGCCGTGTGGCCAGCACATTGGGCCACCGCCGGTTGGCGTCCGTCGTGGACTTCTCGCCGTCGGTGATCGAGTCTCCGAGCAGCACCACGGACCCCGGCCCGCCGCTCACGTCGACACCGGTGAGCAGCGGCCAACTGGTCAGGACGGTGGGGTAGGCCGATGCGGCGACGTCCGCCGTGTGGTCGCCCGGTGCGCTCACGTACGACCGCTGCTGCGCCAGCCGGTGCACCGGTGCGGCGGGCACGGTCCCGGGCAGATGGAAGCTCACCAGCAGATTGCTGTCCGCGGGCACCTGGAACCCGAGCGGGTCGCTGTACGCCTGGGCCCCGGCCGGGATCTCGACGCCCGCCGCACCCCGGAAGAGCACCCGGACAGGTGTGCCCTTCGCCGCCGCGCCGGACGCCTGCACCGCCACCGTGGCCCTGCCGATCCGCACCGGCGCCGCCGCGAAGGTGTTGTCGAACCGCAGCCGCACCCGCGGCCCGCCCGCCGAGGTGTGCACCACCAGGCGCAGCGTCCGGTCGGTCCACGGCCCCACGGTCGGATAGCCGCCCGTCGCGGCCGCCCAACTCCCCGTCCAGCCGGTGGCCGGGGCCCGTACCGCCAGCGCGAACACATGCAGTCCGGTCGCCCGAGGCAGCCGTACGGACGCGACCTCGCGCCCCGCGAGGATCGGCACGGTGATCACGTACAGCCGCGCCCGCTCGGCGAGTTGGCCGTTCGGCGTGTTGATGTGGGACAGGGCCACCGCCTTGGTGGCGAGCGGGCCGGTGCGCCAGTCCGGGGCGGTCAGGTGGTAGGTCGACCGGGCGCCGCCGGCGTACGACACCGTCCCCGCGCCGCCGACGGCAGAGCCGTCCGTGCCCGCCACGAGGAACGCGAGGGCGTCGCCCCGCCCCTGCACCTTCACGTCCTGGCCGGCCGCCAGGACGTTGTCGGCCTCGCCCGGCTTCCGCTTCGGCCAGGTCAGCCGGGCTCCCTGCACGGTCAGCGCCCGGCCGGGTGTCCAGCCGGCGGCTGCAAGGGCCTGTGCGGACAGCGAGCCGCCCCACCCGTCGAAGTCCGCCTCCGCGGGCCGGGCGTCGTTGCTGACGGCCGTGTTGTCGAAGAGCCGTTCCAGCGGGAGCGGCCCGGCTCTGCGCTCGGGGGCGGCCTGTGCGGAGACCCCCGGCACCAGGACCGCGAAGACAGCGAGGACGACCGCGGAACTCCACACACGTCGGCGCAACTCCGACTCCTCCCGTTCACGACCGCTCAGGACTGCGTATGACTGCGCATGACAAGTTCAAGCGAGACGTTCAGGCGCGACACTCGGACGACAGGCTCGGTTGAGATGTTCGGACGAGACGCAAGACGCACCGAGAAGTTAGAGAGGCGCACGTGACCCGTCAACGCGCCATGCCCGAACTCGGCGTGAACTCGACCGGAATCGGCGGCCAGCGCGCCTGTGGTGCGTTCGGCAGGACGAATGACACGCTGGGCGTATGAAGATCCCTTTTCTGGGCAGCCGGCGCGAGAAGCGCGGCGCCCCCGACCCCGAGGGCATCGCCGAACTCCTTGCCGAATGTGAACTCCTGCGCTCCCACGCGTCCCGGGCCGGGGTCGAACTCGACGACACCACAGCCTCGTTGGAGGCGGTCGACCAGTTGGTGCCACGCTGGCGGGAGGACGAGGAGATCCTGCCCTGGCTGGGCAACGACGCCGGTCTGTATCTCGGCACCGTCATCGTGCGCACCGTGCCCGGAGCCGCCTGGAAGATCCGGCCGGACGGTCAGCCGGTCGTAAGACTCGCGTCCGGCCGTGAGTTCGATGTCGTAGCCTCGGGGCAGGAGTGGGCCGCGAGCGGTGTGCCCGAGCTGTCGCAGCTGTACGCGGAAGTCGCGGAAGCGTAAGGCTCTGGCCTGCAGTTCGACATAAATTCGACGTAAATACGGCTTATGCCCGAAAAGTGCGTGTCGTGCATTAAGTCCACTCTTGCCCGGATAGTTTGCGGAAACCGCTACACAGCTGAGAGTGACTGGGGCTGGGCATGGCTGGCGATCCACTGATCGAGCTGCGTGACGTCAACAAGTACTTCGGGGACCTGCATGTCCTGCAGGACATCAGCCTCACCGTCGGCAAGGGGGAGGTGGTCGTGGTCATCGGCCCCTCGGGATCGGGGAAGTCGACGCTGTGCCGGGCCATCAACCGACTGGAGACCGTTCAATCAGGCACGATCAAGCTCGACGGGCAGCCGCTGCCCGCCGAGGGAAAGGCGCTCGCCCGGCTGCGCGCCGAAGTCGGCATGGTCTTCCAGTCCTTCAACCTCTTCGCCCACAAGACGGTCCTGCAGAACGTCTCGCTGGGCCAGGTCAGGGTCCGCGGGCGCAAGAAGGGCGAGGCCGACAAACGCTCCCGTGAGCTCCTGGAGCGCGTCGGCGTGGCCGACCAGGCGGACAAGTACCCCGCGCAGCTCTCCGGCGGCCAGCAGCAGCGCGTGGCCATCGCCCGGGCCCTCGCGATGGGGCCCAAGGTGATGCTGTTCGACGAGCCGACGTCCGCGCTCGACCCCGAGATGATCAACGAGGTCCTCGAGGTCATGCGCCAACTCGCCGAGGACGGCATGACGATGATCGTCGTCACCCATGAGATGGGCTTCGCCCGCTCGGCCGCCAACCGCGTCGTGTTCATGGCCGACGGGCGCATCGTCGAGGACCGCAGCCCCGAGGAGTTCTTCACCAACCCCAGCAGCGAGCGCGCCCGGGACTTCCTGTCGAAGATCCTCCATCACTGAGCGGGGAGTACGTACGACCCATGCCGAGACGAACGGCGTTTGTGGACACCGCAATCCCCTCCGCGTCCGACCTCGACTACGATGTTCCGTCCGTCCCCGAAGTCGTGGTGGTGACCACGGCCGCGACCAGGGACGCTGCTGCCGGGTGGGGTTCCCCCCACGGCCCCTAGCAACAGGGGCAGCAGGGGGCAGCAGTTACAGAGCCATACCCGCCCGGCGCCGGCCGGAGATCACTGTTCGCGCAGTGGAATCGACACGTACGACGGGTCGTTCGCCGGTGAGGAGAAGGTCAGCCGTGCGCCGGACGGGTTGTGCTCGATGTAGAGCGGGTCGACCGTGTCGACGACCAGGGCCAGCCGGTGCCCTGCCGGGACGTCGTAGGCCGTGGAGTACAGCTCCAGGTCCACGCCGAACGGCTTTCCGGGCGTACGTCCGTGGAAGGTGTACGGCGCGTTGCTGACCAGCTTGCCGAGGCCGAGCGGGCCCACGTCGTACAGATAGGCGACGAGGGTGCCGCTCTCCTTGGTCGGTGTGACGGTGGTGTGCAACTTCGCCGTGCCGCGCACGCGTTGGGTCGTGGCGTACTTCTCGGACTGCCACACACCCGCCCAGAGCCGGGGGAGCAGCGGGATCGAGGCCATCGGGGGCAGCTGGGCCACCTGGTCGAGGATGCTGGACAGGAAGACGACTCCGCCGTCCGCGCCCGAGTTGACGTTCGTGCGGATGGTGGTGCTGCCGCCGAGGGCGATCTTCTTGTTCGTCGCGCCGACCGACTTCCAGTCCGGGTAGCCCTCGTAGCCCCCTGCGGAACGGGACTTGAGCTGGACCGGCAGCTCGCGATTGATGCCGTTGTCCTCGCCCTTGAGGTAGTGGTCGAACCAGCGCTCGGTGTCCGTCCACACGTCGTTGGGCAGGCCGAACAGGCCCGTCAGCTCCGCGGTCGCGTGGTCGCCCGGACGGAACGCCAGGCGCTTGGGGCCGGTCAGCTTCTCGTAGAAGTCCGCGTACTGGTTGGGCGGGAAGATGGTGTCGCCCCAGGCGTTGGCCATCATGACCGCGGCGCCGCTCTTGTTGAGTTGATCCACGTATGTTGCGGCCGAACGTTTCTTCCCCCAGTTGATGATGTCCTGTTCCCTGGACAGGTCGGAGGCGTAGAAGTCGTCGAAGATCTGGCGGAGTTCGGCGCTCTGGCGGCCGGTGACCAGGCCCGCGCCGTCCAGCAGTGCGGCGGCCTGGACGTGCTGGGTGCGGCCGCCGTAGATCGAGCCGATGAGGTCGGCCCAGCCGCTGAGGGCGGCGACGGCCCTTACCCGCTTGTCGTGCGCGGCGGCCAGGAGGCTGATGCCGGCGCCGTACGAGACGCCCGCCATGCCGATGTGCTGTGCGTCGGACGGGGTGTTGGCGAGCGCCCAGTCGATCACCTTGGACGCGTCGGCTATGTCGGGCGGGCCCGCCACTTCTATCTCGCCGCCCGACTGCCAGAAGCCGCGCACGTTGTAACTGACCACGATGTAGCCCGAGTTCGCGAGCTTCTGGGCCTGTGCGAAGTACTCGACCTGGGGCAGGCCCCAGCTCGTGGGCATGACGAGCAGCGGGTAGCGGCGCGTGCCGTCGGCGCCGGCCGGCGTGACGACGTTCGCCTTGAGGGTGGTGCCGCCGTCGCCGGTGATGTCGACGAAGCGGACGCTGTTCGGGGCGGCTTGGGCGGCTGGGGCGAGCCCGAGGGCGCTACCGGCGATCAGAGTCGCGGAGACGGCGCCCACGGCGGTCGTGCGCAGGGCCTTGCGATGGTGTCCCACGGGTCACTCCTCACTCGTGTCAGTGCAAAGTGACCCGACGGTAACCGTGGCTCCTTACCGCAAGTAACCCGTCGGTAAGTTACGTGCCAGTAACGATTACCGGAATGTGTTGGACCTCAGGAGGACCGATGGGTATTCCGCGCGGGCGCGGGTGTCGGCAACGGCGCCTGCGCCGCCCGTGTGACGTCCGCGACCAGCTCCACGACATCCGGGCCGTACGCCTGCGAGTTGACCACCTTCAGCAGCAGCACGAAGGAGCCGGTGCCGTGCTTGCGGGTCAACCGCTCATGGTTGCGGGCGAGGTAGCGGGTGGCGGCCTGGTTGGTGATCGCGGTCTGCCCGCAGAAGAGGAACACGGGACGGGGGCCCTGGCTCTCGCCGACGGTCAGCCGGGCGAGGAGCGCGTACTCCTCCTTGCCGACCTCCACCCGGTAGCGCTCGGAGCCGATCTGCAGGGCGCCCCGGTCCGGGCCGGGCTCGGCGTCGACGTTCACCCGCACCCCGGGCAGCAGGGAGGCCAGGTGCGCCGTCATGCGACGGTTCGACGCCGGGCCGCCGACGCAGAACTCGGTGCGCTCCCCGAAGCCCTGGCGTGCCGCGTCGTGCGGGATGATCTGGGCGTGGGCGCTGCAGTCCTTGATCAGCGCCGCGAGTTCGAGCAGTGCGAACACGTCGTAACGCATCACCGTGAGCTCGGGTCCGCCGGCCCCGCGGTTCACCACCAGCAGGGACTCGGCATTGTCGGGCAGCCCGAAAAACGCCTGCTTGCGGCGCAGCTTCCGCTTCCACAGGTACGTACGGGCAAGCCAGCCGAGGGCGGCACTGATGGCCGCCGCGACCACGCCCAGAACGATGTTGCGCACGTCGTCATTCATGGGCGCGCATGGTAGCGGGCCAACGCAAACCGTTGTTCGACACACGGGGTCACGCGCTCCTGACGGGGGCATGGCGATCGATTAGGCTGCGCCAACAGCCCCTGCCTGGAGGTGCGGATGCGTCGCCCTGTCGCGCGGAAACTGTCGGTCCTGGCGGTCTCGGCCGCCATGGTGTCGGTGGGAGCCGCGGCGCCCCCCGCCGCGCAGAGCAGCCCCGAGAAGGTCCCCGTGGCGGTCGGCTACGGCGGCGCCGTGTCGAGCGTCGACCCGGACGCCTCCGCGGCCGGCATCGAGGTCCTGCGCAAGGGCGGCAACGCCGTCGACGCCGCCGTGGCCACGGCCGCCGCGCTCGGCGTCACCGAGCCCTACTCCGCCGGCGTCGGCGGGGGCGGCTACTTCGTCTACTACGACGCCGAGTCCCGTACGGTGCGGACCATCGACGGCCGCGAGACCGCGCCGCTGAGCGCGGACTCCGAGCTGTTCGTGGAGAACGGCAAGGCCGTCCCCTTCGCCGAGGCCGTCAGCAGCGGCTTGAGCGTCGGCACCCCGGGCACGCCCGCCACCTGGCAGCAGGCGCTCGACAAGTGGGGGAGCAAACGGCTCGGCACCGTGCTGAAGCCCGCCGAGCGGCTGGCCCGGGACGGCTTCACCGTCGACGACACCTTCCGCTCGCAGACCGCCGCGAACGAGACCCGGTTCCGATACTTCCCGGACACCGCCGAGCTGTTCCTGCCGAACGGCGCCCTCCCGGTCGTCGGCTCCACCTTCAAGAACCCCGATCTCGCGCGTACCTACGCGGAGTTGGCGAAGAAGGGCGTCGGCGCGCTCTACCGGGGCGGCATCGCCGAGGACATCGTCGACACGGTCAACCACCCGCCCGTGGACCCGGGCTCCGGCTGGAGGGCCCGCCCCGGCGACCTCACCGCCAAGGACCTGGCCGGCTACCGCACCAAGTCGCAGGCGCCCACCAGGACCTCGTACCGCGGACTCGGCGTCTACTCCATGGCGCCCTCCTCCTCCGGCGGCACGACGGTCGGCGAGGCGCTGAACATCCTGGAGAACACGGACCTGTCGAAGGCGAGCGAGGTCCAGTACCTGCACCGCTACATCGAGGCCAGCCGGATCGCCTTCGCAGATCGCGGGCGCTGGGTCGGTGACCCGGCCTTCGAGGACGTACCGACGAAGGACCTGCTGTCGCAGCGGTACGCCGACTCGCGGGAGTGCCTGATCAAGGACGACGCGGTGCTGACCAGCCCGGTCGCGCCGGGCGACCCGCGCAACCCGGCGGCCTGCGAGGCCGGTGGCACGGCGGCCCCGACCACGTACGAGGGCGACAGCACCACCCACCTCACGGTGGCCGACAAGTGGGGCAACGTCGTCTCCTACACGCTCACCATCGAGCAGACCGGCGGCAGCGGCATCACGGTCCCGGGCCGTGGCTTCATCCTCAACAACGAGCTGACGGACTTCTCCTTCACCCCCGCCAACCCGGCCGTGCACGACCCGAACCTGCCGGGCCCGGGCAAGCGTCCGCGCTCCTCGATGTCCCCGACCATCGTCCTCGACCGGCACGACAAGCCCGTCGTGGCGCTCGGTTCGCCCGGTGGTGCGACCATCATCACGACCGTGCTGCAGACCCTGACCGGCTTCGTCGACCGCGGACTGCCGCTGGTCGACGCGATCGCCGCACCCCGCGCCAGCCAGCGCAACGCGGCCCAGACCGAGCTGGAACCCGGGCTCGACAGCGAGACGAAGGCCCGGCTGGAGGCCATCGGGCACTCCTTCAGGCCCAACCCCGAGATCGGCGCCACCACCGGTGTGCAGCGGCTGCCGAACGGGAAGTGGCTGGCCGCCGCCGAGACGGTACGGCGGGGCGGCGGCTCGGCGATGGTCGTGCGGCCGGCGTCGTAGCGTCCGGGGGCGTCACAACTCGGGGGCGGGCGGCAGCTCTTCCGCACGGAAGGCGAGCTGTCCGTCCGCCACGTCCACCGTCACCCGGCCGCCCTCGCCGATCCGGCCGTCCAGCAGCAGCCGGGAGAGCTGGTTGTCGACCTCCCGCTGGATCGTGCGGCGCAGCGGGCGGGCGCCGTACTCGGGCTGGTAGCCGCGCTCGGAGAGCCAGTCGACGGCCGCGCCGGTGAAGTCGACCGAGACGCCCTGGGCGTGCAGCAGGCGACGGGTCTTGTCCAGCAGCAGGTTGGTGATCCGCTCCAACTGCTCCGGGGTCAGACGGCGGAAGACGACGACCTCGTCGATGCGGTTGAGGAACTCGGGCCGGAAATGCTCGCGCAGCGGCCGCAGGACCCGCTCGCTGCGCGCCTCCTCGTCCGCTTCCTCGTCACCCGCGCCGAACCCGATCCCGGTGCCGCCGCGGCCGATCGCCTCCGAACCCAGGTTGCTGGTCATCACGATGACCGTGTTGGTGAAGTCGACCGTGCGGCCCTGGGAGTCGGTCAGCCGGCCGTCGTCCAGGACCTGCAGCAGGATGTTGAAGACGTCCGGGTGGGCCTTCTCGACCTCGTCGAGCAGGAGCAGCGAGTACGGGTGCCGGCGCACCACCTCGGTGAGCTGGCCGGCCTCCTCGTGGCCGACGTATCCGGGCGGGGCGCCGACCAGACGGCTGACGGTGTGCCGTTCCTGGTACTCGCTCATGTCCAGGCGGACCATCCGCTCCTCGCTGCCGAACAGCGCCTCGGCGAGGGCGCGGGCCAGTTCGGTCTTGCCGACGCCGGTCGGGCCGAGGAAGAGGAAACTGCCGATCGGCCGGTCGGGGCTGGCGAGTCCGGCCCGGGAGCGCAGCACCGCGTCGGAGACCACGCGCACCGCGTCGTTCTGGCCGACGACCCGCTCGTGCAGGTGGTCCTCCAGGCCGAGCAGCCGGTCCTTCTCCTCCTCGGTGAGGCTGCTCACCGGGATGCCGGTCTGCCGGGACACGACCTCCGCGATGGCCTCGGCGGTGACCTCCAGGTGCTGCCCCTCGTCGACCTCCTCGTTGTCGGCTGCCTCCGCGATGCGCTGCTTCAACTCGACGATGCGGTCGCGCAGTTGGGTGGCCTGCTCGTACTGTTCGTCGGCGACGGCCTGGTCCTTGTCCCGGTAGAGCTGCTCGACCTCGCGCTCCATGGTCCGTACGTCCGTGCCCTTGGTCCGCGCCCGCAGCCGGACCCGGGCGCCCGCCTGGTCGATCAGGTCGATCGCCTTGTCCGGCAGGCGGCGGTCGGTGAGATAGCGGTCGGACAGTTCCACGGCGGCGACGAGCGCCTCGTCGCTGTAGCGGACCTGGTGGTGGGCCTCGTAGCGGTCGCGCAGGCCGCGCAGGATCTCGAGAGCGTCGGCCGTGGTCGGCTCGGGGACGAGGATCGGCTGGAAGCGGCGGGAGAGGGCCGCGTCCTTCTCGATCCTGCGGTACTCCTCCAGCGTGGTCGCGCCCACGATGTGCAACTCACCGCGGGCCAGCGCCGGCTTGAGGATGTTCCCGGCGTCCATGGAGCCGCCCTCGCCGCCGCCTCCGGCGCCCACGACGGTGTGCAACTCGTCGATGAAGACGATCAGTTGGTCGGAGTGCGAGCGGATCTCGCCCACGATGTTGTTGAGCCGCTCCTCGAAGTCGCCCCGGTAGCGGGTGCCGGCGACCACGCCCGTCAGGTCCAGCGCGACCACCCGGCGGCCGCCGAGGATGTCGGGCACGTCGCCGTCCGCGATCCGCTGGGCCAGGCCCTCCACGATCGCGGTCTTGCCGACGCCCGCGTCGCCGATCAGCACCGGGTTGTTCTTGCCGCGCCGGGAGAGCACCTCGACGGTCTGCTCGATCTCCTCGTCCCGGCCGATCACCGGGTCGATACGGCCCCGGCGGGCGAGGTCGGTGAGGTCGCGGCCGTACTTGTCGAGGGTGGGCGTACCGGAGTCGACGCGCGGCCGGTGGTCGACGCGGGGCCGGGACTGGGAGGTGTCCGAGCCCTCGGGCGGCATGCCGGGGCCGGAAGGGGCGAAGCGGGCCGCATTCAGGATGTGGCCGGCGGCGGAGTCGGGGTTCGCGGCGAGGGCGCTGAGCACGTGCTCCGGGCCGATGTAGCCGGTGCCCCGCGCCCGGGCCAGGTCGTGCGCGTCGAGCAGGGCGCGCTTGGCGGCGGGGGTGAGGGACAGCGACGTCGGCGGCGGGACCTCGCCCGGCGGGTGCTGGACCGGTCCCGACCGCTCGTCGATCTCCGTCGCCAGCGAGTCGGGGTCCGCGCCGGCCCGGGTGAGCAGGCTCCGGGTCGGTTCGGCGGACAGGGCGGCGCGCAGCAGGTGCTGGGTGTCCAGGTCGCGGCTGCCGTGCTCGGCGGCGTACTGCGCGGCGCCCTGCACCAGCTCCCGGGCCGGCTGACTGAGCAGGCGGCCGATGTCGATCTGCCGGGGGCCGGGGCGCGGGCCGCCGAAGAAGCGGGCGAGGAATTCGCCGAAGGGGTCGTAGTCTTCCGGACCACCATTGAAACCGCTGGTCATGGCGTTCCCATCCGGCGTCCCTGCGCGGGCAGGGTCGCCCTCGCTCATCGACGTGCCGGAGTCGGGTAACCCGGGCGCAAGCCGGTTACACCTGACCGCGTTCGTAGAACACCTTCGCACGAACGGTGGCCGCGGGCACCTTCAGGGAAACGGCGGCGAGGGCGCCGGGAGCGCCGCCTCAGCGTGCCGTCAGGATCCGTGGTCCCGTCTCCGTGATCGCCACCGTGTGCTCCGCGTGAGCCGCGCGGGAGCCGTCGTTCGTGGACAGGGTCCAGCCGTCCGGGGCCGCGTGGTAGTCGTCCGTGCCGCCCGCGATGACCATCGGCTCGATGGCGAGGACCAGGCCGTGCCGCAGCGGCATGCCACGGCCGGGACGGCCCTCGTTCGGTACCGAAGGGTCCTCGTGCATCTTGCGGCCGATACCGTGCCCGCCGAAGCCGTCCGGGATGCCGTATCCGGCCGCCCGGCACACCGAGCCGATCGCGTGGGCGATGTCGCCGATGCGGTTGCCGACGACGGCCGCTTCGATGCCCGCCGCCAACGCCCGTTCCGCGGTCTCGATCAGGCGTACGTCGGCCGGGCGCGCCCGGCCGACCGTGAAGCTGATCGCCGAGTCGCCCGCCCAGCCGCCCAGTTCGGCGCCGCAGTCGATGGAGACCAGGTCGCCGTCGCGCAGGCGGTAGCCGGTCGGGATGCCGTGCACGATCGCGTCGTTCACCGAGGCGCAGATGACCGCGGGGAAGGGGACGGGGGCGAAGGAGGGGCGGTAGCCGAGGAAGGGTGACGTCGCCCCCGCGTCGCGCAGCACCTCCCGCGCCACCTCGTCCAGCTCCAGCAGGGAAACCCCCACGTCGGCGGCCTTGCGTACGGCGGTGAGGGCCTGGCCCACGACCTGCCCCGCCTCGTACATCGCATCGATCGACTCGTTCGTCTTCAGCTCCACCATGCCAATTACTATACCGGTATTAGAATGGTGTCATGGTGCGCACCCCTCTCACCCCCGAAGAGCGTGAACGCGGCGAGCGGCTCGGCCGGCTGCTGCGCGAGGCTCGCGGCGGCCGCAGCATGACGGATGTCGCGGCGAGCGCCGGTATCTCCGCGGAGACGCTCCGCAAGATCGAGACCGGGCGGGCGCCCACGCCGGCCTTCTTCACGGTGGCGGCGGTGGCGGATGCCCTCGGCCTGTCGATGGACGACCTGGTCGGACGCTGCGCGCCGGTTACCGACGCGGCCGCCTGAGCTCGCTGCCGACCTCGCCCCCGAGAGGGTGCGCACGTCACGCTCCGGCAGCCGCGGCGTACTCTGCGTTCAGCCGGAAAACTCCCCGTAGCACGTCCGTAACATCACTGGTGTTGCCTAACGGACCGGAGTACTCCGGTCTGGCGGGAGTTGGGCGATGTCAGTGGATCAACTCCCGGCTCGGATGCGGGAGTTCGTGAACTACCTGGACGGCCTTGTGGCGCGCCTGGATCAGGGCGGCGGCTGGTGCGGGGTGTTCTGGCAGCGCGACCCGGAGGGCATGCATGCCTGCCTCGACGGACGCGAAGTGCCGCCCTGGGACGTCGTGGAGTCGCTCCTGCACGACCTCGCCGGCCAGTACGGCCCCGGCGGCGCCGTTCCCGAGACGGAACGCGCCCGCGCCCTGCACGCCGGCGCCCTCGCCACGTACGACGCCTGGCCCGGCGGCCGTGACGCCCTCGGGGACCGTCTCGACGTCATGCTCCGCGAACAGCGCTACGCCGCCGAACGGCAGGCGGAACTGAGCCGGTTGCTGGCCTCGGCCACCGACCGCCAGGACGCCGCCACCATCCGCCTCGACCTCGCCTGGGCCCGCGACGACCACGAACGTGCCACCGCCCGATGTGCCGAACTCCGATCACGGATGGCCGGTTTGGATCATCGGGCGGCCGGCGCACGGGGGCAGGCGATACGGCGGGAGCGGGCCGGGGAGGAGGGCGTCTTCCGGGCCGGCGGGTTTGCGGGTGAGAGCTCCGGGGGCGGCCGGTTCGGGGACGAGGAGCCCGCGGGCGGCGGGTTCGAGGACGAGAGGGGCGGCGGGTTCGGTGACCCCCGCGTCGGGCGCGCGCGGTTCGGGGACGAGGCGTTCAGGGACGCCGGGGCCGGAGGCGACCGACCCGAGGGCCACGGCCGGGAGCGGGGTCGGTCCGGAGGCGGCGGGTTCAGCGAGGGTGGGCCCGGAAGCGGCCCGTTCGGACACGAGGGCGTCGGGGGCCACCGCCGGGAAGGCGGGCCTGGACGCGACCTCCATGCGGGGGGCGGCACCGGCAGCGAGGGCTTCGGTGACGTCGAAGGGCCCGCTGCCGTCGAGCGTACGCAGCCGAGTGAGGCCTATGCGGCCGAGCCGGTGGCCGACGCGGCGCGCCCGGTCGAGGGGCAGGGGAACGCCCCCGTCCGCGAAACCGGTCGGCCCGACGAGCGACCGGCGCCGCGCAAACGCCGCCGCGGCAGCGCCCGCTTCGCCGGGATCGTGGAGGAGGAGGCCGCCCCCGTGGCCGTACCGCCGACCGACCTGCCCAGCCTTCCCGCGCAGCCCGTCAGCACCCGCCGCACCCCGCGCGGAGCCCGATTCGCCGGTGCCGGCGACGAAGCGCCCGCGGCCTCGGACCCGCAGTCGCAGGCCGAGCCGACCGACACCGATGACCTGCGGGAGGTCGTCGGGGTCGTGGCGACACTGGTGCGGCTGCGCGGCGGGGGGCGTAGTGGTGAGGCGCATGCGCTGCTCGTCGAGGCCGCGTACTGGCCCGCCCGCCGCATCCCGCTGCTGGCCGCCGAGATGCAGCGCGCCGGGCTCGGAGCCGACTGGGCGACCCTGCTGTGGGAGGCCGCCTCGCTGCCCGCAGAGCGGCTCGTGGCCGCCGCCGACGCACTGACCGCGGCGGGCCGTGCCGACGACGGGGAGCAGATCCTGCGCCAGGGCGTGGGCCGGCCCGCGGACGAGATCGGGCAGGCCGTCGTGGGGCTGGCCGGCGCGGGGCGGCACCGTGAGATCCGTGCCCTGCTGGACGCGTACGTCCGCGTCCGCACCTCCGAGGAGGCCGCCCGCAGCGCCGCCCCCGAACCGAAGACGCTCGTACCGCTGCTGCTGGCAGCCGCCCAGGGCGTCTCGGACGAGTGCCGGTGGGACCTCGTCCACGCCCTGCGGGTGGCCGGCTTCACGGCATGACGCCCCGGCACCGAACATGGCGCCACTCACGTCACACCCACCCCACCGGCCCCATCCATCACCCACAGGAGTGTGAAACGTGATCGACTCAGCGGGTTAACGACGATGGTCTTGGCAAGGCTGTTCCAGGGGCTTACTTTCGAGCCTCTACGGCCCCCCTCTACGGGCGTAGAGGCTCTGACGTCCCGTCGAAGGAGCAGCTCATGGCCAACGTCGTACGCGCCGCTCTGGTTCAGGCCACCTGGACCGGCGACACCGAGTCCATGGTGGCGAAACACGAGGCGCACGCCCGCGAGGCGGCCCGGCAGGGCGCCAAGATCATCGGCTTCCAGGAAGTCTTCAACGCTCCCTACTTCTGCCAGGTCCAGGATCCGGAGCACTACTCCTGGGCCGAGCCGGTCCCCGACGGGCCGACCGTGCGGCGTATGCAGGAGCTCGCCCGCGAGACGGGCATGGTGGTCGTCGTCCCCGTCTTCGAAGTCGAGCAGTCCGGCTTCTACTACAACACCGCCGCAGTGATCGACGCCGACGGCACCTTCCTCGGCAAGTACCGCAAGCACCACATCCCGCAGGTCAAGGGCTTCTGGGAGAAGTACTACTTCAAGCCCGGCAACATCGGCTGGCCCGTCTTCGACACGGCGGTGGGCAAGGTGGGTGTCTACATCTGCTACGACCGCCACTTCCCGGAGGGCTGGCGGCAACTCGGGCTCAACGGGGCTCAGTTGGTCTACAACCCGTCGGCCACCCACCGCGGTCTCTCCTCCTACCTCTGGCGCCTCGAACAGCCCGCCGCGGCCGTCGCCAACGAGTACTTCATCGCCGCGATCAACCGGGTCGGTGTCGAGGAGTACGGCGACAACGACTTCTACGGGACGTCGTACTTCGTGGACCCGCGCGGCCAGTTCGTCGGCGAGACCGCGAGCGACGAGGAGGAGGAACTGATCGTCCGCGACCTCGACTTCGACCTCATCGAGGAGGTGCGGCAGCAGTGGGCCTTCTACCGTGACCGCCGCCCCGACGCCTACGAAGGGCTGGTGCAGCCGTGACCAGGGACCTGCTGGGACGCCACCGCGCCGTCATGCCGGACTGGCTCGCCCTGTACTACGAGGAGCCGCTGGAGATCACCCACGGCGAGGGCCGCCACGTGTGGGACGCGGCCGGCAACCGGTACCTCGACTTCTTCGGCGGCATCCTGACGACGATGACCGCGCACGCGCTGCCCGAGGTGACGAAGGCGGTCAGCGAACAGGCCGGGCGGATCATCCACTCCTCGACCCTGTACCTCAACCGGCCGATGGTCGAACTCGCCGAGCGCATCGCCCGGTTGAGCGGCATCCCGGACGCCCGTGTCTTCTTCACCACCTCCGGCACCGAGGCCAACGACACCGCTCTGCTGCTCGCGACGACCTACCGGCGCAGCAACACGATCCTCGCGATGCGCAACAGCTACCACGGCCGCTCCTTCAGCGCCGTCGGCATCACCGGCAACCGCGGCTGGTCCCCGACCTCGCTGTCGCCGCTGCAGACGCTCTACGTCCACGGCGGGGTGCGCACGCGTGGCCCGTACGCCTCACTCGGCGACGAGGACTTCATCGCCGCCTGCGTCGACGACCTGAACGACATCCTCGGCCACACCCGCCCGCCCGCGGCCCTGATCGCCGAGCCCGTCCAGGGCGTCGGCGGTTTCACATCCGGGCCCGACGGGCTGTACGCCGCCTTCCGCGAGGTGCTCGCCGAGCGCGGAATCCTGTGGATCGCCGACGAGGTGCAGACCGGCTGGGGCCGCACCGGGGACCACTTCTGGGGCTGGCAGGCGCACGGCCGGTCCGGCCCGCCGGACATGCTGACCTTCGCCAAGGGCATCGGCAACGGCATGTCCATCGGCGGGGTCGTCGCCCGCGCCGACATCATGAACTGCCTGGACTCCAACAGCATCTCGACCTTCGGCGGCACCCAGATCACCATGGCGGCCGGCCTCGCCAACCTGTCGTACCTGCTGGAACACGACCTCCAGGGCAACGCCCGGCGCGTCGGCGGACTGCTCCTCGAACGGCTGCGGGCCGTCGCGGCGCACGTGCCGCACGTCCGGGAGGTGCGCGGCCGGGGCCTGATGCTGGGCATCGAACTCACCCGGCCCGGCACCGACGAGGCCGACCCGGTCGCCGCGTCGGCGGTGCTGGAAGCCGCCCGTGAGGGCGGCCTCCTCATCGGCAAGGGCGGCGGCCACAACACCACGTCCCTGCGCGTCGCCCCGCCCCTGTCCCTCACCGTCGCGGAGGCCGAGGAAGGCGCCGCGATCCTCGAGAACGCGCTGAGGAGCATCTAGCAGGAACCGGCTGAACATCTGTGAGTACCTGAAGCAAGGGAACGCCGCCATGACCATCACCTCGGAGCTTTGGGAGCCCTTGGAACCTTCGGAACCCCTCGAACCCGCCCTGTCGGTCCGGCAGGTCCTCACCCTGGAGCGGGTCCTCGCCGGGGAGCCCGAGGTGGTGGCCGGCGCCGGTCAGCTGGACCGGCCGGTGCGCTGGGTGCATGTCGCCGAGGCGCCGGACGTCGGGGTGATGCTCAGCGGCGGCGAGATGGTCCTCACGACCGGGGTGCTGCTCGCCGGGGACGAGGACAAGCAGGCGGAGTACATCCGCTCCCTGCACCGGGCCGAGGCGGCGGCCGTCGTGCTGGGCCTCGGCCGGGCGTTCCCCGCACCGCCGGACGTGATGCGCCGGGCCGCCGAGCGGTGCGGGCTGCCCATGGTGGTCCTGCACCGGCCGTTCCCTTTCGCCGAGCTCACCGAGGAGGTCCAGTCCCGGCTCGTGCGGCGGAAGTTCGCCGCGGTCAGCCTCTCGGAGGCCGTACGGACAGCGCTCACCGGACTCATCACCGCGGGCGCCCCGCTGCAACGGCTGCTGGACGAGGTCGCCTCGCACAGCGCCTGCCCCGTCGTCGTCACCAACCTCGCGCACCGCGTCCTCGCCACGGCGGGGGAGCGGTCGGCCGTGGACGACGTGCTGCGCGACTGGGAGCGCATCGCCCGGCAGGCCGGCGGCAACGAGGGCGACGGCTGGATCCGCGCCGAGCTCGGCGGGCGCGGGGAGCGGTGGGGCCAGATCATGCTGTGCGGCCATCGCGGCGACACCGCCACGGGGCGGCTGCTCGCCGAGCGCGCTGCCGAGGCCCTCGTCCTGCATCGCATGCTCGGCGGCAACTCCGCGCACAGCTGGGAGGAGCAGTCCGCGCAGAGCCTGCTCACCGACCTCGTCAGCGGGGTCGTACCGGCCCGGCAGCTGCTGCCACGCGCGCGTGCCGCCGGGCTGCCGGTCAACCGGCGCACCTTCGTGCCGCTGGTCGTGCGCGACGGTGAGGCGGACCGACTGGAGCGCGTGCTGCGGATGCTGGGGCTGTCCGGGATCGCCGCCGAACTCACCGACGGCGCGACCGCCGTGCTGCTCAGTCTCGCCCGGGATCAGGACGCCGCTGTACTCGCCGGCAACTTCGCCGCCCGGGTGCGCTCCGAGTCCGGGGCCGAACAGACCGTCGTGGCCGCCGCCGACGCACGTACCGCCTGGGACGACGTGCCCGCCGGACTGCGCGAGGCCCAGCACGTCGCCGATGCCGTCGCCGACTCCTCCGCCGCCCTCGACCTCCCGGCCGTCGTACGCCTCAAGGATGTGCATCTGCGCGGCCTGATCCGGCTGTTGCGGGACGATCCGCAGGTGCAGTCGTTCGCGGAGCGGGAGTTGGACGGGCTGCTGTGCGTGGCCGACGACGACATGCTGGCCGTGCTGCGGACGTATCTCGCGACCGGCCGGAACAAGTCCCGCACCGCCCAGCTCCACCATGTCTCGCGGCCCGCGCTCTATCGCCGCCTGGAGGCGATACAGACGCGGCTCGGCGTCGACCTCGACGACTTCGAGCAGGCCGCATCCGTGCACATCGCACTCCTCGCGCACGACGCGCAACAAGCCTGAAACCTGCCACGAACTGGGAAAACGGCGGTGAAACATGGGATCACGACAGGGTGACACCGTGGCACGCCGCATGCCCCCAGACGTGACACCGTGCAACTCAACCCGGCGCCGGGGACTTCCTAGCCTTCTCGCACACCGAGCGACCGGAGGTCCCGATGAGCCGAGTGATCCGTGCCGCCCTCTTCCAGACCGCGTGGACGGGCGACAAGGAATCGATGATCCAGGTACACGAGCAGGCGGCCCGGGACGCGGCCGCGCAAGGCGCTCAAGTGCTGTGCTTCCAGGAGTTGTTCTACGGACCGTACTTCTGCCAGGTGCAGGACAAGGCGTTCTACGAGTACGCCGAGCAGATCCCCGAGGGCCCGACCGTCCGCCGCTTCCAGGCGCTGGCGAAGGAGCTCGGCATCGTCCTCGTGCTGCCGATGTACGAGGAGGAGCAGCCCGGGGTCCTCTACAACACCGCCGCCGTGATCGACGCGGACGGCTCCTACCTCGGCAAGTACCGCAAGACCCACATTCCCCAAGTGCAGGGATTCTGGGAGAAGTTCTACTTCCGCCCGGGGAACAGCGGCTGGCCGGTCTTCGAGACGGCCGTCGGGAAGATCGGCGTGTACATCTGCTACGACCGTCACTTCCCGGAGGGCTGGCGAGCGCTGGGCCTCGCCGGTGCCGAGATCGTGTTCAACCCCTCGGCCACCTCCCGCGGGCTCTCCCGCTATCTGTGGCAGCTGGAGCAGCCGGCGGCGGCCGTCGCCAACGAGTACTTCGTGGGCGCGATCAACCGGGTCGGCGTGGAGGACCTCGGCGACAACGACTTCTACGGCACCACGTACTTCGTGGACCCGGAGGCCCAGTTCGTCGGGGAGGTGGCGAGCGACAAGGAGACCGAGCTCGTCGTACGCGACCTGGACCTGGCCAAGCTCCGCGAGGTCCGCGACCGCTGGCAGTTCTACCGCGACCGTGCCCCGGGCGCCTACACGCCGCTGACAGCACCCTGATCGCACCGACCGCACCGTCCACCCTGCGAGGAGAGGGACCATGACCAGCCGTACCGTCATCCGCGGCGGTCTCGTCATCACCGCGTCCGACGAGATGCACGCCGACGTCCTGATCGAGGACGGCCGTATCGCCGCCCTCGCCGCGAGCGGCACCCCGGCCGCCGAGGCCTGGACGGCCGAGCGGACCATCGACGCCACCGGGAGGTACGTCATCCCGGGCGGCGTCGACGTCCACACCCATATGGAGCTGCCGTTCGGCGGCACCTTCGCCTCCGACACCTTCGAGACCGGCACCCGGGCCGCCGCCTGGGGCGGAACCACCACCATCGTCGACTTCGCCGTGCAGAGCCAGGGTCACTCGCTGCGCGAGGGCCTCGACACCTGGCACGCCAAGGCGGAGGGCAACTGCGCGATCGACTACGGCTTCCACATGATCGTCTCCGATGTGAACCAGGAGACGCTGAAGGAGATGGACCTGCTGGTCGAGGAGGGGGTGACCTCCTTCAAGCAGTTCATGGCCTACCCGGGTGTCTTCTACTCCGACGACGGCCAGATCCTGCGCGCCATGCAGCGCTCCGCCGAGAACGGCGGGCTGATCATGATGCACGCCGAGAACGGCATCGCGATCGACGTGCTGGTCGAGCAGGCGCTGGCCAGGGGCGAGACCGATCCCCGCTATCACGGCGAGGTCCGCAAGGCGCTTCTCGAAGCCGAGGCGACCCACCGGGCCATCAGGCTCGCCCAGGTCGCCGGTGCTCCCCTGTACGTCGTGCACGTCTCGGCCACGGAGGCGGTGGCCGAGCTGACACGGGCGCGCGACGAGGGGCTCAACGTCTTCGGGGAGACCTGCCCGCAGTACCTGTTCCTGTCCACCGACAACCTCGCCGAGCCCAACTTCGAGGGTTCGAAGTACGTGTGCTCGACGCCGCTTCGGCCCAAGGAGCACCAGGCCCAGCTGTGGAAGGGGCTGCGGACGAACGACCTCCAGGTCGTCTCCACCGACCACTGCCCCTTCTGCTTCGTCGGCCAGAAGGAGCTGGGCCGGGGCGACTTCTCCAAGATCCCCAACGGGCTGCCGGGCGTCGAGAACCGGATGGACCTGCTCCACCAGGCCGTCGTCGACGGTCACATCTCGCGCCGCCGCTGGATCGAGATCGCCTGCGCGACCCCGGCCCGGATGTTCGGCATGTACCCGAAGAAGGGCACCATCGCGCCGGGTGCGGACGCCGACGTCGTGATCTACGACCCGCAGGCCGAGCAGGTCATGTCCGCCGTCACCCACCACATGAACGTCGACTACTCGGCGTACGAGGGCAAGCAGACCGTCGGCCGGGTCGAGACGGTCCTCTCACGCGGCGAACTCGTCATCACCGAGCGGGAGTACACCGGGCGCGCCGGGCACGGCGTCTACACCCCCCGCTCCACCTGTCAGTACCTCAACTAGGAGCGGAGCACATGGACTTCGGACTCGTCCTGCAGACCGACCCGCCGGCCTCGCGGGTCGTCAGCCTGATGAAACGCGCCGAGCGCAGCGGCTTCAGCTACGGCTGGACCTTCGACTCGGCCGTGCTGTGGCAGGAGCCGTTCGTCATCTACAGCCAGATCCTGGCGAACACCCAGAAGCTGACGGTCGGCCCGATGGTGACCAACCCGGGCACCCGCACCTGGGAGGTCACCGCCTCCACGTTCGCCACCCTCAACGACATGTTCGGCAACCGCACGGTCTGCGGCATCGGCCGCGGCGACTCGGCCATGCGCGTCGCCGGCCGCAAGCCGAACACCCTGGCCCGCATCAGCGAGGCCATGAAGGTCATCCGCGCGCTCGGCAGCGGCCAGGAGGCCGACCTCGGCGGCGGCACGGTCGTCAGGTTCCCGTGGATCAAGCCCGGCGCCCGACTGCCCGTCTGGATGGCGGCGTACGGCCCGAAGGCCCTGAAGATGACCGGCGAGGAGGCCGACGGGTTCATCCTGCAGCTCTCCGACCTCTATCTGACCGAGTACATGGTCAAGGCGGTGAAGCAGGCCGCGGTCGAGGCCGGCCGTGACCCGTCCGAGGTGAAGATCTGCGTGGCCGCCCCGGCGTACGTCACGGAGGACGACTCTCCCGAGAAGCTCGCCCACGCCCGCGAGCAGTGCCGCTGGTTCGGCGGGATGGTCGGCAACCACGTGGCCGACCTGGTGTCCAAGTACGGAGAGCACTCCGCCGCCGTGCCCGATGAACTCACCGAGTACATCAAGGCCCGGGAGGGGTACGACTACTCCCACCACGGACGCGCCGACAACCCCGACACCGCGTTCGTGCCCGACGAGATCGTCGACCGGTTCTGTGTCATCGGCCCGGTCGAGAAGCACATCGAGAAGCTGAACGCACTGCGTGAGCTGGGCGTCGACCAGTTCGCCGTCTACGACATGCACGACGCGCAGGAAGCCGTGATCGACGCGTACGGTGCGTCGGTCATCCCCGCGCTCAACCCCTAGTTCCCAACCCCTGGTTCTCAACCCCGGTGCTCAACTCCTGCTATGCGCCCGCGAGTTCGCGGCACCATCGCTCCACCCCACCCCCCACCCTTGTCACCCTCCCCGCGGCCCAGGCCTCCCCGCCGCCCCGGGGAGGGGCCCAAGGCCCGCCCGCACGGCCTTTCCCCTCCCGTTCTGATCGATTGGCCTGCCCATGACCGAAACAGTCCCCACGGGGTCCCCGATATCGCAGTCCGCCGACGCCGGCGGACGGATCGAGCTCGCCCCCGAGGCATTCCCCGCCAACAGCCCCTTCGCCAACGAGGACCTGCGTCCCGTCCCGGTCGCCGAGCGCAAGTGGACGACGTACAACTTCGCGGCCCTGTGGATCTCCATGGCCCACTGCATCCCCAGCTGGACGCTGGCCTCCGGCCTCGTCGCCCTCGGCATGGACTGGAAGCAGGCCGTCTTCACCATCGCCCTGGCCAACGTCATCGTGCTGCTGCCGATGCTGGCCACCGGGCACGCCGGGCCCAAGTACGGCATACCCTTCCCGGTGCTGGCGCGGGCCTCCTTCGGGCTGCGGGGCGCCAACATCCCGGCGTTGATCCGGGCGGCCGTGGCCTGCGGCTGGTTCGGCATCCAGACCTGGATCGGCGGCAGCGGCATCTTCGCGCTGGGCTCCAAGCTCACCGGCGGCGGATGGGAGAACGCCGGGAAGATCGCGGGCAACCCATGGCCCCTGTGGCTGTGCTTCATCCTCTTCTGGGCGCTGCAGATCGCGATCATCTACCGCGGCATGGACTTCCTGCGGCACTTCGAGAACTGGGCCGCGCCCTTCGTGATCGTCGGCGCGCTCGTGCTGCTGGTCTGGATCGCGGTCAAGGCGGACGGGTTCGGCGCGCTGCTCGACCAGCCGTCGAAGCTGGGCTGGGGCCCCGACTTCTGGCCGGTCTTCTTCCCGTCCCTGATGGGGATGATCGGTTTCTGGGCCACCCTGTCCCTCAACATCCCTGACTTCACCCGCTTCGGCGCGAGCCAGAAGGCACAGACCTGGGGGCAGTCGCTGGGCCTGCCCACCACCATGACCCTGTTCGCGATCCTCGCCGTGCTCGTCACTTCCGGCTCCGAGGTCGTCTACGGCGAGGCGATCTGGGACCCGGTCACCCTCGCCGCCAAGGCCGACAACGCGTTCGGCCTGCTCTTCGCGCTGATCGTCGTCCTCGTCGCCACCATCTCCGTGAACATCGCGGCGAACGTCGTCTCCCCGGCGTACGACCTGGCGAACCTGGCGCCGAAGCTCATCAACTTCCGTACCGGCGCGCTGATCACCGGTGTCGTCGGCATCCTGATCTTCCCGTGGAAGCTGATCTCCACGCCGGAGTTCTACATCTTCACCTGGCTCGGCGTGGTCGGCGGCCTGCTGGGCACGGTCGCGGGCATCCTGATCGCCGACTACTGGATCGTCCGCCGTACGGTCCTGCACCTCGCGGACCTGTACACGCCCGGCGGGCGCTACTGGTACACGTCCGGCTGGAACTGGCGCGCGATCCTGGCGTTCCTGGTGGGTGGTGTCCTGGCGGTCGGCGGCTCGTACTCGGGCGTCGGCGCCGACGGATCGAAGACCGGACCGTTCCCGGCCGACGGACTGATCCCGTTCCTCAAGCCGCTGGCCGACTACGGCTGGGCGGTGGGCCTGGGCGCCTCGCTGGTGCTGTACGTGGTGCTGATGGCCGGCCACAAGGAACGCGTCG
The DNA here is from genome assembly GCF_055656945.1 of Streptomyces sp. NPDC111606. Taxonomy (NCBI): domain Bacteria; kingdom Bacillati; phylum Actinomycetota; class Actinomycetes; order Kitasatosporales; family Streptomycetaceae; genus Streptomyces; species Streptomyces sp. NPDC111606. Next base: position 41,598 of record NZ_JBVKBY010000003.1, read on the forward strand.
AGGCCTGATCCGAGGAGGACGGTCAGCCCTTCTGACCGTCCTCCAAGGCGGCCACCGCCTCCTTGGCTGCCTTGATCGCGCCCTTGTTGATCTCGGCCGTGGCCGGTGCCTCGTTCGACTCGAAGTCGCTGCCGCTGTAGGTGATGGAGACGAGCGCGTTGGCCGCGCGGACCAGCACCACACCCTCGCGGGTCTGCTGCTTGTCCTCGGTGGTGAGGTTCACGACGGAGTACCCCGCGTCGCCCACACCGGGGACCTCGCCGCCGCCGCTCTTGTCCGCGACGCGCTCCTTGTAGGACTTCTCCGCCGCCTCGTCGGACTCCGTGACCTCGTAGGACACGTCCAGCCACCGGTAATCGAAGCCCTGGAGCGCGTTCCACGAGCAGGTGCGGCGCACCTTCGCGTCGGTCGAGGGGATCTCCTTGCCGGCCGGCTTGGCGCCCGGGACGAGCTCCTTGACCGACTTCGAGCCCAGACTGTCGCAGGGTGCGGGCGCGGCGGCGTACGTCTTCGGCACGGCGGCCGTCGCGGGGGCCGAGGGCGACTCGTCCCTGCTCTTCTGCGTCGCTGTGTCTTCGGCGGCCGGTGTCGCGGGTCCGGACGACAGCGCCCAGCCCGCCGCGGCGAGCACGACGACGGGCGACAGGCGCGCGGTGAGGGCGAGCGGCAAGGGAAGAGAACGCACGGCGCACATTTCGTGGGGGACGGTGCGGAGGGAGTCCGCACTGCGGACGGGACGCCAGTGTCACATGACTCCCTGTGAGGCGGAAGGCCCAACTCGCTCCGTGCTGACGTGGTTACCGCCGGGTCGCCGGCCGGCCGCAATTACGGGGTGCCCTGGGCCACTTGCTTGGCTTCCCGGCCGATTTGCGTGGAAAGTGAGCTTTCGATGCGGTCCACGGCCGTGAAGGCGCCGTACGCGACGAGGTGCACCAGGCAGTGATCGGTGTGCTCCGGCCGGCGCCATGCCTGCACGTCCTCCTCCGTGATGCGGTACGGCGCGAGAGCGGCAAGCAGCGCCAGCCGCGCCCCCGGTCGCTCCCTGCGGTCCGGGAACCCGTCCAGGGTGAGCGGCGGATGGGAGCCGTCCCAGTCCTGCAGGGTCGCCTCCACGAGGTCGTGGTCGTCGGCGTCGAGGAGGCCGGCGCCCGACATGGCCGCCCTGAGCAGCGCCGCGTACGCGAGACCGACGGGCGTACCGGCCGCCCACGCGGGGGCCTCGCCGGGGTCGATCGGGTCGAGCAGGGGCAGGGACACGCCGGGCCGGGCCGGGCGGCGTACGGTCCGGGCGAGGGTGCGGCCCGCGAGGCTGCGTACCGCCCGGAACCGCTGGGCTCCGGCCGGGAGCAGGTTCTCGGTCAGCAGGGCCGACGCGATGCGGTTGATGAAGTGGAAGGTGAGCGCGGTGCCGAGGTAGGCCGGGGCGTGCTCGCGGGGGAAGGGGTACGGCGTGAGGTCGGCGCCGGGCACGCGCGTGTGCCGCCCCCAGGCCAGCACGCGTGCGTGCTCCTCGTTCTCCGGTTGCTCCCCGCGGGCCAGCCGCTCGGCCAGCGCGTGGTCTCCGGTGGCGTGCAGGAGCACGGTGTGCGCGTCCACGCAGAACGGGCACTTGTTGGCGAGCGACACCCCGAGGGCCGCCAGTTCCTTGCCGGTGCGGCTGCCGGCCCCCGCGATCAGGGACTCGCGCATCAACGCCCAGGCGGGCGCGAGAAGTTCGGGCGCGGAGGACAGGACCACGAAGGTGACGGGTTCGGCGATGCCGAAGTCGAGGGCGATCTGCGCGTACACCTCGGCGACGGTGCCGGTGGCCGACTTGGGCGGGAGGGGCTCGGTGTAACGGAAGGGTGTGGGCATGGGCAGTAGCCTGCGCCGCCGGGGTCGGCCGGGTCGTCGTACCGGCGGTGGCAGTCGGCGCTGCGACGGCGGGGCGGGCCGGTGCCGGGCACTACTGCGTGGGGAGTAGTCGCAGAGCCGTCCACAGGGGTGACGTCGCTGTCGGTGGCGCCGTCTAGTGTGCGGGCATGAGCGGGCACAGGGTCACACGCGAGCGGTTCGTCGACGCGGCCGTCGGGGTCGTGGTCGGCGTGATCGTGTTGCTCGCCGCCGTGGCGGACGACCGTGCCGGGCTCCTCGACTGCGCGCTGATCGCGGTCGGTTCGCTGGCCATTGCCGCACACCGCGTCGCCCCGCGCGTGGTCCTCGCCGTCACCACCGCCGCTCTGCTCGCCGAAGTGCTCCATGCCGGGCCCGCCGCCACCCTGGCCATCCCCGTCGTGGGCGCGGTGCACACGGCGTCGCGGACCGGACACCGGGGGACGGCGGCGGCGACCGCCGCGCTGTTCCTCGGCGGCTATGTGGCGGCAGGTTCGGCGAGCTCGGACATCGCTCAGGAAGCGCTGCTGCTGGCCGGCTGGTTCCTGTGCGCGGTGGTGACGGGCCTCGCCGACCGCAACTGGCAGGCATATCTGCGCCAGACGGAACAGCGCGCCCTGGAGGCCGAACGCACCAGAGAAGAGGCGGCGTTGCGCAGGGCGGGCGAGGAGCGCCTGCGGATCGCGAGGGAGTTGCACGACTCCCTCACGCACAGCATCTCGATCGTCAAGCTCCAGGCGGGCGTCGCCGTGCACCTCGCCCGCAAGCGCCGCGAGGAGGTGCCGCCCGCGCTGCTCGCCATCCAGGAGGCGAGCGGCGAGGCCATGCGCGAGCTGCGCGCCACGCTGGAAGTGCTGCGCACCGACGAGTCGACCGGCACCCCGGCGCTGCTCGTGGAGCGGGCGCGGGCGGCGGGGCTCGCGGTCGACCTGAGGGTGACGGGGGAGGAGCGCCCGCTGCCGGCGACGGTCGACCGGGCCATGTACCGCATCGTCCAGGAGGCACTGACGAACGCCGCCCGGCACGCGGGACCCGCGAAGGTGAGCGTGCAACTCGCTTATGAAAAGGGTGACTTGACGATAAGTGTCGAGGACGACGGCGCCGCCGACCCGTCCCGTCCGCCCACCCCCGGCATCGGCCTGACCGGCATGCGCGAACGCGTCACGGCCCTGGGCGGCACGCTGGACGCCGCCCCGCGCGAGGGCGGCGGGTTCGCGGTGCGGGCACGGCTGCCCGTGGGGGAGGCGGCATGACGGACGGCGTGATCAGGGTCGTGCTCGTCGACGACCAGGCGCTGATGCGGGCCGGTTTCCGGGCCCTGCTGGACGCCGAGGACGGCATCGAGGTGGTCGGCGAGGCGGCGGACGGCGAGCAGGGTCTGGCGCTGATCCGCGCGCAGGTGCCCGACATCGCGCTGATCGACGTACAGATGCCGGTGATGACGGGCATCGAGGCGACCCGCCACATCGCCGCCGACCCGGCCCTGTCGGGGGTCCGAGTCGTGATCCTCACCAACTACGGCCACGACGAGTACGTCTTCGAGGCGCTGCGGGCCGGTGCGAGCGGGTTCCTGCTGAAGGACACCGAACCCGCCGACCTGCTTCAGGCGATAGAGGTGGTGGCGGGAGGGGAGGCGCTGCTGTCACCGTCGGTGACCCGCACCCTGATCGGTGAGTTCGTCTCGCGTCCTCCCGACCGGGCCACAGCGCCCGGCCTGGAGTGCCTGACCCGGCGCGAGCGTGAGGTGACGGCGCTGGCGGCACGCGGGCTCACCAACGAGGAGATCGCCGCGCACATGGTGATCAGCCCGTTCACGGCGAAGACCCACATCAGCAGGGCGATGACGAAGCTCGGGGCGCGGGACCGCGCCCAACTCGTCGTGTTCGCCTACGAGTCGGGGCTGGTGGCGCCGCGAGGTTCCGACGCGTCGGCGTGCTGACCGTCCGGGCTCGGCGGGCGACTTGAGGACTTGGCCTCGAATGCCGCGAGGATCCCCTCGGCGGCCAGCGTCGCCGTCAACTCGCCGTTCCTGACCTGCTGTTCCAGCGCCGGCGCGAGCGCCCGTACCGCCGGGTCCGAGTGCAGGCGGCCGAGGAGCTCGTCGCGGACCATGGTCCACGTCCAGTCGACCTGCTGGTCCCGGCGCTTGGCGGCGAGACGGCCGGTGGAGTCGAGCAGGGTCCGGTGCTGTTCGAGGCGGTCCCACACGCCGTCCAGGCCGATCGACTCGCGTCCGCTGCAATGCAGGACGGGCGGTGTCCAGGCGGCGTCCCTGCCGTGCATCAGCCTGAGCGCGCCCGCCAGTTCGCGCGCGGCGGCCCGGGCGTCGCGCTCATGCGGGCCGTCCGCCTTGTTGACGGCGAGCACGTCGGCCAGTTCCAGGACGCCCTTCTTGATGCCCTGCAACTGGTCGCCCGTGCGGGCCAGCGTGAGCAGCAGGAAGGAGTCGACCATGTTCGCGACCGCGGTCTCGGACTGGCCGACACCGACCGTCTCCACCAGCACCACGTCGTAGCCCGCGGCCTCCATCACCACGATCGACTCGCGGGTGGCCTTGGCGACCCCGCCGAGCGTGCCCGCGGTGGGGGAAGGGCGGATGAAGGCGGCCGGGTCGACCGACAGACGCTCCATCCGCGTCTTGTCGCCCAGGATCGAACCGCCCGTACGACTGGACGACGGGTCGACGGCCAGCACCGCGACCCGGTGGCCGAGCGCGGTGAGCATCGTGCCGAACGCGTCGATGAACGTCGACTTCCCGACCCCCGGCACCCCGCTGACCCCGATCCGCCGGGCCTTCCCGCTGTGCGGCAGCAGCTCGGTCAGCAACTGCTGGGCCAGCACCCGGTGCCCGGGCCGGGTGGACTCGACGAGCGTGATGGCGCGCGCGACGATGGCCCGCTTCCCGTCGAGGACACCCTTCACATATGTGTCGAGATCGATCACAGCTCGTGCCCGAGGTCGGCCCCCAGCCGCCTTACGAGGTCGTACGCGGCGTCCGGGATCACCGTCCCGGGCGGGAAGACGGCGGCCGCGCCCATCTCCAGGAGCGTGGGCACGTCCTGCGGCGGGATCACGCCGCCGACCACGATCATGATGTCCTCGCGGCCCTCCTCGGCCAGCGCCTCCTTGAGCGCCGGTACGAGGGTGAGGTGACCGGCGGCCAGGGACGACACCCCGACGATGTGCACGTCCGCCTCGACGGCCTGGCGGGCCACCTCGGCCGGCGTCTGGAACAGCGGGCCGACGTCCACGTCGAAGCCGAGGTCGGCGAACGCGGTGGCGATCACTTTCTGGCCGCGGTCGTGGCCGTCCTGGCCCATCTTGGCGACCAGGATGCGCGGGCGGCGGCCCTCGGCCTCCTCGAAGTCGGACACGAGGGTGCGGGTGCGGTCCACGGACGGCGACTCCCCGGCTTCGTTGCGGTACACGCCGGTGATGGTACGGATCTGGCTCGCGTGCCGGCCGTACACCTTCTCCAGGGCGTCCGAGATCTCCCCGACGGTGGCCTTCGCGCGGGCCGCGTTCACCGCCAGCTCCAGCAGGTTGCCCTCGCCGCCCGCGGCCCGGGTGAGCGCGTCCAGCGCGTCCTGGCAGACCTGCTCGTCGCGCTCCGCCCGCAGCCGCCGCAGCTTCTCGATCTGCTGGGCGCGCACGGAGGAGTTGTCGACCTTGAGCACGTCGATCTGCTCGTCGCTGTCGACGCGGTACTTGTTGACGCCGATGACGGGCTGGCGTCCGGAGTCGATCCGGGCCTGGGTGCGGGCCGCGGCCTCCTCGATGCGCAGCTTGGGGATGCCGGCGTCGATCGCCTTGGCCATGCCGCCCGCCGCCTCGACCTCCTGGATGTGCTGCCAGGCGCGGCGGGCGAGGTCGTACGTCAGCTTCTCCACATAGGCGCTGCCGCCCCACGGATCGATGACCCGGGTCGTCCCCGACTCCTGCTGGATCATCAGCTGCGTGTTGCGGGCGATGCGTGCGGAGAAGTCGGTCGGCAGCGCGAGCGCCTCGTCGAGGGCGTTTGTGTGCAGCGACTGGGTGTGGCCCTGCGTCGCTGCCATCGCCTCGACACACGTACGTGTGACGTTGTTGAACACGTCCTGGGCGGTCAGCGACCAGCCCGAGGTCTGCGAATGGGTGCGCAGCGACAGCGACTTGGAGTTCTGCGGGTCGAACTGCTTCACCAGCTTCGCCCACAGCAGCCGCGCCGCCCGCAGCTTGGCGACCTCCATGAAGAAGTTCATGCCGATCGCCCAGAAGAACGACAGCCGGGGCGCGAACGCGTCCACGTCCAGGCCGGCCTCACGGCCCGCGCGGATGTACTCCACTCCGTCCGCGAGCGTGTACGCCAGCTCCAGGTCGGCCGTCGCACCGGCTTCCTGGATGTGGTAGCCGGAGATGGAGATGGAGTTGTAGCGCGGCATCCGCTGTGAGGTGAAGGCGAAGATGTCGGAGATGATCCGCATCGACGGCTTCGGCGGATAGATGTAGGTGTTGCGGACCATGAACTCCTTCAGAATGTCGTTCTGAATGGTCCCGGCCAGCTTCTCGGGCGCTACGCCCTGTTCCTCCGCGGCGACGATGTAGAGCGCGAGCACCGGCAGCACGGCGCCGTTCATCGTCATCGACACGGTCATCTTGTCGAGTGGGATCCCGTCGAACAGCTGCCGCATGTCGTAGATCGAGTCGATCGCCACGCCCGCCATGCCGACGTCACCCGTCACGCGCGGGTGGTCGCTGTCGTAGCCGCGGTGGGTCGGCAGGTCGAAGGCGACCGACAGGCCCTTCTGACCGGCGGCCAGGTTGCGGCGGTAGAACGCGTTGGACTCCTCGGCGGTGGAGAAGCCCGCGTACTGGCGGATCGTCCAGGGCTGGTTGACGTACATCGACGGGTACGGGCCGCGCAGATACGGCGCCATGCCCGGGTAGGTGCCCAGGAAGTCCAGGCCCTCCAGGTCACGGCCGGTGTAGAGCGGCTTGACCGCGATGCCTTCCGGGGTCTCCCACAGGGGCTCGTCCCCGCCCGTGGCCTGCTTGACGGCCGTGCGCCACTCGTCGGCGCCGCCGCCGGCGGCCGGGGTGCCCAGCTCGATCCCGGAGAAGTCGGGGATTCCCATCAGGACACTCCCATGCGGTCGAGGGTGGCGGACAGCACGGCGACGGCGTCACAGCCCGCGAAGACGTAACTGTCGACATCGGTGTACTGCCCGGGGCGGCCCGCGAGGAACACGTGCGTGGCGCCCGCCGACCTGAACTCGGCGGCCACGGTCGCGGCCTGCTCCTCGTAGAGGGCGTCACTGGAGCACAGGCACACCTCCGTGGCACCGCTCTCCTCGAAGGTGCCCTCGGTGACCGGCTCGACGCCGCCCGCCTGGAAGAGGTTCGAGGCGAAGGTGAGGCGCGCCGTGTGGGCGGCGGCCGGGCCGAGCGCGGCCAGGAAGATCCGGGGCCGGGCGCCGGTGGCGACCAGGTGGGCGTCGGAGCGGGCGCGCAGGGCCTCGTAGGCCTCGTCGCGGCGGACCCGGGGGAGGCCCCCGGACCGGGGCGCGGGCGCGGGCGCACGCTCCACGGGCGGCTCGGTCAGGTTCGGGAACTCGCTGACGCCGGTGATGGGTTCGCGCCGCTTGGCGAGTTTGCCCGTGCGGGCCTCCCACGTCTGCGCCAGGTCCTGGCCCAGCTGCCCGGAGCGCAACGCGGCCGCCTGGCCGCCCGCCTGCTCGATCCGCTGGAAGAACTCCCAGCCCGCCCGGGCCAGTTCGTCGGTGAGGGCCTCCACGTACCAGGAACCGCCCGCCGGGTCGATCACCCGGGCGAGGTGCGACTCCTCGATGAGGATGGTCGAGGTGTTGCGCGCGATGCGCCGGGCGAAGGCGTCCGGCAGGCCGAGCGCGTGATCGAAGGGCAGCACGGTCACGGCGTCGGCGCCGCCGACCCCGGCGGCCAGCGTGGCCACCGTCGTGCGCAGCATGTTCACCCAGGGGTCCCGGCGCGTCATCATCACCGGCGAGGTGACGGCATGCTGCACCTGAGCGCTGGGCGCCCCGCAGACCTCGGTCACCCGTGCCCACAGCCGGCGCGCGGCGCGCAGCTTGGCGATCGTCAGGAACTGGTCGGCGGTGGCCGCGTACCGGAACTCCAGCTGCGCACACGCCTGTTCGGCGGTCAGCCCCGCCTCGGTGAGCTCACGCAGATACGCGACGCCGGTCGCCAGCGAGGAGCCCAGCTCCTGGGCGGCCGAGCCGCCGGCCTCGTGGTACGGCAGCGCGTCCACGGCCAGCGCCCGCAGTCCCGGGTACTCCTCGGCGCACAGCCGCGCCAGGGAGGCGACCGGCGCGCACTCCGAGGACGTGCCCGTACGGGCCTCGTGGCCGAGCGGGTCGGCGCCGAGGTTGCCGCGCGCCGCCTCCTTGGCGACGCCCCGCGCCTCGTACTGCCGCAGCAGCTCCCGCGCGGCGGGCTCCACGTCGGCGCCGGCGTCGAGGACGACAGGGGCCAGGTCGAGGTAGACGCCCTCCAGGGCGCGGCCGAGCGACGACACCGGGATGCCGCCCTCGCCGAGGACCAGCCAGAGCGAGGTGACGCCGTTCTCCAGGTCGGCGAGCACCAGGCCGTCCGTCAGCGCCGTGTGCCGCTGCCGCAGATCCCAGCCGCCCACCGTGTTGCCCTCGGCGCGACCGCCGCGGACGAAGGGGGCGAATCCGGGCAGACCGGAGTCGGACGCGGCATCGCGCGAGGTGTACAGGGGGCGGGTGCGCAGCCCGTCCTCCAGCGCAGTGGACAGGGCGTCTTCCGCAGCCGGGCCCGAGACGTCCTTGCCCGACTTGCGCAGCACGCCTTCCACCAGGCGTTGCCATTGCTCATGGGTTGCGTCAGGGAACTCGGCGGCCAGCGAGAGCCCGTCGTCAGGCAGGACCGTCATGCTCGGATGCTAGGTCAGATCATCAAAGGAGCAGCAGAGGGCACGGCTGTGACCTTGCCCTCTTCCAGATTGTGACCTGGGTCTCCGCGCCCTGTCGGGCCCTCCGGGTGCCCGCTCGAACGACCCGGCCACAAGCCGGGCTTGATAGCCTCCGAGGGCCAGTCGAGCCACACCCGAGGCCAGGGAATCCGGTGCGAATCCGGAGCTGACGCGCAGCGGTGAGGGGGACCGGCGGGGCACAGACGCACGCCACTGGGAGACCGGGAAGGCGCCCCGTCGGGACGAACCCGAGTCCGAAGACCTGCTGGCACCTCCCCGCCCGCGCGAGGAGGACGTCCGTAGGCCAGGCTCCGCGTACGAGCCCCGACAACCGAGGCACGCCTGTGTACCGTTCTGCCCTCCGTCCCGCTGCCCTGCTGCTCGCGCCCGCCCTCCTGCCGACCGCGTGCGGTGGCTCGGGAAGCGGCAGTACCGAGGACTCCGGGAAGTCCGCCGCCGCGGGCTACCCCGTCAAGACCGTCGGCCTGCTCGGCCCCAACGGCTCCGGCAAGTCGACGCTGTTGAGACTCCTCGCCGGGGTCCTCGCCCCCACCGCCGGGGTCGTCACCCTGGACGGGCGCCCGCTGCCCGAGGTCGGCCGCCGCGCCACGGCTCGCCGTGTCGCCACCGTCGAGCAGCACGCCCACACCCGGACCGAACTGACCGTCCGCGACGCCGTCGCCCTCGGCCGCCTCCTGCACCGCCGTGCCTGGACGCCACCCACCGCGGCCGACGACGAGGCCGTCACCGCGGCCCTCACCCGCACCGGACTCACCGACCGGGCCGCCCGGTCCTGGCACACCCTCTGCCGCGCCGGGGTCACCGACGACCCAGGCCGCCCGGTGATCCGCTTCCTGCGGCCGGCCGGCCCCGTGGGGCGGTGCTGACATGCGGACACCCCCGGAACAACCGGTGCCCAGCCGGATCGTGGTGTGCAGGGACTGCTGCTGCGGGACCCCGAAGGTGCCCGGCGTCGATCACGCGCGGCAGACCGCGCGACTCGCCGAGAACGCCCCGGTGCGCGTCTCCGAGTGCCTCGGCGTGTGCGAACACGCCAATGTGATCGTCGTCCAGCCCTCCGCCGCGGGCCGCGCCGCGGGCGGCCGCCCCGTCTGGCTCGGCCTCGTCAACGACCCGGAAGCCACCGAGGACATCGTCACCTGGGTCCGGGCCGGCGGCCCCGGCGTCGCTCCCTGCCCCGACGTGCTCGACCTCTACACCTTCACTCCGCCGAGGCGCGCACGATGAATCGGAGGACCGCTCACGGGCCCCTCACCACCCACACCGAACCGGCCCCGGCCGCAAGGTTGAACCCTGAACGGGTAGTCCCTGAAGATCGGATGGACCGATCCGCGCGACAGCGAGGTGTCAGACCCGATGTTCACGACCCGCCCCACGCTCCAAGGCACGTTCGGCATGGCGTCCTCCACCCACTGGCTCGCCTCGCAGTCGGCGATGGCCGTGCTGGAGGGTGGGGGCAACGCGTACGACGCCGCCGTGGCGGGCGCGTTCGTGCTGCATGTCGTCGAGCCGCATCTCAACGGCCCGGCCGGTGAGGTGCCGATCCTGATCGCCCCCGCGGGCGGCGAGGTACGGGTGGTCTGCGGGCAGGGCGTGGCGCCCGCCGGTGCGACCGTCGCGCACTACCGGGGGCTCGGGCTGGACCTCGTACCCGGGACCGGACCGCTCGCCGCCGCCGTGCCCGGCGCGTTCGACGCCTGGATGCTTCTGCTGCGGGACCACGGCACCAGGACGCTCGCCGACGTGCTCAAGTACGCCATCGGCTACGCCGAACACGGGCACGCGCCCGTGGAGCGGGTCGGCGAGACCGTCGAGACCGTGCGCGAGCTGTTCGAGGCGGAGTGGACGTCGTCGGCCGAGGTGTACCTGCGGGACGGGAAGGCGCCCCGGCCCGGGGAGCTGTTCCGTAATCCCGCCCTCGCCGCCACCTGGAAGCGCCTGCTCGACGAGGCCTCCGGCGCCGGGGACCGGGTCGCGCAGATCGAGGCGGCGCGGGAGGTGTGGCGGAGCGGCTTCATCGCCGAGGCCCTCGTACGGCAGGCCGGGCGCCCCACGATGGACACCAGCGGCGAACGGCACTCCGGCACGCTCACGGCCGCCGACCTCGCCGGCTGGTCCGCGACCTACGAGGCGCCGGCGACGTACGACTGGAACGGCTGGACCGTGTGCAAGGCCGGCCCCTGGAGCCAGGGCCCGGTCCTCCTCCAGCAACTCGCGCTGCTCCCGCCCGAGCTGCCCCGGTACGGGTCCGCCGACTACGTCCATCTGCTGATCGAGGGCTGCAAGCTGGCCATGGCCGACCGGGAGGCCTGGTACGGCGACGCGGCCGACGTACCGCTGGCCGAGCTGCTGTCCGACCGGTACAACGCGGGCCGGCGGGAGCTGGTCGGCGAGAAGGCCTCCCACGAGCTGCGGCCCGGCAGTCCGGGCGGCCTCGCCCCGCGACTGTGCGCGCATGCGCGCGTGGCGGCCGCCGTGGGGCCCGGCCTCGCCGCGCTGGGGGGCGGGGAACCGACCGTCGCCAAGCGGCCGGCCTCCCCGGTGCCGGGCGAGCCCGAGGTCTCCGCCGACGGCGGCACCCGGGGCGACACCTGCCACATCGACGTCGTCGACCGCTGGGGCAACATGATCGCGGCCACGCCCAGCGGCGGCTGGCTCCAGTCCAACCCCGTCGTGCCCGAACTGGGCTTCCCGCTCGGCACCCGGCTGCAGATGACCTGGCTGGAGGAGGGACTGCCGAACTCGCTGGCCCCCGGCCGTCGGCCCCGCACCACCCTCACACCCTCCATCGCCCTGCGCGACGGCGTGCCCGTCATGGCCTACGGCACGCCCGGTGGGGACCAGCAGGACCAGTGGCAGCTGCACTTCCTCCTCGCGGTCGCCCTGCGCGCCCCGGTCCGCGGCGGCCTCGACCTCCAGGGTGCGATCGACGCCCCGAACTGGCACAACGACAGCTTCCCGGGCTCCTTCCATCCGCGCGGGATGCGCCCCGGGAGCGTCACGGTCGAGTCCCGGATGAACGCCGAAGTGGTGGAGGAGCTACGGCGGCGTGGTCACGAGGTGACCGTCGGTGAGGACTGGTCGGAGGGCCGGCTGTGCGCCGTGGCGAGGGACCCGGAGACCGGCGTCCTGTCGGCGGCGGCGAATCCACGGGGGATGCAGGGGTACGCGGTCGGCCGCTGAGGACGTGCCCGCGCCGGTGAACCGGCCGAGAACAGGCCTCTGACCTGCCGATACCGGCACCACGAGTTCACGTCGATGCCATCCTGTGTCCATCCGGCGGGCGGGGGTTGTCAGTGGGACGTGCTCTTATGGAGGGGTGATCGTAAACAACGAAACCATCGACGAGTTTCTCGCACAGCACGCGGCAGACGTGGAAGAAGCGGTCCGCAAGGCGGCCGCGACCGAGATCATGCCCCGCTTCCGGCAGCTCGCCGCACACGAGGTCGACCAGAAGAACGGACCGCACGACCTGGTGACCGACGCCGACCGGCTCGCCGAGCAGTACCTCACCGAGACACTCGGCGCGCTCCTGCCCGGCTCGGTCGTGGTCGGCGAGGAGGCGGTGCACGCGAACCCCGCGTCGTACGACGCGATACGCGGCGACGCCCCGGTCTGGATCGTCGACCCCGTCGACGGCACCCGCCAGTTCGTGCACGGGGACGACGGCTTCTGCACCCTGGTCGCGCTCGCCCGGCACGGAGTCCTGCTCGCCTCCTGGACCTACGCCCCGGCCCGCGATCAACTGGCCACGGCGGTCAGGGGCAAGGGCGCCTTCCTCGACGGCGGGCGACTGCACGCCGGCACGCCGGATCCCGGCCGCGACCTGCGGGTGGCCACGTCCCACCCGGACTACACGACCGACGAGCAGAAGCAGGCGTTGCTGGGCCTGTGGACCGAGGGCGTGCGGCCCCGTGCCTGCGGTTCGGCGGGGCTGGAGTATCTCGCCGTCGCCCGGGGCGAGTTGGACGCGACCGCGTTCAGCTGGGAGGCGGCCTGGGACCACGCGGCGGGCATCCTGCTGGTCGAGGAGGCGGGCGGCGCCCACCTGACCCGCACGGGCGAACCGTTCCGCATCACGGGCGGCAACGATCTGCCGTTCACGACGGCCCGGGACGCGGCCACGGCTCGGCGGGTGGTGGAATTGCTGTCGGGCGGAGCCTGATCTGCGGGTGGGAGCGGCCGCCGACACGCAGGTCGACCACCTCGAACCCCGCACGTGTGCCGTCCTCGGGCCACTGGCACCGCGCTCTCAGGAGCACCGCGGCGTCCACGAAGCCCAGGGCGGGCAGACCCACGTCGACGAACACACCCGTCACCCCGGGCCCCCAGGGTGACCTGGTGAAGGTGCCGGTCAGGCGCGTGCCGACGGGCAGGGGACCGCTGTCGTGCCGTACCTCGCACTGGCGGTGGGACCGGGCGCGGCCCCACGCGAGGTCGAACTCCCGACGGTCCACCGGCCGTGCGTCCGGCGGCTCCACGACCGGTTCTGCCGCCGGCACCCCGTACACGACCTCGTACAGCCGAACGCCCCAGTCCCCGCACGTCCGCCGGGCCATGGCGAGCTCGGCGGCCTCGACGGCGACCACCGGCAGCGAGGCGTGCCCCCGGAACGAGATCTGCCGCACCACCCGGCCCGTGGCCCCTACCTCGAACCAGTGCCGGACATCGTCCTCGGGCACGTGGATGAGAAAGCGGCGCGTCACCCGGCGGACTTTACCCGTGCCCCGAGGCTGTCAGTGGCCCGGCATATCCTGACCCTCAATGGCCATCGGCTGACGAAGGAGTCCGAAGGTGCCGTCGATGCTCGATGCGGTCGTGGTGGGTGCGGGGCCGAACGGACTGACCGCTGCCGTGGAGCTGGCCCGTCGCGGCTTCTCCGTGGCCGTGTTCGAGGCACGTGACACGGTCGGCGGAGGAGCCCGCACCGAGGAGCTGACCCTCCCCGGCTTCCGGCACGACCCGTGCTCCGCCGCACACCCCCTCGGTATCAACTCGCCCGTGTTCCGGACCATGCCGCTCGACCGCTACGGCCTGGAGTGGCTGCACGCCGAGCTGCCCATGGCCCACCCCTTCGCCGACGGCACGGCGGCCGTGCTGGCCCGGTCGGTCGCCGAGACGGCCGCCTCCTTCGGGCCGCGCGACGCGGGTGCGTACCGCAGGCTGGTGAATCCGTTCCTGAGCAAGTGGGACACCCTGGCCCGCGATTTCATGTCCCTGCCCCTCACCGCGCTCCCCAGGGACCCGGTCACGCTCGCCCGGTTCGGCCTGGTCGGACTGCCACCGGCGACGTGGCTGATGCGGCGCTTCCGCGACGAGCGGGCCAGGACCCTGTTCGCCAGCCTCGTCGCGCACGTCATGGCGCCGCTGGGCGGCTTCGCCACGGGTGCCATCGGCCTGGTCTTCGCCCTCGCCGCCCATGCCCGCGGCTGGCCCGTCGCCCGCGGCGGCTCCCAGTCCATCTCCGACGCCCTCACCGCCTATCTCAAGGACCTCGGCGGCACCGTCCACACCGACTACGAGGTCAAGCGGCTCGACGATCTGCCGCCCGCGCGCGCCTACGTCTTCGACACCTCACCCACGGCCCTGGCGCGTATCGCCGGCTTCGGCCGCTACTACGAGGGCTTTCGCTACGGCCCCGGCGTCTTCAAGATCGACTACGCGCTGGACGGCCCGGTGCCGTGGACCTCGCCGGAGGCCCGCCGCGCGGGCACCGTACAGATCGGCGGTAACAGCGCGGAGATCGCCACCGCGCTGCGCGCCGCGTCCCGGGAGGGCCGGGCCCCCGGCAAGCCGTTCATGATCACGGTGCAGCCCAGCGTCGTCGACCCCACCCGGGCCCCCGCGGGCAAGCAGGTCTTCTGGGCGTACGGGCACGTGCCGAGCGGCTGGACCGGAGACCTCACGGACGCCCTCGAACGTCAACTGGAGCGCTTCGCCCCGGGGTTCCGCGACCGCGTCCTCGCCCGCGCGACGGCCGGCCCGCCCGAACTCGTCGCCCGCAACGCCAACTACATCGGCGGCGACATCGGCTCCGGCGCGGCCTCCGGGCTCCAACTCCTGCTCCGGCCCAAGCTGTCGCTCTTCCCCTACCGCACCCCGCACCCGGCGGTCTTCATCTGCTCGTCGGCGACCCCGCCCGGTCCCGGAGTGCACGGCATGTCCGGGCACAACGCGGCCAAGGCGGTGTGGCGCCGGCTGCGGCAGGAGCCCTGAGACCGAGCCTGCTCAAACGACCCAGCTTTACCGGTAGTTCGGGCCGTGCGGTAAGAGAAATCCGTGTTCTCTTTGTCACTTCTCTTACCGGGGGGTAGGTACCTGAATGGTCAACAGCCCCCGAGTAGGGTGCGGCCATGAAAGATCGGAAAGCGGTTGTCCGCTTCGGATCCCGGTCTGCCGTGCGCCTCACCGACCTTGCGCAGCTTGTCAGGGCGCCGGCCGCGCTGAGTGTCCCCGGTGACGTGATCGCGGGAGCGACCGCCGCCGGACGTCCGCTGGGCGCCCGTACGTTCGGCGTGATCGGTTCCTCCGTCTGCCTCTACTGGGCCGGCATGGCCCTCAACGACTACGCCGACGCCACGGTCGACTCCGTCGAGAGGCCCGAACGACCGGTGCCGTCGGGCCGGATTCCCCGGCGTACCGCCCTCGCCGTGGCCGCCGGGCTCACTGCGGCGGGGCTCGGTCTTGCGGCCGCCGCGGGGGGTCGTCGCAGCGTGGGCGCCGCGCTGCCCTTGGCCGGGCTGGTGTGGGCGTATGACCTGAAGCTCAAGTCCACCTCGGCGCGCGGCGTCGTGATGGCAGGGACCCGGGTTCTGGACGTTCTGGCCGGAGCAGTCGTGCCCGGGGCGGATGCGCCGTCGGTCGGTGTCGCTCTGCGTCGGGCCGCCGTGCCTGCCGGGCTGGTCGGCGTCCATACCGGCACGTTGATGGCGCTCAGTCGGCACGAGATCGGCGGGGCGCCGGTGCGGGTTCCTGTCGGGACTCTTGCTGTGTCGGCGGTGACTGCGATTGCCACGGCTGTTCCAGTGGTCCGAGGCGCAGCCGGGAGTGCCGCGAAGAGGTGTGTGTTGTCTGCCGCGCCGTCGGGGCTGGTCGCGCAGTTCCCCGCGCCCCTGAAGGGCGTTGCCGTTGCCGCTCGTTCCAAGATGGTCCGCACCGCCCTCACCGCCGCCGCCTCCGGAAAGTTCCGGATCGCCGTCACCGCCGCCGGTGCTCTTGCCTATCTCGGCACCTACGGCGTCGCCCAGGCCCGCGCCGTACAGAACCCCTCGGCCGAGAACGTACGGCGGGCCGTCGGGGCCGGGATCATCGGGCTGATGCCCCTTCAGGCGGCGCTGACCGCGCGCGGCGGGGCACCGGCCGTCGCCGCGGCCCTCGGCGTCGTCCACCCCCTCGCGCGGCGGCTGGCCCGGCGCATATCCCCCACCTGAGACCCACCACCCTCCGTGTGAGGAACCCGCACCATGAGACGTCCCCCCACTCCTCTCAAGTTCGGCTACGGCACCAACGGCTTCACCCACCACCGGCTGACCGACGTCCTCGTCGTCCTCGCCGACCTCGGCTACGACGGCGTCGCGCTCACTCTCGACCACGGTCACCTCGACCCGTACGCCGACGACCTGCCCCGCCGTGTCACCGCCCTCGCCCGCCAGTTGGACCGGCACGGCCTCGGCGTCACGGTGGAGACCGGAGCGCCGTACTTCCTCGACCCCTGGGGCAAGCACCTGCCCACGCTGATGTCGGAAGGCTCCGAGCCGAGGGTCGACCTGCTGCGCCGCGCCCTGCGGATCGCCGCCGACCTCGGCTCGCCCACCGTCCATCTGTGCAGCGGCCCGGCACCCGACGGGCTGCCCGAGCGGGACGCGTGGAAGCGGCTCGCGGGTGGTGTCGAGACCGTGCTGGAGACGGCGGAGAAGTACGGGGTTGCGCTGGCCTTCGAGCCGGAGCCGTACATGTTCGTCGACACCGTCGAGCACTGTCTGCGCCTGGCCCGACTGGTCGGCGGGCACGAACTGTTCGGCATCACGCTCGACGTCGGCCACGCGCACTGTGTGGAGGAACGTTCCGTGCTCGACTGCGTGCACCAGGCGGCGCCGCTCCTGCGCAACGTGCAGATCGAGGACATGCGGCGTGGTATCCACCAGCATCTCGAATTCGGCGCCGGTGAGATCGACTTCCCGCCCGTACTGGACGCCCTGCGCGATCTGAACCACCGCGGTCTGGTCTCCGTGGAGATCCAGGGCGGCTCGCTCGACGCGCCCGAGGTCGCCCGCCGCTCCATCGAGTTCCTGCGCGCGGCCGAACGGGCCGGCGCGCGCGTCTAGCCCCCACCTGCCTCTTTCATGTGCCTCGACTCGTCCTGTCCTCCCGGAAGTTGTCCCCCCCATGGTTGTCACAACCGACTCCTCCACGGCCCCGCCGGACCACCCCCACCCCGCCCTGACCGCCGTACTGGACCCCACGGCCCGCACCTGGCTGGACGACGGCGCCGCCCAGGTCGCTGCCGAACCCGCCGCCGTACGACGCCTCTTCCCCGCCGCCCGAAGGCGCTGCGGACACGCTCGCCTCACCGACTACTGGACGGTCGACGAGGCCGCCCGGGCCGTCCTGCTCACCGCGCTGCCCCTGCGCGGCCAGGCCCTCGCCGACGAGGTCACCCGCCTGCACCGGCACGGCGACCCGGCTGAGCAGCGCGCCATCCTGCGCACCCTGCCGCTGCTCGACCTGGGCGACCTCGCGCTGCCCCTCGTACGGGAAACCCTGCGCGGCAACGACACCACCCTGATCGAGGCCGCTCTCGGCCCGTACGCCGCCGCGCACCTTCCGGACGCCGAGTACCGCCAGGCCGTACTGAAGTGCGTCTTCTGCGAGATCCCGCTCGACCGCGTCACCGGCCTCGGCGCACGCGCGGACCGTGAACTGGCCCGCATGCTCGCCGACTTCGCTCATGAGCGGATCGTCGCGGGGCGGGACGTACCCCAGGACATCGTGCCCGTCGTCCGTGCCTTCCCGGACGTCATCGGCGCAGAACTCAACCAGGCACTCAAGGAAGAGGGCTGACCGTGCGCATCTTCGACCCCCACATCCACATGACCTCCCGGACGACCGACGACTACGAGGCGATGTACGCCGCCGGAGTGCGCGCGGTCGTCGAGCCCGCCTTCTGGCTGGGGCAGCCCCGCACCTCGCCCGAGAGCTTCTACGACTACTTCGACGGGCTGCTGGGCTGGGAGCCGCACCGCGCCGCCCAGTTCGGCATCCAGCACTTCTGCACCATCGCGCTCAACCCGAAGGAGGCGAACGACCCCCGCTGCCGCCCGGTCCTCGACGAACTGGACCGTTACCTCGCCAAGGACCGGGTCGTCGCCGTCGGCGAGATCGGCTACGACTCGATGACCCCGCAGGAGGACGAGGCGCTCGCCCGCCAACTGCAGCTCGCCGTCGAGCACGAGCTGCCCGCCCTCGTGCACACCCCGCACCGCGACAAGGCCGCCGGCACCCGGCGCACCCTGGACGTCGTACGGGAGTCGGGCATCGCCCCCGAACTCGTCGTCCTCGACCACCCCAACGAGCTCACCGTCGGCATGGTCCTCGACAGCGGCTGCTGGGCCGGGTTCTCGATCTACCCGAAGACCAAGATGAGCGAGGACCGGATGGTCGAGATCCTCAAGGAGCACGGGACGCAGCGGGTGCTGGTCAACTCGGCTGCCGACTGGGGGCGTTCGGACCCGCTGAAGACGCGGAAGACCGCCGACGCCATGCTCGCCGCCGGGTTCGACGACGAGGCCGTGGACGAGGTGTTGTGGCGCAACCCGGTCGCCTTCTACGGCCGGAGCGGGCGGCTGGAGCTGGAGGAGCCCAAGCCGGACGAGACGGCCACCTTCCAGGGCAACTCCATACGCCGCGGGGGAGCGTGAGCATCGCATGCGCTTCCTGCATCCCGACGGTACGACCGTCCACCTCGGCTACTGCAGCAACGTCCACCAGGCGGAGGACCTCCACGGCGTGATCGCCCAGCTCGCGGAGTACGCCGAGCCTGTGCGTGAGCGCCTCGGCGCCGACCGGCTCGGGATCGGGCTGTGGCTGGCGCGCCCCGTGGTCACCGAACTCGCCGACGACGCCGGGGCGTTGGAGCGGCTGAAGGCGGAGCTACGGGCACGCGGCCTGGAGACCGTCACCCTCAACGCCTTTCCGTACGCCGGTTTCCACCGCGAGGTCGTCAAGAAGGACGTCTACCTGCCCGACTGGGCCGACGAGGCCCGGCTGAAGTACACCCTGGACTGCGCCCGCGTTCTCGCCGCTCTCCTCCCGGACGACGTCGGCCACGGCAGCGTCTCCACACTGCCGCTGGCGTGGCGCACCCCGTGGACGCCGCCCTGCGCCGACGAGGCCCGGCACGCCCTGGACCGGCTGGCCACCGGGCTCGCCGCGCTGGAGGCGTGGACGGGCCGCCGTATCCGCGTCGGCTTCGAACCGGAACCCGGGTGCGTCGTCGAGACCACCACCCAGGCGGTACGGGAACTGGGCGGGCTGGACCCCGACCGGCTCGGCATCTGCCTCGACGCCTGCCATCTCGCCGTGCAGTTCGAGGAGCCGGCCGAGGCGCTGCGGCGGCTCGCGGAGGCCGGGCTGCCCGTGGTCAAGCTTCAGGCGTCCTGCGCGGTGGAGGCCGAGCACCCGGCCGACCCGGCCGCCCGTGCGGCCCTGCACCGCCTCGCCGAACCCCGGTTCCTGCACCAGACCCGCACGCCGGCCGACGGCGACGTCCTGGCCGTCGACGACCTCCCGGACGCCCTCGACGGCGACCTTCCCGACAACGGCGGTCCCTGGCGCGTCCACTTCCACGCCCCGCTGCACACCGAGCCCGAACCCCCGCTGCGCACCACCGCCGACCAGCTCGACCAGGTCCTCGGCGGGCTGCTGGGCGGGGCCTCGGCCGGCTGTGACCACATCGAGGTCGAGACCTACACGTGGTCCGTCCTCCCCGAACCGCCCACCGACCTGCCCGGCGGCATCGCCGCCGAACTCGCCTGGGCCCGGGACCGGTTGACCGGCCTCGGCCTCAAGGAGGACCGCTCATGACCGCACCGTCGAACCGCGTGGTCGTACTCGACATCGTCGGCCTGACCCCGAGTCTCCTCAAGCACATGCCCGCCGTCGCCGCCCTCGGTGAGCGCGGCTTCCAGTCCCGCCTCGACACCGTGCTGCCCGCCGTGACCTGCACCGTCCAGTCCACCCTGCTCACCGGCGAACCCCCTGCCACGCACGGCGCCGTGGCCAACGGCTGGTACTTCCGCGACCTCGGCGAGGTCATGCTGTGGCGCCAGCACAACGCGCTCGTCGGCGGCGAGAAGATCTGGGAGACGGCCCGTAGGTCGAACCCCGACTACAAGGTCGCCAACATCTGCTGGTGGTACGCGATGGGCGCCGACGTCGACTGGACGGTCACCCCGCGCCCCGTCTACTACTCCGACGGCCGCAAGGAACCCGACTGCTACACCTGGCCGCCGTCCCTGCACGACGAACTCACCGACCGGCTCGGCCCGTTCCCCCTCTTCACCTACTGGGGCCCGAACGCGGGCATGCCCTCCACCCAGTGGATCCTGGCCGCCGCCCGCCAGGTCTTCGACGAACACCGCCCCGACCTCACGCTCGTCTACATCCCGCAGATGGACTACGAGCCCCAGCGCTCCGGCCCCGACTCACCCGCCACCATCGCCGCGGCCCGTCAACTGGACGACGCCCTGCGCCCGTTGATCGACCGCTTTCTGAGCGAGGGCGCCACCGTCGTCGCGCTCAGCGAGTACGGCATCACGCCCGTCTCCCGCCCGGTCGACATCAACCGCGCCCTGCGCCGGGCAGGCCTGCTGGAGGTGTACACGCAGGACGGCATGGAGTACCTCGACCCGTGGACCTCGCGCGCCTTCGCCGTCGCCGACCACCAGATCGCCCACGTCTACGTCCGCGACCCCGCCGACACCGACGCGGTCGCCGAGCTGGTCGGTGAACTCGACGGTGTGGAGCAGGTGTGGGACGCCGAGGGCAAGGCGGCCCACGGCCTGGACCACGAGCGCTCGGGCGAGCTCGTCGCACTCGCCGGCCCCGACGCCTGGTTCACGTACTACTACTGGCTGGACGACGAACGCGCCCCCGACTTCGCCCGCCAGGTCGAGATCCACCGCAAGCCCGGCTACGACCCGGCCGAGCTGCTCTACGACGAGACCGTTCCGGCGGTGAAGCTGCGCGCCGTCGGGCAGGTCGCCCGCAAGAAGCTCGGCTTCCGCTACCGCCTCAGGACCGTCCCGCTGAACCCGTCCGGCGTCCGCGGCAGCCACGGCCGCCTGCCCGCCGACCCGGACCACGGCCCCGTACTGCTGTGTTCGGAGCCGGACCGGGCGAGGGAGGCGTACGCGGCGACGGAGGTCAAGTCGCTGCTGCTGGGCCTCGCGGGCCTGCCCACGGAAGGAACGCAGGAGTGACGATCCACCCGCCCCTCCCCACGCTCCGCCCCCTGCTCGACCCGGCCCCCGAATACGCCAAGTGGCAGTCCGAGGAGCCGATCCGCCGGGTGACGATCCGGGGCGACAGCAGCCCGTGGCTGATCACCCGGTACGAGGACGCCCGTGCGGTCCTGGCCGACGAGCGTTTCAGCGCGGACGCCAACCACCCCGACTTCCCGCACACCCGCCCCGGCGCCCCGCCGCAGGCCCCCGGCCTCTTCCACCAGATGGACCCGCCGGACCACACCCGGCTGCGCCGCATGCTGATCCCGGACTTCACCTTCCGGCGCGTGGAGCAGCTGGACGGCGCCATCCAGCGGATCTGCGACGGCCTCCTGGACGCGATGACCCACGGCGACGCGACGGAGGCCGACCTGGTCGCCTCGTACGCCCTGCCCCTGCCCACCCTCGCCATCTGCGAACTGCTCGGCGTCCCCTACGAGGACCACGGTTTCTTCCGTGCGAAGTCCAACGCCCTCACCAGCGTCGCCGGCGACCCGGCCGAGGCGATGGCCGCCCGCATGGCGCTCTACGGCTATCTGCGCGCCCTCATCGAGCGGCGCACCCACGACCCCGCCGACGACCTGATCTCCCGTCTGGCCACGGAACGCGTCGCGACCGGCGAGGCCACGCTCGACGAGGCGACGGGCATGGTCTCCCTGCTCCTGCTGGCCGGCCACGAGACCACGGCGAACATGTTCCCGCTGGCCGTGATCGCCCTGCTGCACAACCCCGCCGGGCTGGCCGCACTGCGCGCCGACGACTCCCTGTGGCCGGGCGCGGTGGAGGAGCTCCTGCGCCATCTGACCGTCATCCACTCCGGGATACGGCGGGTCGCCACGCAGGACGTCGACCTGTCCGGCGTCCGCATCCGCGCCGGAGAGGGGGTGGTGGTGGCGTTGCAGTCCGCCAACCGCGATCCGTCCGTGTACGCCGACCCGGACGCCCTCGACGTCCACCGGGACGCGAGCGGCCACGTCGCCTTCGGGCACGGCCTGCACCAGTGCCTCGGCCAGTCGCTGGCCCGCACCGAACTCCGCCTCGGCCTGTCCACCCTGTTCCGCAGACTCCCGAACCTGCGCATGACCTCCCCGCCCGAGTCGCTCGCCCTGTCGACGAGCACGGTCCACGGAGTGCGCTCGCTGCCGGTCGCCTGGTCATGACCGGCGGGCGATGGTCATGGCTGCTATAGAGGCAGTCATGACCACCATCAGGCTCGTGCAGGGCGACATCACCCGAGAGTCCGTCGACGCGATCGTCAACGCCGCGAACTCCTCCCTCCTCGGCGGGGGAGGGGTCGACGGCGCCATCCACCGCCGCGGCGGCCCGGCGATCCTCGACGATTGCCGCAAGCTGCGCGCCTCCCGGTACGGCAAGGGCCTGCCGACCGGGCAGGCGGTCGCCACGACGGCGGGGGAACTGGACGCACGCTGGGTGATCCATACGGTGGGCCCGGTCTGGGCGGCCACCGAGGACCGCTCCGAGCTGCTGGCCTCCTGCTACCGGGAGTCGCTGCGGGTCGCCGACGAGCTGGGCGCCCGTACTGTCGCCTTCCCCGCGATCTCCACCGGCATCTACGGCTGGCCGATGGACGACGGCGCCCGGATCGCGGTGGCGACCGTGCGGGCCGCCCAGACGGCGGTCGAGGAGGTCAGGTTCGTACTCTTCGACAAGGCGGCCTACGACGAGTTCGCCCGGCAGGTCGAGTGAGGAACGGTTTCAATGAAACCGGCAAGCTGCCTGTCTACCGTGGACCCATGACGGCATCGCTGGACGTGCTGGTGGTCGGTGCCGGGCCCACGGGGCTCGCGCTCGCCGCGCAACTGCGTTCCTACGGAACCAGGTTCCGCATCGTCGACCGCTCCCTCGACCGGGTGCGCGAGTCCAGGGCGCTCGGCATCCAGCCCCGCACCCTGGAGGCTCTGGCCGGGTTCGGCGTGACCGACCGGCTCGTGGCCCGGGGCAATCCCGCGGTGCGGCTGAGCCTGCACCTGGCCCGGCGCACCGTGTCGGTGCCGCTCTTCGACATCGGGGTGACCGACACGCCGTACCCCTTCCTGCTGTTCCTCTCGCAGGCCGAGACGGAGAGCGTGCTGGGCGAGCACCTGGCGGCGAGGGAGGTGTCCGTCGAGCGCGGCACCGAGCTGGTTCGGCTGGAACGGCAGGGCTCCCACGTCGTCTGCCGACTGCGCGGCCGGGACGGTACGGAGGAAGTCGTGACGGCGCGCTACGTCGTGGGCTGCGACGGCGCCCACAGCACCGTACGCGCCCAGGCGGGCATCGGCTTCGAGGGTCATGCCTATCCGCAGACGTACCTGCTCGCCGACCTGGAGGTGGACGGGCTGGAGCCGGGCTCCGTGCACTCGTACATGACCGGGGGCGGGATGGTGTTCTTCTTCCCGCTGGTCACGCCGGCATCCTGGCGGATGCTCGCCGTGCGCCCGGCCGACGCGGCGGCCGGCGAGGTGACGGTGCCGCTGCTGCAACGGATCGCCGAGCGGTACGGCGCGAAGGGCCTGGTCCTGCGGGATCCCGTCTGGATGACCGACTTCCGGCTCCACAACCGCGGCGCCACCCTCTACCGCTCCGGACCCTTCTTCCTGGCGGGCGACGCCGCCCACATCCACAGTCCGGCCGGGGCGCAGGGCATGAACACCGGCATTCAGGACGCCCTCAACCTGGGCTGGAAGCTCGCCCTCGGGTGCCGGGGCGCCGCACCGCAGGAGCTGCTGGAGACGTACGCGAGCGAGCGTGCCCCGGTCGGCCGCGAGGTGCGGCGGTTCACCGACCGCGCGTTCGCCATCGGCACCAGCCCTCATCCCGTCCTGAGGTTCGCCCGCGAGCAACTCGTCCCGCGCCTGGCCCCGTTGGCGGTGGTCGCGACGATGCCCCGCCGCCGCGTCTTCCGTACCGTCTCCGAACTCGGCATCCACTACCGCCGAAGCCCCGCCTCGACGACGGGTACCCGAGCGCCCCGTCGCGGCCCACGCGCCGGGGACCGCCTGCCCGACCGGCCGCACGGTCTCCAGGCCCGGATCGCCGCCCCCGGCTGGCATCTGCTCCTGACCGGACCCCCGCACCTCTGGGCCGACCAGCGGCTCGCACCGCTCCTGGACGGCCGGGCCGACCTGATCACCGTCCACCGCCTCGGTGACCGGAGCCCCTGGCCGGGCGTCGCCCAGGCACTCGTACGCCCCGACGGCCACCTCGGCTACGTCGCGCGCGGTGCCGAACTGGCGGGGCTGCGCGCCTACGCCGCCCGCTGGCTGCCGATCGCCGGCGAGTGACACCACAGGTGAACGGCTCGCGGCGCTGATCCGTACCACTCTTCGCGCCGTCACACCGAGGAAGCACCGGGGAAGAATCGTGCAGTCACACCGAGGAAGCATGGGCCGTATTGCGACGGTCGGCAGTCTGGCCCTCCTGCTCATGACCACCGCGTGCGGCGGAGGTGAGGACGACGCAGGCGCAGCGAAGAGCACTCCGGCGAAGGTCTCCGCCACCGTCGCCGGAGTCGTGGCACCGGCGAAGGTCGAGGTGATCGCCGACCTGACGGGCTGCAAGGTCAAGATCCGGACCGAAGCGGAAGAACTGCGCGAGGGTGTCTGCCGCACGAAGAAGGGTGACTACCTCATCACCACGTTCCCGCAGGAGAAGTTCAAACTCACCTGGCTGGACGCGGCCGCTGTCTACGGCGGCAAGTACCTCGTGGGCACCCGCTGGGTGGTCAGCGCGAAGCCGGAGGTGCTGGACCGGCTCCGGCCCCAACTGGGCGGGAAGATCCAGCAGTTGCAGGGTGTGGGCCCGAAGCCCGCTCCGAGCGCGTCGTAGCGCCGCAGTCGGCGGAGGCCGGCCCCGGACGGCCGGCGCGGCTCACTCCGCCGTGTCGCTGATGCCCAGGCGCAGATGCTCCACGTGGTAGACGGCCTGGTCGAGCAGCTCGGCGACATGGTGGTCGTGCAGCGCGTAGACGACCGAACGACCGCGCCGCTCACCCACCACCAGGCCCAGGTTGCGCAGCAGCCGCAGCTGGTGCGAGCACGCGGACTGCTCCATGCCCACCTCCGCCGCCAGCTCCGTGGCGGGCAGCGGGCCCTCGCGCAGTCGCGCCAGGATCAGCAGGCGGGAGGGGGTGGAGAGGGCCTGGAGGGTGGTGGCCACCTTGGCGACGTTGGCCGCGTCCAGGCGTACGCGCTCGGCGGCGTCCTGCGCGGCGGTGACGGCTCCATGACCCATGCCGGGTATCTTACTCATCGTACATGAACACATGAATGCTTCTTCATGCATCTCGGGACGCGGCTCGGGATGCGGCTCGCGGTGCGGGTGATCCGGCGGCTCCCAGCCCAGCCGAGGTCGATGTCGGATTCTCGCCAGCCCGCCTCGCCTGCGTGGACGATGCTGGACACATGCAGAAGGGGATGCACACCGACACCGAGCGCTGCGTGCGCGCCGTCCGGTCCAAGGACGCCCGTTTCGACGGCTGGTTCTTCACCGCGGTCGTCACGACCGGGATCTACTGCCGGCCCAGTTGCCCCGTGGTCCCACCCAAGCCGGAGAACATGCGGTTCCACCCGAGCGCCGCCGCCTGCCAGCAGGCCGGGTTCCGGGCCTGCAAGCGTTGCCGACCGGACACCAGCCCCGGCTCACCGGAATGGAACCAGCGCGCCGACCTAGTGGCCCGCGCGATGCGGCTGATCGCCGACGGAGTCGTGGACCGCGAGGGCGTCCCCGGCCTCGCCGCCCGGCTCGGCTACAGCACCCGGCAGATCGAACGCCAGCTCCTCGCCGAACTGGGCGCCGGCCCGCTCGCCCTGGCCCGGGCCCAGCGCGCCCAGGCGGCCCGCCTCCTCATCGAGACGACGCCCCTGCCCATGGCGGACATCGCCTTCGCGGCCGGGTTCGCGTCCATCCGCACCTTCAACGACACCGTGCGCGAGGTCTACGCCCTCGCCCCGACCGACCTGCGCACCCGCGCGGCACCGCGCAGTAACCCGGTGGCTTCGGGAACTTCGAGGATCCCGGGAATCCCGGCGGACACCGCCGGCGCCCTGACCCTGCGGCTGCCGTTCCGCGCCCCCCTCAACCCCGACAACCTCTTCGGCCACCTCGCGGCGACCGCGGTCCCCGGCGTCGAGGAGTGGCGGGACGGCGCGTACCGGCGCACGCTCAGGCTGCCGTACGGACACGGCATCGTGTCCCTGACCCCCCAGCCCGACCACATCGCCTGCCGCCTCACCCTCAGCGACCTGCGCGATCTGACCGTCGCGATCAGCCGGTGCCGGCGGATGCTGGACCTGGACGCCGATCCGGTCGCTATCGACGACCAGTTGCGCACGGATCCGCTGCTGGCGCCCCTGGTCGACAAGGCACCCGGCCGACGGGTGCCGCGCACGGTCGACGAGGCGGAGTTCGCCGTACGGGCCGTGCTCGGCCAACAGGTCTCCACGGCGGCCGCCCGCACCCACGCGGCCCGCCTGGTCACCGCCCACGGTCAGCAGGTCGACGACCCCGAGGGCGGCCTCACCCACCTCTTCCCGGCCCCCGAGGCACTGGCCTCGGTGGACCCGGAGTCACTGGCGATGCCTCGCTCCCGCCGTACGACGTTCACCACCCTGGTCCGCCAACTCGCCGACGGCGACGTCCGCCTGGGCCCGGACAGCGACTGGCCGCAGACCCGGGCCCGGCTCCTGGACCTCCCCGGCTTCGGCCCCTGGACGGTCGACGTCATCGCGATGCGCGCCCTCGGCGACCCCGACGCCTTTCTCCCCACCGACCTCGGCATCCGCCGCGCCGCCCAGGAGTTGGGCCTGCCGTCCACACCCGCGGCCCTCACGGCCCGGGCGGCCGCGTGGCGCCCCTGGCGGGCGTACGCCGTGCAGTACCTGTGGGCGACGGACAGCCACCCGATCAACTTCCTCCCCGTGTAAGCACGTCAAAGGAACGCGTGATGAAGCAGCACACCCTCATCGACAGCCCGTACGGCCCCCTCACGCTCGTCGCCGAGAAGGGCGTCCTGTGCGGCCTCTACATGACCGACCAACGCCACCGACCGGCCGAGGAGACCTTCGGCACCCGCGACGAGTCCTTCTTCCGGGAGGCCGAGGAGCAGCTGAAGGCCTATTTCGCGGGCGAGTTGAAGGAGTTCACCCTCGAACTGCGCCTGAGCGGAACCCCGTTCCAGCGCAGCGTCTGGGAGCAACTGCGAAAGATCCCGTACGGCGAGACCCGCTCCTACGGCGAACTCGCCGACATCCTCGGCAACTCCGGGGCCTCCCGCGCGGTCGGCCTCGCCAACGGCAGGAACCCGATCGGCATCATCGTCCCCTGTCACCGCGTCGTCGGCGCGAACGGCAGCCTCACGGGCTACGGCGGCGGCCTGGACCGCAAGCAGCGCCTGCTGGACTTCGAGAACGGAAGGGTGGGAACGGCGCTGTTCTAGGCCGTGTCCGGCAAACTCTGGCCTGCCCGGGAGACTTGGCGGCGCGCTCTCCCGCATGACCGGCCCGCCCCTGTGGCTCCGCCCCACTCCTCGCTTCGCTGCTCGGCGGGGCACGCCCATCCCCGCAGACCGGGTCCGCCGGGCCCGCCGGCCCGGCGGACGAGGGGAATGGCCGGACGGGCCCTAGACCGCCCCCGCCTCACCGGCCCGCTCCGCGGCCCCGCGTTCCACACAGAACTCGTTGCCCTCCGGGTCGGCGAGGACCGCCCAGCCCTTGCCGTCCGGGGTGCGCCGGTCGTCGACCAGGGTGGCGCCGAGGTCCAGGAGCCGCTCGACCTCCTCGTCACGGGTGCGGTCCTGCGGCTGAAGGTCCACATGGATCCGGTTCTTGAGGGTCTTGCGCTCCGGGACGGTGACGAACAGCAGGCCGGCGCCCTCGATCAGCACCTCCTCGGTCCCGGGCTTGTCGTCCTCGTGCACGGGGAGGCCCAGCACCTGGGACCAGAAGCCGGCGAGGGCGTAGGCGTCGGCGGAGTCGATCGTCACATGGCGGATCCGAGAAGTCATGATCGCATTCTGAGCTACTCGCCCAGCCCGCGCAGCAGCTTCGGCAGCGCGGTGCCGATCGGCTCGCGGATCACCTCGTCGGCGCGGTCGTCGTACGGCGTCGGCTCGGCGTTGACGATGACGAGCCGGGCGCCGTGGTCGGCGGCGACGCCCGCGAGGCCGGCGGCGGGCTGGACCTGGAGAGTGGTGCCGACGGCGATGAACACCTGGCACGCCTTGGTGATCGCGACCGCCTCACCGAGGACCACGGGGTCGAGCCGCTCGCCGAACATGACGGTCGCCGACTTGAGGACACCGCCGCATTCCAGGCACGGCGGATCGTCCTCGCCCGCCTCGACCCGCGCGATCGCGTCCTCCATCGGCCCGCGGGCATGGCACTTCGTGCAGACCACACTCCGCGCGCTGCCGTGCAGTTCGAGCACCTTGCGCGCGGGCATACCGGCGAGCTGGTGCAGCCCGTCCACGTTCTGCGTGATCACCCGCACCGGCACCCCGGACCGCTCCAGCTCGGCCACCGCCCGGTGCGCGGTGTTGGGTTCGGCCTTCAGCGTCCGGTTCTTGCGCCGCATCTGCCACGAGCGCCGCCGGATCTCCGGGTCGCCCATGTAGTACTCGTACGTCACGAGCTTCTCGGCCTCGGGATCGCGCCGCCACAGCCCGTTCGGCCCGCGGTAGTCGGGGATGCCCGAGTCGGTCGAGATACCGGCGCCGCTGAGGAGGGCGACGAGGGGCTTGGTCATGCTGCCGAGGGTAGGACGGGCATCGTACGGGCCGCGAATGGATATTCGAGGTGGTCGGCGGGTGCGGGTGTCCCGGCACGGCCAAGGTCAGGCCACCCGGTGACCGTTCTCCAGCTCCGCCGTTCCGCCGCCGTCCGCGAGCACGTCCAGTGCGGCCAGGACGCGGCGGCCCAGGGAACCCGGCAGATGAGCGGTGATCTCCTCGCGCGCGACCAGCCGCCAGGACAGCAGCTCCTCCTCCTGCAAGCGGATCGCCTTGAAGTCGTCCTCGCCGAGGACCCCGCCGTCGTACAGGTACGCCACCAGCGGCGGCCGCCCCGTGCCGTGCACCCAGTCCACCGCGAGCAGCCGGCCCAGGTCACGGTCCAGGCCGATCTCCTCGGCGGTCTCGCGGGCCGCACCCTGGCGGGGCGTCTCGCCGTCGTCGGACTCGATCGTGCCGCCCGGAAGCGCCCAGCCCTCACGGTAGTTGGGCTCCACGAGCAGCACCCGGCCCTCGGTGTCCCGGAACAGCGCGGCGGCACCGGCCAGGACGCGGGGCAGACTTGCGATGTACGCGGCGAAGTCAGGCGTGGTGGTCATGGGGGAAGCGTAACCAGCCCGGGCAACCGGCCCCGCCCGTCGCCGGGCCCTAGACCTCCGCCTCCGCCAGCCGCACCGTCCGCTCCGCCAGCTCGCTGATCCGCATTCCGTCGAACCCGAACACCGCACTGCGGACCGTGTCCTCAAGCGGCCCCGTCCACTGGTCGGGGATCGCCTGCGCCCCGGTCAGCACACCCGCCACCGAGCCGGCCGTCGCCCCGTTGGAGTCGGTGTCCAGGCCGCCGCGCACGGTGAGGGTGATGCTGCGGGTGAAGTCCCCGTCGCCGTACAGCAGCCCCGCGGTGAGCACGGCCGCGTTCGGGACGGTGTGGATCCAGCCGAGCCCGGAGGTCTCCTCGGCGACCGTGGTGAGCGTGTCCTCCCAGGTCATCCGGGTGTCGTGGAGCGATACGACGCGGCGTACGGTGCGGGCGAGACGGCTGCTCGCCGGGATGACGGCGAGTGCCTGGTCGACCGCGTGGCGGACCGTGGACGCCGTGAACGCCGCCGCGACCAGCGCCGCCGCCCACATCGCGCCGTACACCCCGTTGCCGGTGTGCGACAGCACCGCGTCCCGGCGGGCGAGGGCGGCGGCGCGGCGCGGGTCGCCGGGGCAGGTCCAGCCATAGATGTCGGCGCGGATGAGGGCGCCGATCCACTCCTGGTAGGGGTTGTCGTACGTGGCGGTCAGCGGCGGTTTCAGACCGTTCGCCAGGTTGCGGTACGCGGCCCGCTCCGCCGTGAAGGTCTGCAGGTACGGCAGCCGCAGCAGCCACAGGTCGCCGACCTGCTCGGTGCTGAAGCCGAAGCCGTGGGTCTCCAGCAGGTCGAGGCCGAGGATGGCGTAGTCGACGTCGTCGTCGCGGCAGCTGCCGTGGATACGGCCGCGCACGCACTGGCGCCACTCGGGGCGCAGCTCGAACCCGTCGTCCTCGCTGACCGGCTCGGGGAGATAGTCGGTGAGGGGCAGGGCTGCGGCCTGCCGCAGATAGCGGTCGATACGGTCCCGCGTCCACAGGTCGCCCTGCTCGACCGGCTTGCCGAGCATGTTGCCCGCGATCCGGCCGAGCCAGCCTCCGAGTACGCGGTCGGCGAGCTCTGGCTCAGTGCCCACAGGGGTCATAGGACCGGTTTACCCAATTCCGGGGGCGTCCGCTCCGGGTTCGGGCAGTACGCACAACGGGTTCGCCGGGCGTTCTCAGGCTCCGGGCAGGGCATGACGTCATGGGCCTCCTCCGGTTAAGGTCGCAGCGGCGCGACTGGCCTTGACGTGCGCGAGGCCCGGAGAGCAAGGGGAAAACAGGTGACACAGCGCGTGCTCATCGCCGCGGACAAGTTCAAGGGGTCGCTGACGGCCGTGCAGGTCGCCGAGCGTGTGACGGCCGGTCTGCGCCGGGTCGTGCCGGCCGTCCAGGTCGAGGCCATGCCCGTGGCCGACGGCGGCGACGGGACCGTGGACGCGGCGGTCGCGGCCGGTTTCGAGCGCCGGGAAGTGCGGGTCGCCGGGCCCCTCGGGCACGAGGTGACGGCGGCGTTCGCGCTGCGCGGCGACACGGCGGTCGTGGAGATGGCCGAGGCGAGCGGCCTGCAGCGGCTGCCCGCCGGCGTCTTCGCGCCGCTCACGGCGTCCACCTACGGCTCGGGCGAGCTGCTGCGGGCCGCCCTGGACGCGGGCGCCCGCACGATCGTGTTCGGCGTCGGCGGCAGCGCCACCACGGACGGCGGCGCCGGGATGCTGAGCGCGCTGGGTGCGCGGTTCCTGGACGCGGACGGCGAGCCGGTGCCGCCGGGCGGCGGAGGCCTGGGCGACCTGGCCGGTGCCGATCTGTCCGGCCTGGACCCGAGGCTGGCCTCGGTCGAACTGGTGCTCGCCAGCGACGTCGACAATCCGCTGACCGGTCCGAAGGGCGCACCGGCGGTGTACGGCCCGCAGAAGGGCGCCTCGCCGGACGACGTGGCGACGCTGGACGCGGCGCTCGCGCACTTCGCGAAGGTGCTGGAGGAGTCGGTCGGCGCCAAGGCCGCCGTGCACGCCGCCGCACCGGGCGCCGGCGCGGCCGGTGGCATCGGCTACGGCGCGCTCCTCATCGGCGCCCGCTTCCGCCCCGGCATCGAGGTCATGCTCGACGTCTTGGGCTTCGCGCCCGCGCTGGAGCGGGCGGAGCTGGTCATCACGGGCGAGGGCTCCCTGGACGAGCAGACCCTGCACGGCAAGGCCCCGGCGGGCGTCGCCGCCGCCGCCCGCGCGGCCGGCAAGGAGGTCGTCGCGGTGTGCGGCCGCCTCGCGCTCGCGCCGGAGGCGCTGGGCCGGGCCGGGATCCGGCGGGCGTACCCCCTGACGGAGGTCGAGCCGGACGTGGCGAAGTGCATCGCGGACGCGGGCCCGATTCTGGAGCGGGTGGCGGAGCGGATCGCCGGGGACTTCCTGAGCTGAGCCGACGCGGCCGACGCACGATACGACGAAGGGCCCCCAGCCGACCGGCTGGGGGCCCTTCCTGGTGTCGTACGGCCGCGTACGGCTTCGGCGCGGCTGTTTACGGGAGCTGTGCCGCCCGTGCCTCACGCCGGTTGTCGCGGAAGTTGTTCACCCGGCGGGCCGTGGCGAACAGCGGGATGACCGCGCCCGTGACCAGCTGCAGCGCGCAGCCCGTCTGGAGGAGGAGCTGACCGCTGGGCGCGTCGAAGGCCCAGGCGGCGAGCAGACCCATGCTGACCACGATCCAGCCGAGCATCGCCACGGCCAGGCGGCCGCGCGGCTTCGGGTACTCGACCCGGCTCACCATCAGCCAGGCCGTGCCCAGGATCGCCAGCAGGGTCGCCACGAAGGGCAGCTCCAGCAGGACGATCGAGACCACCGTCAGCGCGCCGAACGGCGACGGCATGCCCTGGAACATGCCGTTCGGTGGGGTCACACAGGAGAAGCGCGCGAGTCTCAGCACCACCGCGAGCAGCACGACGATCGCGCCGACCGCCGCCACCCGCTGATGCGCGT
Organism: Streptomyces sp. NPDC111606; assembly: GCF_055656945.1. Taxonomy (NCBI): domain Bacteria; kingdom Bacillati; phylum Actinomycetota; class Actinomycetes; order Kitasatosporales; family Streptomycetaceae; genus Streptomyces; species Streptomyces sp. NPDC111606. The sequence goes on from NZ_JBVKBY010000003.1 coordinate 74,266, forward strand.
CGTCGGCGACCATGCCGTAGACCAGGACGAAGTACGCCGGGGCCAGACCGAAGCTGATCAGGTCGGAGAGGTTGTCCAGCTCCGCGCCCATCGGGGAGGAGCGGAGCTTCCTCGCGACCAGGCCGTCGAACAGGTCGAAGACCGCCGCGCAGAGCATCAGGATGACCGCCGTGGCCGCGCTGTGGCGGGCCATGCCGGTTTCCTGGCTGCCGGTGAGGTGCGGGATCAGGATGCCGGTGGTGGTGAAGTACACCGCCATGAAGCCGCATGTGGCGTTGCCGAGGGTGAGGGTGTCCGCTATCGACAGGCGGAGAGAAAGAGGCATCTCCTCCTCTTCGTCGACCTCGTCGGCCTCGGGCACCCAGCCCGGCTGTGTCTCAGGATCAATCACGGTCAATGCGAGTCACCCCAGCCACGGTCTTCTGCCCGACCTCGACCGCGACCTCCACGCCCTCGGGCAGGTAGATGTCGACACGCGAGCCGAAGCGGATCAGACCGATACGGTCGCCCTGCTCGACCTTCGTGCCCTGCGGGATGTAGGGGACGATGCGACGGGCCACCGCGCCGGCGATCTGGATCATTTCGATGTCGCCGAGTTCGGTGTCGAAATGCCAGACTACGCGCTCGTTGTTCTCGCTCTCCTTGTTGAACGCCGGAACGAACCCGCCAGGGATGTGCTCCACGGACGTGACCGTGCCGGAGAGCGGCGCACGGTTGACGTGGACGTTGAGCGGGCTCATGAAGATCGCGACGCGGGTGCGGCCGTCCTTCCACGGCATGATGCTCTGCACCACACCGTCGGCGGGAGAGATGACCCGGCCCTGCGCGATCTCGCGCTCGGGGTCGCGGAAGAACCACAGCATGCCCGCCGCGAGCGCGGTGGCGGGCACGGCCACGGCCTTGGCGACGCCGGAACGGCGTGCGCGGGCCAGGCTGAGGGCTGCGGTGGCGACGGTCGGGAGAAGCCACGGCGATGCTCCGCGCGCGAGGCGTACGCCGGCCCGGCTGTCGCGAGGTGCAGAGGTTTGGCTGTGGGGCATGGATGACCTTCGTAGCGGATGATGCCGCGCTTCGACGGGGGACGGCGGCTTTCCGGGGATCGTACCGGTCGCGGGCCACAACTGGGCAAGCCAGGAAGCCGAGTCGGCGGCTGAAGAGTATTGACGGGGTGTGATCTTCTTCTCGAAGAAAACACCCCGAACCCGCACATCTATCCCTGGAACCGATACTCTTCGAGCAGCCTGCGACCGATGATCATTTTCTGGATCTCGGCGGTACCTTCACCGATAAGCAGCATCGGAGCCTCTCGGTAGAGGCGCTCGATCTCGTACTCCTTGGAGAAGCCGTAGCCGCCGTGGATCCGGAAGGCATCTTCGACGACCTCCTTGCAGTACTCGGAGGCGAGGTACTTCGCCATCCCAGCCTCGAGGTCGTTTCGCTCTCCGGAGTCCTTTTTGCGTGCCGCGTTCACCATCATGGCATGCGCCGCCTCGACCTTGGTAGCCATCTCGGCCAGCTTGAACTGGATGGCCTGGTGCTGGGCGATCGGCTTGCCGAAGGTGTGACGCTGCTGGGCGTACTGGACACCGAGTTCGAAAGCACGCTGAGCGACGCCACAGCCACGCGCCGCCACGTTGACGCGGCCGACCTCGACGCCGTCCATCATTTGGTAAAAACCTCGGCCGGTGACGCCGCCGAGCACCCGATTGGCCGGAATGCGCAGGCCGTCCATGATGAGCTCGGTCGTGTCGACGCCCTTGTAGCCCATCTTGTCGATCTTGCCGGGGATGGTGAGGCCGGGGCGGACCTCTCCGAAGCCGGGCTCCTTCTCGACAAGGAAGGTCGTCATCGACTTGTGGGGCGCGGTGCCCTCGGGGTGTCCTTCGTCACTTCGGACGAGAACGGCGACCAGAGAGGACGTTCCGCCGTTCGTCAGCCACATCTTCTGGCCGTTGAGGACGTACTCCTCGCCGTCCTTCACCGCCTTCGACGTGATGGCCGACACGTCGGAGCCCAGGCCCGGCTCCGACATCGAGAAGGCGCCGCGGATGTCGCCGGCCGCCATGCGCGGCAGGAAGTGGTCCTTCTGCTCCTGCGTGCCGTGCTGCTTGAGCATGTACGCCACGATGAAGTGGGTGTTGATGATGCCGGACACCGACATCCAGCCGCGGGCGATCTCCTCGACGCACAACGCGTACGTCAGGAGCGACTCGCCCAGACCGCCGTACTCCTCGGGAATCATCAGGCCGAACAGGCCCAACTCCTTCAGACCGTCGACGATCTGCTGGGGGTACTCGTCGCGGTGCTCCAGCTCGGTGGCGACCGGGATGATTTCCTTGTCCACGAAGTCGCGGACGGTGGAGAGGATCTCCTGCTGGATGTCGGTCAGACCGGCGGTCTGGGCGAGTCGCGCCATGGCTACTTCTCCTGCTCCTTGAGCTCGGGGCGGCCCGGCTGCTCGCCGCCGCGCTCCTTGATGTACGTCTCGGTCGGCACCATCACCTTGCGGCGGAACACGCACACGAGCGTGCCGTCCTGCTTGTAGCCCTTGGTCTCGACATAGACGATGCCGCGGTCGTTCTTGGACTTTGACGGCCACTTGTCGAGCACCGTCGTCTGGCCGTAGATCGTGTCGCCGTGGAAGGTCGGCGCCACGTGCTTGAGCGACTCGATCTCCAGGTTGGCGATGGCCTTGCCGGAGATGTCCGGCACGCTCATGCCGAGCAGCAGCGAGTAGATGTAGTTGCCGACGACGACGTTCTTGCCGAAGTCCGTCGTCTTCTCCGCATAGTTCGTGTCCATGTGGAGGGGGTGGTGGTTCATGGTGAGGAGACAGAACAGGTGGTCGTCGTACTCGGTGACCGTCTTGCCCGGCCAGTGCTTGTACGTCGCCCCGACCTCGAACTCCTCGTAGGTGCGTCCGAACTGCATCGCGCTCAGGCCTCCGGGATCTCGAACTTGCTGGTGCGCTGCATGCCGGCGGCGCGGCCCTTGCCGGAGATGACGAGCGCCATCTTGCGGCTGGCCTCGTCGATCATCTCGTCGCCGAGCATTGCCGAGCCCTTCTTGCCGCCCGCCTCGGACGTGTAGTAGTCGTACGCGTCCAGGATCAGCTCGGCGTGGTCGTAGTCCTCCTGCGAGGGCGAGAAGATCTCGTTGGACGCCTCGACCTGGCCCGGGTGCAGTACCCACTTGCCGTCGAAGCCGAGGGCCGCGGCGCGCTGGGCGACCTCGCGGTAGCCGTCGATGTTGCGGATCTGGAGGTAGGGGCCGTCGATCGCCTGGAGGTTGTTGGCGCGGGCGGCCATCAGGATCTTCATCAGGATGTAGTGGTAGGCGTCCGCCGGGTAGCCGGGCGGCTGCTCGCCCACGACCAGCGACTTCATGTTGATGGACGCCATGAAGTCGGCCGGGCCGAAGATGATGGTCTCGACGCGCTGGGAGGCCGTCGCGATCTCGTTGACGTTGTTCAGGCCCTGGGCGTTCTCGATCTGCGCCTCGATGCCGATCTTGCCGACCTCGAAGCCCATCGTCTTCTCGATCTGCGTCAGCAGCAGGTCGAGGGCGACGATCTGCTCGGCGGTCTGCACCTTCGGCAGCATGATGCAGTCGAGGTTCTGGCCGGCCCCCTCGACGACGGTCACGACGTCGCGGTACGTCCACTCGGTCGTCCAGTCGTTGACGCGCACGACCCTCGTCTTGCCCGTCCAGTCGCCCTCGTTGAGGAACTTGACGATGGTGTGCCGCGCCTCGGGCTTGGCGAGCGGGGCGCACGCGTCCTCCAGGTCGAGGAAGACCTGGTCCGCCGGCAGGCCCTGCGCCTTCTCCAGGAAGCGGGGGTTGCTTCCCGGGACCGCGAGACACGAGCGGCGGGGACGCAGACGGTTGACGGTCATGCGGGGACCTCCAGGGGGTCGAGCTTGTTCGCTTTCCGGATCTCGTCGACGATGCGGCCGATGATTCCGGTGATGTCGAAGTCCTTCGGGGTGAAGACGGCGGCCACACCCGCGGCCCTCAGCTGCTCGGCGTCGCCATTGGGGATGATCCCACCGGCGATGACAGGTATCTCTGTGGCACCGGCCACACGAAGGCGGTCCAGCACGTCCGGCACGAGCTGGGCGTGCGAGCCGGACAGGATGGACAGGCCGACCGCGTGCACGTCCTCCGCGAGGGCCGCGTCCACGATCTGCTCGGGCGTCAGGCGGATGCCCTGGTAGACCACCTCGAAGCCGGCGTCACGCGCCCGTACGGCGATCTGCTCGGCCCCGTTGGAGTGCCCGTCCAGGCCGGGCTTGCCGACCAGGAACCGCAGCTTGCCGACGCCCATGTCCTTCGCCGTCAGGTCGACCCTGCGGCGGACGTCGGCCATGGCCGAGCCCTCCTCCGCGGGGACGGCAACCGGTGCCGACGACACGCCCGTCGGCGCCCGGAACTCCCCGAACACCTCGCGCAGCGCCCCGGCCCACTCGCCTGTCGTGACCCCGGCGCGGGCGCACTCCAGGGTGGCCTCCATGAGGTTGCCGGTGCCCTTGGCGGCCTCCTTCAGCCGGTCCAGCGCCTTGCAGGGGCGCGGGTGGTTGAAGGGCGGCTGGTAGCGGGTGTCGCGCCAGTGCTCCAGGCCCGCGATGACCCGGGCCTCGACCGCCGGGTCGACCGTCTGGATCGCGGTGTCCAGGTCCGCCGTCAGCGGGTTCGGCTCGGTCGTCTCGAAGATGTTGACACCGATGATCTTCTCCTGCCCGGACTCGATCCGGGCCCGGCGCTCGGCGTGCGAGGAGACCAGCTGCGACTTGAGGTAGCCGGACTCGACGGCGGCCATCGCGCCGCCCATCTCCTGGATCCGCTCGATCTCCGCGAGGGACTCCTCGACGAGCTTGCTCACCTTCGCCTCGATGACGTGCGAGCCGTCGAAGATGTCCTCGTACTCCAGCAGATCGCTCTCGTGCGCCAGCACCTGCTGGATACGCAGCGACCACTGCTGGTCCCAGGGCCGGGGCAGACCCAGCGCCTCGTTCCAGGCGGGCAGCTGCACGGCACGCGCGCGTGCGTCCTTCGAGAGGGTCACGGCCAGCATCTCGAGAACGATCCGCTGGACGTTGTTCTCCGGCTGCGCCTCGGTCAGACCGAGGGAGTTGACCTGGACGCCGTAACGGAAGCGGCGCTGCTTGGGGTTCTCGATGCCGTATCGCTCGCGCGTGACCTGATCCCAGATCCGCCCGAACGCCCGCATCTTGCACATCTCCTCGACGAAGCGGACACCCGCGTTCACGAAGAAGGAGATACGGGCCACGACGTCCCCGAACTTCTCGGCGGGGACCTGCCCCGAGTCGCGTACGGCATCGAGAACCGCGATCGCGGTGGACATCGCGTACGCGATCTCCTGGACCGGCGTGGCGCCCGCCTCCTGCAGGTGGTAGCTGCAGATGTTGATCGGGTTCCACTTCGGGATGTGGGAGACCGTGTACGTGATCATGTCCGTCGTCAGCCGGAGTGAGGGCCCCGGCGGGAAGACATGGGTCCCCCGCGACAGGTACTCCTTGACGATGTCGTTCTGGGTCGTGCCCTGGAGCTTGGTGATGTCCGCGCCCTGCTCCTCGGCGACGACCTGGTAGAGCGCCAGCAGCCACATGGCGGTGGCGTTGATCGTCATCGAGGTGTTCATCTGCTCCAGGGGGATGTCCTGGAACAGCCGGCGCATGTCACCGAGATGGGCCACCGGTACGCCGACCCGGCCGACCTCGCCGCGGGCGAGGATGTGGTCGGAGTCGTAGCCGGTCTGTGTCGGCAGGTCGAACGCGACCGACAGACCGGTCTGGCCCTTGGCGAGGTTGCGCCGGTACAACTCGTTGGACGCCTCGGCCGTGGAGTGACCGGCGTACGTGCGCATGAGCCACGGCCGGTCCTTCTCCCGCTTGCCTTCGGCGGGCTGACGCTCAGTCATCTATGACCTCGGGTGTCTCAGATGTTGCGGAAGCGGTTGATGGCGTCGATGTGCTGGGCGCGCATCTCCTCGTCGCGCACGCCGAGGCCCTCCTCGGGGGCGAGGCACAGGACGCCGACCTTGCCCTGGTGGAGGTTGCGGTGCACGTCGTAGGCCGCCTGGCCGGTGTCCTCCAGCGAGTACACCTTCGAGAGCGTCGGGTGGATCTTGCCCTTCGCGATGAGCCGGTTGGCCTCCCAGGCCTCGCGGTAGTTGGCGAAGTGCGAGCCGATGATCCGCTTCAGCGACATCCACAGGTAGCGGTTGTCGTACTCGTGCATGTAGCCCGAGGTCGAGGCACAGGTGGTGATGGTGCCGCCCTTGCGGGTGACGAAGACCGAGGCGCCGAAGGTCTCGCGGCCGGGGTGCTCGAAGACGATGTCGATGTCCTCGCCGCCGGTCAGCTCGCGGATGCGCTTGCCGAAGCGCTTCCACTCCTTCGGGTCCTGGGTCTGCTCGTCCTTCCAGAACTTGTAGCCCTCGGCGTTGCGGTCGATGATCGCCTCGGCGCCCATCGAGCGGCAGATGTCCGCCTTCTGGTCGCTGGAGACGACACAGATCGGGTTGGCGCCACCGGCCAGTGCGAACTGCGTGGCGTACGACCCGAGTCCGCCGCTCGCGCCCCAGATCAGGACGTTGTCGCCCTGCTTCATGCCGGCGCCGTTGCGGGAGACCAGCTGCCGGTACGCGGTGGAGTTGACCAGGCCCGGAGCGGCGGCCTCCTCCCAGCTGAGGTGGCCCGGCTTGGGCATCAGCTGGTTGGACTTGACGAGGGCGATCTCCGCGAGGCCGCCGAAGTTGGTCTCGAAGCCCCAGATCCGCTGCTCGGGGTCGAGCATGGTGTCGTTGTGGCCGTCGCTGGACTCCATCTCGACGGACAGACAGTGCGCGACGACCTCGTCACCGGGGTTCCAGGCGTTGACGCCCGGGCCGGTGCGCAGGACGACGCCCGCGAGGTCGGAGCCGATGATGTGGTACGGCAGGTCGTGGCGCTTGGCCAGCTCGTTGCTGCGGCCGTAGCGCTCCAGGAACCCGAAGGTCGAGAGCGGCTCGAAGATCGACGTCCACACCGAGTTGTAGTTGACCGAGGAGGCCATCACGGCCACCAGGGCCTCACCCGGGCCGAGCTCGGGCAGCGGGACGTCGTCGAGGTGGATCGACTTGCGCGGGTCCTTGTCGCGGGTCTCCAGGCCCGCGAACATCTCCGTCTCGTCCTTGTGCACGGTGATCGCGCGGTACGACTCGGGGAGCGGCATGGCGGCGAAGTCGGCGGGCGTGGAGTCCGGCGACTGGATCGCGTCGAGGATGTCCTTCACGGTCACGGTGTTGCCTCCGGCGATACGCACCCTGAGGGAGGGGTGCTGAGGGTTACGTCGGTGCTGCTGAGGGATTTGGTGGTTGCCGTCGGTTCGGCTGTTGTGCTGTTCGGCAGCGCTTTGTGGCGCGGGAGGTTGCCTGTGACGCAGGCGCCCGGGCGCGCAGGCCCCGGGGGGAGCTTGCGGGGACAGCCGACGTACGAAAGGTCTCTGCACGCCGGCCGCCCGGACACTTTCAACGTATGGCACGCCGTGTCATCCGGCAAGGCACTGGGTGCCAGAACTTGCTCTCAGATGAAATCTTTACGTAACAAATGAGCGATGATCGATCAAAGCTACCGACGAGTAGGTGTTAATCGGGCGCTATCGGTCACCGGTCGTCGTCAGGCCGTGGAGCAGGGGGTTGCGGTGGACGACGGGGCGCTCGGCGGTCCGGACGAGCGGGAAGCCGCACACCGCCCAGGCGATCAGCGCCTCCCGCCCGCGGCTCCGGCCGCGCACCGGCACGCAGTGCCGGCGCGGCGTCCCGGTACGAGTCGTGCATGCCGGCGACGCCCCGGACCGGGTCCTCGTCCGTCGTACCCGGATGCGGCGCACGGGCTGGCGGGCTTCCGTCGGCTCGGCTCGGCTCGGCGCGGCGGTCGCGCTGGAGCGGGTGCTGCGGGGCGCGGCGCCGGCCGAGACGGAGCCCGCCCTCGGGCCGGCCGCCCCGACCGGGTTCCTGGTGGAGCGTCAACTGGCTTTGGACAGTAGGTAGTTCGTGGCTGCGGCGCGGCGGAGCCGAGCTGGTCGAGAGCGCGCGGGTGACGGCGGTCCGGGAGGGCGCGGATCGCGTCGAGGTCCGTACGGTCGCGGGGACCTACCAAGCGGACGCCGTCGTGATCGCCGCGGGCGTCTGGTTCCGGGAGGTGTGCGCCTCGCTCGGCGTACGCATCGAGATGGCCGCCGGGACGATGGGGCTCGACCGGGGCCTTGCCTCTTCCGACAGGGCCGCGTTCAGGCGCTGGTGGCGGCTGCCCGGCCGGGCGCCGACTTGGAGCGGCGAGCAGGAGTGGATGGGGCCGCGCCCGGTGACCCCCGACGCCCTGCCCCTGATCGGCCCGGCACCGGGCCGCCTCGCCTCTCATGCTCGGCACCGGCAACAACATGCCGGCCCCGGCGACGGAACGGCTGGTGGCGCGGCTGCGCACCGGGGAGGCGGCGAGGTTCGCCCCAGGTCGGTCGGTCCGGCTGCGCCGGGGATCGGGCCTTGTCCGGCGCGTCATGCCGCCGTCGCCAGGCCTGGCACGCGGCTGTCGCGCAGGGCCGGCCCGATCAGCCGGAGAAGGCGCTACGCGCCCAGGCCGAGCAGGGCCACCTGCAGGGGGAGTGCCGGCTCCGCGGGGAGGGCGGGCGGCTCCTCGCCGCGGCCCGTGTGCGTGGGCGGGACGGTACGCAGGCCCTTGATGCCGTCGGCGGCCCACTTCGCGTCCGTCGCAGGGAGGGACAGGGTCATGCGCCGCCCATCGGCCAGCGTGGCCTGGAGCTTGGTCGGGTCGTTCGTCCGCATGGCAACCCTCTTCCGTCGCACACCGTCAAGCGCACCATCAAGATCGTGCTTCGACATGGAGGACGGTCGGGCCGGGGAAATGGTTCCCGTGGCGGGAGTCGCCAGGAGGCGCCCCAGTGCCGGTGACGCTCTACGCCCGCTCCTTCAGCGCCTGCTCGATGGTCCGCATCACCTCGTCGAGCGGCGCGTCGGTCCGCGCCACGGTCACGAGCACCTCGCCCTGACCGGCCACGGAGGCCGGCACCGTACGCGGTGCGGTCTCCCGGCCCGCCCCGATCCCCGTCCCGAACGTCCGCCGCACGATCGCGAAGGCGTGGTCGAGCTGTGCCTCCACGTCGCCCTGGGCGCCGGCCCGCAGCCAGCGCCGCAGGACGTGGTTGTGCGCGGTGACCACGGCCGACGCGGCGACCTCCGCCAGCAGCGGGTCGTCGTTGGCGTCGTCGTCGTGCGCGTGCTCGTCGAAGTGGCCGAGGAGATAGCGGGTGAACAGGCGCTCGTAGCGGGCCACCGACGCGATCTCCGCCTCACGCAGGGTGGGCACCTCGCGTGTGAGCTTGTAGCGGGCCACCGAGATCTCCGGACGGGCCGCGTACATCTTCATGACTTCCTTGATGCCACGGCATACGGTGTCGAGCGGGTGCTCGTGCGCGGGCGCCGCGTTGAGCACCGCCTCCGCGCGGATCAGTGTGTCGTCGTGGTCGGGGAAGATCGCCTCTTCCTTGGAGCGGAAGTGGCGGAAGAACGTGCGGCGGGCGACCCCGGCCTGCGCCGCGATCTCGTCGACGGTGGTTGCCTCGTACCCCTTGGTCGCGAACAGCTCCATGGCCGCGGCAGCCAGTTCGCGGCGCATCTTGAGCCGCTGGGCGGCCGCGCGACTGCCGGCGGCACTTTCCGGCGCGTCGGGCGTGGCTGGTGTACGTGAGGACTTGGCGGGCTGGGGCATGACCCGAACGTACTGCATGTGCGCAGCTTGATGCGCATGTACGGGGTTTCCCCCGCCCTCGGCGGGCGGGGGAACGCCGGGTTCGGCGGGCGGGGCCGGGCCGCGCCGGGTGGTCGGGGGAGAGCCGCCGGGATCCAGCAGCCCGCCCCACTCCTGACCGCCTCCGAACCAGTCCCCGGGCCGCTCAGCGCCGGGCATATTCGCGGAAGCCACGGCCCGTCTTGCGGCCGAGGCAGCCCGCGGCCACCAGGTGCTCCAGCAGCGGCGCCGGAGCCAGGCCCGGGTCGCGGAACTCGCGGTGCAGGACCTTCTCGATCGCGAGGGACACATCGAGCCCGACGACGTCCAGCAGTTCGAACGGCCCCATCGGGTAGCCGCCGCCCAGCTTCATCGCCGCGTCGATGTCGTCGAGCGTCGCGTAGTGCTCCTGCACCATCTTGATCGCGTTGTTCAGGTACGGGAACAGCAGCGCGTTGACGATGAATCCGGCCCGGTCGCCGCAGTCCACGGCGTGCTTCCTGATCCGGCCGCAGACCTCGCGGACCGTCGCGTGGACGTCGTCGCCCGTCAGGACCGTGCGGACGACCTCGACCAGCTTCATGGCCGGCGCCGGGTTGAAGAAGTGCATGCCGATCACGTCCTGCGGACGCGAGGTGGCGCGGGCACAGGCGACGACGGGCAGCGACGAGGTGGTGGTGGCCAGCACCGCGCCCGGCTTGCAGACCTTGTCCAGCGTCGCGAACAGCTGCCGCTTGATCTCCAGGTCCTCGGCGACGGCCTCGACGGCCAGATCGACGTCGGCGAACGCGTCGTACGAACCCGCCGCGGTGATCCGGTCCAGGGTCTGCGCGGCGGCCTCGGCGGTCATCCGGCCCTTGTCGACAGAGCGGGAAAGAGACTTGCCGATACGGGCCTTCGCGGTCTGCGCCTTCTCCTCGCTGCGGGCGGCGAGCACGACGTCGTAGCCGGCCTTGGCGAAGACCTCCGCGATCCCGGACGCCATGGTGCCGGAGCCCGCGACACCGACCGAGCGGACCTCGCGGCCCGGCGTGAGGGCGGCGTCGTCCAGCGGCGTCAGCGCGTCCCGCACGACGGTGGCGCTGCCCGGCGCCTCGTACGTGTAGAAACCGCGGCCCGACTTACGGCCCGTCAGGCCCGCCTCGCTGAGCTGCTTGAGGATCGGCGCGGGGGCGTGCAGCCGGTCGCGGGACTCGGTGTACATGGCGTCCAGGACCGTGCGCGCCGTGTCGATGCCGATCAGATCGAGCAGCGCCAGCGGGCCCATCGGCAGTCCGCAGCCCAGCCGCATCGCGGCGTCGATGTCCTCGCGGGAGGCGTACTTCGCCTCGTACATCGCGGCCGCCTGGTTGAGGTAGCCGAATAGCAGCCCGTCGGCGACGAATCCGGGCCGGTCGCCCACCGCGACGGGCTCCTTGCCGAGGTCCAGGGCGAGGTTGGTGACCGCGGAGACTGCGATCGGCGCGGTCAGCACCGAGGAGACGACCTCGACCAGCCGCATCGCGGGCGCCGGGTTGAAGAAGTGCAGACCGAGAACCCGCTCCGGGCGGGCCGAGTCGGCGGCCAGCCGCGTGACGGACAGGGCGTTGGTGCCGGTCGCCAGGATCGTCTCGGGGCGCACGATCCCGTCCAGCTCGCGGAAGATCTGCTGCTTGATCTCGTACGACTCCGGCGCCACCTCGATGACCAGGTCCGCGTCGGCCGCGGCGCGCAGGTCGGTGGAGGTGCGGATGCGGGCGAGGGCGTCCGCGCGCTCGTCCTCGGTCAGCTTGCCGCGCTCCACGGCGCGGGCGGTCGAGGACTCCAGGGCGGCGACGGCCTTGGCGGTCGCGGCCTCGCTGATGTCGATGCCGATGACGTCGCGACCGGCCTTGGCGAGGACCTCGGCGATGCCGGTGCCCATGGTGCCGAGGCCGACGACGGCAACGGTCTTCAGCGGGGACAGAGGGGTGTCGGACAGGGGAGTGGCCATCGCGGGACTCCAGGAATGAGGGTGACGACTGGGAGCGCGCCCGGGTGCGCCGGAGCCCGGCCCCATCGAGGCCGAACCGAGAGCGCACCGGGTGCGGAGAGAAGTGAGTGCGGGTGTTGCCGGGCTACTGGCGCACACGCCCGGTGCCGTCGCCGAGGGGCGTGCACACGCCCCGGGGAACGGGAGGATCCGACCGGCCCTGTCCCGGAGCCGAGTCGTACTGAGGTACACGATGTACCGAACCGACCAGCGCCCCCACTGCCTTAAGGGCGTGGGAGGTACCCCCTTGCGGCGGCTGCGTCACCAGGCCGCTGCAAGCAAATGTGCGAGTGGGTAACTCGCTCGTATGAGCTTAACCGGTGGGTAACGAGCACGCCAGCCCCCGTCTTTGTGATGTAGGTCCCGAGAAGCGGGCCGCTTGCATACGCTCGCCTTCATGGACGAAGAGTTGCGATCACTCACGGAGCGCTTACGGCAGGAGTCCGGTGCGTCGGCCGCGTACGACCGCCTCGTGACGACCGAGGACCTCGGCGAGCTGGCCGACGTGCTCACCGCGCCGGGTCAGCCGCTGTGGTCCAGGGAGTTGGCCGCGTTCCGGCTGGGCCTCGCCGGGGACCGGCGGGCCTTCGAGTCCCTCGTCCTGCTTCTCAACCACCGCGACCCGCAGCGCTGCGCCTCCGCCGCCCATGCCCTCGCCCGCCTCGGCGACCCGCGCACCGCCCGCGCGGCCGCCGCCCTCGCCACCAACGAACTGCGCGTCGCCTACGCCCTGCACCCGGTCCGGCTCCTGGTCGAACTGCGCGCCCCCGAGGCCGTGCCCGCCCTCATCACCACCCTGGAGCGACGCCTGCGCCCGCACGACCCGTACCGCCGCGTGGCCCTCGCCTGCGTGGACGGCCTCGGCGCCCTCGGCGACACCCGGGCCAGACGCATCCTGAACGAGGCCCTGGCCCACCCGGCCCTCGCGGAGGCGGCGGTACGGGCGCTGGCCCGCATCCCACACCAGCGGTGAGGCCCCGGCCGGCCGACGGCAATGCGTAAAGCGACGCCCCTGTCAGCCGGCCCTCAGCACACGCGCGTACCGCACCTCGGGCACCTCGACGCCGTCCACCTCGAAGGGCTCCTCGGCCCCGTCCGCCCGGAAGCCGCCCCGTTCGTAGAAGCGCCGGGCGCGGACGTTGTCCTTGAGGACCCACAGGAGCATGCGGGTATGTCCGGCGGCCGTACAACGGCGTACCGACTCCTGGAGCAGGGACCGCCCGATGCCGGTGCCGTACTGCGCGGGGTCCACGTAGATGGCGTACAACTCGGCGTCGCCGGTGCGCACTTCGCCGTCACGGTACGGACCGTGGCAGGCCCAGCCGACGATCCGACCGCCCTGCTCGGCGACCAGGTCGACCACGCTGCCGTCGGCCTGCGAGAAGTAGGCGTCGCGGCGTCCGGCGTCCTGGGCCACATCCAGGGCGTCCAGGTACGACTGCGGGATCAGGCCTCTGTAGGCGGTCTGCCAGCCGCCGACGCGGATCTCGGCGACGCGGTCGCAGTCGGCCGGGGTCATGGGGCGGATCCGTATGCCGTCGTCATCCATGACGGCACCGTAGCCGTCCGCCGGCCGGCCCGACCCCGATCAGTACGGCAGCACGGCGAACGCCTCGACCTCCATCAGGAACTCAGGGCGCACCAGCCCGGCGACCTGGACCGCCGACGCGGCCGGCAGCCGGTCGTCGGGTATGTGCTCGGCGCGGGCCGTGCGGAGGGCGGGCATGTGGGCCATGTCCGTGACGAAGTAGGTGAGCTTGATGACGTCGTCGAAGGTCGCGCCGGCCGCGGTGAGGCAGCGGTTCAGGTTCTCGAAGACCTGGCGGGCCTGGGCCGCGGGGTCGCCCTCGCCGACCAGCTTGCCGTCCTCATCGAGGGCGAGCTGGCCGGAGACGGCGACGAAGCGGCCGGTGCCGAGCACGACATGGGTGTACTGGGCGGCGGGGGCGACCCCGTCGGGGGCGGGAATCCTGGTCAGCTCACTCATGCGTCCATGGTGGACCATGGGTCTGACAACGCCCCCGACGGACCGTCAGGCGATCGGTGACCGGTGACCGGCGATCAAGCGCTCAGTGGCGGAAGCCGACCATCCGATGCAGTTCGGCGCCGCGCGCCGCCGCCACCACCTTGGAGCTCAGCGGCTTCGGGTCGGGCCGCGCCTCGCACACCGCGTCGACCTCACCCGCGCCGCGCGGCACCGTGCCGTCGGCGAGGTAGGCCGCAAGGTGCTTGTCCAGGCAGGAGTTCCCGCCCAGCGTGACGCCGTGGTTGCCGCCGCCCCGCTCGACCACCAGGCTGGAGCGGGCCAGCTGCCGGTGCACCGTGACGGCGCCCTGGTACGGGGTGGCCGCGTCGTCGGTCGACTGGAACAGCAGCACCGGTGGCACCTTGCTGTTGGCGATGCTCACCGAGGGGAGCGGGTCCTTCGGCCAGAACGCGCACGGCGCGTTGTACCAGGCGTTGTTCCAGGTCATGAACGGCGCCTTCGCGTGCACGGACCAGTTGTCCGTCCGCCACTGCTGCCAGTCGCGCGACCATGCGGCGTCGCGGCACTGCACGGAGGCGTAGATGCTGTAGCTGTTCTCGTCGGACGCGTCGGCGGCGCCGAACTTCTCGTACGCCTCGACCAACGGGTCGGCGTTCCCGTCGTTCACATACGCGGCGAACGCCTCGGCGAGGTAGGGCCAGTACCCGTTGTAGTAGCCGCCGGGCAGGAAGGTGTCCTCCAGCTCGGAGGCGCCCACCTTGTCGCCGGCCGGCGTCCTGGCCAGGGCCGCCCGCATCCGGTACCACGCGGCCTCGACCCGCGACGGATCGGTGCCGAGCCCGTACGTCCGGTCGTACTTGGCGACCCACGCCAGGAACGCGCGGTGCCGGTCGTTGAAGGCGACGTCCTGCGCGAGGTTGGCCTCGTACCAGACGCCGGTGGGGTCGACGACCGAGTCGAGGGCCGCGCGCCGCACCCGCTGCGGGAAGAGCTTGGCGTAGACCGCGCCGAGGTAGGTGCCGTACGAGTAACCGAAGTAGTTGATCTGCCGTACCCCGAGTGCCGCGCGGATCCGGTCCATGTCGCGTACGGCGCTGACGGTGTTGAGGTGCGGCAACACGTCCGCGTACTTCTTGCCGCAGGCCCGCGCGAAGGACTTGGCGCGCAGCAGGTTCGCCCGCTCGATCCACGGGGTGCTCGGCAGGGAGTTCGGGCGCACCGGGGCGAAGTGGCCGGGCTTGCAGTTGACGGCGGGCTTGCTCCTGCCGACGCCGCGCGGGTCGAAGCCGATGACGTCGTACTGTGCCGCCACCGCCTTGGGCAGTGCGGAGGCGACGAATCCGGCGAGCGTGAGACCGCTGCCGCCGGGGCCGCCGGGGTTGACCAGCAGCGGGCCCTGGTACTTCTTCGCGGTGTGCGGGACGCGGGACAGCGCGAGGGTGATCTGCCGTCCGCGCGGTTCGGTGTGGTCGAGCGGCACGTCGAGGGACGCGCACTGCAGCGTCGGGTATTTCGTGTTGCCGCACTTCTTCCAGGTCAGGGGTGCGGTTTTGAAGGTGTCCGCGGTGTCGGTGGCGCTCGCTCCGGCGGGGACAGCCGTCACGGTTGCGGCCATGACGACGGCGGCGCCGCACAGCACGGCTGCGCGTCTTCCCATGGGGTCCTCCCAGGACGGAGGGTGCGGGACCGCGAAGGCCACGATCCCGGCCGCATTCATCCCGGAAGGGGGGCCTGGAAGAACTGCTTCGGGCAAGACTTGACCCTATTGGGCCGAGAGATGCGCCCCAATGCCCGCCGAAGCTCTCAGATCAGCGAGAGCTGGGTCGGCTCGGACGCCGTGTGCTCGGCGGGGGCCGGCTCCGGCTCGCGGATCCGCCGGGGCATCCCCGCGCGCGTGGGGCCTATCCCGTACTCCTGCGCCAGGTCGTGCACCTGACGGGTGACCCGGCGCTGGTACCACTTCGGCGCGTAGGCGCCGGCCGCGTACAGCCGCTCGTACCGGCGCACCAGATATGGATGCTCGCGGCCGAGCCAGGCCATGAACCACTCGCGTGCCCCGGGCCGCAGATGCAGTACCAGGGGCGTGACCGAGGTGGCCCCGGAGGCGGCGATCGCGCGCACGGTGGCCCGCAGTTGGGCCGGGCTGTCGCTCAGGAACGGGATCACCGGCGCCATCAGCACGCCGCACCCGAGTCCGTGTTCGGTCAGGGTCCGGACGACGTCCAGGCGGCGTTCGGGGGCGGGCGTGCCCGGCTCCACGGTGCGCCACAGCTCGGGGTCGGTGAAGCCGACCGAGACGGAGACGCCGACCTCCGTCACCTCGGCGGACTGCTTCAGCAGCTCCAGGTCGCGCAGGATCAGCGTGCCCTTGGTGAGGATCGAGTACGGGTTGGCATGGTCGCGCAGGGCGGCGAGGATCCCCGGCATCAGGCGGTAGCGGCCCTCCGCGCGCTGGTAGCAGTCGACGTTCGTGCCCATCGCTATGTGGTCGCCCTGCCAGCGGCGCGAGCCGAGCTGGCGGCGCAGCAGCTCCGGCGCGTTCACCTTGACCACGATCTGGGAGTCGAAGCCGAGGCCCGTGTCCAGGTCCAGATAGCTGTGGGTCTTGCGGGCGAAGCAGTACACGCACGCGTGCGAGCAGCCTCGATAGGGGTTGACCGTCCACTCGAAGGGCATGCGCGAGGCGCCCGGCACCCGGTTGAGGATCGAGCGGGCCCGGATCTCGTGGAACGTGATCCCGGCGAACTCGGGCGTGTCGAAGGTACGGGTGACCACCGCGTCCGCGCCGAACAGCGCGGAGTCGGCACGGCTGTGGTCGGACTCCAGGGTGAGGTTCTCCCAGCGCATGAGGCCTCCTCGGTAGCACTGGCCCCAGAATAGAACACATGTTCCCTTGATCGTGCGACCTATCCCCGGGCTTCGTTTTCGATCACTGTGCGATCGGTTCGGAGAGCTGAGCGGGACCCCGATTTGGGCGGTCCGGCAGCGGGGTGGTTGGCTTGCTCCAATCCCCGAGAATTCAGGTCCTGGAGGAAGTCAATGGCGCAGGTCGAGGCCACTACGGAGCGGGTCGTCGCGGCGGACGCGGAGAAGGTGTTCGACGCCCTCGCCGACTACAGCGGCACGCGGCAGAAGCTGCTGCCCGGGCACTTCAGCGAGTACGAGGTGCGCGAGGGCGGCGACGGCGAGGGCACCCTCGTCCACTGGAAGCTCCAAGCCACTAGCAAGCGTGTGCGCGACTGCCTCCTGGAGGTCAGTGAGCCCACCGACGGCGAGCTCGTCGAGAAGGACCGCAACTCCTCCATGGTCACCACCTGGCGGGTCACCCCGGCCGGTGAGGGCAAGTCCCTCGTCGTCGTCACCACCACCTGGCAGGGCGCGGGCGGCATCGGCGGCTTCTTCGAGAAGACCTTCGCGCCCAAGGGCCTCGGCCGGATCTACGACGAGCTGCTCGCCAAGCTCGCCACCGAGGTCGAGAAGTAAGTCCCAGGTGTCCGGGGGCCCTTGGCCCCCTCACCGGATCGAGTGGATCTCCGCCGTGTCCGGGACTGTGCCGTAACTCGCCGTGCTTGCTCGTAGTTGTCGCTCTCATGCGGGAAATGTGAGCAGGTACGGCGAGGGGAGCGGTACGTGGGCGGCACGACTCTGGTGCAGGACGAAACCGTCACCGCACCACCTCCACAGGCTCCGCCCCAAGGCGCCGAGGCCCAACTGAGCCCGCGCCGGGTGCGCTTGGTCTTCTTCGCACTGATGCTCGCGCTGCTGCTGGCCGCGCTGGAGCAGATGATCGTCGCCACCGCGCTGCCGAAGATCGTCGGCGAGCTGCACGGCCTGGACAAGATGTCCTGGGCGATCACCGCCTACCTGCTCACGGCCACCGTCGGACTGCCGATCTACGGCAAGCTCGGCGACCTCCTCGGCCGCAAGGGCGTCTTCCAGTTCGCGATCGTCGTCTTCGTCGTCGGCTCCGCGCTCGCCGGGCGCGCCGAGACCATGGACCAGCTCATCGCCTACCGCGCGGTCCAGGGCGTCGGCGCGGGCGGCCTCATGATCGGCGTCCAGGCGATCATCGCGGACATCGTGCCGGCCAGGGAGCGCGGCCGCTTCATGGGCCTGATCGGCGCCGCGTTCGGCCTCGCCTCGGTCGCCGGCCCCCTGCTGGGCGGCTACTTCACGGACCACGTCTCCTGGCGCTGGTGCTTCTACATCAACGTCCCCTTCGGCCTCGTCACCCTGGCCGTCGTGGCCGTCGTCCTGAAGCTGCCGAAGCCGAAGGCCAGGGCCCGGCTGGACGTCCTCGGCTCCGTGTTGCTGGCCACCGCCTCCACCTGCCTGGTCCTGCTGACCAGTTGGGGCGGCATCGAGTACGCCTGGGACTCCCGCGTCATCCTCGGCCTCGCCGGGGGAGCGGCCCTCGCCACGGTTCTCTTCGTCGTCGCCGAGCACTTCGCCGCCGAACCCCTCATCCCGCTGCGGCTGTTCAGGGACTCCGTCTTCAACGTGACCGGCCTGGTCGGCCTGGTGATCGGCGTCGCCCTGTTCGGCGCCGCCAGCTATCTGCCGACCTACCTGCAGATGGTCGACGGGGCCACGGCCACCGAGTCGGGCCTGCTGATGCTGCCGATGATGGGCGGTATCGTCGGCGCCTCGATCGTGTGCGGCCAACTCATCAGCCTCACCGGCCGCTACAAGATCTACACCGTGCTCGGCGGCGCCCTCTCGGCCGTCGGCATGTGGCTGCTGTCCCGCCTCGAAGTCGACACGCCCCGGCTGCACTACAGCCTCTGGATGGCGGTGCTCGGCGCCGGCATCGGCATGGTGATGCCGGTCCTGATCCTCGCCGTGCAGAACTCCGTGCGCCCCGCCGACCTCGGCACCGCCACCAGCGCCAACAACTACTTCCGGCAGATCGGCGGCAGCGTCGGCGCTGCCATCTTCGGCACCCTCTTCGCCGACCGGCTCGCCGACGCCCTGGCCGAACGGCTCCCCACGCGCGCGGGCGCCGAGCTGCCCGACCCCGAGTCGATCACCCCGCAGCTCGTCCACACCCTGCCCCCGGCGCTGCGCGACGACTACATCCAGGCCTACGCCGACGCCATGCCGAGGATCTTCCTCTACCTCGTACCGGTGCTCGTGCTGGGCCTGCTCATCGCCTTCTTCCTCAAGGAGAAACCGCTGGTGTCCCACGACGCCCAGGCCCCGGAGACGGAATCGGCGCCGGTGAACGCCCCGATCCCGCCCGCCCGTTCGCAGTACGCCGCCGCAGGTCCCGTCCGCGGCCTGGTGCAGCATCCCGACGGGACCGTCGTACCGCGCGCGGCACTCACGCTCATCGACATCGGCGGGCAGCAGGTCGGGCGCGGCGCGAGCGGCGTCGACGGGCGGTACGGGCTGGCGACACCGGGGCCCGGGTCGTACGTCATGATCGCCGCGGCGGGCGGCCACCAGCCGCAGGCCGTCACCGTGACCGTCGGCGAGCGCCCCGTCGACCTGGACATCGTCCTGGGCGGCGCCGGACGCCTCGCCGGGAGGGTGCTCACCCCGGACGGCACGCCCGTGGACGCCACGGTCACGCTCACCAACGTGCAGGGCGAGGTCGTGGCCACCACCCGCAGCGGACGCGAGGGCGGCTACGTCATCACCGAACTCGTCGCCGGCGAGTACACCCTCGCAGCGAGCGCGTCGGCCTTCCGTCCGGCTGCCGTCCCCGTCACCGTCAAGGCGGCCCGCGAGACGCGCCAGGACATCGAACTCGCCGGCGGCGCCCTGCTGCGGGGCACCGTGCGGGCAGGCGGGGGGCGCCCCGTCGAGGACGCGCGCGTGACGCTGCTCGACGCCGTCGGCAACGTCATGGACACGCTCACCACGGGCCCCGACGGGACCTTCCGGTTCGTCGACCTGTCCACCGGCGAGTACACCGTCATCGCCACGGGTTACCCGCCGGTCGCCACCGTGCTCCAGGTCGCCGGCGGAGGCCGTACGGAACGCGATCTTCAGCTCGGGCACGAGGACTGATCAGGCGCACCGGCACATGGGTTGTGCTGCGGGGACGCGGCGAGGGTGGGCCTTTCGGCCCCTGCGCGGGCCGTCTTGATCTCGTCATATCAATTCCCCTATTGCTGCACATCACTTCGGCCCGGAGCCGTACGGTGGTGTGGGCGCGCAGATCTTGCGGAGCCGTGGGGAGAGAGGGCCTGGGCCATGGACCGTGGCACCGAGAGGGACGGCGCGGTGACGGAACACGCCGCGTCCGGACGGATCCCACTGGCCGTGGTCGTCGTCGACCGCGAGGGCCTCGTCTCGCACTGGAGCTCCGGCGCACGCCGTCTGTTCGGCGCCGCCAAGGAGGAGGCGATCGGACGCGCGGCCGTCGATCTGCTGCCCGTCTCCGGCGCGCTGCCCGAGGACGACGACGTCTCGCTGTACGGCGCCTACTCGGCCTACGACGGTCTCGGCCACGATCTGGAGACCTCCCTCGACGGGCGGCTGTACTACCCGGCCGCGGGCCGCGCCCGCCTCACCGTGCCCGAGCGAAGCGAGATGGGGGTCCCCCCGCCCGAAGGGTGGGGGAGCGACCGAGTCGACGTCCTGTGGTGGGCCTACCCGCTGGTGGGACCCGGCCCGGAGCGGCTGCTCGTGCTGGGCGCCGACGTGGGCCGGCTCCAGCAGGAGGCCCAGGAGGAGGACACCGGCTACGAGCGCGTCGCACCCGGATTCGCCCTGCACACCGACTTCCCCGGCGCCGAGGAACTCGCCCGCAGGCTCCCCGAGATCCTGCCCAGCATGAGCGTCGAGGAGAGCGCCCGTATCGTCGGCCAGATCCTCGAACTGGGCTATCCGGTACTGGAGTTCAGCCAGAACGACCGGGTGCCCGTCACCCCCGACTGGGGCGTGCCCCGGCGTGTCGAGCGCAGGGCGCGCCGCGAGCGGGCCGCCCGGGCCGCCGCTCAGGGCCTGCCGTTACCGCAGGAGTACACCGACGAGGCAGAGGACCTCGAGTACACCGCCGTACGCGAACGTCTGGAGTTCCTCAACGAGGTCAGCGGCCGCATCGGCACGTCCCTCGACCTGTCCCGGACCATTGTCGAGGTCAGCAAGGCCGTCGTGCCCCGCTTCACCGACGTAGCCGGCACCTATCTGCGCGAACAGGTCGTCGCCGGCGAGGGATTCCCCGAAGGCGCACCGGACACGACCACCATGTGGCACCGGGTCGCCCTCGAGCACACCGACGAACCCGGCCGCTGGGAGGACGTCGTGCCGGTCGGCGAGGCCATGCCCTTCCCGGCGCACACGCCGTTCTTCCAGTGCATGACTTCCGGCGACCCCGTGCTCGTGCCGCGCATCAGCGAGCAGCTGGGGCACGCCATCGCCTCGCAGTTCGAGAAGCGGGACATCCGGCCGCTCATCACGGGCCGCTCCATGCTGGTCGTGCCGCTCAAGGCACGCGACGTGGTGCTCGGCTTCATGATCCTGCTGCGCCACCCCGAGCGCGTCGAGTTCAACGACATGGACCGGGTCACCGGCGCCGAACTCGCCGCCCGCGCGGGCCTCGTGCTCGACAACGCGCGCATGTACACGTACCAGGAGAGCGTCGCCGAGACCCTCCAGGACAGCATGCTGCCGCACATCCCGCCGCGCATGGCGGGCTGCGACATCGCCACCCGCTATCTGCCGGGCACTCTCCTCGGCCGGGTCGGCGGCGACTGGTTCGACTCCGTCAAACTGCCCGGCGCACGCACCGCCCTGGTCGTCGGCGACGTCATGGGGCACGGCCTCAACTCGGCCGCCATGATGGGCCAGTTGCGTACGGCCGTGCAGACCATGGCCGCCCTCGATCTGCCGCCCGCCCAGCTGCTGCGCAACCTCGACGACCTCGCCCAGCGCCTCGGCGACACCTACCTCGCGACCTGCCTGTACGCCGTCTACGACCCGATCGCCGGCGAGCTCCACATCGCCAACGCCGGCCACATCCCGCCCGTCCTGGTCCGCGCCGAGAACGGGCACAGCGAGCTGCTCGACCTGCCCACGGGCGCGCCGATCGGCGTCGGAGGGGTGCCCTTCGAGGCGGTACGCGTGCGCGTGCGGCCCGGCGACCGGATCGTGATGTGCACCGACGGACTGGTCGAGGTGCGCGGTGAAGACATCGGTGTCGGGCTCGCGACGCTGTGCGAGTCCGCCGCCCACCCGGCCGCGTCCATGGACGACGCCTGCGACACGATCATCCGCGCCCTCAACACACGCGGCGGCCGCAAGGACGACGTCGCCCTGCTGATGGCCCGCCTCAACGGCATCGAGCCGGAGGACGTCGCCGAATGGCGGCTCGCCCTCGACCCGGCGGAGGTCGGCCGGGCCCGCGCCGTCGTCCGTGAACAGCTGCACGACTGGGGCCTGTCGCGCCTCGCCGACAGCGCCGAGCAGCTGGTCAGCGAGCTCGTCACCAACGCCGTACGGCACTCCCACAGCCGCCCCGTCGAGCTGCGGCTCGTGCGCGGTGAGACGCTGCTGTGCGAGGTGGACGACGACGACCACGAGCTGCCGACGCTGCTCAACGCCGGTCCGGACGACGAGACCGGACGCGGGCTGCGTGTGGTGAGCGTGCTCGCCCGCGAGTGGGGCACCAGCCGTACGAGCGCCGGAAAGGCCGTCTGGTTCGAACTCACACTCCCGCGACGCTGACCCTCGCGCCCGGGGCGTACGACGGCGCACGAGTCTCGAATGCGGAGTGAAGGAATGCGCCACGCGCTTGTAGCCGTCACCGGGCCGCGATAGACCGGTCTCGCCCGTCACTTGACGACGGGTCGGCGTCGCAACCTGGGGAGCTGGGCAGATGAGCGTGACGAGTCGATACCGTCAGGCCTGGGAGGGCTTCTGGCGTGAAGCGAGCGATGAACAGGGCGCGGTGTTCTGGGACGCCGAGCCTGCCCTGACCGCCGGCCGCCACCTGGCCCTCTTCGAGGCGCACCTGACCGATCCGGGCCTGGCGTTGGTGGACCTTGGCTGCGGCAACGGCACTCAGACGCGGTTCCTCGCCGAACGCTTCCCGCGCGTCCTCGGCGTCGAGCTGTCCGCCGCCGCCCTGGACCACGCCCGGCGGGCCGACCCTGCCGGACAGGCGACGTACCGGCTGTTCGACGCGGTGGAGAAGGCCGAGGCCGAGACGCTGCACGCGGAACTCGGCGACGCCAACATCTATATGCGGGGCGTGCTGCATCAGGCCGAGCCCGACGACCGGCAGCTGATGGTGAACGGGATCGCCACGCTGGTCGGCGAGCGTGGCCGGGCCTTCCTCGTCGAACTCTCCGAGTCCGCGAAGCCGATCCTCATGGGCCTCGCGCAGAGTCCGTCCGGCCCGCCGCCCAAGCTCGCGCCGATCTTCCGGCACGGCATCGCCCCCGGAGAGGTTGCCGACGCCTCCGTGCCCGAGTATCTGCGCGCGGCCGGGCTCAGCGTCCTCGCGAGCGGCGAACTGCCGCTGATCACCACGGAGTACGGGCCCGACGGCGCGCGGATCGAGCTGCCGTCGAAGTGGGTGGTGGCGGGCCGGACGGTGTGACGGGCCTGCCGGCGGGCGGGGCACGGTGACCCCGCCCGCCGTGTCGTCAGGCGGCCTTGCGTCCCCTGCGACAGGCCCCCCAGCCGGCGGCGAGCAGCGCGGCCGCGAGCGCGGCGACGGAGAGCACGCTCACGCCGGTGGAGGCGAGGCTGCCGCCCGCGGTCGAGGTGCCGGTGCCGCCGGAGCCGCCGCCCGTGGTGGACGTCGTACCCGTGCCGCCGCCGGTGCTGCCGCCCGTCGTGCTCGTGCCGGAGCCGCTGTTCCCGCCCGGGCTGTCGTCGTCGGTGTCCACCGGGTCCTGCCCGACGAAGCCGACCGGGACCCTGACGTCCTGGGAGCGGTCGCCGGAGAGGGTGTGGTCGTTGCGGGTGGCCAGGACGCAGGTGGCCTTGAAGCAGTCGGTGTACTCGTCCTTGGCGTCGACGGTCAGCTCGACCTCGAAGGTGCCGCCCGCTCCGTACGGGATCGCCAGGTCCTCGCCGTAGTCCGGCGGGTCGGAGGAGATCCACGCGGAGGAGTGCGAGCCGCCGGTCATGTCGACGCCGCCGATGCAGGGCGTGGGCAGTTCGCCGTCGCCGTTGTCGACGCACAGGGCGACGTAGATGCCCTTCCTCGGGTCGTATCCGGAGCCGGTGACCTTCAGGGTCTGGTTCTCGGTGGCGAGGTTGTTGACCGGGGTGACGGTGAGCTTCTGGCCGTTGGGGCCGGTGACGGTGCTGGTGCCGGAGGGCTCTGTGTTCCCGCCACCGTCGTTGCCCCCGTCGCCTCCGTTGCCCCCGTCGCCGGGCTCCGTGACCGTGAGGGTGATCGGTGAAGTGCGGGTGGTGCCGGCCGGGTTGGTGAACTCGGCGCGGTAGCGGTAGCCGTCCTGCGCGGCTTTCGCGGTGAAGGAGTACGCGTTCTGTGTCGCGCCCTCGACCGCCGACCAGGTCTGGCCGCCGTCCGGGCTGACCTGCCAGCGGACGGTGGGCTCCGGGGCACCCTCGGCGGCGGCGACGAAGGTGACCTTGGCGCCGGGCGCGACGGACTGGTCGGTGGGGGACTGCACGACCTTCGGGGAGACCCGGCGGTCGAGCTTGACGACCTTGCTCTCGGCCTGGTTCGTGACGTAGACGGACGTGGCGCCGGGGGTCACGGCGACGCCCGCGTAGGCGCCGGCGCGGCTGCCGGGCAGGGCGACGGGCTCGGCCGCCTGCTCGGCGGTCGAGCTGTCGTGGATCTCCAGGGCGCCGACGTTGTCCGCGCCGTCCTCGGCGGTGCCCCAGTCCTCGCGCAGGACGAAGGCCTCGCCGGTGGTCCTGTCGAAGGCCATGGCCGTGGCCCGGTCCTTGCCGGTCAGCTTGGCCAGGGGCCTGCCGTCCTTGTCGAGGACGAGCACGTCGTACGAGCTGCCCACCCACACATTGCCGGTCGCCGGGTCCGTCTCGACGAAGTACACGTCGGCGGAAGGGAGTTCGACGGTGGCGGTGACCGCGAGGGTGCCGGTGTCGATGCGGTACAGCTTTCCGCCCGCGGAGTCGGCCGACCAGGCGGTGCCGCGCGCGGCGTCCACCCCGAGGATGCCGCCGCCCTCCAGGGTGGCCGTCTTCCCGACCTTGCCGGTGGCGGTCTCGACCTCGGAGAGGACGGCGCCCTGGGCGACGAGCGTCGTGGTCGCCTCGGTCCCGGGACCGACGCCGGTGACCGAGCCGCCGGTCAGCCAGACGCCCTTCGCGGCCGTGTCGCCGTCCTTCGCGGTGCCGATGCCACGCAGCGGGTAGTGGAAGACGACGCCGTCGCCGGCCAGCGGGGCGGCGACCCAGCGGACCACACGGGCCGCGAGCGCGCCGGTGGAGCCGGGGGCCTGCTGGACGTGGCTGAGGAGTTTGCCGTCCTTCGGGTCGAGGGCGTAGAGGCCCTGCTCGGCGACGTCCGCGGTGTCGGGGATGTTGTCCGAACCGACGTACAGCTTCCCGGAGTCGGGGTGCAGCAGCAGGTCCAGTGGCCGGCCCGCGGTGGTGAACTCGGCCGCCCGTACGTAGCCGACGGTGCCCGGCGGCACGTCCACACCGTCTCCGCCGTCGCCGGGGACCTGGCCCTCGAAGGTGACGGGGACGCGGACGTCCTGGGAGCGGTCGCCGGGGTTGCGGTGGTCGACGCGGGTGACGACGGAGCAGGTGACCCTGGTGCAGTCGAGGCTCGCGTCCTTGGCCTTGACGCCGATCTCGACGTCGAAGGTGCCGCCCTCGCCCCACGTCACGGCCAGGTCGCCCGCGTAGTCGTCACCCGCGGGGACGATCCACTGCGAGGAACTGCCGGTGCCGGTCTGGTCGGCGCCGCCGAGGCACGGACCGGGGACTCGGTTGTCGCCGTTGTCCTTGCACAGGGCGACGTAGACGGCCTTGGCCGCGTCGTAGCCGGAGCCGGTGACGCGGAGCGTCTCGCCGTCCGGGTCGAGGCCCGCGGAGGCGGAGACGGTGAGTTTCTGGCCGTCCTTGCCGAGAGCGGTCCTCGGGGTGTCGGAGGCCTGTGCGGCGGAGCCGATCGTGATGGCCGTGGCCACGAGCGCGGCGGCGCCCAGGAGCGCCGCCGGTCGTCTGTGCTGCATGGGGGTTTCCTCCCGTCACACCGTCACTGGAAGGTGATCGGGACGTGGACGTCGTACTTGCGGTCCGCGCTGTCGAAGTGGTCCGCGCGTGTCACGACGGCGCACTCGACGTCCTCGCCGCAGACGCTGCCGTCGTCGAGCGTGGCCTTCACGAAGATCTGCACGCTGAAGGTGCCGCCCGTGCCGAACTTGGAGCTGTTGGCGAACATGCCGCCGAAGGTGTTGTTGACCCAGTGCGAGGCACCGGTGGAGCCGCTCTCGTCCTGGCCGCCCAGACACGGGGTGGGCCTGTTCGCGCCCTGCGCCCCGTCGACCACGCACAGGCTGACGTAGACGCCCTGGCCGGTGTTGTAGCCGGAGCCGGAGACGGTGATGACCTGGCCCGCGGCGGCGGCCGTGCCGGGCGCGGTGAGCGACAGGTTGTACGTCGTGCCGCCGTCGGTAACCGTGCGGGTCGAGGTGGCGGCGGAGGCCGAGCCGGCGAGGCCCAGAGTCAGGGCGGCGGAGGCGGCTACGGCCAGCGTGGCGCGGGCGGCCGTACGGGCGGAGGGAACGGGTCTCATGGTCGGCTGTGGGCCCTTCTCGGTGAGGGTGCCTCGGTGTGAGCGAGGAACCCATCGCTTGGTTAGGTAAGGCAAACCTAAGTACTAACGCGGTTTGTTTGTCAACGGGGGCCGGTAGCCCAACTGGCGCTGTGTGCAGTGGATTTGGGTAAGCGATGTGGGCAGCCTTACGAGGCCGCCCGGTACCGGGTGTCCTCGTCGATCGCCACGAGGACGACCTCGCCCGGCTCGAACCCGGCGCCGGTGACGTGCTGTTCGGTTCCTGCGGTGAGCTCGGGGTGGCTGACGGTGGCCGTGGGCGCCGCCGGTCGTGTGGGGTGGCCCGCCGCCGGGTTCTCCGCCTGTTGCTCCCCCTGTTTCTCCTCCGAGGGGTACGGCGTCGGCTGCGGTGTCTCCCCGCCCTCCTGTGCGCCTGCGGTGCCCACCGTCACGTCCAGCACGCCCAGCGCGTCGCCCGCCGCGAACCGGACGCCGCTCCACTCGGCCGGCAGGGCCGCCTGACGGGTGCCTGCGGTAGGGGTGGGGGAGCGTCGGGCGGTTCCGATCCGTCCCCGGCCTCCGTGGCCTCCGCGAGTGAGCGCGCCGTCGCGGCCGAGCGGCAGCTCGCGAAGAACACCCTCGTTCCCCTGGAAGGCGACCCGCCCGCGCCCAAGTTGCCGGTCACCGTCGACTCCTCGGACGGGCGCGAGGGGACCGTCGAGGACGCCTCGAGGATCCTGCCGCTCAACGGCGGTGTCGCGGAGATCGTGTTCACGCTGGGTCTCGGTGACCGGGTCGTCGGCCGGGACGTCACCGCCACCTTCGCGGAGGCGAAGCGGCTCCCGCAGGTCACCAAGGCGCACGATGTCAGCGCTGAGAGCGTGCTGTCGCTGCGGCCCACGGTCGTGCTGGCCGACACCGACACGGGTCCGAAGGAGGCCATCGACCAGATCCGCGACGCCGGCGTCCCGGTCGTCGTACTCGACCCGGCCGGCGAACTCACCGACGTCACCACACGGACCCCCCGCATCGCCGAGGCCCTCGGCGTGCCCGGGGCCGGCAAGGCCCTGGTTGAGCGCATGCGCGGTGAACTCGCCGCGGCGCGGGCCGCCGTGCCCGAGGGCGGCAGGCCCAAGGTCGCCTTCCTCTGCCTGCGCGGCAGCGCCGCCGTCTATCTGATCGGCGGCAAGGGTTCCGGGGCCGACTCGCTGATCGAGGCCGCGGGGGCGGTGGATGCGTGCAAGGAGGCGGGCCTGGACAAGCCGTTCACGCCGATCACCAGCGAGGCGCTGGTGCGGGCCCGGCCCGATGTGATCCTCATGATGACCAAGGGGTTGGAGTCCGTGGGCGGTGTCGACGGCCTCGTGAAGATCCCCGGGATCGGCGAGACGCCTGCGGGGATGGACCGGCGGGTCGTGGACATGGAGGACGGGGTGCTGCTGGGGTACGGGCCCCGGACGCCGCTGGTGATCGACATCCTCGTGGATCGCGTCCATCGGGCTTGAAGGCGGGGGGCAGTTGGGGGCATGAGGGCGCGGGGGGTGGGCGACTTGAAAACATGAGAAAAGTTCACGGTTGCAGCATCTGGCGACCTCGACACCCCCTGGGCTACCGTCGGTAACACCCGCTCTCGCAGCGGCCTCTCGTGTGTCTCCCGCCCCTTGCGCATCTCCCCGGAAGGCAGCCCATGGAGAACTCGTCAACCCCTGCCGCGATCACGCGCCGGCGGGCCCTGACCGTCGCCGGCGGGGTGCTCGCCGGTGCCGCCCTCGCGCAGGCCACGTTCCCGGCCTTCGCGGCCTCGGCCGACTCGTCGGACGCGGACGCCATCGTGGTCGGCCACGGCCTCGCCGGGCTGGTCGCCACGGCCGAACTGGCGGCGGCGGGACGCAAGGTGCTGCTCCTGGACCAGGAGCCGGAGGCCAGTCTCGGCGGGCAGGCGTTCTGGTCCTTCGGCGGACTGTTCCTCGTCGACTCCGCCGAGCAGCGGCTGATGGGCATCAAGGACTCGCACGAGCTGGCCTGGCAGGACTGGCTGGGCACGGCCGGCTTCGACCGCGGGATCCTGGACCCGTCGGGCCAGGACCACTGGGCCTACAAGTGGGCCGAGGCGTATGTGGACTTCGCCTCCGAGGAGAAGCGGTCCTGGCTGGCCGGGCTCGGCATGCAGTGGTTCCCGATCGTCGGCTGGGCCGAGCGGGGCGGCGGCCTCGCGGACGGGCACGGCAACTCGGTCCCGCGCTTCCATGTCACGTGGGGCACCGGACCGGCCGTGGTCGAGCCGTTCGAGAAGAAGGTCCGGGCGGCCGTGAAGGACGGGCTCGTGACCTTCAAGTTCCGCCACAGAGTCGACGAGTTGATCGTCACGGGCGGTGCCGTCACCGGCGTACGCGGCGCCGTCCTGGAGCCGAGCAGCGCCGGGCGCGGCAAGCCCAGCTCCCGTACCGTCGTCGGCGACTTCGAGCTGAACGCCCCCGTCGTGATCGTCACCTCCGGCGGCATCGGCGCCAACCACGACCTGGTGCGCAAGAACTGGCCCGCGCGGCTCGGCACCCCGCCCAAGTCCATGATCACCGGCGTGCCCGCGCACGTGGACGGCAGGATGCTGGCGATCACCGAGAAGGCGGGCGGACGGATCGTCAACCCCGACCGGATGTGGCACTACACGGAGGGCCTGAAGAACTACGACCCGATCTGGCCCGGCCACGGCATCCGCATCCTGCCCGGCCCGTCCTCCATGTGGTTCGACGCCAAGGGCAAGCGCTTCTCCAGCCCCGACATCCCGGGCTACGACACCCTGCACACCCTCAAGTCGATCAGTGACAGCGGCTACGACTACTCCTGGTTCGTCACGACCCAGAAGATCATCGCGAAGGAGTTCGCGCTCTCCGGCTCCGAGCAGAACCCGGATCTGACGGAGAAGAACATCTGGATGCTGCTGTCCCGCATCTGGCAGACGCCGGAGCCGATCGAGCGGTTCAAGGAGAAGGGCGAGGACTTCGTCGTCGCCAAGACCCTGCCCGAACTCGTCACGGGCATGAACAAGCTGACCGGCGACAACCTCATCGAACTCCCGGACCTCAAGCGGCAGATCGAGGCCCGCGACCGCGAGATCGACAACCCCTACACCAAGGACGTCCAGGTCATGGGCATCCGCAACGCGCTCGCCTACCCGGGTGACACGCTCAGCCGGACCGCGTCCGCCCACAAGATCCTGGACACGAGCGCCGGCCCCCTCATCGCCGTGCGCCTCAACATCCTCACCCGCAAGACCCTCGGCGGCCTCCAGACCGACCTCTCCGGCCGCGTCCTGGACGCCTCCGGCACCCCGATCTCCGGTCTGTACGCGGCCGGAGAGGTCGCCGGCTTCGGCGGCGGCGGGGTCCACGGCTACCGCTCCCTGGAGGGCACCTTCCTCGGCGGCTGCCTGTTCTCGGGCCGTGTGGCAGGCAAGGCCGCGGCAGAGGCCACCGCGACCTGAACCCGGCGGGTCACGGCTCGGTGGGCACACACAGGACCGGCGTACGGGACAGATGCAGCAGTTTGTGGGGTGTGGAGCCCAGCAGGGCCCCGCGCAACGGGCTCTCACCCCAGCTGCCGACCACGATGAACCTCGCCCCATGGCGCGTCGCGGCCTCGATCAGCGCCTCGGCGGGCTTCTGGTCGATGACCTCCACGGTGGTCCGCACACCGGCCTCGTCGGCCACCCCGACGGCGTGCGAGAGCGCGGTGCGCCCGGCCTCCTGGACGGCATCGCGGTGCGCGGAGTACTCCTCACCGAGGGCGCCGGGCGCCGCGGCGCCGTAGACCAGCACGAGCGGCTCGCCGAACGCGGCCGACACCTCGATGGCGACGTGCAGTGCGCGGACGGCGCCCGGGGACTCGTCGTATCCGAGAACGACCGACATCTTCAGTGCTCCTTGTCGCCGTGCACGAGATCGGGGTCGGCCACCTCGGGGCGTTCCGCCCAGAAGGTGGGGGCCATCAGACGCCATACGGCCATGAGGACCACACCCGCGAGGGTGATGCCGATCCCGATGACCAGCGGCGGGCCGAGCCCGAACCAGGAGACGCCGCTGTAGGAGTTCTCGGGATCGGCCATGTCGCCGATCGACTCGACGAGCAGCCAGACGAGCAGTCCGGCACCGATCAGCGGGCCGAGCCCGATGAGCAGGAAGTTGTGCAGGCTCTCGGTGAGATGGCGGCGGTAGTAGACGGCGCAGGCGATGCCCGTGAGCGCGTAGTAGAACGCGATCAGCAGGGACAGCGCGGTCAGCGAGTCGAACAGGGCGTTCTCGCTGATCTGACGGACAACCAGATACCAGGCGATGGCGATGCCGGCCACCCACCACGTGCTCACGTCGGGAGTGCGGAAGCGCGGGCTGATGTGCCCGTAGTGGGACGGCAGCGCGTGCCGGCGGGCCATGGACAGCGCCGTGCGCGAGGCCGGGATGATCGTCGTCTGTGTCGAGGCCAGCCCGGAGGTGGAGACCGCCAGCAGCACCACCCAGTCCCAGCCGCCCATCGCCTCGTCGGCGAGGATGGCGAAGATGAACTCCTCCTCCGCGGCGTTCTCGGACAGGAACGCCGGCCCGGCGTAGGCGACCACCGCGTAGGCGACCGCCACATACGTGACCAGCAGGATGACCGTCGACCACACGGCCGCCTTGCCCGGAGCTGTGGCGGAGTTCTCGACCTCCTCGGTGAGATTGACCGCCGACTCCCAGCCCCAGTAGATGAACACGCCCAGCAGCAGGCCCGACGTCAGCCCGGCGCCGCCCGCCCCGAAGGGGTCCAGCCAGCTGAACGCCGGGTCGACGGAGTCGAGGGTGCCGGTGTCGGCGTAGACCCTGTAGAGCGCCACCACGGCGAACGCGATCAGGCAGGCGACCTGCGCCAGGATGAGGACGTTCTGCACCCGGGCCGACACCTCGGTGCCGATGACACACACGGCCGTCATCACGATGATGAGCAGCACCGTGAGCAGCTGGCGCACGAACTCGTTCTCGGCCCAGCTGTCGAGACCGAAGGCCAGCAGGGCGAACGTCACCGCCACGTCCGCCAGCGAGCCGATCACCAGGACACCGGTCATCGTGATGGCCCAGCCGCCGAGCCAGCCCGCCCACGGGCCCATCGCCCGGGTGACCCACGAGAAGGTCGTCCCGCAGTCCTGGTCGACCCTGTTGAGGTAGTAGAACGCCGAGGCGATCAGCAGCATCGGGACGAACGACGCGAGCATGACGCCGGGGGCGTAGACACCCACGAGGGCCACGACCGGGCCGATGGCCGCGGCCAGCGAGTACGCGGGCGAGGTGGCGTTGAGCCCGATGACGAGGGCGTCCACGAATCCGATCGCGTTGGGCTTCAAGCACGCGGACTGCGGCGGGCCCGCGTCCGCGATGTCGTTGGCCATGCTGCCTCACTCCCGTTGTCGTGAATCCATACAACAGGGAGCTATGAAACATTCAAGACATTGATGCCCTTGGTGGGCGTATATGTCGTGCCGGGACGGCCGCTACTCCGGTGCCGGGACGAGTGCCGCCAGGTCGTCCGGGGTGCGCGGGCCTGCGGACGTGTCGCTCAACAAGCCCTGCGACCGCAGAAATTGGGCCGCCGCGACCCCCCACGGCAGCCGCAGACCGGCCTGCTGGAGGAGGTCGGTGCGGGCCAGCATCACCGGTGCCGGCCCGGTGCGCGCGCCGGACGGGGTGAGGAGCGCCGCGTCGTCGGCCCAGCGCAGGGCGAGGTCGACGTCGTGGGTGGCCATGACCACCGTGGTGCCGCTCGCGCGCAGCCCGTCGAGGGTGGCGAGCAGACGTTCCTGGCCGTCCGGATCGAGCCCGGCGGTCGGCTCGTCCAGGATCAGCACCCGGGGCCGCATCGCCACCGCGCCGGCGATGGCCGTGCGCTTGCGCTGACCGTACGACAGCAGATGCGTGGGCCGGTCGGCCAGCGCGCTGATGTCCAGTGCCGCGAGCGCCTCGTCGACCCGCGCGCGCACCTCGGAGTCGGACAGGCCGAGGTTCAGCGGGCCGAAGGAGACGTCCTGGGCGACGGAGGCGGCGAAGAGCTGGTCGTCCGGGTCCTGCACCACCAACTGGACGGTCGTCCGCAGCCGGGTCAGCCCCTTGCGGTCGTACGTGACCGGCGTGCCCTGCACCGTCAACCGGCCGTCGCGTGGCCTGAGTCCGCCGCTGAGCAGCCGCATCAGCGTGGTCTTGCCGCTGCCGTTGCGGCCCAGCAGCGCCAGCGCGCGCCCCTCGCGCACGTCGAAGTCGAGGCCGTTGAGCACGACGGGGCCGTCCTCGTAGGCGTAGGACGCGCCCCGCAGGGCGACCAGGGCGGTGGGCTCGCTCATGGCAGGGCCTTTTCCAGTACGAGGGTGAGGGCGGCCAGCGCCGCGAGGAGGGCGCAACTCGCGGTGGTGAAGCGGACGGACACGCGGGCCTCGGGCACCAGGACACGCAGGGTGCCGTCGTAGCCGCGCCCGGCGAGCCCGGCCTGGAGCCGGGTGGCCCGGTCGAAGGCCCGTACGAAGGCGGTGGCGCCGAGTCCGGCCAGGGAACGCCACTCCGCGGCCCGGCTCGTGTGCCCCAGCCGGGCTGCCTGGGCGTCCCGGATACGGCGCACGGAGTCCAGGAGCAGGAAGCTCATGCGGTACGTCACCAGGGCGACGTCCACGACGGGTGCGGGCACCCCCGCCTTCACCAGGCGGGGCAGCAGGTCGGACATGGGGGTGGTGAAGGCGAACAGCAGGACCCCGAGCGAGGCCGCCGAGGTGCGCAGCAGCAGTTCCCCGGCCCGCAGCGGGCCGTCGTCCGCGAGGGACACGAAGCCCTCCGGGCCGCCCACCTGGACGAGCAGGGTGACCGCGCCGGTCACGCAGAAGCCCAGCGGCACGCGATAGGCACGCCACAGCCGGCGGCCCGGCACGCCCGCCGGTCCCAGCAGCGCCACGAGGGACGTGAGGAGCACCAGGGCCGCGCCCGGCCAGGGCGGCAGCGAGATCGCGAGCACGGTGAGACCCAGTCCGAGGACGGCCTTGTCCACCGGATGACGGCGGCGCCAGCGACTGCTGTGCGCCGCCGCGTCGATCGGCAGCACGACTGATCAGGCCCTTTCGGCCGTGGACTCCTCGGCGGTCGCGGTGCCACCGGCCGCGCTCCCGGTGTCCCGGGCCCGCTCCAGCGCCCGCTGCTCGCCCTGCCGCCTGCCCCGGTGCACGCCGAAGTAGTAGGCGAGGACACCGGCGCCGAGGGCGGCCTGGAGGGAGAACAGAGCCGACTCGATCTCACCGGACGGCGGCTCGTACAGCGGGGAGAACCAGGGCTCGTAGTCCGGCTTGATCTCGGTGATCGCGGTCTCCGCCTCGGAGTCGGCGCCCGTGAAGGGCTCCTCCTTGTGGTCGCCGAGGCCGAAAGCGAGCGGCAGGACCGCGAGCGCGGCCACCACGAGCAGCAGCAGGACGTTGATCTTCGTGTTCTTGCTCATCGGACGCCTGCTCATCGGGCCACCGCCTCGGTCTCGGTCTCGGTCCGGGACCGCTTCTTGGTGAGGAGCACGCCCAGCCGGGTCAGCTCGCCCTTGCTGGACTGCACCAGCAGCCGCATCACGAGCACCGTGAGCAGTCCCTCGCTCACCGCGAGGGGGATCTGAGTGATGGCGAAGATGGAGCCGAACTTGCCGAGCGCGCCCAGGAATCCGCTGCTCGGGTCGGGGAACGCGAGCGCCAGCTGGACGCTGGTGACGCAGTAGGTGGACAGGTCGGCGACGAACGCCCCGAAGAACACCGCCACCATCAGCGGCACGTCGTAGCGGCGCAGCAGTTTGTAGATCGCGTATCCGGCCCAGGGGCCGACGATCGCCATCGAGAAGACGTTGGCGCCCAGCGTGGTCAGGCCGCCGTGCGCGAGCAGCAGCGCCTGGAAGAGCAGCGTGATGGTGCCGAGGACCGCCATGATCGGCGGCCGGAAGAGAATGGCGCCCAGCCCGGTCCCGGTGGGATGCGAGCAGCTCCCGGTCACCGAGGGCAGCTTCAGCGCGGACAGGACGAACGTGAAGGCTCCGGAGGCGCCGAGGAGCAGCGTGCTCTCGGGGTGCTCCCTGACCTCACGGGTGAGCGAACGGACTCCGTGGACGACGAACGGAGCGGACGCGACGCCCCAGGCGACCGCGTGCGCCGGCGGGAGGAAACCCTCGGCTATGTGCATGGCTCAGCAGACCCTCTCCAGCACCTCGTGGATGGTTGACGCGCCTTGGCCGGTCTCCTGGCTGACGGGTACCACCGCCCGTGCTCCGCCTTCCCGGGTCCCGAAGGACCCAGTGGCTGCCCGTGAGGGCTGGAGCCGGACTTCCCGATTCACAGTGGCGAGGGCCGCACCGGCATCACACCGGATTTCCCGTTCACCAAGGCGTGGTGACAGTAGTGCCCGCACAGGGTGGCTGACAAGCGCGCCTCGGGGGCGTGAAAGGGGCGTTCGCGCGCCGCGGGGGCGGGGTGGGCCGGCCGCGTCCTCCGCAACTGCATGTACACCCTGGGTAATCGAATGCGGTTCGAGTAACAGAAGTTTGTAAAAAGGGTGATCCGTACGCGTATCGGCGCCGAATCAAGTGCATGGAGGAATCCACGGCTCTGCTGGACGGACGCGGTGAACCGGCCGCCATCGAGAGAACCCTCGCCGCGGTGCTGGCCGAGGTCGTGCGGACCGAACAGGTGCCGGTAGAGGGGCACTTCTTCGACGACCTGGGCGCCGACTCGCTGGTGATGGCGCACTTCTGCGCACGTGTCAGGAAGCGCGCGGATCTGCCCTCGGTGTCGATGAGGGACGTCTATCGGCACCCGACGATCAGGAGCCTGGCGACGGCGCTCGCGGATGCCGAGCCGGCGCCCCGGGCGCAAACCGCGGCCGTGGTCCCGGCACCGGAGTCGCCGGCCCCGGAGCCGGTCCGGTCCGCGGCGGGCAAGCGGCAGTACGTCCTGTGCGGCGCCCTGCAGTTCCTGGCCTTCCTGGCGTACGCCTACCTCCTCGCCTTCGGCACCGCTCTGGGCTACGGGTGGATCTCCGCCGGATCGGGCGTACTCGATGTGTACGTGCGCTCGGTCGTGTTCGGGGGCGCGGCCTTCTTGGTCCTGTGCGTCCTCCCCGTCCTTGTGAAGTGGACCCTCGTAGGCCGGTGGAAGCCTCAGCACATCCCCGTCTGGAGCGTCAGGTACGTCCGCTTCTGGATCGTCAAGACGCTGGTGCGGGCGGATCCGATGGTGCTGTTCAGCGGCTCCCCGCTCTATCTGCTCTACCTCAGGGCGCTGGGCGCGAAGGTCGGGCGGGGCGCCGTCGTCCTCTCCCGGAACGTGCCCGTGTGCACCGACCTGCTCACCATCGGTGACGGCGCCGTCGTTCGCAAGGACTCGTTCTTCTCCTGCTACCGGGCACACGCCGGACTGATCCAGACGGGCCCCGTCACCCTCGGCAGGAACGTGCTGGTCAGCGAGGCCACCGTCCTCGACATCGACACGGCGCTGGGCGACGGGGCACAGCTCGGACACGCCTCCTCGCTGCATCGTGGGCAGGCAGTGCCCGACGGCGAGCACTGGCACGGGTCACCGGCACAGCGGACCGACGTGGACTACCAGGTGGTCGGGCAGGTCCGCTGCGGCGCGGTGCGCAGGGCGACCCACAGCCTTCTGCAGCTGCTGCTCGCGCTGGTCGTGTACATACCCCTGGCGGTCGGCGGTGTGGCCGCACTGCTCGTCGAGGTCCCCCAGCTCAGCACGGCTCTGGAGCCGGGACCCGCGGTCTTCGGGGACGGGACGTTCTACCTCGAAGCCCTGGCGATGTCCTTCGTGCTCGTCTTCGGCGCCGTGCCCGCCGGTCTCCTCGTCCTGACGGCCCTGCCCCGTCTGCTCAGCCTGACCATCAGGCCGGGCAGGACCTACCGGCTGTACGGCTTCCACTTCGAGGTGCACCGGACGATCACGCTCCTGACTAACTGGAAGTTCCTGAAGCGGCTGTTCGGTGACAGCTCCGCCATCGTCCACTACCTGCGGGGCCTCGGCTACGACCTCTCCCGCGTCCAGCAGACCGGGTCGAACTTCGGCACGGAGATGAAGCACGAGACGCCGTATCTGAGCTCCGTCGGGCGCGGGACGATGGTCGCCGACGGCCTGTCGATCATGAACGCCGACTTCTCGAGCACCGCGTTCCAGGTGTCCCGGGTGTCGATCGGGCCGCGCAACTTCCTCGGGAACCGGATCGCTTATCCCACGCGGGGCAGGACCGGCGACAACTGCCTGCTCGCAACGAAGGTGATGGTGCCGGTCGACGGGGAGGTCCGCGAGGGGGTCGGGCTGCTGGGCTCGCCCAGCTTCGAGATTCCGCGTTCGGTCCTGCGGGACAGCACGTTCGACCGGCTCAAGGGCGATGAGGAGCTGCGGCACGGCCTTGCCGCCAAGAACAGGCACAACGTCGCCACCATGGTGTGGTACCTGCTGTCGCGTTGGATCTTTGCCTTCGCACTCATCCTGCTCGTCACAGCGGCCGCGGAGATGTACGGGCCGCTCGGCGTGACGGGGATCATGCTGGCCGACATCCTCGTCGTGCCGTTCACCATCGCGTACTTCGTGCTACTCGAACGCGTCGTCACGGCGGTCTGTCCCCTGAAGCCCCTGTTCTGCTCGATCTACACCCGGGACTTCTGGCAGCACGAGCGCTACTGGAAGGTGCCGTCGGAGACGTACGTGAGGATGCTCAACGGCACCCCGTTCAAGAACGTCGTCTGGCGGTTGCTGGGGGTGCGGCTCGGCCGCATGGTCTTCGACGACGGCTGTTTCCTGACGGAACGGGCCATGGCCGCCATCGGGGACGGCTGCACGCTCAACCTGGGCAGCGTGATCCAGTGCCACTCGCAGGAGGACGGCGCCTTCAAGTCCGACCGGAGCACGATCGGCTCCGGATGCACCCTCGGGGTCGGCGCTTTCGTCCACTACGGCGTGACGGTGGGCGACGGTGCGGTGCTCGCCCCGGACTCCTTCCTGATGAAGGGCGAGACGGTCCCGCACGAGGCCCGGTGGGGCGGGAACCCGGCACGGCCGATCCGCTCGTACAGCGAGGACGAGGTGAGGTCGGCCCCATGACATCCACGACATCGACGACAAGGACTGCGGACGCCGGCCGGGTGTTCTGGCGGGGCGTGCTCGCCGCCGGCGGGGTCACCACGGTCCCGCGGTGGACCCTCGACCCGGTGACCGGTGTCGCCGAGCACGAGGCGATGGTTCCCGAGGATCGGGCGGATGCGCTGAGCCGGCTGGCGGACGATCTGGCGGTACCTCTGCGCTCGCTGCTGCTGGCCGCGCACGCCAAGGTGCTCGCAGCTCTGTCCGGCGAACGCGAGGTCACGACTGGCTACGTCGCCGTACCGGCCGGGCGGCCGCTGCCCTGCCGACTGACCGTCGAGCCCGGCTCGTGGCGGACGCTGGTGCTCCAGGCCCACCGGGCCGAGTCGGAACTGCTGCTGCACAAGGACTTCCCCGTCGACGGGCTCCGGCGTGAGTCGGGCCTGCCCGGACCGTCCAGCGAGGCCGAGTTCGATCCGATCGGCGACGGCGGCGAACTCGCCGGGAACGCCGTGCTGCGGTTGGAGACACCGCGACCCGGCGAGCGGCCCGCACTGCGACTGCGGTACCGGACCGACGCGCTCGACGCCGACTGCGCCGCGAGGATCGTCGGCTACCACCTCACCGCTCTCACCCTGATCGCCGCCGATCCGGACGCCCCGCACGACCGGCAGAGCCTGCTCTCCGCCGAGGAGCGCCGCTTCCAGCTCGAAGGACTCGCCGGACCCCGCCGTGAGCTGCCCGATCACCGCTTCCACGAGCTCTTCGAACAAGGCGTCAGGGCGCACCCGGACGCCGTAGCGGCCGTACGCGGCGACCAGCGGTGGACCTACCGGGAACTCAACGCGCGGGCCAACCGGCTGGCGCGGGCCCTGCTGGCCCGGGGACTGGGCCGCGAAGGCGTCGTCGCGGTGGTGATGGAGCGGAACCTGGACTGGGCGGCCGCCGTCCTGGCGGTTTTCAAGGGCGGCGGGGTGTACCTGCCCGTCGAGCCGCACTTCCCGGCCGACCGCATCACGACCATGCTCACTCGTGCCGGGTGCCGGCTCGTGCTGACCGAGCCGGGCAGCACCACCATGCTCGACGGGGCCCTCGACGCGCTGCCCGAGGTCCGGGCGCTGTCGGTCGACGCTGCTTACGCGGAGGGACATGCGGACTCCGACCTCGGCGTCGGCGTCGCACCGGACCAACTCGCCTACATCTACTTCACGTCCGGCTCCACCGGCGAGCCCAAGGGAGCCATGTGCGAGCACGCGGGCATGCTCAACCACCTCTACGCCAAGATCGACGACCTGGAGATCGGCGAGGGGCAGGTGGTCGCCCAGACCGCGCCCCAGTGCTTCGACATCTCGCTGTGGCAACTGGCTTCCGCGCTGCTGGTCGGCGGACGGACACTGCTCGTCGAACAGGACGCGATCCTGGACGTGCCGCGGTTCGTCGACACGATCGCCCGCGGCGGGGTCGGCGTCCTCCAGGTCGTGCCGTCGTACCTCGACGCGGTCGTGGCCTACCTGGAGCGGCACCCGCGCGCGCTGCCGGATCTGCGCTGCGTGTCGGTCACCGGCGAGGCGCTGAAATGGGAGCTCGTACAGCGCTGGTTCGCGGCCGAGCCCGGCATCAGGCTGGTCAACGCGTACGGGCTGACCGAGACCTCGGACGACACCAACCACGAGGTGATGGACCGGGCGCCGGACAACGGACGGATCTCGCTCGGCTCGCCCATCAGCAACGTGCACGTCCATGTCGTCGACGAGCACCTGTCACCGGTGCCGCTCGGCGCCCCGGGCGCGATCGTCTTCTCCGGGGTCTGCGTCGGCCGCGGCTAC
Source organism: Streptomyces sp. NPDC111606 (assembly GCF_055656945.1). Lineage (NCBI taxonomy): Bacteria > Bacillati > Actinomycetota > Actinomycetes > Kitasatosporales > Streptomycetaceae > Streptomyces > Streptomyces sp. NPDC111606. The sequence goes on from NZ_JBVKBY010000003.1 coordinate 113,688, forward strand.
GTCAACGACCCCGAGCGCACCCGGCAGGCCTTCCTACCGGATCCGCACCACGCGGGCCGACGGCTCTACCGGGGCGGCGACTACGGCCGCTGGGTGACCGGGGGCAGGCTGGAGTTCCTCGGCCGCCAGGACACCCAGGTCAAGATCCGCGGCTTCCGGATCGAGATCGGCGAGGTCGAGAGCGCCATGCTGCGGGCCCCCGGGGTCCGCGACGGTGCGGTGGTGGCCGTCGAGGGGGCCGGCCAGGGCGGGCGCCTGGTGGCCTACTACTCCGGTGACAGCCCGCTCGAGGACGCCGCCCTCAGGGACCGGCTGGCCCGGTCGCTGCCCGAGTACATGGTCCCCTCGGAGTTCCACTGGCAAGGGAGCCTGCCCGTGACCGCCAACGGCAAGGTCGACAGGAAAGCCCTGACCGCCCTCGCCGCGCAGGTCAGCGCCGTGACGCCGAACATCGGATCCGCCGACCCCGGGCTCGACATGGCCGACGAGGGCCGCGACACCCCCCGCACGCCGACCGAACGGCGGCTGGCCGCCCTGTGGGCTCAGGTGCTCGACGTACCGGAGCACACGATCCGCCGGCACGACCACTTCTTCGACCGTGGCGGCACCTCCCTCGCGGCGGTGCGGCTCGCGATCGCCCTGGACCGTGCGGTGGACGTCAAGGACCTCACGCGCCACCCGGTCCTGGCCGACCTGGCCCGCCTCGTCAACGGCAGATCCCGAGCCGCCGCGCCCACGGCCCCCGCGGCCGGGGTCGGCCCCGCACCACCGGCTTCCTCCTGAATCACGACCGAAAGGAGACCGAGATGCCGACCTCGCCCCCTGTGCCGATGCTCGACGTCGACCTTCAGTCCGGCAAACCCCCGATCCTGCGTGCCGACTCCACCGGCGACGCGGCGAGTTGGGCCGCCGAGCACCGGGACGCGGTACGCGCCGTCGTGGCCGAGCACGGTTCGGTCCTGGTCCGTGGCCTCGGACTGGGCGACCAGGCCGGGACCGCCGCCGTCTTCCGACGGCTGGGCGCCGGTCTGATGAGTGAGAAGGAGGCCTTCGCATCCCGGCGGACGTACGCCGACGGCGTGTACTCCTCGTCCAAGTGGCCGCCGCACCAGCCGATGTGCATGCACCACGAGCTCAGTTACACCCTGGAGTTCCCCGGCCTGATGCTGTTCGCCTGCCTCGGCGCCCCCGACGCCGGCGGGGCCACCGCGCTGGCCGATGCACCCACGGTGCTGGGCGCGCTGCCCACCGATCTCGTCGAGCGGTTCCTGAGGGAGGGCTGGCTGCTCACCCGCAACTACAACGAGGAGATCGGGGCGTCCCTGACCGACGCCTTCGGCAGTGAGGACCGCGGTGCGGTCGAGAGCTACTGCCGCGCGGCCGCGATCGAGTTCGAGTGGCAACCCGACGGCGCACTGCGGACCTGGCAGCGCCGCAGCGCCGTGGTGCGGCACCCGGTCACCGGCCGGCGCTGCTGGTTCAACCAGATCGCTTTCCTCAACGAGTGGACCCTGGCCCCCGAGATACGTGAGTACCTGGTCGACATCTACGGTGCCGACGGGCTGCCGTTCAACACCCGCTACGGGGACGGCGCACCGATCGGTGAGGACACCGTGCAGCTGCTGAACGAGGTGTATCAGTCCCACACCGTGCGCGAGCCGTGGCAGGCCGGCGACCTGATGCTCGTCGACAACGTCCGCACCGCCCACAGCAGGGAGCCGTACGAGGGGCCGCGCGAGGTGCTCGTCGCGATGGCGGACGCGGTGCGCCTGGCCGACTGCTCGCCGACCGTGGAGGTGATCACCCCATGACCACCACCCGTTCCGGCACCTGGGAGTCCGCACCGACCGGGCCGGCCGCCGTGCCGCCGTTCGCGATCGTGTCGGGCGGCCAGGTCCAGCAAGCGCTGCAAGGGCGCGAGAAGCAGATCGTGGAGGTGGTCGAGGAGACCTACCGGCTGCACGACGCCGGGGATTCGGTGAACCCGCCGTCCCACTTCCTGCGCTTCCCCGACCGTCCGTCGTCCCGGATCATCGCCCTGCCCGCCTCGATCGGCGGGGAGGCAGGGGTGGACGGCCTGAAGTGGATCTCCAGCTTTCCGCAGAACGTCGCGGCCGGCATTCCCAGGGCCTCGGCGGTGCTCATCCTCAACGACCGCCACACCGGCTACCCGTTCGTCTGCATGGAAGCCTCGATCATCAGCGCCACGAGGACGGCCGCGTCGGCGGCCCTGGCGGCCGACCGACTCAGCCGTGACCGAGGGCGCCCGGCACGCGTCGGTTTCATCGGGACGGGCCTGATCGCCCGCTACATCCACACCTTCCTGGCCGGTACCGGCTGGTCGTTCGACACCATCGGCGTGCACGACGTGTCCGCCGAGAGCGCCGCCGGGTTCCGCTGCTACCTGGAGCAGTCCGGCGCCGCCGGCTGGATCGTCCTGCACGACAGCGCCGAGCAGTTGATACGCCAGAGCGACCTGGTCGTGTTCGCCACGGTCGCCGCCCGGCCGCACGTCCACGATCCGTCGTGGTTCGCACACCGTCCGCTCGTGCTGCACGTGTCGCTGCGCGACCTGGCCCCTGAGGTCGTGCTCGCCTCGGACAACATCGTCGACGACGTCGAGCACTGTCTGAGGGCGGACACCTCCGTCCACCTGGCCGAACAGCTCACCGGCAACCGCGACTTCGTGACGGGGACGCTGGCGGACGTGATGGCCGGACGCGTATCGCCGTCGGCGGACCGGACGGTGGTGTTCTCGCCCTTCGGTCTCGGAGTGCTCGATCTGTCAGTCGGCAAGTACGTCTACGACGAGGTGGCGGGCTCCGGCGAGCTGCACGTCGTCGACGGCTTCTTCCATGAGCTGAGCCGGTACGGGTGACCACCGTCCGGGCCCGTTTGCTCTTCGATCCGCGGAGGCCATCGTGTCAGTCATATCCGCCCCCTACACCTTCAACGAGGAGGATCTCTACGTCGACCTCCAGCCGACACTGGGGCACAGGCTCTACCTGAAGTGCGAGGGCTTCAACTTCGCCGGCTCGATCAAGCTGAAGCCCGCCACCGAGATGGTGGAGGCTGCCGAACAGGCAGGGGTCCTGACGCCGCGGTCGGTCCTGCTGGAGTCCTCGTCGGGCAACATGGGCGTGGCCCTCAGCATGATCGCCGCGAGCAAGGGCTACCGGTTCCTGTGCGTGACGGACTCCCGCTGCAACCTGTCGACCAGGCTGGTGATGGAGGCGCTGGGCGCCCAGGTGCACGTGATCACCGAGCCGAGCGCCGACGGCGGCTTCCTCCGGGCGCGGCTCGACTACGTTCGCGCACTGTCCGCCCTCGACGACCGGTACGTATGGCTCAGCCAGTACACCAACCCGGGCAACTGGAGAGCGCACTACCGCAGGACGGCACCGGCCATCGCCCGCTCGTTCCCGGGACTGGACGTCCTGTTCGTCGGGGCCGGCACCACCGGGACACTGATGGGCTGCGCCCGCTACTTCCGGCAGTGGCACCGGCCGGTCCGCATCGTGGCGGTGGACAGCGCCGGCTCGGTGACCTTCGGCGGGACCCCGGGCCGCCGCATGCTTCCCGGCCTGGGCATGAGCGTGAGCCCGCCCCTGCTCGACGAGTCCTACGTCGACGAGGCGGTGCACGTCGAGGAGGCGGACACCATCCGCGCCTGCCACCGCATGGCCCGACGCGGATTCCTCTTCGGCGGCTCCACCGGCACCGTCGTCAGCGGCGCGACGCGCTGGCTGGCCACGCACGAGCCGGACGGTCTGACCGCGGTGGCGATCGCCCCTGACCTGGGGGAGCGCTACCTCGAGACCGTCTACCAGGCCAACTGGGTCCAGGCCCTCTACGGCGATGACGTGCTCCACCCCGGTGGCCAGGTCGCCGCCGGTTCGCGGGTCGCCCGCCCCGCTCCGCTGCGGGATGCGGACGACGGCCGGGACTCGGACACTTAAAGAAGGGTGGGTGAACCGAACATGATGGATCGGGGCATTTACACAGGTGGGAGAGGGTGTGGCCAAGCGGGAGGCATCCGGGGCCCGGCGCATCGGTACATCCGAGACCGATCGCCTGTTGGTTTCCGTCGCTGCGGGCAGCCAGGACGCCTTCTCCCGGTTGTACGACGCGGCCGCCGGACCGATCTACGGAATCGCGTGCAGGGTGCTGAGGGACCCCGCGCGCGCCGAGGAGGTCACCCAGGAGGTCATGCTCGAGGTCTGGCAGAGCGCGCCGCGCTACCGGCCCGAGAGCGGGCACGCCATGACCTGGATGCTGACAATCGCTCACCACCGCGCCGTGGACAGCGTCCGCACGCTGCAAAGGTCCGCCGAGCGCGAGCGCGCCGTCTCCCAGCACGAGGCGACGCCGGCCTTCGACGACGTCGTGGACGCCGTGGAGGCGCTCGGGGAATGCGAACAGGTCCGCTCGTGCCTGAAGGAGCTCAGCACCGAGCTGCGGCAGCCGGTGGTGCTCGCTTACTACGAGGGCCTGACCCATACCGAGATCGCTTCGAGGCTGTCCCTGCCGCTCGGCACCGTCAAGAGCCGTCTGCGCAGGGCTCTGACCCGTCTGCGGCACTGCCTGGGAGCTCCGCCGTGATGACAGCCGACTCGCACGATGCACACGACCTCGTGGGTGCCTATGCGGTGAACGCCCTCACCCAGGAGCAACGGGAGGCCTTCCGCCGCCATCTTGCCGACTGCGCCGACTGCGTCCAGGAGACGCTCCGTCATCAGGAGGCCGCGGGCTGGCTGGCGCTCGCGGCAACCCGCACCCCGCCGCAGGGTCTGAAGGACCGCGTCCTCGCCGAGGTGGCCCGGACCCCCCAGCTTCCGCCGACGCTCCCCGGCCCCGCGAAGGGGCGCCGCTTCCGACGATCCACGCCCCCTCTGATGCATCTCGCGCTGGCCGCCAGTCTGGCCGCGGCCGCCGCGCTCGGCGGGCTGGCGGCCTGGCAGCACCAGGAAGCGCGGGACACCCGCCAGGAGGCCCGCAGCCAGGCCGCCGACCTCGGCCGGCTCCTCACGGCGCCCGACACCACCTTCGTCAGGAAGGACCTGGCCTACGGCGGATCCGGCACCGTGGCGGTTTCCCGGGAGCTGAACGAGGCCGTCTACTTCTGCCAGGACCTGGCCCCTCTGCCTGCGGACAAGACCTACCAGATGTGGTACGTCGACCCCGGCGACGCAGTCCGCTCCGCCGGGCTCCTCGCCGCCAAGGCCGGCCTGCAGTCCGCGTCCCTTCCCCCGCCCGGCGCCGCCGCCGCACTCGCCGTCACCGTCGAGCCGAGCGCAGGTTCCTCCCACCCCACCAGCGATCCGGTCGCCACCTTCCCGTTGCCCACGTCCTGATCGGGTGGGCCGGCGTTCTGCTGTCTCGTAGGAAGTTGCCTTGCCGACGCGTAACGTGAAGCAGCATGAGACTCCTCATCAGCGCCGACATGGAGGGCGCCACCGGCGTGACCTGGCCGGCCGACGTGCTGCCGGGGACGCCTCAGTGGGAGCGGTGCCGGGGAATGTTCACCTCGGACGTCAACGCCGCCGTGCTGGGATTCTTCGACGGGGGTGCCGACGCCGTCGTCATCAACGAGGCCCACTGGACCATGCGCAACCTGCTGCTCGAACGGCTCGACGAGCGCGCGGAGATGCTCACCGGACGGCACAAGACGCTGTCCATGGTCGAGGGCGTGCAGCACGGCGACGTGGACGGCATCGCCTTCGTCGGCTACCACGCGGGCGCCGGCATGGAGGGCGTCCTCGCCCACACCTACCTCGCGAACTCCATCACCGGGGTGTGGCTGAACGACGTAAGGGCGAGCGAGGGGCTGCTGAACGCGCACGTCGTCGCCGAGTACGGCGTGCCCGTCGTGCTCGTCACCGGCGACGACGTGGCCTGCGAGGACGCGCTCGGGTACGCGCCCGGGGCACTGAAGGTCGCCGTCAAGGACCACGTCTCGCGGTACGCGGCCGTATGCCGTACGCCGACCAGGACCGCGGGCGACATCCGCGCCGCGGCCAAGGAGGCGGCCGGACTGGCGGTCCGTCAGGAGCCGGTGAGCCAGGGCCCGTTCACCATCGCGGTCGAGTTCGACGCCGAGCACCTCGCGATGGCCGCCACCGTCGTCCCCGGTGTCGAACGGATCGGTGAGCGCAAGGTGGCGTACACCAGCGAACGCATGTACGAGGGAATCCGTACCTTCAAGGCGGTCACCACGATCGTCTCGGCCGCGGTGGAGGAGCAGTATGGCTGACGGGCAGGCACTGGACGAGGTCGTGACGTTCACCTCCGACCTCATCCGCATCGACACGACCAATCGCGGCGGCGGCGACTGCCAGGAGCGTCCCGCCGCCGAGTACGCCGCCGCGCAGCTGGCCGAGGCGGGCCTGACGCCCACCCTGCTGGAGCGCACCAGGGGCCGTACGAACGTCGTCGCCCGCTTCGAGGGCACCGACCCGTCGGCGGACGCGCTGCTCGTCCACGGACATCTGGACGTGGTGCCCGCGCAGGCCGACGAGTGGAGCGTGCACCCCTTCTCCGGGGAGATCCGCGACGGGGTCGTGTGGGGCCGGGGCGCGGTCGACATGAAGAACATGGACGCGATGATCCTGGCCGTGGTCCGGGGCTGGGCCCGCGCGGGCGTACGCCCCCGGCGGGACGTCGTGATCGCGTTCACCGCCGACGAGGAGGCGAGCGCCGAGGACGGCTCCGGATTTCTCGCGGACCGGCATGCGGGGCTGTTCGAGGGCTGCACCGAGGGCATCGGCGAGTCCGGCGCGTTCACCTTCCACGACGGCAGCGGCCGGCAGATCTACCCGCTCGCGGCGGGGGAGCGCGGCACCGGCTGGATCAAGCTGACGGCACGCGGGCGGGCCGCGCACGGTTCCCGGCCCAACCGGGAGAACGCGGTGAGCCGCCTCGCCGCCGCCGTCACCCGGATCGGCGCCCACGAGTGGCCGCTGCGGCTGACCCCGACCGTGCGCGCCGCCCTCACCGAACTCGCCGCGCTGTACGGCCTCGACGCCGACCTGGACGACGTGGACGGCCTGCTGGAGAAGCTCGGCCCGGCGGCCAAGCTCGTGGAGGCGACCGTCCGCAACAGCGCCAACCCGACCATGCTGGAGGCGGGTTACAAGGTCAACGTGATTCCGGGGGAGGCCGTGGCCTACGTCGACGGGCGGTATCTGCCGGGCTTCGAGGACGAGTTCCGGGCCACCGTCGACGAGCTCACCGGGCCCGACGTGGAGTGGGAGTTCCACCATCAGGAGGTGGCCCTCCAGTCACCCGTGGACTCGCCGACGTACGCCGGAATGCGCGCCGCCGTCGAGGAGTTCGCGCCCGAGGGCCACACGGTCCCGTACTGCATGCCCGGCGGCACCGACGCCAAGCAGTTCTCACGGCTCGGCATCACCGGGTACGGCTTCTCACCGCTGAGGCTGCCGGACGGGTACGACTACGGGGCCATGTTCCACGGCGTCGACGAGCGCGTGCCGGTCGAGGCGCTGCACTTCGGCGTCCGTGTCCTCGACCGCTTCCTGCGTACGGCCTAGGCGAGAGGGGGAGACAGTGCAGACGCTGGCCTACGGTTCCTGGCCCTCACCCATCGACGCGGCTCTCGCCGCCACCCACGACGGGCACCCCGAGTACGTGGGCTTCGTCGGCGACGAGGCCTGGTGGACCGAGCCGCGGCCGACCGAGGGCGGGCGGCGCACACTGGTGCGGCGCCGGGCCGACGGCACGGAGGAGTCCGTGCTGCCCGCTCCGTGGAACGTGCGCAGCCGGGTCGTCGAGTACGGCGGACAGCCCTGGGCCGGAGAGGTGGCCGACGGCCGGCCGCTCGTCGTCTTCGTCGACTTCGCCGACCAGCGGCTCTACCGGTACGAGGAGGGCGCCGAACCGCGTCCGATCACGCCCGTGTCCTCCGTGGGCGGTGGACTGCGCTGGGCGGAGCCGCAGCTGCGGCTCGACCTCGGTGAAGTGTGGTGCGTGCTGGAGGAGTTCACCGGCGAGGGGCCCACCGACGTGCGGCGTGTCCTGGCCGCCGTCCCGCTGGACGGCTCGGCGGCCGACAGCCGGGAAGCCGTACGCGAACTCACCGACGACCGGCACCGGTTCATCACCGGAGCGCGGATCTCGCCCGACGGGCGGCGCGCGGCGTGGCTCGTCTGGGACCATCCGCGGATGCCGTGGGACGGCACGGAGCTGCTGGTCGCCGACATCTGCGCCGACGGCACGCTCGCCGCCCCGCGGACCGTCGCCGGGGGCCCGGACGAGGCGATCGCGCAGGCCGACTGGTCGGCCGACGGCCGGCTGCTGTACGCCAGCGACCGCAGCGGCTGGTGGAACCTCTACCGCGACGGCGAACCGCTCTGCCCGCGCGAGGAGGAGTTCGGCGGACCGCTGTGGAAGCCGGGCCTGCGCTGGTTCGCCCCGCTGGCGAGCGGACCCGTCGCCGTCGTGCACGGGCGCGGCTCGACCGCCCTCGGCGTACTGGACCCCGAGACCGGCGAGGTCGTCGACGCGGCCGGCCCCTGGACCGAGTTCGCGCCCACCCTCGCGGTGTACGGCGAGCGGGTCGTCGCCGTCGGAGCGAGCCCCCGCAGCGCCTACGAGGTGGTGGAGCTCGACACCTGCACGGGCCGGGCCCGGGTCATCGGAGCCGAGCACGACGACGCCGTGGACCCCGCCCACTACCCCGAGCCGCAGATCCGCACCATCACCGGCCCGGCCGGAGACGAGATCCACGCGCACATCTACCCGCCGCACAACCCCGGCTGTGTGGCCCCCGGCGACACACCGCCGCCGTACGTCGTCTGGGCGCACGGCGGCCCCACCGGCCGTGCGCCCCTCGTCCTCGACCTGGCGATCGCCTACTTCACCTCGCGCGGCATCGGGGTCGCCGAGGTCAACTACGGCGGCTCCACCGGGTACGGCAGGGAGTACCGCAACCGGCTGCGCGAGCAGTGGGGCGTGGTCGACGTCGAGGACTGCGCGGCCGTCGCGCTCGCCCTCGCCGACGAGGGCACCGCAGACCGCGGCCGGCTCGCCATCCGCGGCGGCAGCGCGGGCGGCTGGACCACGGCCGCATCCCTCACCACCACCGACATCTACGCCTGCGGCACGATCCTCTACCCCATCCTCGACCTGGCGAGCTGGGGCGACGGGGAGACCCACGACCTGGAGTCGCAGTACCTGGAATCCCTGATCGGACCGCTCGCCGAGGTGCCGGCACGGTACGCGGAACGCTCACCCGCGGCGCACGCCGACCGCCTCACCGTGCCCTTCCTGCTGCTCCAGGGCCTCGACGACGTGATCTGCCCGCCGACCCAGTGCGAGCGGTTCCTCGCCCGCATGGAGGGGCGCCGGGTGCCGCACGCCTACATCGCCTTCGAGGGGGAGGGCCACGGATTCCGGCGCGCGGAGACGATGATCCGCGTCCTGGAGTCCGAACTCTCCCTGTACGCCCAGGTGTTCGGGCTCAACCCGCCCGGCGTCCCCAGACTGGAACTCGCCAAGTGAACCCCCTCCTTCGCCCCTCCAGGCTCGCCCCCGGCGCCCGCGTGGCCGTCGTCGCACCCAGCGGACCCGTTCCCGCGGAACGGCTGCGGGCCGGCCTCGACGTGCTGCGCGGCTGGGGCCTCGACCCGGTGGTGGCACCCCATGTGCTCGACCGGCACGAGGAGCTGGCGTACCTGGCGGGCGCGGACGCCGACCGGGCCGCCGATCTGCAGACCGCCTGGTGCGATCCGGCCGTCGACGCCGTGCTGTGCGCCCGGGGCGGCTACGGGGCGCAGCGCCTGGTCGACCTCCTCGACTGGGAGGCGATGCGGGCGGCCGGACCCAAGGTGTTCGTCGGCTTCAGCGACGTGACCGCGCTGCACGAGGCGTTCGCCAACCGGCTGGGCCTGGTCACCCTGCACGGACCGATGGCTGCGGGCGTCGACTTCATCAAGAACACGCGGGCGCAGGACCACCTGAGGGCCACGCTGTTCGAGCCGGACTCCGTGCGTACGATCGTCTCCACCGGCTCGGCACTGGTTCCCGGCCGGGCGCGGGGAGTCACACTCGGCGGCTGCCTCAGCCTGCTCGCCGCCGAGATCGGGACCCCGTATGCCCGGACCTCCGCACGTGGCGGTCTGCTGTGCCTGGAGGACGTGGGCGAGGAGACGTACCGGCTCGACCGCTACCTCACCCAACTCCTGCGCGCCGGCCTGTTCGACGGCGTGCGCGGCGTGCTGCTCGGGTCGTGGCAGGAGTGCGAGCCGTACGAGCGGGTGCGTGCGCTGCTCCTGGACCGGCTGGGTGGCCTCGGTGTGCCCGTTGTGGAGGAGTTCGGGTTCGGGCACGGTGAAGGGGCGTTGACGATCCCCCTCGGCGTGGGTGCCGAACTCGATGCCGGTGCAGGCACGTTGACCCTCGACGAGCCCGCGCTGCGCTGAGCGCTGTTCACTGAATCTCCGTCAAGAAACCCCCGTCACGGCGATTGACCTCGCTTGACACGTGTCACACCATGACAACCGACCAGTACTTACTGGTCGGTAAGCCGGGCTGTCCTCAGCGTGCCTCAGTGTGGAGGTCTCCGTGTCCCGTCGCGTGCCCAGATCACTCACCCTCGTCCTCGGCGCCACGCTCACCGCACCCCTCGCACTCACCGCTCCGGCCGCCGCGGGCGGCCAGTTCACCGTCACCGCCCTGAAGTTCACCGTCCAGGCGGGCGGCCGCACCTGCACCGTCGACGCCGATCTGTACCGGCCCGCGGGCGTGGACCGCGCCCACCCCGCACCCGCCGTCCTCGCCACCAACGGCTTCGGCGGCAGCAAGTCCGACGGCTCGACCGACGCCATAGGAAAGGCCTTCGCCCAGCGCGGGTACGTCTCCCTCATCTACTCCGGCCTCGGCTTCGGCAAGTCCGGCTGCCTGATCTCGCTCGACGACCCCACCATCGACGGCGTCGCCGCCTCGCGGCTGATCGACTTCCTGGGCGGCAGGCGCGCCGCCGACGACGGCACGAAGGCGGACTTCGTCACCCTCGACGCCCCCGGCGACCCGCGCGTCGGCATGGCCGGCGGCTCCTACGGCGGGGCCGTCCAGCTGGCCGCGGCGGCCGTCGACCAGCGCCTCGACGCGCTCGCGCCGATGATCACCTGGAACGACCTCGCGTACTCCCTCGACCCGAACAACGCCGTCGGCAGCGGCAGCGTGCCCGGCGCCTTCAAATGGCAGTGGGCCAACGGCTTCTACGTCATGGGCGAGGGGCAGCCGCTGCTGGAAGCCGGTCTCGACCCCTCCCGCATCAACTCCCTGGCCTGCCTGCACTTCGTCACCAAGGCCTGCGACACCATCCGCACCCTCAACTCCGGCCGCTACCCGGCCGAGCGGACCGCCGAGCTGCTCGCCTACGCGCGCAGCGTCTCCCCGGTGTCGTACCTGAGCCGCGTGAAGGCACCCACCCTCCTAGTCCAGGGCCAGGCCGACAGCCTCTTCAACCTCAACGAGGCGACGGCGACGTACAACACCCTCAAGGGCCAGGGGACACCGACGAAGATGATCTGGCAGTCCTGGGGCCACAGCGGCGGCCTCACCGACCCGGCCGCCGGTGAACTCGACCTCGCCCAGGGCAACCTGGAGACGAGCTACGTCGGCCGGCGCATCCTCGCCTGGTTCGACCGCTACCTGGGGAAGAAGAACGTCGACACCGGTCCGGCCTTCGCCTACTACCGCGACTGGATCACCGACCCCGACCACACCTACGCCACCGCCGACCGCGTCCCCGCGCTCAGCCGGACGCTCTACCTCTCCGGCGACGGCAAACTCGTCGACAACCGGAGCAAGGTGGCACGCGGCAGCCGCACCTACAGCAACTGGCTGACCCCCACCAGCCACTCGGAGAGCTCACTCGCCGCACTCCTCGGCATCCCGGACCCGGCGCCGTACGACACTCCGGGCACCCACCTCGGCTGGACCAGCGAGCCGCTCGCCCGCGCCACCGACGTCGTGGGCGCGCCCCGGGCCACGCTCAAGGTCGTCTCCCCGAAGGCCGAGCGGACGCAAACCTCGGCGGACGCCGCCGACAAGCTCGTGCTGTTCGCCAAGCTGTACGACGTGGCGCCGGACGGCACCCGGACGCTGGTGCACCGGCTGGTGGCACCGGTGCGGGTGCCCGACGTGACGAAGAGCTTCACGGTGACCCTGCCGGGGATCGTGCACCGGTACGAGAAGGGGCACCGGCTGCGGTTCGTGATCGCGGCGAGTGACGGTGCGTACTTCGGGAACCGGGGGATCAAGCCGGTGACCGTGGTCAGTGCGCCCCAGGACACGGGGGTGCTGCAGCTGCCGGTGCTCGGCTGAGCGCAGGTGAAGGCCGCTCACCGTGCGTGATCGCAGATTGGGGAGCATCCTGGACGTATGACCGCGAAGACGTCGGAGAGCGGCAGGAAGGTCGACGGGCACCGGGGTGGCGTGCGCGGGGCAATGACGCCGGCCCGGATCGCTGTGCTGGTGCTCGTCGTGCTCGCCCTGATCTTCATCTTCGAGAACACCGCTGAGACCGAGATCCGGCTGCTGATCCCCCTGGTGACGATGCCGCTGTGGGTGGCGCTGCTCGCCGTGGGCATCATCGGCGCACTGTTCGGGGCGTTCTTCATGCGACGGCGCCGCTGACCGGTCGTACGCTGTCGGAATGCCGCATCCCGCGTCCCGCTACCTCGCCGAAGGCCCCCGCGTGGGCATACGCCACTTCACCTATGAGGACGGTGGCGAGTTCACCACGCGCGCGCGAGAGAGCAAGGAACTGCACCAGCCGTGGCTCTTCCCGCCGGACAGCGGCGCCGCGTACGCCGCCTACGCCGGGCGGCTGATCGAGGACCCGACCAAGGCGGGGTTCCTGGTCTGCGTGAAGGACGACAGCGGGGGCATCGCGGGGTTCATCAACATCAACAACATCGTCGAGGGCGCCTTCCAGAGCGGCGCCCTCGGCTACGGCGCCTTCGCGCACGCGGCCGGGCGCGGCCTCATGCGGGAGGGCCTCGACCTCGTCGTCGGCCACGCCTTCGGCCCGTTGCGCCTGCACCGGCTGGAGATCAACGTCCAGCCGGCCAACACCGCCTCCATAGCCCTCGCCCGCGCCTGCGGCTTCCGCCTGGAGGGCTTCTCGCCGGGCATGCTCTTCATCGACGGGGCCTGGCGGGACCATCAGCGGTGGGCGATCACCGCCGAGATGCGGGCTTGAAGTTGATCTTCATCGTGTCGAGGTCCGTGACGGTCGACCTCAGATCGCGGAAGCCGTAGCCCAGCTCGCGCAGCGCCCCCTCGGCCCGGTCCTCGGCGATCGCGCCGGCCATCTCCTCGCCGTCCGCCGCGTCGGAGACCACCACGTAGCGCATCGAGAAGTGCTTGAGCGGCGACGGCTCGTAAAAGAGCGACCCCTCCTCGCTGAACCGCATGCTGGTCAGACCGTGCTCCCCGGCCTCGGCGAGCAGCCGCGCGCGGGCCGTGTCGGTGAGAGTGTCCCAAGTGCCCCGGACGATCACCCGGTACGTGTGCTGCTCGCTCATGCTCCCGCTACCTGCTCCCGCGTCAATGGCATTGAGGGTCGACTCTACGTCGGCGAGGATGAACCGCATGCGGAATATCGTCGTGCTCGACGCACCCTCCAACCTGGGCCTGCGCCCGCCCGCCCCCGGCACCGTGCCCGGCTGCTACAAGCTCGCCGGGGCATTGCGTGAGCAGCGGATCGTGCAGCGCCTGCGGGCACTGGAGGGCGGGGTGGTCGTGCCGCCGAGGTACGACCGGGGGGACTGGCAGGAGGGGGACGGCGTGTTCAACGCCGCCGCCCTCGCCGGGTACACCCGCAGGCTCGCCGACCGGATCGAGCACCATGTGCGCGCCGGGGACTTCCCGGTCGTCCTGGGCGGCGACTGTTCCATCAATCTGGGCGCCGCCCTCGCGCTGCGCCGTATCGGCCGCTACGGGCTGGCCGTCGTGGACGCCTCGCCCGACTTCCGGCACCCGGGCAACTCCGAGCGGGTCGGCGCGGCGGGCGGCGAGGAGGTCGCCCTGTCCACCGGGCGTGGGCAGGAGGACCTGACCAACCTGGAGGGGCTCAGGCCCTATCTGCGTGACGAGGACGTGCGGTACTTCGGCATCCGCGACTGCTTCGAGGAGGACCGGGCCGAGCTCGCCGACCTGAAGATTCCCGTGGTGACCGTCGGCGACCTGCGCGAATGGGGCGCGCAGGACCTCGGGTCCGTCACCCGCCAGGCCTTCGAGATCCCGCAGCTGGACGGCTTCTGGGTGCACCTGGACGCCGACGTCCTCGACCCGTCGGTCATGCCCGCCGTCGACAGCCCCGACCCGGAAGGCCTCATGCCCGACGAACTCGTCGCGCTGCTGCGGCCGTTGCTCGCCTCCGCGCACTGCGTCGGCCTCAACGTCACCATCTACGACCCCGATCTGGACCCGGAGGGCACGGCCGGCGCGCTGCTCGCCGACATCATCGTGTCGGCCTTCGATCAGGACTGACGGTCCGCGTACTCGTAGATCGTCCCGTCCGGATGCAGCGCCAGCAGATTGCGTCCCACCGGCGTCGGCACCGGGCCCGCGATGATGTGCGCGCCCAGCTCGCTCAGCACTTGGTGCGCCTCGTCGACGTCCTTGACGGCGATCGTCGCCGCGACCTTGCGCAGCACCTCCAACTCGGCCTCCGGACCGCTCATCAGCAAGAAGCAGCCGATCGCGGCCACCTGGACGCCGCCGCGCTCGAAGCGGAGGGCGGGGGCGCCCGCGAGCCGTTCGTAGAACGGGACCGCGGTCTCCAGGTCGTCGATGCAGACACGCAGCGTGGTTCCCAGGATGTCCATACGGACGAGCCTAGTTGGGGGCGGCCGGGGAGTGTGATCGTTTCACGCGATCCCCTCACGCGGCTCGTGACGGAGGTGTTATGCGTAAGCCTGTACGGGTACTCGGCGTCCATGGACCGCTTGGATCACCTTGAGCACCTGGACAAGCACCTGGTCGACGAGCTGGCACAGGTGGCGCGTGAGACCGTCCGCGACGAACTGCGCGAGCAGACGCGCAGGCAGCGCCGCCGGGCCACGCTGTACGCCGCGTCCGGCGCCGTCGCCCTGTACGCGGGCGCGGCCCTCGCGCTCGCGCTGGGACTGGGCCTCGCCGCCGGGCTGCCGGACTGGGCCGCCGCACTGATCACCGCGGTGATTCTCGGCGCGGCGGCGTATGCGCTGCGCGGCGCGGCACGTCCGTCCGCGAGCCGGCCGGCTCCGGACGAGGCGGGACTGACGGCCACTCACGGTCACACCGCCGAAGGCGCCGTGCCGTACCCGCCCATGCCGCCCGCGCCGCCCGGGTCCGCAGTGCCCGGCGTGGGGACGCCGGACGCGCGCGCTGCACGCAATCCCCACCCTGACGACATCGGCCCCGAGCAGCCGCACCACCGGGCGTGACGCCCGTGCGCATGCCGTGGGAGAGGGCCCTGCCGAAGCGCGGCAGGGCCCTCGTCGTGACCGGGCCGGCGGTGAGGCGCTGACCGTCACCGCGGACATGGCCGACGCCGAGCCGTCGACCACGCGGCCCGGCAAGTCGCCGACGCCTTCGGGCACATCGACGTCCGGGTCAACAACGCCTTTGCCGGGATCTTCGGCCCGTTCACCGAGATCACGAGGTCGGCTCCTCGCTCGCCCACCGCTGACCCGCATGACCCGTCGCCAGGCCCGTGGCCCGGGCTGTTCATGGGCACCCCGGTTCTCCTGCTAGGCGACCCGGTACTCCTGCGCCTCCTCCGCCCGCAACGTCAGCCCATGGCCGATGCCCTGGGCCGGGGCCACCGAGCCGCCTGTCGGGTCCAGGGCGCCGGTGAAGAGCATGTCCTCCAGGCGGACGTGGTCGTGGAACCACTCGATGTGGCGCAGGTTGGGGACGGCGGCCGCCGCGGCGGCGTGGGCGTGCGGGGCGCAGTGGGCCGAGACGTCCAGGCCGTGGGCCTGCGCCAGGGCGGCGGCGCGCAGGAACTCCGTGACGCCGCCGCAGCGGGTGGCGTCGATCTGGAGGCAGTCGACCGCGCCCGCGGTGATCATGCGGGCGAAGTACGGGAGGTCGTAACCGTATTCGCCGGCCGTGACGTCGCACGGCAGACAGTCGCGGACCAGACGCAGGCCCGTCAGGTCGTCCGAGGACACCGGCTCCTCGAACCAGCCGACGCCGTGCTCGGCGAGGGCGTGGCCGACGCGGACCGCCTGTTTGCGGGTGTAGGCGCCATTGGCGTCCACGTACAACTCCGCCTCTGGGCCGATCACTTGACGCGCTGCCTCGACCCGGGACACGTCGCGCAGCACCGCGCGGCCCCGGTCCTCACCGATCTTGATCTTCACGCGCGGGATGTGCTGCCCGTGCACCCAGCCGTTCAACTGCGCGGCCAGATGCTTGTCGTGGTACGTCGTGAAGCCGCCGCTGCCGTAGACGGGGACGCGTTCGCGGCACAGGCCGAGGAGCCGGGCCAGGGGCAGTTCGAGGAGCCGGGCCTTGAGGTCCCACAGGGCGATGTCCAGCGCCGAGATCGCGCACGCGGCGACGCCGGGGCGGCCGGCGTCGCGGATCGCGCGGCACATCGCGTCGTGCGCGGCCGGGATGTCCAGGGCGTTACGTCCCTCGACGAGGGGGGCGAGATGGTCGCGCAGGAAGTCGCCGATCGCCGCCGGGCCGTACGTCCAGCCGGTGCCGGTCGCGTCGCCCGCCGCCACCTCGGCGATCACCACGGTGGTGGAGTTCCAGGCCAGCGTGCCGTCCGCCTCGGGGGCGTCGGTGGGGACCGTGTAGACGGAGACGACGGGGAGATGGAGTTTCATGGCGCCTGGGCCGTTCCTCGCAGTGCCGGAGCCGCGGCAGCACCTTCGTACGGTGGACGTCGACGAAGCCGCGTCGGTCGGGTCCGATCCGGTTGACGCAGATCCGGTCGAAGCCCGCCTCGGTGGAGGCGTTCAGCGGCTCGAGCTGCTCGAAGCGGCTCGGCGAGGGCGGGATCCGGCCCATCCCGCCGGGCGGCAGCTGGTTGGACCACAGTCGGCGGACGGTGCGTACGGCCTCGTCGCGGTCGGTGCCGTGGCAGACCTTCGTGCCGCCCATGACCGGCTTGGCGTTCCCGCCGCCCGACGCGGGGTGCCCCCACGCCCTGGAGGCAGTGGGGGAGGAACAGGGTGACCAGCTCCTCGTCCGGCACCCTCGTGACGAAGCCGTCGCCGACCCGCGCCGCGAGGGAGGTCGCCGCCGGGCCGCAGCCGGAGATGTCGATCTGGACGGGCTCGTCGGGGACCGTGCTGAGGCGGGCGTACTCCACCCGGTAGTGGTTCCCGTAGTGGCTGATCTCCTCGCCCGAGAAGAGCCGGCGCATGATCACCTCGCCGGTACCGACGCCGAGCCGGAATCGGCCGTTCGTCATCACCGCGCAGGTCGCCGCCGCTCGGGTCACCACCGCCGGGTGGATCCGCACGGTCGGACAGGTCACGGCCGTCTCGAGGGGCAGGGACACCGCCTCCGGGAGCGCGCCGATCACCGACCACACGAAGGGGCTCCGGCCCTGCGCGTCGTTCCACGGGTGGTGGTGGTCCGAGATCCACAGCAACCGGAATCCGGCCTGCTCGGCCATCCGCGGCCGCTCGACGAGATCGGCGGGCCTGCACTCCTCGGTCGCCGGGAAGTAGCCGTACTCGGGCATGGGGAGCACCTCCGGGGCTGCCGCGTCGGCCGCGGGGACGGTCGCCGTCCCGGGTACCCGGAGGTCCGGCCGGAAACCGGGCCGGCCGTCCCGGCGTGGCCCTGACGTGCCGCCTTGTCGCGCCGCCTCGAGGTGCCGGAAACCGGCGCCGTCCCCGGGGCGGACGTTTGGCGGCCCTGACCAGGGGGACGCGGAAGGCTCCCGAGGTACGCGACAGGCCCGGAGGCCAACCGTGAGTCGACCCCGCATCGTGATCGTCGGCGCCGGATTCGCCGGGTACCGGGCGGCACGCACCCTGTCCCGGATCACCCGGCGTCAAGCCGACATCACCCTGCTGAACCCGACCGACTACTTCCTGTATCTGCCCCTGCTGCCCCAGGTCGCCGCCGGCATCCTGGAACCACGCCGGGTGACCGTCTCGCTGTCCGGCACCCTGCGCCATGTGCGGCTCGTGCTGGGCGAGGCCGACAGCATCGACCTGGACGGAAACACCGTCCACTACACCGGCCCCGAGGGCGACGTGGGAACGCTGCCCTACGACCGGCTGATCCTCGCCGCGGGCAGCGTGAACAAGCTGCTGCCCATCCCCGGCGTCGCCGAGCACGCGCACGGCTTCCGCGGCCTTCCCGAGGCGCTGTACCTGCGCGACCACGTGACCCGGCAGGTGGAGCTCGCCGCCACCGCGGACGACCCCAAGAGCTGCGCCGCACGCTGCACCTTCGTGGTGGTGGGTGCCGGATACACCGGCACGGAGGTCGCCGCGCAGGGCCAGCTGTTCACCGACTCCCAGGTGCGCAAGCACCCCCTGCGCGCGGGCATGCGGCCACGCTGGCTGCTGCTCGACATCGCCGATCGCGTGCTGCCCGAGATGGACGAGAGGCTGTCGCGGACCGCCGACCGGGTGCTGCGGCAGCGGGGCGTGGACGTGCGGATGGGCACCTCGGTGAAGGAGGCCACGCACAACGGGGTGGTGCTGAGCGACGGCTCGTTCGTCGACACCCGCACGCTCGTGTGGTGCGTCGGCGTACGGCCCGATCCGCTCGCCGAGTCCCTCGAACTGCCCATGGAGAAGGGCCGTCTGCTCGTCGACCCGCACCTCCAGGTGCCGGGCCGGCCCGAGCTGTTCGCCGCCGGGGACGCGGCCGCCGTGCCCGACCTGGAGAAGCCCGGCGAGTACACGCCGATGACCGCCCAGCACGCCTGGCGGCAGGGCAGGACGGTGGGCCAGAACGTGGCCGCGTCCCTCGGCATGGGCGAGCGGCGCGCCTACCGCCACCGTGACCTGGGCTTCGTCGTCGACCTGGGCGGCGTCAAGGCCGCGGCCAACCCGCTCGGCGTCCCCCTGTCCGGCGTGGCGGCGGGCGCGGTGACCCGCGGCTACCACCTCGCGGCCATGCCGGGCAACCGCGTCCGCGTCGCCGCCGACTGGCTCCTGGACGCCGTACTGCCGCGCCAGGCCGTGCAGTTGGGGCTGGTGCGGTCGTGGTCGGTACCGCTGGACACGGCGTCGCCGGAGCTGGCCCGGGTGCCGGGGCGGTCGGAGACAGGGGAGCAGGACAAGAAGGCGGAGAAGCACGGCGAGCCTGCCGGGAAGCAGCCGGCGGGCGAGCCCGCCCGGAACCAGGCCGACGGCCCCGAGGGAACCGAACCGCCCGACCCCGTTCAGGACCCCGACGCCGCCAAGCACCCCGAACCTCCCGGCCCCGTGAAGCGGCCCAACTCCCGGGCGGGCGGCCGTGAGCCGGGTTCCGATACCGATGCCGACACGGACGGCCGGCCTCCCCCCGGGACACCGGCCGTCCACAAACCGCACCCGGACGCGCCCATCGCCCCCGAACCCCGCTCCCAGGACCCTTCGAAAGGAGACTCATGAACACCGCTGAACTCGTCGAACTGGCGCAGCAGTTGCGGGTGGACAGCGTGCGTGCCTCCGACGCCGCGGGATCGGGGCATCCGACCTCGTCGATGTCCGCCGCGGATCTGATGGCCGTCCTCCTCGCGGAGCACCTCCGCTACGACATCGACCGGCCCGCCCACCCCGGCAACGACCGCTTCGTCCTCTCCAAGGGACACGCCTCGCCGCTTCTGTACTCCGCCTACAAGGCTGCCGGCGCCATCGAGGACGGCGAACTGGTCACCTTCCGCAAGCTCGGCAGCCGGCTCGAAGGGCATCCGACGCCGCGGCGGCTGCCGTGGGTGGAGACCGCGACCGGGTCGCTCGGGCAGGGACTGCCGGTCGGCGTGGGCATCGCGCTGGCCGGGCAGCGGCTGGACCGGACCGGGTACCGGGTGTGGGTGCTGTGCGGGGACAGCGAGCTCGCCGAGGGGTCCGTGTGGGAGGCCGCCGAGCACGCGGCGTACGAGCGTCTGGACAACCTCACCGCCATCGTCGACGTGAACCGGCTCGGCCAGCGCGGCCCGACCCGCCACGGTCATGACCTCGACGCCTACGCCCGCCGCTTCCAGGCCTTCGGCTGGCACACCATCGAGATCGACGGGCACGACGTGGACGCCATCGACCGCGCGTACGCAGAGGCCGAGTCCACCGTCGGGCAGCCCACCGTGATCCTCGCCCGCACCCTCAAGGGCAAGGGCGTCGAGGCTGTGGAGGACCGCGAGGGACTGCACGGAAAGCCGCTGCCGGATGCCGACGAGGCCATCGCCGAACTCGGCGGACGGCGCGACCTGCGCATCCACGTCCACGAGCCGTCCGCGACCCGCATGCTGCACTCCGTACCCGACGGCCGCCTCGACCTGCCCCGCTGGGACAAGGGGGAGGAGGTCGCCACCCGCAACGCCTACGGCGAGGCGCTCGCCGCGCTCGGCACCGGTCGCGGCGACATCGTCGCCCTCGACGGCGAGGTGAGCGACTCCACCCGTGCCGAGTTCTTCGCCAAGGAACACCCCGACCGCTTCTTCGAGTGCTACATCGCCGAGCAGCAGCTGGTCGCCGCGGCGGTGGGGCTCGCGACCCGTGGCTGGGTGCCGTACGCCTCCACCTTCGCCGCCTTCCTCACCCGCGCCCATGACTTCGTGCGCATGGCGTCCGTCAGCGGCGCCGGTATCAACCTCGTCGGCTCGCACGCGGGCGTCGCGATCGGGCAGGACGGGCCGAGCCAGATGGGCCTGGAGGACCTCGCGATGATGCGGGCCGTGCACGGCTCGACCGTGCTGTACCCGTGCGACGCCAACCAGGCCGCGCAGCTCGTCGCAGCCATGGCCGGCCTGGAGGGCGTCCGCTATCTGCGCACCTCGCGCGGCGCCGCCCCGGTCGTCTACGGCCCCGACGAGGAGTTCCCGGTCGGCGGCAGCAAGGTGCTGCGCTCCAGTGACCGCGACCGGCTGACCGTCGTCGCGGCCGGCGTCACCGTGCACGAGGCGCTCGCCGCCGCCGACGCCCTGGCCCGCGACGGCATCCAGGTCAGGGTCGTCGACCTCTACTCGGTCAAGCCCGTCGACCGGGACACCCTGCGCCGGGCCGCCGAGGAGACCGGCTGCCTGCTCACCGTGGAGGACCACCACGAGGAGGGCGGCATCGGCGACGCCGTCCTCGACGCGTTCCTCGACGGGCGCCCCGTGCCCCGCCTGGTGCGCCTCGCCGTGCGCATGATGCCGGGCTCGGCCTCGCCGGACGAGCAGCTGCACGCCGCCGGCATCGACGCCGCCTCCATCGCCGCCGCGGGCAAGCTGCTGGTGGAGGAGGCGGTCGTACGGTGACCGACGACGACGGTACGAGGAAGGTGCGGGCGGGCCGCCGTACCGTCGAGGTCAAACGCGTCGACAAGGTGCTCTTTCCCGGCGACGGGGGCGCGAAGGAGTACACCGAGGGCGACCTCGTCGACTACTACCGGTCCGTCGCCGAGTTCATGCTGCCGCACCTGCGTGGCCGCCCGCTGATGCTGGAGCGGCACCCCGACGGCGTCGACGGCCCGCAGTTCATGCAGAAGAACACCCCGGAGCACTACCCGGACTGGATCTCCCGCGTCGAGGTCGCCAAGGAGGACGGCACCGTCCGCCACACGGTCTGCGACGACGTCGCGACCCTCGTCCACCTCGCCGACCAGGCCTGCCTCACCCTGCACCGCTGGCTGTCGCGCACCGAGCTCCCCCACTCTCGACTTCGCTCGAGCGGGGGGACCCCCATCGACCGGCCCGACCGCATGGTCTTCGACCTCGACCCGGCCGGCGACGACTTCGCGGGGGTGAGGGAGGCGGCCGGGCTGCTGGGCGAACTGCTCGACGAGCTGAAGCTGGCGTCGGCACTGATGACCACCGGGTCACGCGGCCTGCACATCGTGGTGCCGCTGAAGGGAGAGGAGGACTTCGACCAGGTACGCGAGTTCGCCCGGGACGTCGCCGACACTCTCGTGGCCGCCCACCGGGACCGGCTCACCACCGCCGCCCGCAAGAAGGACCGCGGCGACCGCCTCTACCTCGACGTGCAGCGCAACGCCTACGCCCGGACAGCGGTCGCGCCCTACACCGTGCGCCCCCGTCCCGGCGCACCCGTCGCCACCCCGCTGACCTGGTCCCACCTGGACGACCCGGACCTCGACGCCCGCCGCTGGACCATCGCGGACGCCGTGGAACAGGCCCGCACGAACCCATGGAAGGGGGTGATGAGCCGGCCCCGTGCGCTGGGACCCGCGCGCCGCCGGCTCGACGCACTCCGTGGCTGAGACACACAAACTCATGGGTTTGGCCAAGGCCTTCCGGGCCACTCGCCGTTGGAGGCGCCCATGACTGATTCACAGAACTCACCCAAGTCATCCAGACAACGACAGGGCGGGGCGGACGACAAGCCGTCCCCCATGGAGGTGCTGCGCCAGGCACGCGCCCAGCTCGCCGAACTCACCGGCAAGGACGCCGAGACGGTGTCCTCGTTCGAACAGACCGAGGACGGCTGGGCACTGGAGATCGAAGTCCTGGAGCTGAGCCGCGTCCCCGACACGATGAGCCTGATGGCGAGCTACCAGGTGGAACTCGACCACCAGGGGCAGCTCACCGGCTACCGCCGTGTCCGCCGCTACGAACGCGGGCGGTCCGACGCACGCAGGTCCGGCGGCCGCTAGGCCGCTCACCCACGCCCGTCACACCATTCCCGGACAAGGAGAAAGATCGGCATGACCGTGGTACCCGCACAGCAGTCCGGCGGCGGAGGTGGCAGCAGCGGCCTCTACGACGTCCTGGAACTCGTCCTCGACAGGGGGCTCGTCATTGACGCATTCATACGGGTCTCCCTCGTCGGCATCGAGATCCTGAAGATCGACGTCAGGGTCGTCGTCGCCAGCGTCGACACCTATCTCCGCTTCGCGGAGGCGTGCAACCGCCTCGACCTGGAGGCGGGCCCGCGCAAGAGCCCGGGTCTGCCCGACCTCGTCGGGGAGATCACCGAGTCCGGCGCACGCGGCAAGTCCAAGGGGGCGCTGTCCGGCGCCGCCGAGACCATCTCGGACGCCTTCAAGCAGGCTCGGGACGACCGGGACGAGGGTGAGCGCGAGTCCAGGCCGCGCGCCCGCAAGTCCACCGCGTCCCGCAGGAAGGAGGAGCAGGAGTGAGCACGTATGTGTACGGCATCACCGCGAGCTCGCACCCCTCACTCCCGAGCGCCGTGGGCGGCGTCGGCGACCCGCCCCGCCAGTTGCGCATGCTGAAGCAGGGCGACCTGGCGGCCCTCGTCAGCGACGCCCCCGAAGGGCTGCGCCCCAAGCGCAGGGAACTGCTGGCCCACTCGAACGTGCTCGCCGAGGCGGGCGCGGCCGGCTGTGTGCTGCCCATGCGGTTCGGCAGCGTCGCCCCTGACGACGGCACGGTCACCGGTGTCCTCGCGGAACGCGCCGAGCACTACAAGGAGCGGCTCACCGCCCTGGACGGCAAGGTCGAGTACAACATCAAGGCCAGCCACGCCGAAGAGGCCGTACTGCATCGGGTGCTCTCCGAGAACCCGGAGATCCGGGCCATCACGGAGGCCAACCGGCAGGCGGGCGGCGGCACCTACGAGGAGCGGCTGCGGCTCGGCGAGATGGTGGTCGCCGCGGTCAAGGCCCAGGAGGCCGAGGACGCCACCGACGTCCAGCACACCCTGGAACCGGCCGCGGACGCGGTCAGCGTGGGCCCCGACTCCTCCGGCTGGCTCGCCAACGTGTCGTTCCTGGTGGACCGCGGCGGCGTCGAGACGTTCCTCACGGCCGTGGAGCAGCTCCGCAAGGGCCATCCGCACCTCGAACTGCGTCTCAACGGCCCGTTGCCGCCGTACAGCTTCGTCGACCCCGGCCCCGCCGAGCCCGCGGGAACCACGATCGGCGCGGAGAGCACGGAGGAGTGAGGCCGTGGGACTGGTCGGAGAGGTACTGCTGCTGCCGTTCGCCCCGGTGCGCGGCAGCGCATGGGTGATCGGACAGGTCGTGCAGGAGGCGGAGCGCATCTACTACGACCCGGCGACGGTGCGCGCCGAACTCGCCGCCTTGGAGGAGCAGTTGACCTCGGGCGAGATCGACGAGGACGAGTTCGACCGCCGGGAGGACGAACTCCTCGACCGGCTGGAGATCGCGCTCGGGCGCACCGGACCGGAAAGTGATGGGACGGCACTATGAATCGATTGGGACTGGGCCTCGCGGTAGGGGCCGGATACGTCCTCGGACGTACGAAGAAGATGAAACTGGCGTTCGCCATCGGCACCATGGTGGCCGGCAAGCGGATGCATCTGAGCCCGCGGGCGCTCGCGGACCTGGTGTCCCAGCAACTGCAGAACAACCCGCAGTTCAAGGAGATCGGGGACCAGCTGCGCGAGGACCTGCGAGGCGTCGGACAGGCCGCGTCGGGCGCCCTCGTCGAGCGGCAGCTCGACGCCTTCGCCGACCGGCTGCACGGGCGTACCGCACAGGTGCGTGACCAGCTGGAGGGCATTGTTCCCGAGACGCCGGATCTCGGCGGCCGGGACGAGGATGCCGAGGAGTCGGAGTACGACGAGCCCGAGGCCTCGGAATCCGAGTCCGAGGAGCCCGAGGAGTCCGAGGGGAGGCCGCGCCGGAAGGCGGCCAAGAAGGCTCCGGCGAAGAAGACCGCGAAGTCGGCGGCCAAGAAGGCGCCCGCCAAGAAGACCGCGGCCAAGAAGACGACAGCGAAGAAGACGGCCGCCAAGAAGACGACCGCCGCACGCGGGGCCGCCCGGAGCGCGCGGGCCCGGGTGCCGAAGGGTGGTGGCGAGCGATGACCGACACGCTCGGATCTGCGAGTTCGACCGCCCGCGGGGCGAAGGAATCGCTCAGCGGCGTCGCCCAGAGCGAGGCAGCCGACCGGCTCAAGGCCGAACTGCGCGACTACGTGGCCGCACAGGCCACACGACTGCTGACCGGCGCCGGCCGCAAGCTCGGCGAGACCACGCTGAAACTGAACGACATCGCCGACGGCAAGAGCCCCGGCTTCGCCAAGCTCGCCCTGGACGGCGGCCGCAAGCTCGCCGAGGGCAAGGGGCCCCTGCGCTCCGCACTGGAGCTCGGCGCGTCACGGGCCAAGGACAGCGTGACAGGAGCGCTGAAGAACCTCGTCGGCGGCAAGGGCAAAGGCAAGGGCGGAGCGGGCAAGAAGCCCACCGTCATCCTCGAGTACGTCGATGTCGGCGTCCCGCTGCGCACCGCGTACGACCAGTGGACCCAGTACCAGGACTTCAGCACCTTCGCGAAGGGCGTGAAGAACGCGAACCGTGCCGACGACACGAGTTCCGACTGGCAGATGAAGGTCTTCTGGTCCAACCGCAGCTGGAAGGCGCACACCACCGAGCAGGTACCCGACGACCGCATCGCGTGGACGTCGGAGGGCGCCAAGGGCACCACGAAGGGCGTCGTCTCCTTCCACCGGCTCGCCGAGAACCTCACCCGCGTCCTGCTGGTCATCGAGTACTACCCCAAGGGCCTGTTCGAGAAGACCGGCAACATCTGGCGCGCCCAGGGCCGCCGCGCCCGCCTCGACCTCAAGAACTACGTCCGCTTCATCACCCTCAAGGGAGAGGCTGAGGACGGCTGGCGCGGGGAGATCCGCGACGGCGAGGTCGTCCGCAGCCACGAGGATGCGGTCGCGGAGGAGGACGAGGAGGCGTACGAAGGAGAAGAGGAGGAGGACGAGGAAGCGCCTCGCGCCGAGGAGGAGGAAGAGGACGAGGCGGGCGAGGAGGACGCGGAGTACTCGGACGAGGACGCGGAGGAGCCGGAGGAGGAGTACGAGGCCGACGGCGAGGCCGATGACGAGTACGAGTACGAGGACGAACCCGAGGCCGAGGAGGAAGCCGAGAAGGAGCCCGAGGACGAGGAAGTCGACGAGGCCGAGTACGCCGGTGGCAGGAGCCGCCGATGACGACCCCCGGGCGGCTGCCCCAGCCCTACGGTCACGACGGCGGCGGCGCCAACCTCGCCGACATCCTCGAGCGC
Organism: Streptomyces sp. NPDC111606; assembly: GCF_055656945.1. Lineage (NCBI taxonomy): Bacteria > Bacillati > Actinomycetota > Actinomycetes > Kitasatosporales > Streptomycetaceae > Streptomyces > Streptomyces sp. NPDC111606. The sequence continues at coordinate 139,833 of NZ_JBVKBY010000003.1, forward strand.
GTGCTCGACAAGGGCGTGGTCATCGCGGGCGACATCCGGATCAACCTGCTCGACATCGAACTCCTCACCATCAAGCTGAGGCTCATCGTCGCCTCGGTGGACAAGGCGAAGGAGATGGGCATCGACTGGTGGGAGGACGACCCCGCCCTGTCCACACGGGCCCGCCGCGACGAACTCACCAGGGAGAACGCCGAGTTGCGTGAGCGCCTGGCCCAGCTGGAGCCCGCCCGGGCACAGGAGGAGGCCCCATGACCGCACTGCGCTATGTCTACGCCGTCTGCCGCCCCTTTCGCTCTGCCCTCCAGTCCCAGCTGGCGGGGGTGGCCGGGGCGCCGCCGAAGCAGCTGACCCACCACGGCCTGATCGCCGTCGTCAGCACGGTGCCCGAGGCGGACTTCGCCGAGGAGCCCCTGCGGGCCCACCTGGAGGACATGGAGTGGCTCACGTCGACGGCCCGGGCCCATCAGCAGGTCATCGACGCGCTCACCGTCGTCACCACCCCGCTGCCGCTGCGGCTCGCCACCGTCTTCCGGGACGACAGCGGCGTACGCACGATGATGGAGGCCCGCGAGGAGGACTTCCGGCGCATCCTCGACCGGCTCGAGGGGCGGGTCGAGTGGGGCGTGAAGGTGTACGCCGAAACGGAGTCCACGGAGGCCGAGCAGCCCGCCGAGCCCGCGGAGACCGCCAAACCGGAGGCCGCGGGCACGTCGGGCCGCGACTATCTGCGCCGGCGGCGCATGCAGACGCGGGCCCGCGAGGACGTGTGGCAAAAGGCCACCGCATTGGCCGGCCGGCTGCACGAAAAACTCTCCGCGTTCGCCGAGGATTCCCGGCTCCACGCCCCACAGAGCGCCACCCTTTCCGGGGCGTCCGGGCAGAATATGCTCAACGCCGCCTATCTGGTGCCGCGCGCGGTTTCCGAGGAATTCGTGGAACTGGTGGACCGGGAGAAGGATGACGCCCCCGGAATCCGCGTCGAACTCACCGGACCCTGGGCGGCCTATTCGTTCACCGAGGAGTTCGCGGAGGAACCGGAGGAGCGGCAGTGACCGTCGTGGAACGCCGTGAGGTCGCCCTCGTGGACCTGCTCGACCGGCTGCTCGCCGGGGGCGTCGTCGTCACGGGGGACATCACCCTGCGCATCGCGGACGTCGACCTCGTCCGTATCGACCTGAACGCACTGATCAGCTCCGTCAACGAGCAGGTTCCGTCGCCCTGGGGGGAGTTGACGTGACATCACAACGCAACCGCCTGGACCTCGAACCCGACACCGTGGAACGCGACCTCGTGAAACTCGTCCTGACGGTCGTGGAGTTGCTGCGCCAGCTCATGGAACGGCAGGCGGTGCGCCGCTTCGACACGGGCGAGCTGAGCGAGGAGCAGGAGGAGCGCATCGGGCTCACGCTGATGCTGCTCGACGATCGCATGACCGAGCTGCGCGAGCGCTACGGACTGCGGCCCGAGGACCTCAATCTGGACCTCGGGCCGCTGGGACCGCTGCTTCCCCGGGAGTGAATTCACCTCGGTGAATTCAGTTCACTCCCGGCATATCCTCTTTCTCACCACCGATACCAGCGGCCCCTGCCTCCTGCCGTGGTTGTACCGCGCATCACGAATCCCAGGAGCCACAGTACGAGGACCACGATCGCGATCCACCAGAGTGCCTTCAGTGCAAATCCGGCACCGAAGAGAATCAGAGCCAGTAGCAGTACGAGCAGAATAGGAACCATAATTTGACCTCCTGCCCGTCGAGTTTCCAGAAAGGCACGATTCAGGCGTCCTTACGGCACAGAATTTCCCCGTGCAGCACGCTGAACCAGCCGTCGTCGTGGCGCCCCCACTGCCGCCAGGCCTCCGACACGGCCCGCAACTGCTCCGCACTCGCGTGCCCGCCCTCGGTGGCCCGCTCGGCATACGCCGAGGCCAGCGTGCGATCCGCCCACAGCCCGCTCCACCAGGCCCGCTCGTCCGGCGTCGCGAAGGTCCAGGTACTCGACGTGGCGGTGATGTCCGTGAGCCCCGCCCGCAGCGCCCAGGAGCGCAGCCGGCGCCCGGCGTCCGGCTCGCCGCCGTTGGCGCGGGCGACCCGGCGGTACAGGTCCAGCCAGGCGTCCATCCCCTGGGAGGCCGGATACCAGGCCATGGCCGCGTAGTCCGAGTCCCGGACCGCGATGAGGCCGCCCGGCCTGGTCACCCGCTGCATCTCGCGCAGCGCCGCGACCGGATCGCCGACGTGCTGGAGCACCTGGTGGGCGTGGACCACGCAGAACGTGTCGTCCGGGAAGTCCAGGGCGTGCACGTCGGCGACCGTGAAGCCGACGTTCGCCAGACCGCGTCCCGCGGCCGTGGCCCGGGCCTGCTCCAGGATCTCCGGCGCCCGGTCGACGCCGGTGACGTGTCCGTCGGGGACCAGGGCCGCGAGGTCGGCGGTGATCGTGCCCGGGCCGCAGCCGACGTCCAGGACCGACATGTGCGGCTTCAGCGAACCGAGCAGGTAGGCCGCCGAGTTGGCGGCGGTGCGCCAGGTGTGCGAACGCAGCACGGACTCGTGATGCCCGTGCGTGTAGACGGCGGTCTCCTGCGGCTTCGACATGCCTGTTCCCCTCTCCTCGTCGTACCGCCGCAGGGGCGCACGGCCCCGGGGCGGTGGACGACACGGTACGCGCGCATGTCGAATGCTGAGACCTGCGTTTTACTATCTGGACAACCGGACTCTCTCGACCGCTCAGGCGCCGGGCAGCGGCCGGTAGACCGTCAGCGCCTCCGGCAGCTTCTCCAGCGTCACCTCGCCGCCCACCTCGGTGACTTCGCCGTCGTACGCGAGCAGCGCGCCCGGTGTGACGCCGGACAGGCGCAGTCGGCCGACCTGGACCGCGGCGTGGGCGGGGGAGCGGGTCAGCGGGCCCGCCACGGCGGCCGCGAGCAGCCGCAGCGCGGGTCGGCGGCCGCCGTGCACGACCCGTACGTCGAGCACGCCGTCCGCGAGATTCAGGCGCCGGGCGGGGGCGAGGCCCATCCGGTGGTACGTGCCGTTGCCGGCGAACAGCATCCACAACGGGTGGGGGCGTCCCGCGACTTCGGCGTGCAGCGGATGGCGGTCGCTGCGCAGGACGCGCAGGGCCGCGAGCACTCCGGCCGGCCAGGTGCCGACCCGGTGCTCGAAGCGTTCCCTCTCGCGCACCAGCTCCGGATACACGCCGAGGCTGCACGTGTTGAGGAACAGGCCCTGCCGGCCGTCGCAGGTGAACCGGCCCACGTCCACGCGCACGGCCTCGCCGCGCTGGATGGCCCGGCTCAGATCGCGTTCGTCCTCCACGCCCAGGTCGAGGGCGAAGTGGTTCAACGTGCCGCCGGGCAGCACCGCGAGGGGCAGCCCGTGCGACAGCGCGACCTCCGCGGCCGCGTTCACCGTGCCGTCGCCGCCGCACACGCCGAGCACCCGGGCCCGCTCCGCCGCCTTGCGCAACTCGGCCCGGGTGTCGTCCGGTTCGCACTCGACGAGCTCGGCGCGCGGCAGCATGTCCAGCAGTGCGTGCACCCGGTCGGAGCTGCCCGACCCCTTGTTCGCCACCACGACCAGGCCGTCCCCCTCGCTCAGCGCCGGTACGTCCGTGCGGGGCCGGGCCGGCGGGACCGCCCGGTCACGCGTCGGCACCATGCCCCGTACGGCGAACGCGGCACCCGCGCCCAGGGCCGCGCCCGCGAGCACGTCGCTCGGGAAGTGGACGCCGGTGTACACCCGCGACAGCGCGACCGACCAGGCGATCGGGCCCACCGCCAGTCCCCACGCGGGCGACTCCAGCGCGACACCCGTCGCGAACGCGGCCGCCGACGCGGCATGACCGGACGGGAACGACGTGGTGATCGGCTGCCGCTTCAGCTGCCGGACCGCCGGGACGGTGTCCAGGACGGGGCGGGGGCGGCGCACCGACCGCTTGCCGAGGGTGTTGATGGTCAGCGAGGCCAGGCTCAACGAGGCGAGGCCCCGGGCCGCGGCCCGGCGGCCCCGGGGTGTCCGGCTCGCGGCCATGGCGGCGGCCGTCGCGAACCACAGCACTCCGTGGTTCGCGCTCCGGCTCAGCCGCGGCAGGACCCGCTCGGCATACGGCCAGTTCCGCTCGGCGGCGAACTCGAACAGCCGGGAGTCGAGGGCGAGGAGCCGGTTGCGCACAGCGTGGCGGCCGGGCTTGGGCAGGGTGAGGTCGACGTCTGGGCTCATACAGGGGTGGGTACCCTGAAGTGGCCGATTGCTGTCCGGCCGGTGGTGACCGACACACGGAGGAACCCGTACATGCGCCTGCTCCTCGTCCGCCACGGTCAGACCCCGGCCAACGTGGACTATCTGCTGGACACGGCCGTCCCGGGCGCCGGCCTGACCGCGCTCGGCGAGCAGCAGGCCGCCGCCCTCCCCGCGGCGCTGGCCGACGAGGACATCGACGCGCTCTACGCCTCCACCCTGATCCGCACCCAGCTCACCGCCGCCCCGCTGGCCGCAGCACGCGGCCTGGAGGTGCTCGTCCGGGACGGGATCCGTGAGGTGTTCGCCGGTGATCTGGAGATGCTGCGCGGCGACACGGAGGCCGGGCACGCCTACATGAAGACCGTGTTCGCCTGGGCGGCCGGCGACACCGACCTGCGCATTCCGGGCGGCGAGAGCGGCACGGAGGTGCTGGCGCGCTACGACTCCGTGGTCGCCGAGGCCGCCGAAAGCGGGGCCGGGGCCGTCGCCATGGTCAGCCACGGCGCCGTGATCCGGATGTGGACGGCGGCCCGGGCCGCCAACGTCGACGTCCCCTTCGCCGCGGCGCACCCGCTCGACAACACCGGGGTGGTGGTCCTGGACGGGGCGCCCGACAGCGGCTGGAAGGCGCTCTCCTGGGCGGGAGCGGTCGTCACCCCCGCGGGCGACAGCGGACCGGCCGGACAGGCCGTCGACGAGGATGCGCCGTAGGGCCGGGAGCCCGAAACCGCCCGGCCTTCGGAATATGCGTTTGCCCGGGCTCCTCGTCGGCCCCCACAATTCGACCCCATGGGACATCTGGAAGCCGCGCACCTCGAGTACTACCTCCCCGACGGGAGGGCGTTGCTCGGCGACGTGTCCTTCCGGGTGGGAGAAGGGGCCGTCGTGGCGCTGGTCGGCCCCAACGGTGCCGGCAAGACGACCCTGCTGCGGCTGATCTCCGGCGAGCTGAAGCCGCACGGCGGCACCGTCACCGTCAGTGGCGGGCTCGGCGTGATGCGGCAGTTCGTGGGGTCCGTACGGGACGAGACGACCGTCCGCGACCTGCTGGTGTCGGTCGCGCCGTCCCGGATCCGCGAGGCCGCGAAGGCGGTCGACGCCGCCGAGCACGGGATCATGACCGTCGACGACGAGGCCGCCCAGCTGAAGTACGCGCAGGCCCTCGCCGACTGGGCCGAGGCGCGCGGCTACGAGGCCGAGACGCTGTGGGACATGTGCACCACCGCCGCGCTCGGCGTGCCGTACGAGAAGGCGCAGTGGCGGCAGGTGAGCACGCTGTCCGGCGGTGAGCAGAAGCGGCTCGTGCTGGAGGCGCTCCTGCGGGGCACCGACGAGGTGCTGCTGCTCGACGAGCCCGACAACTACCTCGACGTGCCGGGCAAGCGGTGGCTGGAGGAGCGGCTGAAGGAGACCCGCAAGACGGTCCTCTTCGTCTCCCACGACCGTGAACTCCTCGCCCGCGCCGCCGAGAAGATCGTCTCCGTCGAGCCCTCACCGGCGGGCGCGGACGCCTGGGTGCACGGTGGCGGCTTCGCCACCTATCACGAGGCCCGGCGTGCCCGCTTCGCCCGCTTCGAGGAGTTGCGCAAACGCTGGGACGAGAAGCACGCCCAGCTGAAGAAGCTGGTGCTGGCGCTGCGTCAAGCCGCCGAGAACAGCCCCGACATGGCCTCCCGCTATCGCGCGGCCCAGACCCGGCTGCGCAAGTTCGAGGAGGCGGGGCCGCCGCCGGAGCCGCCGCGCGAGCAGGACATCAGGATGCGGCTGAAGGGCGGGCGTACCGGGGTGCGGGCCGTCACCTGCGAGGCGCTTGAGCTCACGGGGCTGATGAAGCCGTTCTCCCTGGAGGTCTTCTACGGCGAACGTGTCGCCGTCCTCGGCTCCAACGGGTCCGGCAAGTCTCACTTCCTGCGGCTGCTGGCCGGGGAGGGCGTGGCGCACACGGGGGAGTGGAGGCTCGGGGCGCGTGTCGTGCCGGGGCACTTCGCGCAGACGCATGCGCACCCCGAGCTGATGGGGCGGACCCTGCTCGACATCCTGTGGAAGGAGCACGCCCAGGATCGGGGCGCCGCGATGTCCCGCCTGCGCCGCTATGAGCTGACCCAGCAGGCCGAGCAGGCCTTCGACCGGCTCTCCGGGGGGCAGCAGGCCCGGTTCCAGATCCTGCTGCTGGAGCTGGAGGGTGTGACGGCGCTGCTCCTCGACGAGCCGACGGACAACCTCGACCTGGAGTCCGCCGAGGCTCTCCAGGAAGGGCTGGAGGCCTTCGAGGGGACGGTGCTGGCCGTCACGCACGACCGGTGGTTCGCCCGCTCGTTCGATCGGTACCTGGTGTTCGGCAGCGACGGGCGGGTCCGCGAGACTCCGGAGCCGGTGTGGGACGAACGGAGGGTGGAGCGGGCGCGGTAGCGCACTGACCGCTCACGTCCAGCGCAGCAGTGCCCCCAACCCGCCCGCCGGGTCCTTCTCCGGCCCTGCCGGGGTGACCGACAACGCGCCGGCGCCCGTCGCGACCGCGCACCGGAGCAGGGCGTCGTCGGCTCGGGCCGACCACGAGTTCTGTTCGCCGAGGATCTTCAGTTCGGTGCGGCGTACCGCCAGCTGGTCCGGGTCCTCGCCGACCCAGATCTCGCGGTGGGCGTCCGGGCTGTCCGGGCGGATCAGGAGTTCGTCGATGCGGTGCTCGCGCGCGGCCTCCATCAGGGCGGGAACGCCCTCCACGGCTCCGGCGCGGCCCTCGGGCCCGGGCTCGCGCGCCGCCAGGAACCGTTCCAGCTCCCGGGCCGCCCGCTGCCGCACGTGGTCCGCGCGGGCCTGTTCGACGTCCTCGTCGAGCAGCCGGCTGCCGGTGCCGTGCGGGGCCTCGACCACGAGGTCGTGCAGCCGCTGCGGCAGGCGTTCGTGCACGGTCCGCCGCTCTCGGTCGTCGCCCACGAGGATCAGCAGGTCGGCGCGGGTCTCCTCCTGGCAGACGGAGAGCGCGTCGGCGATCTCGGCCGCGTTGTGGTCCCAGGTGTTCTCCACCTTGAGCTGGAAGTGCCGCTCGGACCAGTCGACCGTGCTCGTCCGGTGCACCGGATGCTGCCGCCCGGTGACCGCGCCGACGTCCTGCCGGCCCAGCGCGGTGCGCAGCTCGAAGGCGGCGCCCCTGCGGTCGACGTACGCCACCACGCACACCGGGTCCTCGCCCGCCAGCTCCAGCAGGGGAGCGCTGTGCGGCAGGGGCGCCCAGTGGGCGCTGTCGCGCTGCGGGGCGCGGGCCAGGGGCGGATCCAGGGCCACCTCACCCGCCCGGGCGAAGATCGCGCGCCCGTGCGGCTCCGATGAGTGCTCGAGTCCTTCCAGTGCGTCCTGTACGGCCCGGCAGGTCGCGTGGTCGGTGCCCTGCCCGGCCAGCTCGCGGGTCAGGGCCCTGGCTGTCAGGTGCCGCTCATGAGGGGTGTCCTCCGTATGCCGGGACGTGCCCACGTACACGGAGGCCCAGGGCCCGGGGTGTTCGTACAGTGGATGCAGGAAGGCGAGATCCATGGCTGTCTCCCGTACTCCGCTCGGGTGCTGTGTGCTCGGCGGGCGGGTACCCGGACCGCATGATTGAACACGACGAGCGGGGTACCACCATGACCGGAGTCGACCCCGGCCGGCTGGACGACCAGCAGCTCATGAAGGAGCTGGAGACCATCCACCGGACGCGCCACGACACGCTGCTGTACGGCTCGAACGACGCGCTGCGGGCCCACAACGATCGCATGGCGCAGCTGGAGGGCGAATACCTGCGCCGCAACCCACGCCGCACCGTGGCCTCGGGCCGCACCCGCGAGGGCGCCCGCGACCGGGGCACGGGGTGAGGACGGGCACTCCCACAGGAGGTGGCCCGCGTCAGACGGCCTCCCTCTTGGACTCCCTGGCGAACACCTCCAGGAACGTCCCGCAGAACGCCTTCAGATCGTCCGGCTTGCGGCTGGTGACCAGCTTGTTGTTGCCGTGGTCGCAGATCCGCACCTGCTCGTCGACCCAGGTGCCGCCCGCGTTGCGGATGTCGGTCTGCAGACTCGGCCAGGAGGTCAGCACCCGGCCGCGTACGACGTCCGCCTCCACCAGCGTCCAGGCGGCATGGCAGATCGCGGCGACCGGGCGGCCCTGCTCGAAGAAGTCCCGCACGAACGCGACGGCCTTGGTGTTCGTCCGCAGATAGTCCGGGTTGGCGACCCCGCCCGGCAGGACCAGCCCGCCGAAGGAGTCGGCCGACGTCTCGCCCACGACCTCCTGCACCGGGAACTTGTCGGCCTTGTCGAGATGGTGGAACGCCTGGATCGTGCCCGGCTTCGTCGACACGAGCACCGGCTCATGGCCCGCGTTCACCGCCGCCTGCCACGGCTCGGTGAGCTCGACCTCCTCGACGCCCTCGGGTGCGGTCAGAAATGCGATACGCATGATGCTCAACTCACTTTCGCGGCCCTGAAGCGGGCCTCGTGGGGGTCGCCGCGGCCGCCGCTCGGCAGGGACCTGACCTGGTCGCGCGGTCGCCTCGTGCGCAGCAGCCCGTACATCAGAGAGCGGACGGTGGCGTCGCTGACGTCGACGGTGGCGCCGTAGGTGCTGATCCCGCCGCCCGGTCGTGGCTCATCCGCTCACTCGCCCGGAGCGGCGCGGCTGATGTCCGCCAGCGCCGAGTCGGGATCCTCGGTCTCCGCGAGGTCGCCGAGACTGAGGACGCCGACCGGCAGCCCGTCCTCGACGACCGGCAGCCGCCGTACGGAGTGCTTGCGCATCAACGCGACCGCGACGGACACCCGTTCGCCCGGGTCGATCATCACCGGGTTGCGGGTGCACACGGAGCGGACGCTCACCGTCAGCGGATCTGCGCCGTCCGCGACCGCCCGCACCGTGATGTCACGGTCGGTGAGGACGCCCACGACGTCCTGGCCGTCGGCCACCACCACATCACCGATGTCCTGTGCCCGCATCAGCTGGGCCGCCTCGACGAGCGAGGCGTCCGGGCGGACGGCGACCACGCCCGGCGTCATGACGTCCTTCACGAACTCAGCCATCGCTGGCCCTCCTGCGTTCCCGGCCGGTGACGGGTGCCGCGGCCGTGGCGGCGTGACCCCGCCCGCAGTACCCACCGACCGGGCCGCTATGCGTTCCTCCGGCGCGCGGTCCGCTCGCCCCCGGTCAGGGCCTCGGCCAGCTCCTGGACGTTGGCGTAGCGCGTCGAACGCGGCAGGCGCTCCATCGGCTCGACCAGGGCGTCGGGGGCGTATCCGCGGCGCATCACGCCCATCAGCTCCCGTGGGGTCGCCGGGAACGAGCTGCGGCCCAGGAACCGGGCCAGCTCCAGCCGGACCACCGCCAGGGAGGCAGTGGACGTTCCCGGCGCCACCGGGCCGCCCGCGACCTGCAGGTCGTCGTCGGCGGTCGGTTCCGGATCGTGCCACTCCTCCGTCCGGGTGGGATGCCCGGATCGCAGCAGCCCCTGCAGTTCGTGCTTCATCTCGTCGTCACGGTGGACGCTCAGCCGGTCACTGCCTCGCTGCATGACTCCCTCCAGATCTTCGCGTCCGCACCGCGTACCCGCACATCGGACGCCGACACAGGGTTTGCCGACGGCAGGGAGGGTGACCCGGATCTCATCCCCCACATACGTTCGGTTCTGGGGAAGGACCAGGTCATGGCGCTGCTCGCTGTGCTACTCCCGCTTCTCATGCTCGGCGCTGTCCTGGCACTGGGCCGCTACGAGGAACTGCTGCTGCCGAGGGACCAGGACGAGGACCGCCCGGAAGGGGCAGCGCTGGGGCACTGAGGCTCCGGCCTCCGGGTGCGCCACGTCTCCGGTGCCGCTTTCGCGGCTCGGGTCCTGCTCGCGCGGGCTCATCCCGCGCCCCACGTCCCCGGGACCGGGATCGCCAGACGGAGTTCGTGGCCGCCGTCGTCCGTGGGGCCGTGGCTGAGGGTGCCGCCGAGAAGCTCGGCGCGCTGACGCAGGCCGACCAGGCCCTGATGCGCGCCGGGCAGGGGGAGGGCCGGCCTGGTGGGGGCGGTGTTGGTGACAGTGATGTGGACAGTCCCGTTCTCGTGGTCGGCACAGACCGTCGCCGTTGCTCCGGGCGCGTGCTTGCGGACGTTGGTCAGTGCCTCCTGCACGGTGCGGTACACGGCTCGCTGGACAGTTGGCGGGAGGTTGTCGGGAAGGTCGGTCCGCAGCTCCGTCTCGATGCCGCTGCCGCTCACCAGTCGCGGCAGGTCGGCGAGGGACGGTTGTGGGGTCAGTTCGGTGGGGCGGCTGCCGGCAGCGCGCAGTACGTGGACCATGTGCCGCAGTTCGTCGAGCGTCTGCACGCTCAGGCGCCGGATCGCGGCTGCGGTCTCCTTGACCGCGGAGTCCCGGCTGCCCATCTGGAGGGCTCCGGCTTGCACGGCGATAAGGCTGACCTGGTGGGACACCACGTCGTGCATCTCCCGGGCGAGCTGGGCGCGTTCCTTGGCCAGCACGGACTGCGCGGTCAGCAGCCGTTCCTGTTCCCGCGCTTCGGTCACTTCGGCGAGTCTCATCGTCAGCTCGCGTCGGGCCTGGACGAGCTGGCCGAGGAACACGGGAGCGGCCGCCGTGGCCAGGGTGTAGCCCAGCGCGATGAAAAGCGAGCTGTCGGAGATCCCGACCGCTTCCAGCGAGGGTGGCCAGTGCCACGGGACGATGTCGCTGAGCGTGAACGCGGCGGCGCAGACGATCAGCAGCGAGCGTCGGCGTGTGTGCGAGGCGAGGGTGTACAACGCGACCAGGGTGGCGAAGATCGCGTCGGTGACCAGGGTCGCGGGCAGCGCAAGAACGAAGGTGAGCAGGGGCAGCCGACGGCGCAGTGTCAGTGCGGCGGCGGCGAGCAGCCCGCAGGCCATGGCCGGCTGGTCCTGGGTGTCGACGTTGACCCAGACATCCAGGAGCGAGGCTGCGATGAGCGTGCCGTCCACCAGCGCGGCGGTGGCAACTACGCGTCGGGGTGTCACCTGTCCTCTCCCTCCTGGGGGAGCCTCAGCAGGCCGGCCCGTTCGGCGAGCAGGGCCGCCTGGACACGGCTGCCCACCCGCAACTTGGTGAGGATGGAGCTGACATGCTCCTTCACGGTGCCGATGCTGAGGTGCATCCGGCCGCCGATGCCGCTGTTGGACAGTCCCTCGGCGACGAGGATCAGCACGGCGCGCTCCCGGTCGGTCAGCCGTGCGACGGCTCGGGCGGCAGGCTCACTCGGTTCGTTGTCCAGATAGCCGTCCACGACAGTCCGTGTGACCTTGGGCGAAAGGACGACGCCGCCCTCTGCCAACGTGCGGACCAGATCCGCAAGTTGTTCGGGATTGGTGTCCTTGAGCAGGAAGCCCGCGGCACCCGAGCGCAGTGCAGTGGCCACGTACTCGTCCATGCCGAACGTGGTGAGCATGGCGACCACCGGAGGGTCCGGCAGCGCGCACAGGTCGGCCAGCACGGTGAGTCCGTCCACATCGGGCATCCGGATGTCGAGGAGTACGACGTCAGGTCCTGCCTCCTCGGCCGTCCGGACCGCCTGGCTGCCGGGAACCGCCCCGACGACCTCGATGTCCTCGGACGCACTGAGGATGTGTGTGAAGCCCGTACGAATCAGGGCCTCGTCGTCGACCACCAGCACCCGGATCACCTGTGGCTCCATTCGTCGGCAATCGTCAGGGGGCCGGTATCCCGGTCATCTCACGCCGAGGCCCGCCGCCGGAGCCTGGCATCGGGTGCCGCCAGGTGACCGGGGCCGACCCCGCCCAGTCGGCAGGTCAGGTCCGGAATCATGCGGTATGTGCACCAATGGGTTGAATGTGCACCCTAAAGAGATATGACACACAACAGCCCCTCGCCCACGCAACCCGCCGCGGTGCCCGCCACGGCGACCGGGGAGGGGGACCGTCGTGCTGTTCCGGCCCGTCCCTCGTCGTCGACCGGACGCCTGATCGGCCTCGACCTGGCCCGTGGGCTGGCGATGTTCGGCATGTACGCCGCCCACGTCGGCCCCGACCCGTCGGAGGGCGGGGTCCTGGGCTTCCTGATGGAGACGGCACGGGGCCGTTCCTCCGCCCTGTTCGCCCTGCTCGCCGGTTTCTCGCTCGTCATCATCACCGGCCGCCCGCAGCCCCGGACCGGCCGCACGGGGCGCCAGGCAGTGGGAAGGGTCGTCATCAGGGCCGTCGTCCTCATCGCCCTGGGCTTCGCCCTGGCCGCGCTGGGTACGTCGGTCGACGTGATCCTGGCCTACTACGGGCTCACGTTCCTCTCCGTCCTCCCGCTGTACCGGCTGTCGGACAGGACGCTGGCGATCGTGGCCGCCGTGGGCGCACTCGTCCTGCCCCAGCTGCTGTATCTCATCCACCGGTCGATCGACGAAGGAAGCTGGGCCGACACCGTCATCGGCTGGGATCCAATTGCCCGCAGCAGCGACACGGACGGCTTGCTCGACCTGATGTTCACCGGCGGGTATCCCGTCCTCACCTGGGCACCGTTCATGATCGCGGGCATGGCGGTCGCCCGCCTCGACCTGACGAGCGCCCGTGTCCGTGGCCGGCTGGCCCTGACGGGCACCGCCCTGACCGTGCTCGGCTACGGCGGCTCCTGGCTTGCCCTGACCCTCGTCCCGCACGCGAGCGCCGCGGTCGCCGCGACCACGGAGGGCGGCTCGGCGTCATCGGCCTGGTGGTCCGACGCCGTGGGCGAGCCGGTCGAGCACACTCCGGCCTGGCTGCTGGTGGCCGCACCGCACAGCCAGACGACCGCCTCCATACTCGGTAACACGGGCGTCGCTCTCGTCGTCCTGGCCCTGTGCCTCATGGCCACCGCCCGCATGCGTCGTTCCGCGCGTCTGACGGCACCCGTCTGCGCGGTCGGTGCGATGTCCCTGACCGCGTACGTCCTGCACATAGTCGCCATCCGCGTCCTCGGCATCGACAGCCAGGACTTCCCGGCGCTTGTGGTGCTCCTGGGCTTCATCGGCGCCGCCATGCTCCTGGCGTGGGCCTGGAGCCGGATATTCCGTCGCGGCCCCCTTGAGTACCTGCTCCACGCCGTCACCAAGGTCGCCCGCCACATCAAGTGACTTGCGGGATCACGCGGCGGCCCCGGACGCTCGCGTCGGTCGAAGGAAAAGAGTTCAGTCCCCAGGTGGCCAACTTCAGCTGACGCACTGCCGTACGCGCAACGTCAGCCGAGGGTTCCGAGCATCCGTCCCATGGCGGCGACCACCGACGGCTCGACGCGGTAGTAGACCCAGGTGCCGCGACGCTCGGAGGTGAGCAGTCCGGCTTCCTTGAGCTTCTTCAGGTGGTGGGAGACGGTCGGCTGGGAGACGCCGACGTCGGAGATGTCGCACACGCATGCCTCGCCGCCCGGGTGTGAGGCGACTGCTGAGAACAGCCGCAGGCGCACCGGGTCGCCGAGTGCCTTGAACATGCGGGCCGTCTTCTCGGCCTCTTCGGCGGTCAGCGTTCGTTCGGTGAACGGCGGGCAGCAGGGCTCCACGGCCTCAGGGGCCTCGGGCTCCAGCAGGGGCAGCACTGTCGTCGTATTCGACATGCATCTATGTTGACATACGTCGAACCAGTGAGCGAGGGGTTGGCGCCGAGCCGGTGCCGCCGTCGACGGGGCGTAGGTCCTCGCCACGGATGCCGAATGCACGCCGCCTCACGGGGAGTCAGCATTCACGCCCACTGCGGAACGACTGCCACCGGGCAGTGAGCGTGGTGCAGCAGCGTGTGGCCCACGCGGCCGAGTTGCAGGCCGAAGTGGCCGTGCCGGCGACGTGCGCCGATGATCACAAGGTCCGCGTCGGCCGAGCGGGTCACGAGGATACGGCTGGCCGGGCCCTCGACAGTGGCTCGGCGTACCCGGACGCCCGGGTGTTCGGCCACTGCCTCGCGCAGCACTTCGTCGAGTTGAGCTGCCGCTCGCCTTTCGCCGTCGCGCGCGGGATGGTCCGTGCCCTCTTGTGCGGACCAGCGCCAGGCGCGCACGGCGTCGAGAGCACATCCGCGTGCCTCAGCCTCGCGGAAGGCGAAGCGCACGGCCCGGTCGCCGGAGGCCGGATCTCCCACGCCGAGCAGGATCCGCTCGTGCAGGCCGACCATGGCCGCCTCGTCGCCACGGACCACGATCACCGTGCAGTGTGCTCGGGCGGCCACGCCCAGGCCCACCGATCCGAGCAGCAGTCCCTTCAGCTCACCGCGGCCCCGGTCTCCCGTCACCAGGGCGCAGGCATTGTGGCCCTCGAGCAGAAGGGCGTCGACCGGCTCGGCGGGGACGATGCCGGTGGTCACCTTCACCGCCGGGGCACGCCGTGCGGCACGCTCAGCCGCCGAGGCGACGATGTGTTCGGCCAGCACGCGCTCGGAGGGGCGTTCCCGTCCGAGCGACGGTACGGCGGCCTCGTAGCGCTCCCAGAGGGAGGCGTACACCAGCCGCAGCGGCAGATCGCCTCGTGCGGCCTCGTCCACTGCCCAGTCCACGGCCAGCAGACTCGCGTCCGATCCGTCGACGCCTACGACCAGGGGGAGTGTCATCGCCCTCACCGCCTTTCGTGAGGCTGCCCTGTCGGACAGCCAGGGCTCTGATCTCAGCGTCGTACTCGCGGGGGACGGCCCACGAGAGGCGGACGGGCATGGTGCCGGGGACGTTCGGACCATGCCTTCGGTCCGAGTGGAGCGGGCATCCCGGCAACCTGGACCGGCTGTGCCCGGCGGCTCTACTCGGTCGGCACCGGTACCCACCACACCAGGCTGGTGCCCCCTACGGGCGGGCTGCTCAGCTCCAGCTCACCGCCCAGCTGCCGTGCCCGCTCGGCCATGTTGCGCAGCCCGCTGCGGCGGCCGTCGGCGGGGATGCCGACGCCGTTGTCGGTGACCGTGAGGCGGAGCTGGTGGGCGTCGGCCGCCAGAGCTACGTCGGCGCGGTCGGCATGGGCATGGCGGGCGATGTTGGTGAGGGCCTCGGAGAGGACGGCGACCACGTGGTCGGCGATCTCGCGCGGCACCTGCGTCTCCACCAAGCCCTCCATGCGCACGCCGGGCGCGAAGCCAAGCACGGGTGCCGCCTCGCCCGCGATCCGTACCACCCGCGCCCGCAGCCCGGACCGGCCGGCGCCCTCACGGGAACGCAGGCCGAAGATCGTCGACCTGATGATCTTGATGGTCTCATCCAGGTCGTCCACCGCCCGCACCACGCGTTCGGAGGCTTCAGGGTGCTCGATGAAGCGGCCCGCACTCTGAAGGGTCATGCCAGTGGCGAAGAGCCGCTGGATCGCCAGGTCGTGCAGGTCGCGGGCGATGCGGTCGCGGTCCTTGAGCACGGCGACCTCCTCCGCGTCCTGCCGGCGCTCGGCCAGCTCCATGGCTACGGCAGCCTGCGCCGCGAAGCCCTGCAGCGGCTCGATCTCCTTCCCGGTGAACACCGTCTGCCCCGCCTCGCGGATCAGCAGAACGACGCCGCGTACGCCGCCCTCTCCTGTCCCCACCGGAACCGCGGCCGCCGGGCCGAGGCCGGTGAAGCGTGGGCGCCACGCCGAGACCCGCTCGTCATGGGAGACGTCCGGGCTGGTAACGGGGGCGACCATCGAGAAGGCTTCGCCGATCAGGCTGCCATCGACGGGCAGGACCAGACCACGCAACGCCTTCGCCTCCGGCCCGATGGCGAGTTCCACGCTGAGCGAGTCGGTGTCCTCCATCGGCATCGCGACGACGGCCAGCGCCGCGCCCGTGATCTCCCGGGCGCGGTCGGCGATCAGTCCCAGGACCTCGCCGCGGTCGCCGCCGGACATCAGGGTGTGGGTGATCTCCGCGTTCGCCCGCAGCCAGCGCTCCCGCAGCCGGGAGTCCTCGTAGAGGCGGGCGTTGTCGATGGCGACGCCCGCCGCGACAGCAAGCGTCGACAGGACGGATTCGTCCTCCTC
Source organism: Streptomyces sp. NPDC111606 (assembly GCF_055656945.1). Lineage (NCBI taxonomy): Bacteria > Bacillati > Actinomycetota > Actinomycetes > Kitasatosporales > Streptomycetaceae > Streptomyces > Streptomyces sp. NPDC111606. The sequence goes on from NZ_JBVKBY010000003.1 coordinate 156,018, forward strand.
GTCGAACTGTCCGCCGCCGCGCTTCTCGGTGAGGTACAGGTTGCCGAAGACCTGGTCGCGCACCCGGATGGGAACGCCGAGGAAGGTGTTCATCGGCGGGTGGTTCGGCGGGAAACCGTACGAGGACGGGTGCTCGGAGATCTTGGCCAGGCGCAGCGGCTCCGGGTGGTGGATCAGCTCGCCGAGGATGCCGTGGCCCTCGGGGAAGTGGCCGATCCTGGCGATCTGATCCTCGCCGACCCCGACGGTGTGGAAGGCGGACAGCCGCGTGCCGTCCGGCCCGATCACTCCCAGTGCGGCGTACTCGGCGTCGACGAGCACCGCGGCGGCTTCGACGATGCTGTGCAGCGCCTGCTCCAGGTCCAGTTCCCGGCCGACGGAGAGCACCGCCTCCAGCAGGCTGTGCACCCGGTCGCGCGTGCCGCGTGCCGCATCCAGCCGGGCCTGGAGCTCCTCCAGTAGCTCGTCCAGCCTCAGCTGCGGCAGCCGAACGCGGGCTTCCCGAGGTTCCTCGGCGCTTCCCACCTGCGTCTCCTCCGGTCCCGTGGGCGGTCGGACACCGGCCGCTCCGGTCATGGGTCACGGTACCGGCCCCCGGCGGGTGACGGTACGGGAACCGAGCCGGACGCGGTCCTGCGGCGGCGTGCTCACAGGTTGGCGGCTGGGGCCGTTCGGCCCTGCTGTGGGGACGCCCAGCACATGCCGACCCGGCCACCGACGTCCGACGCTGGAAGTGAGTCGTGGCTCGACAGCCGGGACCGTAACCGACCAGCCGACCTAGGAGCGCAGCGTCATGGCCCGTTACGTGTACGACTTCCGCGAGGGCCGCCGCGACAAGGCGGATCTGCTGGGCGGCAAAGGCGCGAACCTGGCCGAGATGACCCGGTTGGGTCTGCCGGTCCCGCCGGGCTTCACCGTCACGACCGACGCGTGCCGGGCCTTTCTCGGCACCGGTACGGAACCGGACGGCATGCCGGCGGAGGTCTCCCGGCACCTGTCGACCGTCGAGGCCGCCGCCGGGCGACGGCTGGGGCAGCGGGACGATCCGCTGCTGCTGTCCGTCCGTTCCGGGGCACGGTTCTCCATGCCCGGGATGATGGAGACGGTCCTCGACATCGGCCTGAACGACGACTCCGTCCTGGGGCTGGCCAAGGTCTCGGGGAGCGAGCGGTTCGCGTGGGACTCGTACCGCAGGCTCGTCCAGATGTTCGGCAGTACGGTCATGGGCGTCGACCCGGCGCTGTTCGAGCACACCATGACGACGCTCAAGAGCCTGCGCGACGCTCCCGACGACCTCCACCTCGGCGCGGGCGACCTGGCCGAGCTGGTGGAGGCGTACAAGCAGCTGATCCGTGACGCGACCGGGGAGGACTTCCCGCAGTCCCCCGCCGAGCAGTTGCGCCGGGCGATCCTCGCGGTCTTCCATTCCTGGAACGGCGAACGCGCCCGCCTCTACCGGCGCCGCGAGCACATCCCCGACGACCTGGGCACCGCGGTCACCGTGCAGCGCATGGTCTTCGGCAACCTCGGCCCCGACTCCGGCAGCGGCGTCGCCTTCACCCGCGACCCGGCCACCGGCCGCAGCGGACTCTACGGCGACTACCTGCCCAACGCGCAGGGCGAGGACGTCGTCGCCGGCATCCGCAACACCGTGCCGCTGGCCGAGCTGGAGCGTCTCGATCCCCGGTCGTACGCACAACTGCTCGCCCACATGCGAACCCTGGAGCGGCACTACCGGGACCTGTGCGATATCGAGTTCACCATTGAGCGCGGCACGCTGTGGATGCTCCAGACCCGGGTCGGCAAGCGCACCGCTGAGGCCGCGTTCACCATCGCCGCCGAACTCACCGCCGACGGGCTCGTCTCCGCCGACGAGGCTCTGGCGCGGGTCGGCGGCGACGGGCTCGCCCGGCTGATGTTCCCCCGCTTCGACGCCTCCGCGACCGGTGAGGCGCTCGCCCATGGCATCCCCGCGTCACCGGGTGCCGCGGTCGGGGCCGCGGTCTTCGATTCCGCCGAGGCGGTACGACGTGCCGCGGCCGGCGAGAAGGTGGTCCTGGTGCGCCAGGAGACCACCCCCGACGATCTGCCGGGCATGATCGCCGCCCAGGCGGTGCTTACCAGCCGCGGTGGCAAGACGAGCCACGCGGCCGTGGTGGCCCGGGGCATGGGCAAGGTCTGCGTGTGCGGTGCCGAGGAACTCGCCGTGGACACCGAGGCCCGGCGTTTCACCACCCGCGCCGGCGATGTCGTCGCCGAGGGCACGGTGGTCTCCGTGGACGGCTCCGACGGTGCCGTGTACGCAGGGTCGGTGCCACTGGCCGACTCCGTGGTCATGCAGTACCTGGAGACCGGCCGGCGGTCGGCGGGCGTGGTCACCGCCGTCGCGCGTGCGCTGGAACATGCTGATGCCGTACGGCGGTTGGAGGTCCGGGCCAACGCCGATACCCCCGAGGACGCGCGGCGCGCCCGCAGGTTCGGCGCTCAGGGCATCGGGCTTTGCCGCACCGAGCACATGTTCCTCGGTGAGCGACGCAAGCTGGTGGAGGAGATGATCCTGGCCCGCGACGACGTCGAGCGTGACCGGGCGCTCGCGGCTCTCCTGCCGCTCCAGCGCGAGGACTTCACCGACATCCTGGAGGCGATGGACGGCCTGCCGGTCACCGTCCGCCTGCTGGACCCGCCTCTGCACGAGTTCCTGCCCGACCGCACGGAACTCGCCGTGCGCGTAGCAGCGGCTGAACAACCGGACACGCACGACGTCGAGTTGCTCGACGCGGTGAACCGCATGCACGAGGAGAACCCGATGCTCGGCCTGCGGGGCGTGCGCCTCGGCCTGGTCGTTCCTGGCCTGGTGGCCATGCAGGTGAGGGCCGTCGCCGAGGCCGTCGTGGCCCGCACACGAGACGGGGGCTCACCGCACGCCGAGATCATGGTGCCGCTGGTCGGCGCCGTCGAAGAGCTGCGGATCGAGCGTGCGGAAGTGGAGCGGGTGCTCGCCGAGGTGTCCGAGGAGTCCGGCGTCCCCGTGCACTGCCCGGTCGGCACGATGATCGAGCTGCCCCGCGCCGCGCTCACCGCCGGCCGTATCGCCGAAGAGGCGGAGTTCTTCTCCTTCGGCACGAACGACCTCACCCAGACCACCTGGGGTTTCTCCCGCGACGACGTCGAGGCCGAGTTCTTCTCCGCCTATCTCGACAAGGGAGTCTTCCCCGCCTCGCCGTTCGAGACGATCGACCGCGACGGCGTCGGCCGGCTGGTCCGGATCGCCGTCGACGAAGGCCGCGCCACACGTCCCGGCCTGACGATCGGCGTCTGCGGCGAACACGGTGGCGATCCCGACTCCGTCCACTTCTTCCACGCGGCAGGACTGGACTACGTGTCCTGCTCGCCGTTCCGGGTGCCGGTGGCACGTCTGGAGGCGGGCAGGGCGGCGCTGTCCGGGACCGAGGACAGCGACAGCCGGTGAGGGCCGTTCGGGCCCTCACCGGGGCCCATCGGCCCTTGGCGCCGACCGCGGCTGGGGAGAGAGTGGACGCAGGAGCGGCACCGATCCCCCGCGGTGTCGCTCCGCCGGTACACCGACCGAATGCACACCGATTGCAGACCGAGTAACGCACCCGATGGAAGCCACCTCATGGTCCACAACGACAGTCGGCCGCTCCTCGAAGGTCCGCGCCGCCGTATCGAGCTGGACGGCGCCGAGGCGCTGCGGCTGCTGGGCAGCGTGTCCCTGGGGAGGATCGTCTTCACCCGGCACGCCCTGCCGACCGTACGCCCGGTCAACCACGCCCTCGACGGCGGAGACATCGTCATCCGCACCCACGAGGGCGCTGCTCTGACTTCGCACACCCAGCGGGCCGACGACCCGGGTGTCGTGGTCGCCTACGAAGCGGACGCGATCGACCCGCAGACGCGTCTCGGGTGGAGTGTGGTGGTGACCGGGTACGCCCGGCTGGTGACCGACCCCGACGACCTGGCCCGCTGCCGGGCCCTGGTCCAGCCGTGGGTGGAGCAGGCGATGGACCAGGAGATGGACCAGGCGATCCGCATCCGGCCCGACCTGGTCACGGGCATCCTGCTCACTGCAGACGGACGCTCGGGCGCGGACTGAGCCACGCCCGAGCAGCAGCCAGGAGAGGGTGCCGGTCAGTCGCCGGGAACGACGACCACGGGGCAGTGCGTGCGGTGGACACCATCCCTCAACTCGGCGGCCACACGCCCCGCCCAGTCCTCGATCGCGGTGAAGTCCCGGAAGTCCCCGCCCTTCCCGGAGCGCAGGATCATCCCTGCCACCCACCCCTTCGCGCCTTCCTCCAGGCAGCCGCCGAACGTGACGTGCTCCCTGGCATCCAGCCGGGCCATGGCCTTCTTCACCCCGGGTACGGGCGGGATGTCCCGCTCGGAGGCCGAGGCGTCGAGGGGGCCGCTGCTGAAGAGCCACAGCGGGCGACCGGCGAGGGCCCGGCCGTGCCGCCGGACGAAGCGGCGGGTGTCCTTGTGCCAGCGTCCGGCGTACAGTCCGCCGCCGACCACGACGGCGTCGTACGACGCGACGCTCGCCACACTCCGGGCGGGCAGTGCTTCCGCCTTCAACCCGCCCTTGCGCAGAACGTCGGCGATGGTCTCGGCGATCTGCGCGGTCGATCCGTTGGTGGTTCCGTAGGCCACCAGTACCTTTCCGGTCATGGTGGTTCGCCTCCTCTCACAGCCGGCGCGGCCGGCCTTCGGCCACGCCCTGCAGTGCCCGCTCGTCGGGCCGAAGCCCCGCGTCGTCGATGCGCCAGGCGAGCTGGTCGACGACCGCGACCACGCCGTCGATCTGGCAGGTCATCGAGACCGCGATCTCCTTCTCGCTCCTGCGCTCCAATTGGCCGGTGAGCGTCACGACCCCTTCCGTCACGGAGACATCGATGCTGAGGGGCGCCAGCCACAGGGTGCGGACCAGCACCTCCTGGACGACCTCGTCGTGGATCTCCGCGTCGGGCCGCAGGAAGACCTGGAGCAGGTCGCGCCGTGTGACGATGCCGACCAGCCGGTCTTCCTCGTCGAGGACGGGCAGCCGTTCCACGCGCCGCTGGGCCATGATCCGGGCCGCCACGAGGATGGTGTCCTCGGCGTGCACGGTCATTGGCGGTTCAGTCATCAGCTGACCGGCTGTGCGGGCCTTGGCCTTCGCGGCCCGCCGCCGGGCGCTGCGGGTCAGGCCGGTCAGGCGGAAGCGGCGCTCCCGCTCGTACGGGTCGGGGACCACTGCCTGGCGCGCCATCAGGTCCGTCTCCGAGATCACCCCGATGACCCTGTCGTCCTCGTCGACCACCGGCAGTCCGCTGATCCGGTGGTCGGCGAGCAGCCGTGCCACCTTCTTGAAGGGGGTGCCGTACTCGGCCCGGACGACGTTACCGGTCATCACGGAACCGACCTTGTTGTGCTTCATGGCTGGTCCTCCTCAGCGCAGGCGGCGCAGATAGGGGTCGTGGGGCCGGCGCGGCAGCAGGCGGATCCGTGCGTCGAGCACGGTGATTTGGCCCGGTGTGGCGAGGACCGGGTTGAAGTCGGCCTCGGCGAGTTGGGGCAGGTCGGCCGCCAGGCGGGACAGCCGCAGCAGCAGTTGTTCCAGGTCTTCGAGGTCGACGGGTGCGCTGCCGTGGGCGCCGGACAGGAGCGGGGCGCAGCGCGGCGACGTGATCAGGTCGTGCACGTCGTGGTCGGTGAGCGGGGCGAGCCGGGCGGCATGGTCGGCGAGCACCTCGGTGGCCGTACCGCCGAGCCCGAAAAGGATGAGCGGCCCGAAGACCTCGTCCTGGACGACGCCCGCGAACAGTTCGGTCCCGCGGTCGGCGAGCGGTTGAAGGACGACACCGGTCATGAGGTCGGCGAACCGTGTGTCCAGGTCCCGGAAGGCCGCCCGTACCTGGGCGTCTCCGCGCAGGTCGAGGTGGATGGCGTGCTGTTGGCTTTTGTGGACCAGCCCCGGCCAGTGGGCCTTCATGACGACCCGTCCGTCGAAGCCGCGCAGCCGGTCGGCGGCGAGGACGGCTTGGTCCTCGGTCTCGGCCCAGGCCCACGGGATCTGGGGGACGGCGTAGCAGGACAGGAGGTCGGCGCAGGTGCGTGGGTCGAGCCAGCCGCCGTACGGGTGCGTGCGGAGAAACTCCTCGGTGATCTCGTGAGCGCGCCGGGTGTCGACGTCCGTCAGGTCCGGGACGGTACCGGCGGGGCGTGCGAGCCAGGCGGCGCGGTGGGCGGCGTGGGCCAACGCGCGTGCCGCCGCGTGCGGTTCGGCGTAGGCGGGGATCGTGCCACCGTCGGCGGCAGGCAGCAGCTCGACCGACCGGTCCTGTTCCAAGCGAACGACGGCTACCGGCCGCGCCCTGCGTCCGGGCGCCCGGGTGAGTGCCCGCACCAGGTCGTCGCCGGTCGCCTCGGCCACGGCGGTGGGGACGAGGGCCACGAGTACGGCGTCGATGCCGGCGCACCGTATGAGTCGGTCCACGCAAGTGCCGAGCTGTTCCTCCGTGACCGCGGCGGTGGCGTCGATCGGGTTGCCGACGGCCGCGCCCTCGGGCAGTACGGCGAGCAGGTCGTCGGTCGTCGCGGGGGTGAACGTCGGCAGGGTGAGCCCGGCCTCCGCGCAGGCGTCCGCAGTCAGGACGCCCGCGCCGCCCGCATTGGTGACGATCGCGACGCGGGAGCCCTCCGGAAGCGGCTGGGAGTCCAACAGGGCGGCAGTCTCCAGGAGTTCACCCACCGAGCGGGTCGCGGTGATGCCGGCCTGGGTGAACAGCGCCTGGCGGGTCATGGTGCGGGTGGCGGCGGCCGCGGTGTGTGAGGCGGCGGCACGGCGGCCCGCGTCGGTGCGCCCCGCATCGACGGTGAGTACCGGCATGCGGCGGGTGGCCCTGCGGGCCGTACGGGAGAAGGCGCGCGGGTTGCCGAAGGATTCCAGGTGCAGCAGGGCGAGACCGGTGCGGCCGTCGCTCTCCCACCACTGGAGCATGTCGTTGCCGCTGACGTCGTACTTGTCGCCGAGGGAGGCGAAGGAGGAGACGCCGATGCCCAGGCGGGACAGTCCGTCGAGCAGAGCGATCCCGATGCCGCCGGACTGGACGGCGACGCCCGCCGTGCCGGGGCGCGGGTGGCCGGCGGCGAACGTGGCGTCGAGCTTCAGCTCCGGCTCGGTGTTGACGATGCCCAGGCAGTTCGGGCCGACGAGGCGCATGCCGTGGGTACGGCAGGCCGATCGCAGCGCCTGTGCCTGGTCGGAGTCGAGGCCCGCGGTCACCACGAGCAGAGCCCGCACGCCTGCCTCGCCGCATTCCTCGGCGGTGACCGGGACGGCCGCAGCGGGCACGGCGACAACCACGAGGTCCGGGGTCCTGGGCAGCGCGGTGACGGACGGGTGGCACGGGACGCCGAGGATGGACGTGGCGCTGGGGTTCACCGCGAACAGGCGTCGGGTGAAACCGCCGGAGTGCAGATGATGGAGGATCGCCCGGCCGACCGAGCCGGGCTTGCGTCCGGCGCCGACAACCGCGACCACGTCCGGCCGGAGCAGGGCCTGCAGACTGGCCACACCGGCGCGAAGCCCGCGGACCTCCACGGCCGACAGATAGGCGTCGTCCTCGTCGAGCGCGACTGTGCAACGCACCTCCGGACCGTCGAATCGGCGGGTGACGCGCAGGCCGAGATCGGCGAAGAGGCGGAGGATCTCGTGGTTCTCGCTGAGGGCGTCGGCGGTGAAGGCGGTGATGCCTTCGGCGCGGGCCGCGGAGACCAGGTGCTCGACGAGCAGGGTGCCCACACCGCGGTGGTGCAGCCCGTCGGCCACGGCGACGGATATCTCGGCGGAGTCCGCCCCGTCGCCCGCTACATCTCCCCCCTCGTACTCGGCGAGGCCGATCGCACGGCCCTGCATCTCGGCCAACAGGGCCCGGTGGCCGGTGCGGGACGGAGCACAGGCCCGGTCGGCAGCCATGGCGCCGGACCGGCGGCTCGCCGCGAAGAACCTGAGCCGCAGGTTCTCCGGGCACATCTCCGCGTAGAGCCCCTCCAGCTGATCGTGGTCGCCGGGCACGACGGGGCGGATGCACACGGTGGTGCCGTCCGCGAGCAGGGCGTGGACCGGCGGTCGGTCGAGCTGGTCGGCGTTCGTCGTGGTCATCGTGGGTCCTCCAGGCCTCTCGACACTTCGAGCATCCAGCGGATCGGCGAGCGGTCCCATGGGCTGTCCGGGGTCTGTCGGGGGCCGCTCGGCCCAACGTTCTCCGCTGCTCGTCCCTGCTGGTCGTCCGGGCATGCGGAAGGGACCGGTGATCGGCGGCACCGGCCCCCTCCAGCTCCCTTCAGCCCGCCGTGTTCAGCCGTCGGCGACCAAGCCGTGAGGTCGAGGAGCCGGTTGGTGCAGCCCCGATCGGGGCGTTGGAAACGCGCAGGACGCCGCTGAGCGGACCCTCGGCCGCCGTGGTGAACGCCTCGTTGATCTCCGCCACGCTCGCCTCACGGTTCAGATCGAGCTGTCGTCGTGGACGACCTCGCGTCCGATGTGCCCGAACGTCGAGTCGTACTCCAGCAGGTGGGCCGGGGGCGCGGGTGAGGTGATGTCGTTGATCGCGACCACCTCGACGTCCTGGCCGCCTGCCTCGGCACGGTCGAGGGCCGTGCGCAGGTAGGTGCGGCCGATGCGGCCGAAGCCGTTGATGCCGACACGTACGGTCATGGTGGCGCTCCTTGAGAAGCGGTGATCTTCAGGCGTTCCATGTCCAGTCCGCGACCTCGGGCAGGTCGGTGCCGTGCTCGCGGATCCAGGCGTGGTGGCGGGTGCGGGCGTCGGCCATCCGCTGGCGTACGGCGGCGGCGCGCACCGCGAGGCCGGGGACACGGTCGATGACGTCCATGACGAGCCGGTAGCGGTCGAGGTCGTTGCGGACGACCATGTCGAAGGGCGTGGTCGTGGTGCCGGACTCCTTGTAGCCGCGCACGTGCAGGTTCGGGTGACCGGTGCGCCGGTAGGCGAGGCGGTGGATCAGCCAGGGATAGCCGTGGTAGGCGAAGATCACCGGCTTGTCCTTGGTGAACAGGCCGTCGTACTCGAAGTCGGTCATGCCGTGCGGGTGTTCCTCGCGCGGCAGCAGCCGGGTCATGTCGACGACGTTCACCACGCGGACGGCGAGACCGGGCAGGTGACGGCGGAGCAACTGGGCGGCCGCCAGGATCTCCTGGGTGGGTACGTCGCCGGCGCAGGCGAGGACGACGTCCGGTTCGCCGCCGTTCTCGGTGCCGGCCCAGTCCCAGATGCCGGCTCCGCGTGCGCAGTGGGCGCGGGCGGCGTCCATGGACAGCCAGTCGAAGCAGGGCTGCTTGCCGGCGACGATCACATTGACGTAGTCGCGGCTGCGCAGGGCGTGGTCGGCGACGGACAGGAGCGTGTTGGCGTCCGGCGGCAGGTAGACCCGTACGACTTCGGGGCTCTTGTTGAGGACGTGGTCGACGAAGCCGGGGTCCTGGTGGGAGAAGCCGTTGTGGTCCTGGCGCCAGACGTGCGAGGTGAGGAGGTAGTTGAGGGAGGCGATGGGGGCACGCCAGGGCAGCTGCCTGGACGTCTTCAGCCACTTGATGTGCTGGTTGACCATCGAGTCGACGATGTGCACGAACGCCTCGTAGCAGGAGAACAGTCCGTGGCGGCCGGTGAGGAGGTAGCCCTCCAGCCAGCCCTGGCAGAGGTGTTCGGAGAGGATCTCCAGCACGCGGCCGTGCCGTTCCAGATGCTCGTCGACCGGAAGGGTTCCGGCCTGCCATGCCTTTCCGCTGGCGTCGAAGACGGCCTGGAGGCGGTTGGAGGCTGTCTCGTCCGGGCCGACCAGCCGGAAGTCCCGGCGGGCAGCGGTGTCCTTCATGACCTGTTCCAGCAGGTCCCCCAGAATGCGGGTCGGCTCGTGCAGGGTCGTGCCCGGCTTGTCGACCGGTACGGCGTAGGAGTCCAGGGACCGGATCGGAAGGTCGTGCAGGAGTAGCCCGCCATTGGCGTGCGGTGTGGTGCCGAGGCGCCGGGAACCGTCGGGAACGCAGGCGAGGACGTCGGCGACGGGTCGGCCGTCCGGGTGGAAGAGTTCTTCTGGCCGGTACGAACGCAGCCATTCCTCCAGCTGCCGCAGGTGCTCAGGGTTCTCTCGCACGCCGGCGAGCGGGACCTGGTGGGAGCGCCAGGTGCCCTCCACCGGCAGACCGTCGACCTCGGCGGGCCCGGTCCAGCCCTTCGGGGTGCGCAGGACGATCACCGGCCAGTGGACGCGCTCGCCGACGCCGCCCTCCCGGGCGGACCGCTGCATCAGGGTGATGCGGTCCAACGCCTCGTCCAAGGCATGGGCCATCGCACGGTGGACGGCCGCGGGGTCATCGCCGGTGACGTGGAGCGGCTCGTGGCCGTATCCGCGCAGCAGCGCGTCGAGTTCGGCCTCGGGCAGGCGGGACAGCACGGTCGGGTTGGCGATCTTGTAGCCGTTGAGGTGCAGGATCGGCAGGACGGCGCCGTCGTGGACGGGGTCGAGGAACTTGTTGGAGTGCCAGGAAGCGGCCAGCGGCCCGGTCTCCGCCTCACCGTCGCCGATCACGCACGCGACGAGCAGATCCGGGTTGTCGAAGGCGGCGCCGTAGGCGTGGGCGAGCGAGTAGCCGAGCTCGCCGCCTTCATGGATGGACCCCGGGACCTCCGGGGCCACATGGCTCGGTACGCCGCCCGGGAAGGAGAACTGCCGGAACAACCGCTCCATGCCCTGCGCGTCCCGCGACACGTCCGGATAGGTCGCGCTGTAGCTGCCGTCCAGCCAGGAGCCGGCGAGCACGGACGGCCCGCCGTGCCCCGGCCCCCATACGCACAACGCGTCGAGCCCGCGGGCCTTGATGACGCGGTTGAGGTGCGTGTACACGAGGTTCAGGCCCGGTGATGTGCCCCAATGGCCGAGCAGCCGTGGCTTGATGTGCTCGGGCCTGAGGGGCTCGGTCAGCAGTGGGTTCGACATCAGGTAGATCTGGCCCGCGGCCAGGTAGTTGGCGGCCCGCCAATGGGCATCGATCGTGCGCAGTTCGTCGTCGGAAAGTGCGGTGGCGTTCTGGTGTTCCACCTTGGGCATGGGAAGACTCCGGGAGTCGTCGATTCAGGTCGCACGGTGGCGGAGTCGGCAGGGTCAGCCGCAAGGCACCGCCCTGCCGACCAGGGCTTCTTTCCTCGAATGTCACTCCGGCTCGGGCACGATGGCCACCGGGCAGGCCGAGTGGTGCAGCACCCCGTGGGCCACCCGGCCCAACTGGAGCCCGAAGTGCCGGTGGCGGCGCTCGGCGCCGATGACCAGGAGGTCGGCACCACGCGAGGCGTCCATGAGGGCGTTCCGGGTGTGTCCCTCGACCGTACGGCGACGTGCGTCGATATCGGCGGGGACGTCGTTCAGTGCCTTCTCCAGTACCTCTGCGGCCTGCTGCTCATGCATGCGGGCGGGTTCGCCGGCAAGCAGCGGGTGGTCCGTGCTCTCGTGCGCGGGGTGCCGCCAGGCCCGTACGGCGTCCAGGACCGCGCCCCGGCGCCGCGCCTCGGCGGCGGCGAAGCGCACCGCTGCCGGGGTCGTCGGCCGTTCACCGACGCCGACGACGATGCGGCCGTGCGTCCCTCGCCGGGCCTGGTCGTCGTGGTTACCGCGCACGACGACCATCGGGCAGTGCGCATGCCCGGCAACGGTCAGGCTCACCGATCCCAACAGTGCCTCGGTGAGGCCGCCGCGGCCGCGCGTGCCGGTCACCAGCAGGGAGGCGCCGCGACTCTCCCGCACCAGCGCGTACTCGGGCTCCTCGGGCAGCGTGAGGGTGGAGACCGTCACCTCGGCCTGACGGCGGTGGGCACGCCGGGCGGCGGCGTCCACGATGTCCTGGGCCCGGACCTGCTCGGACCGCTTGCCCAGGTCGTGTGCGACGGCGGAGCCTTCGTACCGCTCCCACAGCGAGGCGTACACCAGTCGCAGCGGCACCCCGCGCAACGCGGCCTCGTCGGCCGCCCAGTCGACGGCCCGCAGGCTGGGCTCGGAGCCGTCGACACCCACGACGATGGGCAGGTCCATCGCACTCACCGTCCCACGCCGAGGTCTTGCCGGGTACCTACGATCGAGCCGATCACGCTCGTGCCGTTCACGACGGTGTCGAAGATCGGGACCTGGATGGTGCCCTGCGCGGGGAGCGCGACCATGACGAGTTTGCCGCCGCGTCGGAGCCCGGAGCTGACGGTTGCGTAGGCGGCCTCGTCCACGGCCGGAGCGATGGCCGCGTGGGCGCCGCCGTGCCGCTTCAGGACCTCGCCCATGTCGTGCTTGCGGGCGTCGATGACGAGGTCGGCGCCCAGCTCGGCGGCGAGTTCGAGCTTCTCGTCGGTGACGTCGATCGCGGCGACCGTAGCTCCGGCGATCTTCGCGTACTGCACGGCCGGATGCCCGAGTCCGCCGATCCCGGAGCTGGCGAGGAGCTGGGCGGGCTTCACGTCGGCGACCTTGAGTGCCTTGTACGTGGTGACGCCGGCGCAGGTCAGCGGGGCGGTGTCGATCGCGGTGACGCCTGCGGGCACCGGCTGCGCGAAGTCCGCCCAGGCCGGCATCTTCTCGGCGTAGCCGCCGTCGCAGCCGTACCCGGTGTTGATCTGCTGCTCGCACAGCGTCTCCCAGCCGGACAGACAGTGCTCGCACTTGGGGTCGGGCCGGTCCTCGATGACCAGGGGTTCGCCGAGGGCTCGTACGACCGCTGCCTTCATGTTTTGCGCTCCTCGGGTTCTTCCGTCAGTGGTGCGGAACGACAGCGACGGGGGCGGTGGAGTGGTGCAGGACGGCGTGGGTGATGGGGCCGATGTGCGCGCCGATCGGGTTACGGCGTATGCGGCGGCCGACTACGACCAGTGATGCCTCGCGGGAGATGTCGACAAGCTGGGCGGCGGGGATTCCGTAGGGGGACTCCTCACTGACCTCGACGTCCGGGAACTTCTTGCGCCATGGGCTCAGGACCTCGGTCAGGGCGCTGGCCTCGGCCCCTGCCACAGAACCGTGGAGTTCGAGGTCCATGGACAGGCCGTACGCGTAGTACGGGGGGATGTTCCAGCCGTGCACCACCCGCAGTGAAGTACCGCGGCGGGCGGCGGCGGCGAACGCGAACTCGATCAGTTCGTCGTCCGGGCTCTCGATGTCGAGGCCGAGGACGACGGGCCGGAAGGCGGTCGCGGCGGACGGGATGCCGGCGCGGTCCGCCTCGTGCTCGTCGGCAGCCTGCTCGCCGGCGCGGACCAGGACGACCGGTCGCTCGGTGTGTGCCACGACGGCCAGTCCGACCGAGCCGACGAAGAAGCCGCCGATCCCGCTCATGCCGCGAGAGCCGAGGACGAGCAGTTCGGCGTCCTTCGCCTCGTCGACCAGCGTTTCGGCCGGCCGGCCGGACAGCTGCTCGCTGATCACGTCGAGGCCGGGATGGCGCAGCCGGATGCCCTCGGCCGCCTCGCGGGGAATCCGCTCGGTCCAGTTCTGCTGTGTCTCAGAGCCGAGCAGTGGTGCCTGTGCCATGGGCGCCGGTACGGGCTCCCGGACGTGGACCAGCTTCAGCGGCAGGCCGAGCAACTGTGCTTCACGGGCCGCCCACTCTGCCGCGGCGCGGCTCTCACGTGAGCCGTCGAGGCCGGCGGTGACGCTGAGGGTAATGGTGCGGGTCATGATTCCGCCTCCTGAATCGGTGGTCCCGATTCGAGCTTCGTCTTCGGACAGGGCCCCGGGTAGGGGCCGCAGGTCCCTTCGAGGGGCCGATCGGCCCTGGCCGGTCCGGTGAGGTGCGGTGAGGTGCGGTGGGCCCGCCGTGGGGCCCACCGCGCCGCCCCCTCTCCCTGGTCAGCGCAGCCAGGGGCTGCTGCGGACGAGCGGGAGCTTGGCCCAGAACTTGCCGACGCCGAGGGTGTCGCCGGCGGAGACGGCGGCGAGCGCGATCAGGACGACGGCATAGATGAGGTGGTATTCGGCGAACGGGTTCGTCGACATGCTCGGCGAACCGTCGGAAAGGGTCTGGGCGGGCGGCCACTCGGCGACCCACATCAGCGTCATCATCACGGTGCCCGCCACGGCTGCGAGCCGCAACGCCACACCGGCGATGAGCGCGATGCCAATCCCGAGCAGGCCGAGCATGAACAGCCAGTCCGCCCAGGCGCCCCCGGCCCAGGCGTGGAAGGTGGACTCCATCGGCCCGGCGGCAACCCTGCTGAGGAAGCCCTTGGTCGGCGAACCGCCGTCTGTCCAGCCCTTGCCGGAGGGGGTGGCGTAGCCGAGGCCGAAGGTCTTGTCGAGGAACGCCCACAGGAAGACGAACCCGGTGAGCAGCCGCAGGGACGCGAAGACGTAGGCCCGTGCGGTGTGCGTGTCGCTGAGTGCCGACACGGCGGACTCGGGGGCGGAGGCGGGGCCGGTCCGGTTCCTGCGGAAGGACGGCAAGTGGAGGCCCGAACTCCGGTGAGGGTGCTCGTGCACGGCCATGGTGGTGACTCCCTTCGGGGAGATGTGACGGTCCCGGTCGGTGTCCGCCGCTGCTCACTCTCGTGGTGGCGGGGCGGGTGGCCGCCGGATGCCGAAGGTCCGTGGCCGTAGGGCTGAACGGCCCTGTTCTCACGGCCCGTTGGGGTGCATGCTCGGCCGGACACGGTTCACCTCGCATGGTCCTGAACGGGCCGGTGGATCCTGTGTTCGGCGGAGAAGGGTGGCCGATGGCACGGGGCGAAGACGGGCACGTCCGGGGGTGGCGCCGTCTGGTGCCCGGAGCCGTAGCCCTTCTGGGCTACCAGCGCTCCTGGCTGAGGGGCGACCTACTGGCCGGCGTCACGGTGGCGGCGTACCTCGTCCCTCAAGTCATGGCCTATGCAGGTGTGGCCGGGCTCCCACCGGTGGCCGGACTATGGGCGATCCTGCCCGCCCTCGCCCTCTACGCGCTGTTCGGCTCCTCACGCCTGCTCTCGGTCGGCCCCGAGTCCACGACCGCACTGATGACCGCCACCGTGGTCGCCCCGCTCGCTGCCGGTGACCCCGAGCGCTACGCCACCCTCGCGGTCACCCTCGCGGTCACGGTCGGCCTACTGTGCCTGGTCGCACGGGCCGTGCGGCTGGGCTTCGTCGCGGACCTGCTCTCCCGCCCGGTACTGATCGGCTACATGGCCGGCGTGGCGCTGATCATGATGGTGGACCAGCTGCCCAAACTCACCGGGGTAGAGACGACGGAGACCCGGTTCTTCCCCCAGCTGTGGTCATTCGCGCGGGACGTGACAGACGCCCATACGGCCACCGTCGTGCTCTCCGTCGCCATCCTCGCGTTGCTCTTCATCGTGGCGAGGCACGTCCGCGCCGTACCCGGACCGCTGCTCGCCGTCGTCCTCGGCACGATCGCCGTGGTGGCCTTCGACCTCGACGACCGGTACGGCATCAAGGTGATCGGCGAGGTCCCCTCGGGGCTGCCCGGCCTGGCGTGGCCGGACTGGACCGAGGTGCCCCGCCTCGTCCTGCCCGCGCTGGGTGTTCTCCTGGTCGCGTACACGGATTTCATCCTCACCGCGCGGGCATTCACGGGCCGCGCGAAAGGTGAAGGCGACGGGCCCGCGCTCGACGCCAACCAGGAGTTCCTGGCGCTCGGCGCGGCCAACCTCGGCGCCGGTGCCCTGCACGGCTTCCCCGTCAGCAGCAGCGCCAGCCGCACCGCGCTCGCCTCCTCGGCGGGCGCCCGTAGCCAGGCCTACTCACTGGTCGCCGGCGCTGTGGTCCTCATGGTCCTGCTCTTCCTCAGCCCGCTGCTGACCCGCACACCGTCCGCCGTTCTCGGCGCACTCGTCGTCTACGCCGCCGTCCGCATGATCGACCTCGCCGGTTTCCGCCGGCTGGCGTCCTTCCGCCGCCGCGAACTCCTGCTCGCTTTCGGCTGTCTGGCCGGGGTGCTCGCCCTGGACATCCTGTACGGCGTCCTCGTCGCGGTCGGTCTGTCCGTGGCGGAGCTCCTGACGCGGGTCGCCCGTCCGCACGACGCGATCCAGGGCGTGGTTCCCGGGATCGCCGGGATGCACGACGTCGATGACTACCCGACCGCCCGCACGATCCCCGGCCTGCTGGTCTACCGCTACGACTCACCGCTGTTCTTCGCCAACGCCGAGGACTTCCGTCGCCGTGCCCTGGCCGGAGTCGACGAACAGACCGTCCCCGTCCGCTGGTTCGTCCTCAACACCGAGGCCAATGTGGAGGTCGACATCACCGCGTTGGACGCCGTCGACGAACTGCGCCGCGAGCTCACCGACCGCGGCATCGTCTTCGCACTCGCCCGAGTCAAGCAGGACCTCCAGGACGACCTCCAGGCCTACGGCCTCGCCGACTCCGTGGGAGAAGACCTGATCTTCCCCACCCTGCCGACCGCCGTGGCCGCGTACCGGAGATGGGCTCACGATCAGTAGACCGACAGTCCGTGCGCCCTGAACTGCGCACGGACACGTTCGGTAGCCCGTTCTCCACCAGGCGCAGGCCGCCGTTCGGCATGATCGCGCGCTTCAGCGGCGCGTCCCGCTCCTCGGGGAACAGGGAATGAAGTCACGGACATCGATGGCCTCGCGCCACCCCGTACCGGCGAAGCCACGCCAGGCACGGGCGGCGGTCCGGTTTCCCGTAGTCACGGTGACGGGCATCGCGATTGTCTCGAGTTCTGTGGATGGCCGGAGCGTCGAGCACCGCGCGCACCACGAACCCGACGGCCGCGGAGACCACCAGAAGGAACGCGAACAGCCTCCCGTGGTCGGGCGTCGGTGCAGCACCCACATCGCTCACCCCTCCGTCCGGCGGGACCTCTTACGCCTTCATGGAACCTCCGCGTCGGGATCGCGGGAGGGTGCCGGAGGTCTCCTCGTCGGAGCCGAGTGGCCCGCGTGGATGGACCGGGTGGCCCATGGTCGGCCGTTGGCGATGGGCACACGCTGGCTGCACAGGTCCCTGCACTGCGTCGGGAGGCACGCCATGATCACCACGCCCACGCCCAGCATGCTCCGCGCCCTGCCCACCGAACACCGGCAGCGACTCATGCGCGTCGCCCGCGAGGTGGCCTTCTCGCAAGGCACGCGCCTGTTCGAGGAAGGCGGCAAGGCCGACCGGTTCTGGATCATCCGGACCGGCACCGTCGAGCTCGACATGCGCGTGCCGGGCCGCCGCCCGGCCGTCATCGAGACCCTCCGGCACAACGAACTCGTCGGCTGGTCCTGGCTCTTCACTTCGCACGTCTGGCACATGGGCGCCGAGGCGACGACTCCGGTGCGGGCGTACGAGTTCGACGCCGAGGCCGTACGCCTGATGTGTCAGGACGATCCGGTCATGGGACACGCCGTCACCCAATGGGTCGGCGACGTCCTCGCCCACCGCCTCCGCTCCGCCCGGACCCGGCTGCTGGACCTGTACGCCCCCTACGGCTCCGGCAGCTGCGTCTGAGCCGCCCCGCGGACCGAAGCGAGGAAGGAGCGCCACCATGCACGCCACCCTGCACATCGTCAGCGACGTCATGACCCACACCGTCGCTGCCGTCGGCCGCAAGGCCACCTTCAAGGAGATCGTGCAGCTGATGCAGGACTGGAAGGTCAGCGCTCTGCCGGTCCTGGAAGGCGAGGGCCGCGTCGTCGGTGTCGTCTCCGAGGCCGACCTGCTGCCCAAGGAGGAGTTCCGCGACAGCGACCCCGACCGGTACACCCAGCTCCGCCGTCTGTCCGACCTGGCGAAGGCCGGCGCGATCACCGCGGAGGAGCTGATGACCTCTCCGGCGCTCACCACCCGCCCCGACGCGACACTCGCCCAGGCCGCCCGCATCATGGCCCACGCCAAGGTCAAGCGACTGCCGGTGGTCAACGAGCTGGGCATGCTGGAGGGCATCGTCAGCAGGGCCGACCTGCTCAAAGTGTTCCTGCGCAGCGACGACGAGATCGCCGAGGAGGTGCGCCGCGAGCTCGTCGCCTACCTTTTCCGGATGCCGGGCTCGGCAATCCGGGTCGAGGTGCACGACGGAGTGGTGAGGATAGCCGGGCAGGTCCGGGACACGTCCTTGATCCCTGTGGCCGCCCGTCTCGTGCGCGCGGTCGAGGGCGTGGTGGACGTGGACTTCGACCTGGAGGGCCACGGCAGCATCACCGCGTCGGGTGACCCGTCCGCCGCGACAGCCGCGGAAAGCTCGACTGGGTTCTGAGCAGACCCGGTGAAGCCAATCTGCGGTTCGGCAGCTCCCCAAGGGGCGCGGGGAACGGCGCGACCGGCCACACCCCTGCTCCTCGACCGCGATCAGAACACCTCCCAGAGCCGCTGAACCGCCGTTGGGCCGGTGGGGGGCGCATCGCGTAGCCGATGGGGCCGGACGGCCCTAGTGCATCCGACCCCGGCGAGCAATGATCGGGACCAGGGGCAGTCCATGGTCCGCAGCTGTGCACCACCGGGGAACAAGGGGTCGTCATGACCGAGACAGGCACCTTCACGGAGCAGAACCCGATCCGCGTGTTCCTGCTGGACGACCACGAAGTCGTACGACGCGGCCTGACCGACCTGCTCGACGCCGAACCGGACATCTCGGTGGTCGGCGACGCCGACACCGTCGCCCACGCCCTCGCGCGGGGCCCGGCGCTGCGGCCCCACGTCGCCGTGCTCGATGTACGCCTCCCCGACGGGGACGGCATCACGGTCTGCCGGGAGCTGCGCAGCCAGATGCCGGAGCTGGCCTGTCTGATGCTGACGTCGTTCGACGACGAGGACGCGTTGCTCGACGCGATCATGGCCGGTGCCTCGGGCTATGTCCTCAAGCAGATCAGAGGCTCCGACCTGATCTCCGCGGTCCGCACGGTCGCCTCGGGCCAGTCGATGCTCGACCCTGCGACCACGGCCCGCCTGATGCGCTCACTGCGCGCCGACCCCGCCGAGACGCCCGCCATCGCACCCGAGCTGGCGAGCCTGTCGCCCCGCGAGCGGGACATCCTCGCGCTGATCGGCGACGGCCTGACCAACCGCGAGATCGGCAAGAAGCTCTTCCTGTCGGAGAAGACCGTCAAGAACCACATCTCCCGACTTCTGGCCAAACTCGGCGTCCAGCGCCGCGTCCAGGCGGCGGTCCTGGCCTCTCACCTGGAACAGCCGGACACCGGTGACCGACCGGCGAGATGAACACCAGTTGGGCCTCTGCCGAAGGAGCCCGTTCATGTGGGCTGTACCGCCCTATGCCTGAGATGTCACCCCGTACCGGGGAACGCCCTCGCCGACGTACCCACAACCCACTTCGGACCAGGGAACCGCGGAACTGAAGGCCGACTGGCCACCTCGCGCCGGCCGCATGGATCAATCCGACCTCTGCGCTGCAGTGCAACCAACCTGGCGGCGCAGAGCGTGTTCGGCGGCCAGTCCGGGCTGTCCGCCCCCGATCACCGCTACGTCTACCTGTTCCATGCTTCGATCTTCAGATTCGACAAACGTCTATGTTGACGTCCATCAATACAGGTGCCATGCTTGGCAGCGCAAGAGATCGACGGATGTCGAAGCAAAGGGGAATCGTCGTGGCTGAGCCCATTGACAGCGCGTCCACCACCGACCAGCTGCCCGTCGCGGTCATCGGAGCCGGCCCCATCGGCCTGGCCGCCGCTGCCCACCTCATCGAGCGCGGCATCGAACCACTGGTCCTGGAGGCCGGACCGTCGGCCGGCACCGCTGTCCGGGACTGGTCCCACGTGCGGCTCTTCTCCCCGTGGGCGGAGCTCACCGACCCGGCTGCCGAGAAGCTGCTGGCCCCGACCGGCTGGGTCCGCCCGGACGGCACCGCCTACCCGACGGGCGGTGACTGGGCCGAGCGGTACCTGCAGCCGCTCGCCGACATCCTCGGGGACAAGGTCCGGTACGGCGTCACGGTGACCGGCGTCGCCCGCGCGGGCCGGGACCGTATCGTCGATGCCGGGCGCGAGGAGCAGCCCTTCACCGTGCACGTCCGCGCGGCGAACGGCACCGAGGAACGGATCAGCGCCCGCGCCGTCATCGACGCCTCCGGCACCTGGTCCACTTCAAGTCCGATGGGTGCCGACGGCATGCCGGCCCTGGGCGAGAGGGCGGCCGCCGACCGTATCTCCCACCGCGTCCCCGACCTCAAGGACCCGTCGGTACGTGCCCGTTATGCGGGCAAGCGCACGGCCGTCGTGGGTTCGGGTGCTTCCGCCTTCACCGCCCTCGCCTACCTCGCGGACCTCGCGAAGGAGGAGGACGGGACGCACGCGGTGTGGATCCTGCGCCGCGGTATCAGCGCCAACACCTACGGCGGCGGCGAGGCTGACCAGCTCCCGGCGCGCGGTGCGCTCGGTCTGCGTGCGAAGGCTGCGGTTGATGCCGGTCATGCGTCCGCGGTCACGGGCTTCCGCACCGAGGCCGTCGAACGGGACGGCGACCGCCTGATCCTGGTCGCCGAGGACGGACGGCGCCTGGACCCTGTCGACGAGGTCATCGTCCTGACCGGCTTCCGGCCGGACCTGTCCTTCCTCTCCGAAGTCCGGCTCGGCCTCGACGACCGCCTCCAGGCACCGACCGCCCTGGCCCCGCTGATCGACCCGAACGTGCACTCGTGCGGCACCGTCTACCCGCACGGCGTGAACGAGCTCTCGCACCCGGAGCAGGGCATCTACCTGGTCGGCATGAAGAGCTACGGCCGTGCGCCGACCTTCCTCGCGATGACCGGCTACGAGCAGGTCCGTTCCATCGCCGCTGCCCTCGCCGGAGACCGTGAGGCAGCCGAACGCGTCGAACTCACCCTCCCCGAGACCGGAGTCTGCGGCGGCGCAGGCCTGTTCGACGAGCCCGACGCCGCGCAGAGCGGCGAGGGCGGCGGCTGCTGCGCGGCCCCGACCACCCTCCAGATCGGCGTGGGCGCCCCGGCCTCGTCCGGAGGCTGCTGACCGACGTCGACGCCCGCGGGGCCGCGACCGGAACGGGGGACCGGTCGCGGCCCCGCGCCGCGCTGCTCGCCCTGTGCCTGACACAGATCACCAGCTGGGGAATCGTCTACTACGCGAACTCTTCTGCGCTGTTCAACAGCTCAGTCGCCCTTCTTGCCCCGCCCCGGCAGAAAGTCCTGCATCTTCGCCTTGAACCCCTGTCGGATCATCGACCCGCGATCCGCGTCGCCCTTCAGGATCGACGCGGCCGTCGCCTCCATCTGGTCCCACGTGGCGTGCGGCGGGATCGGCGGTACGGCCGGGTCGGTGAGGAACTCGATCACCGCGGGGCCGTCCGCCTCCAGGCCCGCGCGCCAGGCGGCCGTCACGTCCTCCGGCTTCTCCACGCGGATGCCGGTCAGGCCGAGGGAGCGGGCGAAGGCGGCGTACCGGACGTCGGGGAGTTCCTGGGACGGCAGGAAGGACGGGGCGCCCTCCATCGCGCGCATCTCCCAGGTGACCTGGTTGAGGTCGTGGTTGTTGAAGATGCCGACCACCAGGCGCGGGTCCTCCCACAGGTCCTTGTACTTCGCCGCGGTGATCAGCTCCGCCAGGCCGTTCATCTGCATCGCCCCGTCCCCGACCAGCGCGATCGCCGGACGGTCCGGGTGGGCGAACTTGGCGCCGATCGCGTACGGCACACCGCAGCCCATCGTCGCGAGCGTCCCGGACAGCGACCCGCGCATGCCCGGCCGCATCGTCAGGTGCCGGGCGTACCAGTTCGCCGCCGAACCCGAGTCGGAGGAGACGATCGCGTTGTCGGGGAGCAGCGGGTCCAGGGCGCGGGTGACGTACTCCGGGTTGATGGGGTCGGCCGACAGCTTCGCCCGCCGGTCCATGACCTCGTGCCAGTGCGCCACGTTGTCGCACACCGTGTCGTACCACTCGCGGCCGCGCTCCTCGGAGCGGATCAGCGGGATCAGCCGCTGCAGCGTGGCCTTCGCGTCGCCGACGAGATTGACCTCGTACGGATAGCGCATCCCGACCATGTGCGGATCGATGTCGATCTGCACCCCGCGCGCGTTGCCGAAGTCCGGAAGGAACTGCGTGTACGGGAAGGAGGATCCGATCGTCAGCAGCGTGTCGCAGTCCCGCATGAGTTCGTACGACGGGCGGGTGCCCAGCAGGCCGATCGCGCCGGTGACGTACGGCAGTTCGTCGCTCAGGGCGTCCTTGCCGAGCAGTGCCTTGGCCACGCCGGCGCCGAGCAGTTCGGCGATCCGCTCCACCTCGGCCCGTGCCCCGGACGCGCCCTGGCCGACCAGGATGGCCACCTTGTCACCGGAGTTGAGGATCTCCGCCGCGCGACGCACCGAGTCGTCCGCGGGGGTCGCCGTCCAGTTGCCGCTGTCCAGGCTGGAGGGCACCATCTTGAAGTCGTGCGTGGGGGCGGAGTACTCGAGTTCCTGGACGTCGCCGGGAATGATGACCGCCGTGGGGGCGCGGCGCGCGCAGGCGGTGCGGATCGCCCGGTCCAGGACGTTCGGCAGCTGCTCGGGAACCGTCACCGTCTCCACGAAGTCCGAGGCGACGTCCTTGTAGAGCGAGTGCAGGTCCACCTCCTGCTGGTACGAGCCGCCCATCGCGGTGCGGTGCGTCTGGCCGACGATTGCCAGGACGGGGACGTGGTCGAGCTTGGCGTCGTACAGGCCGTTGAGCAGATGGATCGCGCCGGGGCCGGAGGTCGCCGCGCACACCCCGAGACGCCCGCTGAACTTGGCGTAGCCGACCGCCTGGAACGCGGACATCTCCTCGTGCCGGGACTGGATGAACAGGGGCTGGTTGTCAGCGCGTCCCCACGCGGCGAGCAGGCCGTTGATGCCGTCACCGGGATACCCGAAGACGTGCTCCACACCCCACTCGCGCAGGCGCTGCAGGATGTGATCGGCGACCTTGGTGCTCATGCGGGACCTCCTGGGCTCCGTCGGGCTGCGCGGCACCGCTTCGAGTGACCCCGCGCGCGGGCGGAAAACCTGTGTGGGTGTTTGCGGACCGGGAGTGAGGGCAGGCGAACAACCAGTGCTTCGGACAGGAGGCACGTCCGTGGGAGCGGCAATTCCCGCCACGGGTGTGTCCGGTCCCCCGGCGCGCGCCCGCTCTCCCTCGGTGACCGTCCAAGCCAGAGCACAACCAAGGGAGTTGCGACGCACGATGCCCACCTCAGTGAGCGCGAAGCACCACCCGCACGACGACGCCCCCGACACCGCGGAGGACTTCCGCAAGCTCGCCACCCTGCCCGAGGGGCAGCAGCGCGACTCCGTCCGCGAGAGGATCGTCGAGGCGTGGCTGCCCATGGCCGACCGGCTCGCGGGACGTTTCCGCAGCCGCGGCGAGAGCTTTGACGACCTGCGCCAGGTGGCCGCCCTCGGGCTGGTCAAGGCCGTCGACCGCTACGACCCCGAGCGCGGCAACGCCTTCGAGAGCTACGCGGTGCCCACCATCACCGGCGAGATCAAGCGCCACTTCCGCGACCACATGTGGACGCTGCACGTGCCGCGCCGCGTCCAGGACCTGCGTAACCGCGTGCGGTTCGCGGTCCAGGACCTGCAGACCGTCTCGGGCCGCAGGCCGACCGTCGCGGAGATCGCACAGCACGCCGACATGAGCGAGGCCGACGTCAAGGCCGGTCTGGAGGCGCTGGAGAGCTTCACCGCCCTGTCGCTGGACGCGGAGCTGCCCGGCAGCGAGGACGGCTACTCACTCAGCGACGCGCTGGGCTCCGCCGATCCCGCACTGGACACGGTCGTGGACCGCGAGGCCGTGGCGCCGCGGCTGGCGGCCCTGCCCGAGCGTGAGCGCGCCATCCTGTACATGCGCTTCTTCGGGGACATGACGCAGAGCCGGATCGCCGAACAGCTCGGTATCTCGCAGATGCACGTGTCCCGGCTGATCAGCCGGTGCTGCACCCGGGTGCGTGAGCAGGTGCTCGACGACGTGGGCTGACACGGCCGCGCGCCGCTCAGGGCGGTCCTGTCACCGCCAGCGCGATGTGGCGGGACATGGTGTCCATCGCCCGCGCCTCCGCCATCGAGAACGCCAGGCGGGCGCCGCATCTGAACAGTGTCAGGACGCCCGCCACGGCGCCCTCGACGGTGAGCGGCACACACAGCAGTGACGTGACGTTCGCCTGCACGAGGACCGGGGCGCCCTCGGCATCATGGCCGAAGGCGTCCGGGTTCGGCGGGCGGACCTGGAGAGCGGCGGAGGCGGTGCGTGCCGTCTCCACGGCGAGGGGGCAGTCGGCCGGCGACCGGGCCGCCAGCGTCTTCGCCTCCTTCTCCGAAGGGGCCAGCACGGTCGTGCGGGACAGTCCGGTCGCGCCTGCCGTGCCCGTGTCGGCGATGACCCAGTCGGCGAAGCGCCCATGCAGCACCTGGGCCGCGCGCCGGACGACTGCCTCGCGGTCGTCGCGCGGTGCCGTCAGCAGGGTCGTGGTCATCTCGTCCAGGACGTCCATCAGGGCCGCGTGCCGGGTGGTCTCGGTGAGGTCGGGGACCTGGGTGGTCGGGCTGTCGCCCGGAGCGGGGACCCCGGTCGCGCGGAGGTCGCCGGGCTGCAGCACCACCAGCACGGTGGTGTGGGGCTCCCCGCTGGGGCGTACGGCCGTCAGGGTCGCGTGGAGCGGGACGGACGGGCGCTGCTGGAGGTGCACGGTCAGGCTGCGGTCGCCCTCGCCGCGTGCCACCGCGGCGGCCTGTGAACGGAACGCCGCCCGGTCGGCGTGGGCGAGGAATCCGGTCAGCGGCCGGCCCGTCGCATAGCCCGCCCGGACGCCGGTGAAGGAGGTCGCCGCGAAGTTCAGCCGGCGCACCACCGCTTCCCGGTCCACCAGCGCGACCGGCAGCGGAAACCGCTGGAACACCGCCCGCAGCAGATGCTGTTCCTGACGGTCGGCGGACGTCGTACGGGGCAGCTCGCCCGAGGTCAGCCGCTCGTACGACGGCCACAACTGGGCGGCGACATGGTCCAGTTCGAAGATGGCCGCGTCCAGGACGGTCGGCAGGTCCTCTCCCGAAACGGTCCGTGCCGCCTTGAGCTCCGCGACGCGGCGCACGAAATCCGCAAGTTCTTCACCGAATTCGTCGGTCTTCGCCATGGGGACGAACCTAGCTCGCGGCGATGGGGCCCGGGGCGGCGGGGCTCCAACTGGTCCCCGGTGTTCTCGACTGTTTTCCCCGCGCAGTACCGGGAAAGCGCCCAAAATGAGGAGGAGTTGAGGATGCCCGTTCACGATGGCGTAGGTCGCTGGGGAGACCGGTCCGCCGAAGCCGCCCTGCCGGGGCGCAGGCTGTCCGAACTGGTCGAACAGGCCATGCGCTGCACCGCCGACTGCTGCGGCGCGAGCAGCATGGTGGCCGATACAGGTGCCGAGCGGCCCGCCGCCGTCACCCACCCCGACCTCGCCGGACTCGTCGCCGTGCAGCTCCGCTCCGGGGACGGGCCCATCCCGGCGGCCCTGGAACGGGGCGAGCCCGTCGACTCGGCCGACCTGCTGCGCGACGAGCGCTGGCCGGAGTACCGCGCCATGGCGCTCGACTCGGGCGTGCGCTCCAGCGTCACGCTCCCGTTCCTCCGCTCCGGGCTCACGGTGACGCTCAGTCTCTACAGCTTCCGGCCCGGCGCCTTGGAGGACGTCGCGCACGGGCCCGTGCACGCCCTCGGCGAACTCGCCACCAGCTTCCTGGTCCGCGACCGCTCCTACCGCGCCGCGCTCAGCGAGCTCGATCATCTCGGCGCCGCCCTGCGCTCCCGGCCCGTCGTCGACCAGGCGTGCGGCATCGTCATGCACGTCCTCGGCTGTGACGCCGACACCGCCTTCGGCGTACTGCGCCGCATCTCCCAGGGCACCAACCGCAAGCTGTCGGACGTCGCCGCCGGGGTGGTCAGCAGGCGGGGGCGGGGGCTGGAGCGGGACTTGGCCGCGCTGCTGAACTGACGGAGCGGCCGACCGTACGGCGTCACCCACTCGGCCGCCCCCGTCCCGCGAATGGTGCCCGGCCGCGCGCGCCCGGACGCCGGGCGGGCTGTCATGGCTGCGGGGGCACGACCGCCGTACCCCGCAGCCGGCCGAAGGAGCTCACCCATGCGCCGCACCGCCCGCGCCCTGTCCGTCGCCGCCCTGGCCGGTGTCGTCCTGGGCTTCGTCGCCTCGGCCGCCTTCGCGGAGCCGACCGCGGAGGTCAGCCCCGGCTCCGTCGCCCCGGGCGGCAGCGTCACGGTCTCGGTCTCCTGCGACGCCCTCGGCAGCACCGCTCCGGCCACCATCGACGCCACCTCGCAGGCCTTCGAGGAGGGCACCGTCCAGCTGAAGCGGGTCTCCGGCAACGACGAGAAGGCCGCCGGGCCCGCCTACAGCGGAACCGCTCGCATCCCGCCGGCCGAGAACTTCGAGGACGACCCGGACGCGGCCGGACCGGACTCCGCATGGACGGTGGACGGCGCCTGCCCGGCGGCGCCCGGCGGGGAGGGCAAGGAGTGGAGCGCGACGCTCACGGTGGCCCTCGACAGCGGTGGCGGCAAGGGTGGTACCGGAGGCGAGGGCAAGGGCAGCAGCACGGACGGCGCAACCCAGGGTGCCGGCGAGGGCGGCGAGGGCGGCAAGGACGGCACGGAGAGCGGTGGTGAGGGCGGCAAGGGTGGCACCGAGGGCGGCTGGGGCGGCGCCGACGGGGGCGGCGATCCCTGCACCGAGCCCCACTCGGGCGACACCGAACCCGGCAAGGCCGGAAGCGGGTGGGAGGAAGCCGCGCCCTCGGGCAAGGGCGACCACAGCGGGTCACACGCGCAGGACTGCGACAGCGCGGCCGTCGACCACGGCGTGCGCGCCGGTGACGGCGGCACCTTCACCGACTCCGTCCCCGCCCTCGTCGCCGGTGGCGTGCTGATCGCGGGCGCGGCCGGCGGTGCGGTGTACCGGCTGCGACGCAGGACGCCCACCGCGCAGGACTGACCCCTGCGGGCACTCATGGGGTGGGGGCACGATGGGTACCCGGAGCGCGAGGGGTGCACGACACACCGTGCGGCCCCTCTCGCCGTACGAACCCCGCAACCCGCACCACGGAACAACCGACCCGCACGGAGCACCGCACGACGAACCACTGAGGCACCTGGCACAGCGCGGAGGCAAGGATGCGCCCGACGGACCTCGAAGGCCACGGCCCCGTCCGTTACGGGCCCCCGCTCCCGGGCGACGGGCTGCCCGTGCTGCCCGAACTGGCCGCCGTCCTCGCGGCTGCCGCCGGCCGGGCCGAGAGCGAGCTGATCGGCGGCGGCGACGGCCTCCTGGCCGCCGCGAGCGGTTACTGGGGCCGACGCGGTCTGCCGACCGAGCCAGAGCGGGCAGTGGCCGCTCCCGGGGCGCCCGCCCTGCTGCTCGCGCTGACCGCCGCGATCGGCGGCGACGTCCTGGTCCCGCGGCCCTGCGCCGCCTGGTGGGCGCCGTACGCACGCCTGTTGGGCAGACCCGTCTTCCACGTGGCGACACCGGCGGAGTGCGGCGGAGTGCCGGACCCGTACGCCCTGCTGGAGACCGTCCGCCGGGTACGCGCCGAGGGCGGTGACCCGCGGTTGCTCGTGCTGTCCGTCGCCGACGACCCCACCGCCACCGTGGCCCCGCCCGAGGTGCTGCACGAGACCCTGGAGGCGGCCACCGGCGAGGGGCTGCACCTCGTCAGTGACGAGACCTGGCGCGACACCGTGCACGCCGTCCACGACACCGTGCTGGTCAGCCCAGCCGAGATGCTGCCCGACCAAGTCACCGTCGTCACCGACCTGTCCGGCGCCCACCTCCCGCAGGGCTGGCCGGCCGCGGTGGCCCGCTTCCCCGCCGACGACGCCGGCAACGGCCTCCACGCGCGCGTGCTCGACGTGCTCACCGCGCTCGGCGCCCGGATCGCCGGCCCGGTCGCCCGCGCGGCCCAGTACGCACTGGAGGAGCCCGAGCCGGTCACGGCGCGGGTCAGCGCCACCGTGCGCCTGCACGCACGCGTGGCAGCCGCAGTGCACGCCGCTGCCGTAGGAGCGGGCGCCGTGGCGCGGCCCCCGCAGGCCGGGCGGCACGTGTACGTCGATCTCGGCCCGCTGCGCGCCGGGCTGTCCGCGCACGGCGTCGGGGACGCGCAGGACCTGGAGGACTTCCTCGCCGAGCGGCTCGGCATGCCCGCACCGGGCGGGCACCGCTTCGGCGACGACCTCGGCGCGCTGCGCGTACGGCTGTCCACCGGCCCTCTGCTGGCCGGTACCGAAGCCGAACGCGCGGAATGCATCACGTCACCCTCGCCGTTGGAACTGCCACACGTGCACCGTGCGTTGATCCACTTGAAGTCGGTCTTCGACGATCTCCGTGACGAAGCTCAGCGATGGGAGCCGCCTCGATGACGCAGCAGTCCGACTCATCCATGTCGACACCACCGCGTACGACCACCCGGGAAGCCGACGCCCCGGCGGACCCGCTGCCCTTCGCACCCCCGTTCCCGCCGCTCGCCGCGCCCCGCCCGCTGGGCGAACGCCGGGTGTGGCCGCGGACCTTCCACGACCGGCTCACCGCCCCGCTGCCCGGCTTCAAGACCCTCGCCCGGTTCGCCCGAGAGGGCGCCGTACGCCCCGGCCGGGAGGGCCTCGCCGACATCCCGAAGCTGCCCTTCGAGCCGGGCCCGGTGCCCCGCGTGGACGCGCGCACGGTCGCCGTCTCCTGGGCGGGCCACGCCAGTTGGGTGGTCCGGATCGGCGGACTGACGGTCCTGACCGACCCCGTCTGGTCGCGCCGCATCCTCGGCACCCCGGCCCGCATCACCCCCGTCGGCGTCGCCTGGAGCGCCCTGCCGCGCGTCGACGCGGTCGTCATCAGCCACAACCACTACGACCACCTGGACGCCCCCACGTTGCGCCGACTCCCGCGCGACACCCCCGTGTTCGTGCCGGCCGGCCTCGCCGCCTGGTTCCGCCGCCGCCGGTTCACGCAGGTCACCGAGCTGGACTGGTGGGAGGCCGCCGAACTCTGCGGTGTCCGCTTCGACTTCGTCCCGGCCCACCACTGGTCCAAGCGCACCCTGATCGACACCTGCCGCAGTCTGTGGGGCGGCTGGGTGCTCACCGCGCCCGACGGACAGCGCGTGTACTTCGCCGGCGACACGGGCTACGGCCACTGGTTCACCCGCATCGGCGAGCGCTACCCCGGCATCGACCTCGCCCTGCTCCCCATCGGCGCCTACGACCCCCGCTGGTGGCTCAGCGACGTCCACTGCGACCCGGAGGAGGCGGTGCGGGCGGCCCAGGATCTGGGGGCCCGCAGGATGGCGCCGATGCACTGGGCGACGTTCGTCCTGTCGGCTGAGCCGGTCCTGGAGCCGCTCACACGCGCGCGGGTGGCGTGGGAAAAGGCCGGGCTGGCGAGGGAGGACTTGTGGGACCTGCCGGTCGGTGGCTCACGGGTGCTGTGACGCCCTGGGGGCGCGGGGCCGTGCCGAAATGCGGCTCCGCCGCGTGGGCGCGATCAACCCCTGCCGTCCCCAGTCGCCACACGACCGGAGCCCCTGCCCTGTGGGCGCATCGCACCTCACCCCGACGAAGCCTTCCGCAGACGACGCCACACACTGGGCGCTCCGCTGATGACCAGCGTCAGCGCCACCGCCGCGACCACGCCCTCCCAGGGTTCGCTGAACAACGACCCACCGAGAATCCCGATCAACTGGTACGTCACAGCCCAGGCCAGGCAGGCCGGCAGGTTACCGCGGGCGAATCTCCGCATCGGCCACTCGGCCAGCAGACAGGCCAACATCACCGGCAACCGCCCCGCAGGAACCAGCCGCGACAGCACCAGCACGGCCACACCGTGCCCGGCGAGCTTGTCCTGCGCCTGAGTGAGCCGCTCCTCCGGCGCGCGCGAGCGGATCGCCTCCAGCCAGCGCGAGCCGTTCTTCGAGCGCATGCCGCGCCGCCCCAGCCAGTACAGCGTCGCATCGCCCAGGAACGCCGCCGTCGACGCCGTCACGAACACCAGCGCCAGCGAGAACGGTGCCGTCTGGTGAAACGCCACCACCGCCGCCGAACTCACCAGCGCGCCCGTCGGGATCACCGGCACCAGCGCCCCGATCAGCACCAGCAGGAACAGCGTCGGATAGCCGATCGCCTGCTGGGTCGACTCGTACGGCACCGTCGTCGTGGCGGCGGCCCACACCGTCACCGGGCCACCTCCGGGCGCACGCGCTCCCCGTGCGCGAGCCGGTGCACCGCCACGCCGGGCGCGCGCTCCGCCGCGAGCCGTGCGAACTCGTCGCCGGGCGCATGGAATTCATGGGGGCGCACGGCGTCCATGCCGATCGGCCAGTACGTGCCGTAGTGCACCGGCACCGCACTGCGCGGCCCGAGCCGGGCCAGCGCCTCGGCCGCCCGCCCCGCGTCCAGATGCCCGTCCCCGAGATACGGTCCCCAGCCGCCGACCGGCAGCAATGCGACGTCGACCGGCCCGACCTCCTTCGCCATCGCGTCGAACAGCCCGGTGTCCCCGGCGAAGTACGTGCGTGCCTCGCCCTCGAAGACGTAGCCCAGGGCGGGGGAGCGGTGCGGGCCGACGGGCAGCCGGCGTCCGTCGTGCCGCGCGGGAACGGCGCGTACGGCCACGTCGCCCACCGTCGTCACGTCCCCCGGCGCCATCTCGGTCACCCGCAGATGCGTGAGCCGGCGCAGGCCCGGCACCGCCCGGGGCGCGCCCCGGGGCACGAGCAGGCGGGTGCCCTGCGGCAGCCTGGCGAGAGACGGAACGTGCAGGTGGTCGGCGTGCAGATGGGAGACCACGGCGACGTCCACGCGCCAGGCGCCGGGCGGGGGCGGTGCGCCCCGGCGGCGGCGCAGGTGTGCGAGCCGGCGTGCGAACAGAGGGTCGGTAAGGAGGCGCACGTTCGAATCCTCGACCGTGCAGGTGGCATGGCCCCACCAGGTGATCTCCACCGGCACCTCTTTGCCCCCTTCGCGCGACTCCCCGAAGCCTACGGGCTGCAGTAGGGTCGGCGGCGAAACCCGGAGGTGAGGGGGACGCCATGGGGGCATCCGTAGTGCGCGTGACGGCGATCGCCAGTCTGACGCCGCTCGAAGAGCTGGACGCCGACCCCTTCCTGGTGGACTCCCGCAGCCAGCACGCGATGTGCGCGCGCTGGGCCGCCGAGCACGGGTACGTCGTCGCACGCGAACTCCTCGTGCGCCGGTTGCGGGCGGACCACAGCGTGCTGTGGGAGGGCGTCCGCCCCGGCCTCGACCTGTTCGTGGCGCCCAGCCGCAGGGTGCTGGAGAGCGCGCTGTCGTCCGTCGACGACTTCTCCGCGGAGTGCGCCCGGCGGGGTGTGCGGGTGGAGATCGTGGGGCGTGCGGAGCCGCTGTACGACGCGCAGATGAAGGCGCGCGTGCACCGGAGGCTGTCGATGCCGACGGCCGGCTACGACGGCCGTTGACGATCACGGCCCACGGCGCGTGCCGAGGCGGCCGGGCGGGACGACGTGTCCGGTCCGGTGTCGGAGGGGTGTGCCAGGCTGGGGCGTGAAAGGCCCGTTTCGGGTGCTGGGCCGGGACGTGAGGTGGGCTGGGCGTGCGTGGTGGGCGTTGGCGGCGGGTTGCCAGTCAGGTCGGGCGGAGCGTGGCCGTGTGGGCCGTCTCCACCGTCACCATGCTCGTGCTCGCCGGGATCCTGCCGGATTTCCAGTTGCAGTCGGCCGACGGTGACAGCGCCACCCACATAGCCATGACCGCCGCCCTCGGCGCCGGTGCCTTCGGTCTGCTGTCCGCGCTCGCCTGGCCCCTCCTTGTACGGCTCCTGCTGCTGGTGCCCGCCCTGGTGCTGGGCCTGCTGGTGTTCTTCCTCAACGGCTCGCTGCTGATCGTCGCCCTGCGTCTCGTCCCCTCCGGCGACAGCGAGGCCGCCCCCGAGACCGCCGTCATCGTCGCCGCCGTGATGTCCGCCGTCGCCTCCGCCACCGGCGCCGCCCTCGCCGTCCGGGACGACGACGCGTACCGGCGCCGCCTGTACCGCCTCGCCGACCGCCGCCGCAAGGCCCTGCCGCCCGGCCCTTCCAGCCCCGGCACCGTCTTCATCCAGCTCGACGGCGTCGGCCACGACGTCCTCCTCGACGCCGTCGGCAAGGACCTGATGCCCACCGTCGCCCGCTGGCTCGGCAACGGCGGCATCGGAGAGGCGGACAGCGCCCTCGCCACCCACCGGCTCACCCCCTGGCGCACCGACTGGTCCAGCCAGACCGGCGCCAGTCAGCTCGGCATCCTGCACGGCAGCAACCACGACGTCCCCGCCTTCCGCTGGTACGAGAAGGCCGCCCGCGAGGTCATGGTCTGCAACCGCCCCGCCAACGCCGCCGAGCTCCAGCGCCGCGCCATCGACCGCACCGGCGACGGCGGACTGCTCACCGCCGACGGCGCCAGCCGCGGCAACCTCTTCAGCGGCGGCGCCGACGAACAGGCCCTCGTGCTGTCCATCGCCACCAAGCGCCGCAGCCGCGAGAACCGCTCCCGCTCGGGCTACTTCGCCTACTTCTCCGACCCGGCCAACGCCGTGCGCACCGCCCTGTCCTTCACCGCCGAGGTGGGCCGCGAGATCGGCCAGTCCACCCGGGCACGCGCCCGCAAGGTCCGACCGAGGGTCTCCCGCGGCGGCCTCTACCCCCTCGTCCGTGCCTTCGCGACCGTCGTCGAACGGGACGTCGTCGTCGCCGCGGTGATGGGCGACATGCTCGCGGGCCGCACCGCCGTCTTCGCCGACCTCGTGGCGTACGACGAGGTGGCGCACCACTCCGGGCCGCGCGGCCGCGACACCGAGAAGGTCCTCGAACGCCTCGACCGGGCGCTGGCGTTGATCGAGAAGGTCGCCGAGCACGCGCCGCGGCCGTACCAGATCGTCGTGCTGTCCGACCATGGCCAGAGCCCCGGCGAGACCTTCCGCGCCCGCTACGGCCTCGGCCTCGGTGACCTGGTGCGGGCCGGCTGCGGTCTGCCCGTGCCACGCAGGGCGCGGCGCACCCACAGCGGCGCCGAGGCCCGCGCGGCCGTGCGTGCGGCGCTGCGCCGGCCCGTCGAGGACGGCGGCGAGCAGCACCGCCCGTCCCGCCGCCGCTCGGAGCCGATCGTGCTGGCGTCCGGCAACCTGGGCCTGGTCTCCTTCCCGGACGTGCCGCACCGGATGACCAAGGAGGAGATCGACGCCCGTCACCCGGCCCTGCTCACCACCCTCGCCAACCACCCCGGCGTCGGCTTCCTGCTCGTCCGCAGCGAGGAGCACTCAGGGGTCGTGCTGGGCGCATACGGCGCCGAGATCCCGCTGGACCAACTCGACGACAAGCCGGGCCCGCTGGAGGCCTTCGGGCCGGGCGCCGCCGACGCCGTGCGCCGTACGAACTCCTTCCCGAACGCCGCCGACATCATGGTCAACTCCGCCTACGACGAGGCCGACGGCGAGGTCCTCGCCTTCGAGGAGCAGATCGGTTCGCACGGCGGACTCGGCGGGGCACAGGGCAAGCCGTTCCTGCTGTCGCCGCTTGCCTTCTCCGCACCGGTCGGCGACGGGGAGGACCTCGTGGGCGCCGAGCACGTCCACCGTGTGCTGCGGCGCTGGCTGCGGGAGTCGGACGGGCCTCAGGTGCCCTTGGACGTGGAGCCGCAGGAGCGGGCCGCCTGAAAATCGGCTGCGTCCGAGAGCCTCACGGGCACACACTGTTCGAGTCGCAAACTGCTCGAACACCCCAAGGGAGACCCTGCTTTGCAGGCAGCCGTCACCGTCACGCCCGCCCGTATCCCCGACCTCCTTCTCGGCCTTGCCACCGTGCGGCCGGTGTTCATCTGGGGCGCCCCCGGCATCGGAAAGTCCTCCCTGGTCAGGAACTTCGCCGAGTCGCTGGGCCTGGAGTGCGTGAGCCTGCTCGGCACCCAGCTGGCACCGGAGGACCTGATCGGCGTGCCGCAGATCCGCGAGGGGCGGTCGGTGTTCTGCCCGCCGGAGGCCATCGCCCGCGACGAGCCGTACTGCCTGTTCCTGGACGAGCTGAACGCGGCCACCCCCGATGTGCAGAAGGCGTTCTACTCGCTGATCCTGGACCGCCGTATCGGCAACTACGAGCTTCCCA
This sequence comes from Streptomyces sp. NPDC111606, assembly GCF_055656945.1. Taxonomy (NCBI): domain Bacteria; kingdom Bacillati; phylum Actinomycetota; class Actinomycetes; order Kitasatosporales; family Streptomycetaceae; genus Streptomyces; species Streptomyces sp. NPDC111606. The sequence continues at coordinate 190,146 of NZ_JBVKBY010000003.1, forward strand.
AGGGCTCCATCGTCATAGGCGCCGGCAACCGGGCCACCGACAACGCGCTCGCCCGGCCCATCGCCTCCGCGCTCGTCAACCGCCTCACCCACGTCCACCTGGAGGCCTCCGCCAAGGACTGGCTGACCTGGGCGGTGAACAACGGCATCCACCCCTGGATCCTGGACCACCTCATCGACCGGCCCGACCACCTGTGGTCCAAGCCGCCGAAGACCGAGGAGCCGTTCTCCACGCCCCGTTCCTGGCACATGCTCTCCGACGCCCTGCACTCGTTCGGCCGGGACCTCGACGAGGAGACGCTGAAGGTCCTCGCGCACGGCACGCTGACGCCCGTGCACGCCACCGCGTTCTGCGGCTACGTCAAGATCGTGCGCAGCCAGTACGGCATCGAGGCCATCATCAAGGGCGACGCCCGCTGGCCGCACCGTATGCAGGACCGCGACCTGCTCTACTACCTCGCCGAGTCCTTCCGGGGCCGTCTCATCAAGGAGCTGCCGGTCAGCAAGGACCACATGTCCGCGACCGGCCGCCAGACCGCGTACCGCGCGAAGTCGCTGCTGGTGCAGCTCGCGGAGATCTCCGTCGAGGTCGCCCAGAGCGTCATCGCCTCCGACACCGACGGCAACCCGGTCCTGCCGTCCTGGTTCCTCGTGGAGGCCGCGCGGGACATGCCCCGGCTGGTGGAGGCGCGGCGATGAGCCGTACCCCCGACAAGGGGAAGGGGAAGAAGAAGCGGGACCTCGCGGCGGAGGCGTTCGCCGAGGGCCTGCGACTGGTGCGAGCCAATCCCGCGCTCGCCACCGTCGAGTTCACCGTCTGCCGCCAGGAGAAGTGCGAGCAGGCGCCCCACGACGGACTCGTCCGCGTCGACTCCGACGGCGACCTGCACGTCCATCCCGACCGTATCGCCGAACCCGCGGCCTGGGCCTGGGCGATCGCGCACGCCGTCCTGCACCTCGGCTTCGGCCACGTCCCTTCCAGGAAGGGCAGGCCGGTGCAGCCCGACCGCGCCGACCTCGCCGCCCGCTGCGTCGTCGTCAACCGCTTCCTGCTCAGCTTCCCGGTCGGCAAGGCCCCGGACCACCTGCCCCTGACCTACCCGGACGGCGACGAGGAACAGCTTGCCGCGCGCTGGCGGCGCGACGGCATCCCGGCCGCGTACGAGCGCTGCGGCACGGCGGGCTCCGAGGCCGACCAGCTGCTCGTGGAGTGGATGGGCTGGTTCGGGTCGCCCCCGGACCACCAGCTGGCCTTCGCGACCGCGCTGACCCGCACCGTCTCCACCGCCATGGACCTGGCGGGCGGCCGCCGCGAATCCATGCTCGGCGAGCCGGTCAAGAAGCGGCCGTGGCAGTGGGCACTGGAGTGGTTCATCACCTCCTACCCGCTGCTCGGCGGCATCGCGGCCGGCATCAAGCTGGTCGCCGACGCCGAACTCGCCCGCGCGCACGGCATCGCCGTAGCCGCCGTCAACGCCGAGGCCGGCGAGATCTACATCAACCCGCTGCGGACGTTCGAGGACGAGGAGTGGCGGTTCATCCTGGCTCACGAGATGCTGCACGCCGCCCTGCGCCACGGCGACCGCTGCGGCACCCGCGACCCGTACCTGTTCAACGTCGCCTGCGACTACGTCATCAACGGCTGGCTGCGCGAGATGCAGGTCGGCGAGATGCCCCAAGGGCTCCTGTACGACGCGCAGTTCAGCGGCCTGTCCGCCGAGGAGGTGTACGACCGCATCGTCGGCGACCTGCGCCGCATGCGCCGTCTGGCCACCTTGCGCGGCAAGGGCGTCGGCGATGTGCTGGGCGCCCCGCTCGGCGCCCCCGGCGAGTACTGCGACCTCGACGAGTTCTACCGCCGCGGCCTCTCCCACGGCCTCGACCTGCACCAGCAGCAGGAACGCGGCTTCCTGCCCGGCGGCCTGGTCCAGGAGATCCGAGCGCTCAGCCATCCGCCGCTGCCCTGGGACGCCCGACTGGCCCGCTGGTTCGACGAGTTCGTGCCACGCCCCGAGCCGGTGCGGACGTACGCCCGTCCCTCGCGCCGCCAGTCGTCGACGCCCGACATCCCGCGCGCGGGGCGCTACTTCCCGCCCGAGGAGATCGCCCGCTGCACCTTCGGTGTCGTCCTGGACACCTCCGGCTCGATGGGCAGCGTGCTCCTCGGCAAGGCGCTCGGCGCCATCGCCTCCTACGCCGCCGCCCGGGACGTACCGGCCGCGCGGGTGGTGTTCTGCGACGCGGGACCCTACGACGCCGGCTATGTGCCGGTGACGGAGATCGCGGGGCGGGTACGGGTGCACGGCCGTGGCGGTACGGTCCTGCAGCCCGGGATCGACCTCCTCCAGCGCGCCGACGACTTCCCGCCCGGCGCGCCCGTCCTGGTCATCACGGACGGCTGGTGCGACGTGCTGCGGGTGCGGCGCGAGCACGCGTACCTGCTCCCGCAGGGCCGTCGTCTGCCGTTCACCCCGCGTGGGCCGGTCTTCCGGGTGAGTTGAGCCGGAGTGTGATCGGATGGGGGCACGGACCCAGGAAACGGGCCCCCACGCGAAAGGAAGAACCGTGGCTACCACGCGCTCCGCACACACCGTCTGGGAAGGCAACCTGCTCGAGGGCAACGGTGTTGTCAACTTCGACTCTTCTGGTGCCATCGCCGCCCAGCCGGTCACGTGGGCCTCGCGCTCCCAGGACGCGAACGGCAAGACCAGCCCCGAGGAGCTGATCGCCGCCGCGCACTCCAGCTGCTTCTCCATGGCGCTGTCGCACGCCCTCGCGGGTGCCGGCACCCCGCCCACCAAGCTCGTCACCTCGGCCGACGTGAACTTCCAGCCGGGTGAGGGGATCACCGGGATTCACCTCACCGTCGAGGGCACCGTGCCCGGTCTCGACGCCGAGGGCTTCGCTGCGGCGGCGGAGGACGCCAAGAAGAACTGTCCGGTCAGTCAGGCGCTGACGGGCACGACGATCACGCTGTCGGCGAAGTTGGCGTAGCGCTTCGCGGGGAGCCGTGACAGGGCCTCTTGCGGCTGCGGCGCCGTCGTGGCTGGTCGCGCCCACGCGGCGGAGCCGCATATCGATACAGCCCCGCGCCCCTGGGGGGCGGCCCTTCGGGCCGGCCCCCCGAACCCTGAGTGAGCGCTCAGCCACTGTTTGGCGGCCGTCCCCGCGGTCACCCGTCCCATTGACAAGAACCCGCTCAAGTTTTGTGCTGGAGTTCAAGGGGTGCCCTGGCGGAAGGGGACAGCGATGGCACGCGCGGTCGGGATCGATCTCGGGACCACGAACTCGGTGGTCGCCGTCCTGGAGGGCGGCGAACCCACTGTCGTCGCCAATGCGGAGGGGGCCAGGACCACACCGTCGGTCGTGGCCTTCGCCAAGAACGGCGAGGTACTCGTCGGTGAGGTGGCCAAACGGCAGGCGGTGACGAACGTCGAGCGCACCGCCCGCTCCATGAAGCGGCACATGGGCGACGCGAACTGGCGCTTCCCGGATCAGGGCGACGTCGACGGCTCCCGCTACCGGGCCCAGGAACTGTCGGCCCGGGTGCTGCAGAAACTGAAGCGGGACGCCGAGTCGTATCTCGGCGAGGACGTCACCGACGCGGTGATCACCGTTCCCGCCTACTTCGACGACGCCCAGCGGCAGGCCACGAAGGAGGCCGGGGAGATCGCCGGCCTGAAGGTGCTCAGGATCATCAACGAGCCCACGGCCGCCGCCCTCGCCTACGGCCTCGACCGGGGCGAGGAGCAGACCGTGCTGGTCTTCGACCTCGGCGGCGGCACCTTCGACGTCTCGCTGCTGGAGATCGGCGACGGCGTCATCGAGGTCAAGGCCACCAACGGCGACACCCACCTGGGCGGCGACGACTGGGACCAGCGGGTCGTCGAGTACCTGGTGAAGAAGTTCAAGGGGCAGTACGGCATCGACCTCGGCACCGACAAGATGGCGCTGCAGCGGCTGCGCGAGGGCGCCGAGAAGGCCAAGATCGAGCTGTCCAGCTCCACCGAGACGACGATCAACCTGCCCTACATCACGGCCTCCGCCGAAGGGCCGCTCCACCTCGACGAGAAGCTGACCCGCGCCCAGTTCCAGGAGCTCACCGCGGACCTCCTCGACCGCTGCAAGACCCCCTTCCACCAGGCGGTCAAGGACGCAGGCATCAAGCTCTCGGCGGTCGACCACGTCATCCTCGTCGGCGGCTCCACCCGGATGCCCGCCGTCACCGAACTCGTCAAGGAACTCACCGGCAAGGACCCGCACAAGGGCGTCAACCCCGACGAGGTCGTGGCCGTCGGCGCCGCCCTCCAGGCCGGTGTCATCCGCGGCGACGTCAAGGACGTCCTGCTGCTCGACGTCACCCCGCTGTCCCTCGGCATCGAGACCAAGGGCGGCATCATGACGAAGCTCATCGAACGCAACACGACCATCCCCACCCGGCGTTCGGAGATCTTCACCACGGCCGCCGACAACCAGCCCTCGGTCGGCATCCAGGTCTACCAGGGCGAACGTGAGATCGCGGCGTACAACAAGAAGCTCGGTGTCTTCGACCTCACCGGCCTGCCGCCGGCCCCGCGCGGCGTCCCGCAGATCGAGGTCGCCTTCGACATCGACGCCAACGGGATCATGCACGTCTCCGCGAAGGACCTGGCGACCGGCCGTGAGCAGAAGATGACGGTCACGGGCGGTTCGGCCCTCCCGAAGGACGACATCGACCGCATGATGCGGGAGGCCGAGCAGTACGCCGAGGAGGACCGCAAGCGCCGCGACGACGCCGAGACCCGCAACCAGGCCGAACAGCTCGTCTACCAGACCGAGAAGTTCATCCGCGACAACGAGGACAAGGTCCCGGCGGACACCAAGGCCGAGGTCGAGTCGGCGATCACGGACCTGAAGCAGCAGCTGGAGCAGAACGCCGAGACCAACGCCCTGCGCACCGGCATCGAGAAACTCGCCTCGGTCAGCCAGCAGATGGGCCAGGCGATGTACGCCCGGTCCCAGCAGGCGCCGAGCGACAGCGCCACCGGCACGGGCGCGGAGCAGTCCGCGCCGCAGGACGACGACGGTGTGGTGGACGCGGAGATCGTGGACGACGAGAAGGACCAGAAGGGCGGCGCCGCATAGGGGCGCTCAGGACCCGGTCTTCTCCCAGCCCCGCCGCTCCGGCCGGGGCCCCAACTGCCTGGGGTCCCGGCTGCGGTACACCACATACGGCCGGAACAGGTACTGCACCGGCGCGCTGAACATGTGGACCAGTCGGGTGTACGGCACCAGCGCGATGAGCACCATGCCGATCACCGCGTGCACCTCGTACAGCACCGGCACGCCCGCCATCCGGTCGAGGTCCGGTTGGAGGGTGAAGAGACTGCGGGCCCACGGGGCGATGGACTCGCGGTAGTTGTAGCCGTCGCCGGAGGAGTGGGACAGCTTGGCGACCATGCCCATCACGATGGCCGCCGCCAGCACGACGTACATGATCTTGTCGTTGGCCGTGGTCGCCCGGAACACGGGTGCCTTCGTGCGGCGGCGGTAGATCAGCAGGACGATCCCGACGACCGTCAGCACCCCCGCGGCCGTGCCGCCGTAGAGGGAGAACAGGTGGTACGTGTGCTCGCTGACGCCGAGCGCGTCCGTCCAGGACTCCGGGACGAACAGGCCCACCAGATGGCCGACCAGCACGAACAGGATGCCGTAGTGGAAGGCGGGCGAGGCGATGTTCAGGAGCTTCGACTCGTAGATCTGGGACGAGCGCGTGGTCCAGCCGAAGCGGTCGTAGCGGTGGCGCCAGATCAGACCGGCGACGAGCAGGGCGAAGACGACGTAGGGCAGGACGCCCCACAGCAGTGTGGTCATGGGCGTGCCCCCGGTTGTGCGGTCGGCAGTGTGGCGCACACGGCGTCCAGGACGGACGCGTACGGTGTGCCGAAGTCGGTGAGCCGGGCGCGGAGCTCCTCCAGACAGTCCCGGTGTTCCAGCAGGAGGCCGGTGTCGCCGGTGCGGGCCGCGAACTCCAGTACCGCGGGCAGGAAGTCGGGCAGTTCCTCGCCGGTGAACTCCAGGCCGTGGGCGCGGTAGAGCTCCTTGAAGCGCAGCAGCGACATGCCGCGCCGCCGGGTGTCGCCGTCGCGCCACCAGCTCAGATACAGGCTGTGGCGGTTCTTGAAGTCGAAGACCTGGACGTAGTGGGCGGCCAGTTCCTGCGGGGGTGTGAGGGCCGCGTGGTCGGTGAACTCCCGTAGCTGCGGGGCCGCCTCGCGCAGCAGCGGCAGGCGGGCGCGGAAGTCGTCGTCGGGGTAGGTCAGGCAGAGTGCGGCCGCCTGGTACAGCACCTCGAAGGACGGCATCATGCCTCCTCGGTCTCGGCTGTGTCGGCTGATTGGGCCATGGGGGCTGTGGGGGGCAGGTCGGCCGCGCGGTCCGCCGTCTGCCGTTTGCGCAGGGCGTGGAAGTTCTCCACCGTCACCAGCGGCAGCAGCTTGCGGCCCGAGTCCTGGCCGAAGGGGCCGTCCCCGCCCATCCCGGGCCCGCCGTCGTAGTCGAGGCTGCACCCCTGCGGCAGCGCGGACTCCTCCAGGTGCCGGGCGTCCGCCACGGCGGCCGTCGGAATCACGTACCGGTCCTCGTACTTGGCGATCGCCAGCAGCCGGTACATCTCCTCGATCTCGTGGGCCTCCATGCCGACGGCGGCCGACACCGAGGGATCCGGCTCCTCACCGAGGTTGATCGCCCGCATGTGGGAGCGCATCGCGGCGAGCTTCTCCAGCGAGGACCGGACCGGGCCGATGGCGCCGGCCGTGAACATCTCCGCCAGGTACTCCAGCGGAATGCGCAGGCTGTCGATCGCGCCGAACAGGTTCCCCACGTCCTCACCGTCGTGCCCGGTCTCCGTCAGCACGTCCACCACCGGGGAGAGCGGCGGGATGTACCAGACCATCGGCATCGTCCGGTACTCCGGATGCAGCGGCAGCGCCACCCGGTACTTGCTGATCAGCGCGTGCACGGGGGAGCGGCGCGCCGCCTCCACCCAGTCGTACGGAATCCCCGCCGCGTCGCACGCGTGCCGGACCCCGGCGTCCTCGGGATCGAGGAAGACACCCAACTGCGCCTCGTACAGATCCCGTTCGCTGCGCACCGACGCAGCGGCGGTCACCCTGTCGGCGTCGTACAGCACCACCCCGAGATAGCGCAGCCGGCCCACGCACGTCTCCGAGCAGACCGTCGGCAGACCGACCTCGATCCGCGGGTAGCACATCGTGCACTTCTCCGCCTTGCCGGTGGCGTGGTTGAAGTACACCTTCTTGTACGGGCATCCCGTCACGCACATCCGCCAGCCCCGGCACCGGTCCTGGTCGACGAGGACGATGCCGTCCTCCGCCCGCTTGTACATCGCCCCCGACGGGCACGAGGCCACGCAGGACGGGTTGAGGCAGTGCTCGCAGATGCGCGGCAGATAGAACATGAAGGTCTGCTCGAACTCGAAGCGCACCTTCTCGGAGGCCTGCGTGCGTGCCCGCTCCACCATCGGGTCGAGGTCGCCGTAGGCCGGGGCGCCGGCGAGGTTGTCGTCCCAGTTCGACGACCACTCGATCTTCATCGGTTTGCCGTCGAGCTCCGAGATCGGCCGGGCGACGGGGTAGTCGTCGCCGAGCGGGGCGTCGGTGAGGTTCTTGTAGTCGTACGTCCAGGGCTCGTAGTAGTCCTTGATCTCCGGGAGTTCGGGATTGGAGAAGATCCCGGCGAGCTTGCGGAAGCGGCCGCCCGCCTTCAGCTTCAGGGCCCCGCGCCGGTTCAGCTCCCAGCCGCCGCGCCACCGCTCCTGGTCCTCGTAGCGGCGGGGGTAGCCCTGGCCGGGGCGGGTCTCGACGTTGTTGAACCAGACGTACTCCATGCCCCGGCGGTTGGTCCACGCCTGCTTGCAGGTGACCGAGCAGGTGTGACAGCCGATGCACTTGTCGAGGTTCATCACCATCGCGATCTGGGCCATCGGACGCATCAGTACTCGACCTCCTGGCTGCGGCGGCGGATCACCGTCACCTCGTCGCGCTGATTGCCCGTCGGGCCCAGGTAGTTGAACGCCCAGGACAGCTGGGCGTACCCGCCGACGAGATGGGACGGCTTGAGGATCAGCCGGGTGAGCGAGTTGTGGATACCGCCGCGCCTGCCGGTGGCCTCCGTCTTCGGGACGGCGACCGTGCGTTCCTGCGCGTGGTGCATGTAGACGGTGCCGGGCGGCATCCGGTGCGAGACGACGGCCCGGGCGACGACCACGCCGTTGCGGTTGGCCGCCTCCACCCAGTCGTTGTCCACGACGCCGATCGCGTCCGCGTCCTGCGGGGACATCCAGATGTTCTGGCCGCCCCGGGAGAGCGCCAGCATGAACAGGTTGTCCTGGTACTCGGAGTGGATGGACCACTTGTTGTGCGGGGTGAGGTACCGGACCGTCACCTCCTTCTGCCCGTCCGGTCCCAGGCGCGGTTCGCCGAACAGCTTGTTCATGTCCAGCGGCGGCCGGTAGACGGGAAGTGCCTCGCCCAGCTCGTGGATCCAGTCGTGATCGAGGAAGAAGTGCTGGCGGCCGGTGAGGGTGTGCCAGGGCTTGAGGTGCTCGGTGTTGAGGATGAAGGCGGTGTAGCGCCGCCCGCCCGACTCGCTGCCCGACCACTCCGGTGAGGTGATCACCGGGACGGGCGCCGCCTGGGTGTCCGCGTACGTGACCCGCTTGCCCTCGTGCTCGGCCGCCAGGTGCGCCATCTCCTGCCCGGTACGGGCCTCGAGCGTGCGGAAGCCCTGCGTGGCGAGGCGCCCGTTGGTGGTGCCGGACAGGGCGAGGATGGTGTTCGCGGCCTTCACGGCCGTATCGAGCAGGGGCCGGCCGTCGGGTGTCACACCGTTCAGGTGCCGGAGGTCCTCGACCTCTTCGTCCGGCTTCAGCGTGATGCCCTTGGCGGGCAGGCCGAGCTGCTCCGCCAGCGGCCCGAGCGCGGCGAACTTGGCGCCGATCGCCGTGTAGTCCCGCTCCACCACGGTGAGGTTCGGCATCGTCTTCCCCGGCACCGGATCGCACTCCCCGCGCCTCCAGTCCAGGACGACCCCGCCCGGCTGGGCCATCTCGCCCGGGGTGTCGTGCTGGAGCGGGGTCACCACCAGGTCCTTGCGCACCCCCAGATGACCGACGGCCAGCTCACTCAGCCGCTCCGCCAGCACCTTGAACGCGTCGAAGTCGGTGCGGGCCTGCCACGGCGGGTCCACGGCCGGAGTGAAGGAGTGCACGAAGGGGTGCATGTCCGTGCTGGACAGGTCGTGCTTCTCGTACCAGGTCGCGGCGGGCAGGACCACGTCCGACAGCAGCGTGGACGACGTCTGCCGGAAGTCCAGCGACAGCAGCAGGTCGAGCTTGCCCTCGGGCGCCTCGTCGTGCCAGGTCACATCCCGCGGCCGGACGTCCTCGGGGGCTTCCTCTGCCTGCAGGGACGAGTGCGTGCCGAGCAGGTGCCGCGTGAAGTACTCGGCGCCCTTCGCCGACGAGCCCAGCAGGTTGGCCCGCCACAGCGTGAGCACCCGCGGCCAGTTCTCCGGCGCGTCCGGGTCCTCGCAGGCGAACTTCAGGGTCCCCGCGCGCAGTTCGGCCACCACCCGCGACACCGGATCACCGAACACCTCGCCCAGCTCCAGCGGATTGCGGTCGAAGGTCGGATACGACGGCATCCACCCCGTCCGCGCCGACAGCGCGAGACAGTCCGCGCCCGTCATCCCCCGGAACCGGCCCGTGCCGAGCGGCGAGGCGAGCACGTCGGCCGTGAAACGGTCGTAGCGCCACTGGTCGGTGTTGAGGAACCAGTACGCCGTGCCGATCATCTGGCGCGGCGGCCGCGACCAGTCCGACGCCGAGGCGAGCGTCGCCCAGCCGGTCACCGGACGGCACTTCTCCTGGCCCACGTAGTGCGCCCAGCCGCCGCCGTTGCGGCCCTGGCAGCCGGTGAGCTGGAGCAGGGCGAGGAAGGCGCGGTAGATCGTCTCGGAGTGGAACCAGTGGTTGGTGCCGGCTCCCATCAGGATCATGCAGCGGCCCTTCGACCGCTCGGCGGTCCGCGCGAACTCCCGGGCGATGCGTACGCACTTGGCGGCCGGGACCGAAGTGTGCGCCTCCTGCCAGGCGGGGGTGCCGGGCGCGTCGCGGTCGTCGTACGACACGGGCCAACGGCCGGGCAGGCCCTCCCGCGCCACCCCGTACTGCGCCAGCAGCAGATCGAAGACCGTCGTCACCAGCGGCCCCTGCGCGCCGCCGAGCTTCGTTGCCGGGACACCGCGCCTCACGACGTCCCCGCGCCCCTGCCCGTGCGCCCCGCCCTCCGTGTCGAAGCGTGGCAGCAGCACCTCGACACCCGCGGCGACCTCACTGCCGTACAGGCTCAACTGCGGGCGTATGTCGCCGAGTTCGAGATTCCACTTGCCCATGCCCGACTCGGACCAGCGAAAGCCCAGGGAGCCGTTCGGGGCGACCGCGCGTCCCGTGGCGGCGTCCAGCACGACCGTCTTCCACTCCGCGCTCGCGCCTTCCTGGCCCAGGTCCGAGGCGCGCAGGAACTTCGCCGGGACGTAGGCGCCGCCCCGTTCCTCCAGCGTGACCAGGAAGGGCAGGTCGGTGAACTGCCGCACGTAGTCCGCGAAGAACGGCGTCTCGCGGTCGACGAAGAACTCCTTGAGGACGACGTGCCCCATGGCGAGGGCCAGCGCGCCGTCCGTGCCGGGGTGCGGGTGGAGCCACTCGTCGGCGAACTTGGCGTTGTCGGCGTAGTCGGGGGCGACCACCACGACCTTCTGGCCCCGGTAGCGGGCCTCCGCCATCCAGTGCGCGTCGGGCGTCCGGGTCACCGGGACGTTCGAGCCCCACATGATCAGATACGCGGCGTCCCACCAGTCGCCGGACTCCGGTACGTCGGTCTGGTCGCCGAAGACCTGCGGGGAGGCGACCGGCAGATCGGCGTACCAGTCGTAGAAGGAGAGCATCGGGGCGCCGATGAGGGAGTGGAAGCGGGCGCCCGCCGCCTGCGACACCATCGACATCGCGGGGATGGGGGAGAAGCCGGCGATGCGGTCCGGGCCGTACGTCTTGATGGTGTGGACGTGCGCGGCGGCGACGATCTCGATCGCCTCGTCCCAACTCGCCCGCACCAGACCGCCCTTGCCGCGCGCCTGCTGGTAACGGCGGCGGCGCTCGGGGTCGTTCACGACGTCCGCCCAGGCCAGGACCGGATCGCGCAGGCGTTGCTTCGCCTCCCGGTACATCTCCAGGAGGACGCCCCTGATGTACGGGTGGCGGACCCGGGTGGGGGAGTAGGTGTACCAGGAGAAGGCGGCGCCCCGGGGACAGCCGCGGGGCTCGTACTCGGGGCGGTCGGGGCCGACGCTCGGATAGTCGGTCTGCTGGGTCTCCCAGGTGATGATGCCGTCCTTGACGTACACCTGCCAGCGGCACGAGCCCGTGCAGTTCACGCCGTGCGTGGAGTTCACGACCTTGTCGTGGCTCCACCGGTCCCGGTAGAAGGCGTCCGCCTCGCGCCCGCCCGTCAGCGCGACGCTGTGCAGATCGGGCGCGGGCGTGCCAGGCCGGAACCACCTGCCCGCCTTGAGCAGCGCCGCGCCCGGCTCGGCGGGCGGGACGGCGGGTATCCGCGTGTCGGTCACAGGCGCTCCCTTGCTTGCCCGGAGGCCGGGGCTCTGGTCCCGAACCTAGGACGGGGCGCGGGAGCGCACCCCTTCACCGCACCCGTACGGGTAACCGTCGCCGGGCACCCGTACGGCTAGGGCTTGTGCGCGACCCCCGCGTACACCGGCACGATGCCCTCCGCCTGGGCCGCCACGTCCGCCGCCTCCGGCCGCCAGCCGTAGACCGGGATGACGCCGGGGCCGAGCAGCTCGAGACCGTCGAAGAAGCGGGAGAACTCGGGCAGCGACCGGGGGAAGAACGGGGTGCCGCTGTGCCGGAAGTGGTTCGCCGCCTTCTCGATGGCCGCCGGGCTGAGGTCCGGGGTGACCTGGGAGAGGATCAGATAGCTGCCCGGGGCGAGCGCGGCGACGTACCTCTCCAGCAGGCCGTACACGTCGTCGCCGTCGGGGTCGTCACCCAGGTAGTGGGTCAGCGCGACCAGTGACAGCGCCACCGGCCGGCCGAGGTCCAGGGACTCCCCGGCCCGGCCCAGCAGCGTGTCGACGTCACGGACGTCGGCGTGCACATAGTCGGTGCTGCCCTCTCCCGACCCGTGCAGCAGCGCCTCCGCGTGCCGCAGCACGATCGGGTCGTTGTCCGCGTACACGACCTTGGACTCCGCGGCGACGCCCTGCGCCACCTGGTGCAGATTGGGCTCGGTGGGGATGCCCGTGCCGATGTCCAGGAACTGGCGTATCCCGGCCTCGGCGACGGTGCGCACGGCACGGTGCATGAAGCGGCGGTTGGCGCGGGCCCCGCGCAGGACCGTGCCGTCCACGGCGAGGATCTTCCGGGCCAGCTCCTCGTCCACCGGGTAGTTGTCCTTGCCGCCGAGCCACCAGTCGTAGACGCGGGCCGGGTGCGGCCGGCTGGTGTCGACGCGGGTGGGCGCGGCCTCGGAACCGGTCATGCGATGTGTTCTCCTCGGGGATCGATGGCCTTCGCGGCCCTTGGCCTCAACAGTCCTTGCGGTGTTCCCGCAGGATCTTCCTGGTGCGCTCGGCCGACGCGGCGGCCGTCGACATGTGGTCCAGGACCTCCAGATGTGCGGCGACCTCCTTGCGGGAGTCCAGATACAGGGCGCCGGTCAGGTACTCGGTGTAGACCATGTCGGGCAGCTCGGGCTCGGCGAAACGGAACAGGGTGAAGGGCGCGTACGTCCCCGGATGCGGGCCCGAGGCGAACTCGGCGATCTGCAGCGTGACGCGATCGCGCTCGGCGAACCCCAGGAGCTTGTCCAGCTGGTCGCGCATCACCTCGCCGCGGATGCTCACCGGACGCAGCAGCACCGTCTCGTCCATGATCACCCACAGGTGCGGCGGGTCCGGGCGCTCCAGCAGCCGCTGCCGTTCCAGGCGCAGCGACACATGCCGCTCGATGGTCTCCGGCCCCGTCTGGCCGATCGTGCCCGCCTCCAGCACGGCGCGCGCGTACTCCTCGGTCTGCAGCAGGCCGGGCACGAAGTGCGGCTCGTAGGAGCGGACGATGCGGGCGGCGCCCTCCAGGCTCACGTACAGGCTGAACCAGTCCGGGAGCACGTCGTGGAACCGCTGCCACCAGCCCGGCTGGTTGGCCTCCTCGGCCAGCGAGACGAACGCCGCCGCCTCGTCCTCCGGCACGCCGTAGGTCTCCAGCAGCACCTGTACGTACGGGATCTTCAGCGCGACCTCGGCCGTCTCCATCCGCCGTACGGTCGCCGCGGCCACGCGCAGCACGCGTGCGGCCTCGTCGCGTCCCAGCCCGGCCGCCTCCCGCAGCTCCTGCAGGCGCCTGCCGAGCACCACTTGACCCACGGTCGGCGCGGGCCGCCGCTCACTCACGCCACGCCTCCCCTACGCGCCGAAAGTACGGGGTGCAGTGTGCCACGTTCCGGTTGGCCATGGGGTGGTCGGTGTGGTCTGCGGCCTGACGGTCCGTCGTGGTCGCTCGCGCAGTTCCCCGCGCCCCTGAGCAGGCGTTGCCATTACCCCGCAGGTAATCGACCGTCCCGCCGCTCCGCGAGACCGTTGGGGCACCGGGTTCCGGGTCGGCGCACTCCGGCCCGGGATTCGGGTCCGCCGCAATCCGACCTCGACGGAGGGTGATTCGTCATGTCCGCCACCTCGCTCACCGCGCTCGCCCGGACCTCCGACCCGCAGACCGTGCTGCGCCGCTTCCTGGCCCTGGACGCGGTGGTGACCGGGGCCAACGGGCTCGGCTATCTCGTCGCGTCCGGCCCGCTGGGACGGCTGCTCGGGGTCGACAGCACTCTGCTGCTCGCCCTCGGTGCCTTCCTCACCGTGTACGCCGCCGCCGTGGGCCTGCTCGCCTCGCGTGCCCGCCCCGCCGCGCTCCCGGTGCGTGCCGTGATCGAGGCCAACCTCGCCTGGAGTGTGCTGAGTCTCGCCGCCCTCGCGCTGTGGCTGTCGCCGTCCACCGCGGGTGGCGTGTGGACGGTGCTGCAGGCGCTCACCGTCGCCGGGTTCGCCGTGCTGCAGCACATGGCCCTGAAGACCCGTCAGGGCATTAGCGACTGAAGGTACTTGACCGTCGCCGGGTCGGCCGGGAGCAGCGTCTCGATGGCCAGCTCGGCGACGGTCACGTCCATGGGGGTGTTGAAGGTGGAGATGGAGGAGATGAAGGACAGCACACGGCCCTCGTGCTCGATCTGCATCGGCAGCGCGAAGTACGGGACCGGCTCGGTGGGCCCGGCGCCGGGCGTCTCCTCCGGAACCGGGTAGGCGGCCACCTCCTCGTACAGCTTGCGCAGCGGCTCGGAGCGGTGCAGCGCGATCTGCCGCTCCATCTGCGCGAGGAGATGGCCGCGCCACTCGCGCAGGTTGCGGATGCGCGGTGCGAGGCCCTCCGGGTGCAGGGTCAGGCGCATCGCGTTCAGCGGGGGATCGAGCAGGTGCTCCGGGATGCCGTCGAGGATCATGAGGATGCCCCGGTTGGCCGCGTGGACGTTGTACATCGCGTCCACCACGAGAGCCGGGTAGGGCTCGTAGCCCTGGATCAGCTGTTCCATGCCCGCGCGCAGCGCGTCCAGCGCCGGGTCGTCCAGCGGGGTCTCCGGATAGCGCGGGGCGTAGCCCGCGGCCAGCAGCAGCGCGTTGCGCTCGCGCACCGGCACGTCCAGGTGCTCGGCGAGCCGCAGCACCATCTCCTCGCTCGGCCGCGAACGGCCCGTCTCGATGAAGCTGATGTGCCGCGCCGAGGAGTCGGCCCGCAGCGCCAACTCCAGCTGACTGACCCGCCGTTGCTCCCGCCAGGCCCGCAGCAACGGGCCGACGCCCGGGCCGGAGGGGGTGCTGGCGGGCTCGGTGCTGCCGGACGGGACAATGGTCATGAGTACGACCGTAGTCGAGGAGTGCGCCGAATGAACGAGCCGTGGATGTCGTCCCTGGCGGGCGAGGCCGTGTACCGCGCCCGGGTGCGTGGCTGTCTGCTCGGCGGGGCCCTCGGGGACGCGCTCGGCTATCCGGTCGAGTTCAGCTCGCTGGAGCGGATCCGCGCCGCCAACGGAGAGCGCGGAGTGACGGCACCCCTGTTCGCCGGGGACAGCGACGTGGCCCGCATCAGCGACGACACGCAGATGACGCTCTTCACCGCCGAGGCGCTGATCCAGGCCCACCGACGGGAGCGGCTCAAGGGCATCGGCGGCGGATGGGTCATGCTGGTGCGCTGGGCGTACGAACGCTGGCTGGAGACCCAGCGCCACCCCGGCCCCGAGCAGGCCGCACCGCCGCAGAGCGGCGCGCCCGAGGGCGGTCTGATCACCCAGGCGTGGCTGTACGCCCGACGGGCTCCCGGCAACGCGTGCGTGTCCGGGGTCGCCCAGCTGTACGCACCCGACCCCGGGCTCGCGCTCGACGGCAAGCCCGGTGAGGTCAACCCCGACTCCAAGGGCTGCGGCGCGGTGATGCGCTCGGCACCCTTCGGCCTGGTGAACTCCGCCGACGGCGCCTTCGCCATGGCCGCCCGTGCCGCCCAGATCACCCACGGTCACCCCACCGGCTACTACGCGGCCGGGGCCCTGGCCGCGATCGTGGCGCACCTCGTGGCGGGCGACTCCCTGGAGGGCGCGGTCCTGCGCACGCTACGGCTGCTGGCGCGCCACCCCGGCCACGAGGAGACGTCGGCCGCGCTCACCGAGGCCGTCGACCTGGCCGGGCAGGGCGCACCCACCGCGGAGAAGGTCGAGACCCTGGGGGAGGGCTGGGTCGCCGAGCAGGCGCTCGCCATCGGTGTCTACTGCGCTCTTGTCACACCCACCGTGCGGGACGCTCTGCTGCTCTCCGTCAACCACTCCGGCGACAGCGACTCCACCGGCTCCATCTGCGGAAACCTGCTGGGCGCCCGGTACGGCGACCACGGCCTGCCGCACGAGTGGCTGGAGCGCGTCGAGGGCCGGGCGCAGATCGCCGCGCTGGCCGACGACCTGGCGGCCGAAGGCGTGCGGCGCTGAGCCTTGGGGAACCCGTCTGACCAGGGCCGCCGCGCGCAGGCTGTGGCAGGCTGAAGACGAACCCTCCCGTGCAGGAAGGAGCGAGGCCATGCCCCTCGAACCGCTGTCGCAGAAGGAGATCGAGGACCGGCTCGCGGAGCTGCCGGGCTGGACGTCGGACGGCGACCGCATCGCCCGCTCCTACCGGCTGGCCTCACACTTCGCGGCCACGGCGATGGTCGTGCACATCGCCCAGGTCCAGGAGGAGCTCGACCACCACTCCGACCTCACCCTCGGCTACAACACGGTGTCCCTCACCGTGAACACCCACACCGTGGGCGGCGTGACGGAGCGGGACTTCGCACTCGCCCACAGGATCGAGGAGCTCGCCCCCGGCCACGGGGCACAGTGACGGGCGTGCTCGACTACGACAAGGAAGCCGAGCGGTACGACGCCTCGCGCGGCGGCGAGCCCCGGGCGGCCGCCGCGGCCCAGGCGGTGCTGGGCCTGCTGCCGGACGGGACCCGGCGGCTGCTCGACGTCGCCTGCGGCACCGGCATCGTGACCCGGCGGCTCGCCGCCGGGCGGGACGGCCTGTCCGTGACCGGCGTCGATCTCGCGCCCGCCATGGCCCGGCAGGCCGCCACCCGCCTGCCCGGCGCCGTGCTGCTCGCCGACAGCCGCCGGCTGCCGTTCCCGGCCGACCGCTTCGACGCCGTCACCAGCGTGTGGTTGCTGCATCTCGCGCAGTCCGACCAGGACGTACGGACCATCGTCGGCGAGTGCGCCCGTGTGCTGCGGCCCGGCGGGGTCTACGTCACCACGGTCGACAAGGGCGCCGCGCACAACGTGGGCAGCGACATCGACGCCGTCATGGCCTCCCGCCCGCCCCGCCCGGCCCGGGACGCGGCGGACCTCGTCGAGTCGCACGCCCTCGGCCACGGCCTGGTCCCGGCCGGCGGGGCCGGCTTCACCGGTCACGGCCAGGGCCGCAGCCCTCGCCGTACGGTGGCCGACCTGCGCCGGGGCTGGTTCGTCACCGTGCCGCCCGGCGGCACCCTCGCCGAGGGCTTCGTCGCCCGTCTGGCGAGGCTCCCGGACCAGGACCGCCCCCGGCCGGACCCGGTGTTCACGCTCCGGGCGTTCCGGAAGGCCGAGTGAAGTCCATGGTCCAGTTGGTCAGCCAGGTCTCACCGCCGTCCATGGAGAACGCCTGCTCCCAGCGTGCCGAGGTGGCGGAGACGCCCGACCAGACGAACCGCACCTGTACGTCCTTGCCGTCGTGGACGTCGTCGCCGTGGAACTCGCCGCGCTCGCCCTCGAAGCGCCCGAACACCGGCGGGAACAGCTTGCCGGTGCGGCTGGAGGACCAGTTCAGCGACCACTGCTCGGTCGCCCGGTCGAAGAGCCGCAGCGTCAGCCCCTTCGAGCCCAGGTGCGCCATGTCGACCTCGTCGATGTTGGCGGCGCCGTCGAACAGCGGCCGGCAGCGGCTGGTCGCCGGGAACTCCTCCCAGTCGCTGTCCGGGTCGAGGAAGTCCGTGCGGCGGCGGTTGACGACGTCCCAGTCGCCGTGGAAGAAGTCGAAGTCGTGCGGGCTGCTCATGTGCGGTCTCCAGTGGTGCCGTCGGACAGGGAATCGGCCAAGTAGGCCGTCAGATCAGGGACTTCGGGCGCGAGCATGTGCCGCACCCAGGCGTCCCGTTCGTGCAGGATCGGCGGGAGCTCCCAGACGCAGCCGATCCACGGCAGGTCGGGCGTGATGAAGTGCGTCGGGTCGCGGTCGGGGCAACCGAGCACCGGCTGTCCCGCCGACGCACCCTTGAAGTGCAGGACGTTGTCCCACACCCAGCTGTAGGCATTCAGATAGGCGCCGTCGTCGCCGCCCCGGTGCAGGACCACGAACGTCGCCGGGGGAGTGCCGTCCGGCTCCGGCAGCAGCTCCGGCAGGATCGCGTACGCCGCCTTCTCGACCTCGGGCGCGATGCCCGCCGGGTCGGCGGTGACGTGGTAGCGCTTGATGTGCCGCCCGGCCACCTCGATCGGCGGCGGTACGGTCAGCAGTTTCTCGGTGAAGGCGGGGTTCTCCGTAAGGGCCATGGCAGGACGCTATGACCGCTTCACTGCCATCCTGTGTCAGTGAAGTCCAGCCGACTGGTCTCGATCCTGCTCCTCCTCCAGACCCGGGGTCGGATGACCGCCGCCCAGCTCGCCGAGGAGCTGGAGGTGTCCGTCCGCACCCTCTACCGGGACGTGGAGGCGCTGAGCGCGGCCGGAGTTCCGCTGTACGGCGACGCGGGCCACGCCGGCGGCTACCGCCTGCTCGACGGCTACCGCACCCGTCTCACCGGGCTCACCGCCGACGAGGCCGAGGCCCTCTTCCTCGCGGGCGCCCCGGGCCCTGCCGCCCAACTCGGCCTCGGCTCCGTCCTGGCCGCGGCCCAGCTCAAGGTGCGTGCCGCGCTGCCCGCGGAACTGCGCATCCACGCCGACCGGATCAGCGGCCGCTTCCATCTCGACGCACCCGGCTGGTACGCCGACGCCGACGAGACGCCGTACCTCCCGGCGGTGGCCGACGCGGTCTGGAACAGCCGTGTCCTGCAGGTCCTGTACCGCCGCTGGCGTGCGCCCACGGACGTGGAGCGGCGCCTGGAGCCGTACGGGCTCGTCCTCAAGGCCGGCCGCTGGTACGTCGTCGCGGGCCCCGGACCGCGCACGTACCACGTCGATCAGATCCTCCAACTCGCCACCACGGAGGCCGAGTTCACCCGACCCGTCGACTTCGACCTGCCCGCGTACTGGACGGCGTACCAGCACGACTTCCGCGACCGCCTGCGCCGGGACGAGGCGGTGGTCCGGCTTGCGCCAGGCGTCGAGCTCGCGGGGTCGGTGAGGGGTGATGCGCGCACGGAGGAGGACGGCTGGACACGGGTCACCGTCCCCATCGAGTCCGTCGACCACGCCCACGCCGAGTTCCTGCGCCTCGGCACCGGCATCGAGGTGCTCCAGCCACCCGAACTGCGCGAGAGGATCGCCCGGACGGTGGCCGAACTGGCCGCGAGATACGGCAACTTCGGCACGCACGGTGGCGACTGAGGGAGCGGAACCCGTCCGTCCTCCCGAGGAGGCACGTCACGTGCAGCACCCGCGCAAGCACCGCAGACGCCGGGCCGCGTTCGCCGCGACCCTCGCCACCGCAGCCCTGGCCGCCGCCGGGCTCACCACCCTGAACGGCGCAGGAACAGCCGAGGCCGCCACCGCCCGCCAGGTCGAGAAGCTGGACCGTGGGGTGGTCAGCGTCCACACCGCCGACGGCAACCTGGTCAGCTGGCGCTGGCTCGGCACCGACCCGAACGACGTGTCCTTCAACGTCTACCGCGCCGGCACGAAGGTCAACTCGACCCCGATCACCGGCTCCACGAACTACTTCCACTCCGGCGCCCCCGAGCAGGCCGACTACACCGTCCGCGCGATCGTGGGCGGCGTCGAGCAGGGCGACTCGGTCCACGCCGTCCAGTTCCGCCCGGGCTACAAGGACGTCCCGATCAGCCCGCCGGCCGGCGGTACGACGCCCGACCAAGTGGCGTACACCTACGAGGCCAACGACGCCTCCGTCGGTGACCTCGACGGCGACGGCGCTCTCGACCTCGTCCTCAAGTGGCAGCCCACCAACGCCAAGGACAACTCCCAGTCCGGCTACACCGGCAACACGATCGTCGACGGCATCAAGCTCGACGGCACCCGGCTGTGGCGCGTCGACCTGGGCCGCAACATCCGCTCGGGCGCGCACTACACGCAGTTCCAGGTGTACGACTACGACGGCGACGGCAGGGCCGAGGTCGCCATGAAGACGGCCGACGGCACGCGGGACGGCACAGGCAGGGTGATCGGCAGCTCGTCGGCGGACCACCGGAACTCGTCCGGCTATGTACTCTCCGGCCCCGAATACCTGACCATGTTCAATGGCCGGACCGGCGAGGCGATGGGAACGGTCGACTACGTCCCGGCTCGCGGCACGGTCTCGTCCTGGGGCGACTCGTACGGCAACCGGGTCGACCGATTCCTCGCCGGTACCGCGTACCTGGACGGCTCCCGACCCTCCCTCATCATGGCCCGCGGCTACTACACCCGCACGGTCATCGCCGCCTGGGACTGGCGCAACGGCAGCTTCACACGCCGCTGGACCTTCGACACCAACTCCTCCACCAACAGCGGCAAGGGATTCGACGGACAGGGCTCGCACAGTCTGTCCGTCGGGGACGTCGACGGGGACGGCAAGGACGAGATCGTCTACGGCTCGATGGCCGTCGACGACAACGGCAACGGCCTGTGGACCACGAAGACGGGCCACGGCGACGCCCAGCACTTGGCCGACCTCGACCCCGCGCACGCGGGCCTGGAGTACTTCAAGGTCTCGGAGTCGACCGGCCAGCCGGCCGAGCTGTACATCAACCCCGCCGACGGCACCGTGAACTGGAAGCTCGCCGCCTGCTGCGACAACGGCCGGGGAGTCGCCGGGGACATCTGGGCGGGCAACGACGGCGCCGAGATGTGGTCCGCCTCCGACACCTCCGTCCGCGACGAGGCCGGCGCCGCCAAGGGCCGCGAGCCGTCCTCGGCCAACTTCCTGTCCTGGTGGGACGGCGACCCCGTCCGCGAACTCCTCGACGGCACCCGCATCGACAAGTACGGCACGTCGACCGACACCCGCCTGCTCACCGGCTCCGGCGTCTCCTCCAACAACGGCACGAAGGCCACGCCCGTCCTGTCCGGCGACATCCTCGGCGACTGGCGCGAGGAGGTCATCTGGCGCACGAGCGGCAACACGGCGCTGAGGATCTACTCGACGCCGCACGAGACGACCACGAAGATCACGACCCTGCTCCACGACCCGATGTACCGCACGGGCCTGTCCTGGCAGAACACGGCTTACAACCAGCCGCCGCACCCGAGCTTCTTCATAGGCAACGGGATGGCCGCGGCGCCCAGGCCGACGGTCTACACGCCCTGAGTTTGGGCGATTTGACCCGACTGGAACATGGATCGGCGGCCGTCCGACTCTCCGCGACGGCCGCCGGTCTCACCGGTCTCGCCTACGGGCAGGATTCGTCGAACTTGACTGCGGTGAACGTGACGGGCCGCCCGTTCAGTGCGGAGCCGGCGTCCGGGGACTGCGTGCACACCTGCCAGTTCGATTCGACCAGTACCCAACGGTCGTCGCCGCTCGCGTCATCGACGGTGATCGACGTGCCGGACTCCAGAGCTGCCCGAGCAGCCTTCACCGACTTGCCCTTGAAGTCCGGCATTCTGCCGCCCGCCGCCGACGGCGCCTTCTCCTCCCTCGCCGGGCACTTCTCCTCCAACTTCACCGCCCCGAAGTCCAGTTCCGTGTCCGTCGACACCGACGTGCCGGCCTTGACGTTCTGGCTGCAGACCTGCCAGTTCCTGTCGAAGGCCTGCATGCGGTCCCGGCCGAGCGCGTCGTGCGAGGTGAGTGCGTAGAAGCCGAGCTCCTGTGCCTTGTCCTGCGCGGACTGCAGGCCCATTGCCACGAAGTTCGGGACGGTCGCCCTCTCGGCTTCGGCCGGCTTGTCGTCGCTCGAAGGCGGGCGGCTCGTCGGGGCCGCGGACGCTGTCGAGGTGGCGCCGGCGCCGGACGACTCGCTGTCCTCGGATGGTTGGCAGGCTACGACGCCGACCGCGGCGGCACAGAGCAGAGTCGCGGTAATGATGCGGGTTCGCATTGATTCCCCCGGAGTGATGCCAGTACAGGCGGAATACCGTAGAGCACATGTGAAGGGAATGTGCACTCCCTAGGGTTTCCGACGGTTCGGGTCTTGGTCGATGAGCCGTACAACCATTCGTGTTCTTCACGGGTCCTTCACATGCGTACTACCGAAACCTGGGGAGAACATGGTCCACCGCCCCCGCACCCGCATTCGTCTCGTCGCCACCGCGACGGTCGCCGTCGCCGCGCTCGGTCTGTCCGCCTGTGGCAGCGGCTCCGGCGACGAAGTCGTCGACAAGCCGAAGGCGAACGCCTCTGCCAAGGCCGGCAGCGGCAACGAGAAGGAGCCCACCGCCGAGAAGAGCAGCGCCGCGCCCGAGGTCGCCAAGGTCGGCGACACGATCGCCCTCAAGGGCACGGACAGTGGCACCGGACTCGACGCCACCGTGGTCAAGGTCGTCGACAACGCCAAGTCCGGTGACGAGTTCTTCGCCCCCGAGTCCGGCAACCGGTGGATCGGCGTGCAGTTCCAACTCGTCAACACCGGCTCCAAGGTCTACTCCGATGCTCCGGTCAACGGGACGAAGATCGTGGATGACCAGGGCCAGCAGTTCGGGCCCGTCCTCGCCGACATCACCGCCGGCCCCTCGATGTCGTCGGACGTCCGGTTGAAGCCGGGCGCGAAGACTCTGGGCTGGGTCGTGTTCGAGGTGCCGAAGGCGTCGAAGGCGGCGACTGTCACCTTCGGGATGGACTCGGGCTTCGCTGAGCAGATCGGGGAGTGGAAGCTGTAGGAGTGCACGGAGGGCGCGCGCCTGCGACGGCACGCGCCGCCCTCGGCCTGACTCAACTCACCGCCCAGTTCCGGCCCCGAGCCCGAACGTCGTCGGCTTGGCGTTCGCCCCCGACCAGCTCCCCGTGAACCCGAAGCCCACGGACGACCCGGGCGCCACGTTCCCGTTCCGGCCCACGTTCTTCATGGTCACGGCTGAGCCCGACTGCGCGTACTCGGCGTTCCACAGCTGCGTGATCCGCTGACCGTCAGCGAAGGACCAGTCAAGCGCCCAGCTGCTCCAGGCACTTGAGCCGGTGTTGGACAGCTGAACGTCGGCCTGGAAGCCGCCTACATCCCTACCGCCGCGTACACCCTGTCCGGGTCCACGGAGTCGGACGCCAGACTCACCACACCCGTGTGCCCCCAGTCGTCCCAGCCGACCGAGTCCAGCAGCGGCGTCCAGGTCTTCGTCGACTCCTGCCGGCGGTAGGCGCCGCCGAGGCCGTTGCGGGCGTTCCCCCAGGTGCAGGTGTCGGCGCTGATCGACACCTCCCTCGAAGCATCGGAGCCTGCGAGCGCGGGCGGAGTGCCCGCGAGCAGTCCGGCGGCGAATGCGAGTACGGCCGTGAGGATGCGGGTTCTTCGCACGCGTCCTCTCCTTCGATGTGGGGGAAGGTACAAGCACCGGGCAAGGTCGCGCCGAAAGGGGCGCGGGGAACCGCGCGACAGCCGCAGAAGGCCTGCAGTCGCCGGACAACCCCGCGCCCCAAGGCGCTCCGCGCCCCTTATTCGAGCAACTCCGCATACGAGCCCATGGCCAACGCAATGTCCGCCTGAGCCCAGAACCGGTGATACGTGAACGAAGGCGCCGCCCCGCCCGCGAGATACGCCTCGATCTTGGACCAGGCCGGATCGTCCTCGTAGAACGACCGGATCGAGTCGAAGGTCGACGACGAGTTGATCGCGTCACCGTTCGGCATGGTGCCGCTCCACCCGCTCGGGACGTAGATCCCGTCGTCGAAGCGGCTGTAGTCGGCGCGGGTCTCCGGGACGGCGATGCCGAGGTCGTCCTGGTGGTTGTCCCACATGCCGTCGAGCAGCGCCTTAGCCGTCGTCGCGGCCGCAGTGTCACCCGAGCGGTCGGCGTAGTACGTCAGGGTCTTGGCGTACGCGGCCGCCACGCCGACGTCGTTGGTGTAGTCGACGACGGTGACATGAAGTCCGGTGTTCGCGCCCGGACTTGACGGGTTCCAGGTGTCGGGTTGCCCCGACCACTGGAGCGTGGACGGGATCCGGTACGTACCGTCCGGATTGACGGTCGTCTCGGACAACGCCCAGTCGACCCACTTGTCGAGGACGCCCTTCGCGGCCGCGTTCCCCGTCTGCTGGTAGTACTCGGCCACCCGCTCCATCGACCACGCCTGGAAGCCGAACCACTGGTTGGACGGCGGGTCGTGGTAGACGGGCTGCTGGTCGTAGTACATGCCGTAGAAGGTCGACTTCCCGGCCGGCGGGGTCGCGTACCGGCCCGCCCAGCTGTTGGTCGCACCGCCCGCGATCGCGCCCTCGCTGGACTGCAGCCAGCGATAGAACTCGACCTGCCGCTCCAGCGACTTGGCCCAGTCCGCCTGCCCCGTCGCCGACTTGGGCTTCAGATCGGCATACGCGCTGAGTGCATACGCGGCCATCGGGTTCTGGTAGCCGCCGTGCGCATGGCTGGAGCCGATGCGCCAGGACCAGCCCGCCGAGGTGTCGGTGGCGCCGCCCCAGGCGTAGTACCAGGAGAGCAGGTAGTGCGAGGCGTCCTTGCCGGTGCCGGCGGGGCAGCCGGCGGGCCCCACGCAGTTGCCGATCTTCTTGAAGTACTTGTCGTACATCGCGTAGCGCAGGTAGTCGCCCATCTTCGCGGCCTTCGCCACGGTCGCGGAGATGTCACCCCCCTTGCCTTGCTCCTCGGCCCACTTGTCGGCCCAGTACGCGGCCTGCACCGCACGGGCGTCGGCGTCCGGGGCGTTGGTGAACTTCCACTGCCTGGCGTACGACGCGTCACCGGTGAAGAGGTCCAAGTACCCGTTCTTTCCGCCGTACTTGAACTGATCACAGGTCGGCTGAGGCACCGTCTCCCACACCGACTCCTGCGCACCGCGCTGGAAGGTGTTGATGTACGACGGCCCCGTGTCGCCCGGCCCCGCCTCGCACTTACCCGGCGAGTTGCCGTAGCCGTAGGTGTTGTCGACGTCCTGCAGCCAGTGCATGGCGTAGACGTCGTCCGTGCCGTACGCGCTCTTCAGTTCACCGGCGATGGGGTCCGAGCCGACCGAGACCGACGCGTCGAGCTTCGCCGGGTACTCGTTCGGGGTGTCGAGCTCGGGTGCGTACGTCGCCGGCTTCGAGGCGTTGTAGAAGGAGTTGGTCGGCTGGTCGGCGTGGGTCGGGATCATGTACTTCTCCATGATCTCCCAGGCGCCGTTGAACTTGGACCAGTCGCCCGTGACCTTGCCGTACATCGCCTGCAGCCAGAGAAGGTAGCTGTAGGCCTCGGACGTGGTCTCGTGGCCGTGGTCCGGCGCCTCGACGATCAGCGTCTCGATGGAGTGGTAGGGGATGCCCTCCGGCGAGAAGTAGCCGTTCGCCGGGTCGGTGATCTTGCCGTACAGCTCCAGGAAGCGTGCGTCGTACGCCTTCGTCGCCGCGATCTGGGTCACCGTGACCGACGCTTTCGCGTGCCCGTTGGCCGTCGACTCGAAAGTCGCCGCGCCGGTACCGGAATTGTCGGCGGTGATGGTGACCCGCTGCGCGGTGTTCCAGTTCGAGGGCGTGAAGGTGAGCGAGGCGCCGCCGGTCACCGACAGGCCCGAGTTGCCGCTCGTGCGGGCGGTTGTGACGGTGACATTGGCCGATGGCTGGGTCGACAGCTTCAGCTCGAACGTCGCCGTCCTGCCCTGCTGGACCGGGAGTTGGGCGGGAGTGGCCACCACGGCGGGACCGAAGGCGACCGTGATGCCGACCGGCGTGGACTCCGCGGACGCGCCGAGGCTGTCGTACCCCTTCGCCAGGAGCGAATGACTGCCCACGGTCAAGCTCGAGGCCGAGAGCGAGTACGGCGCCGTCGTGTCCGTGCCCAGCAGTGTCGTGTTGTCGTAGAACTCGACCTTGCTGATCGTCGCGCCGTCCGCGGCAGCGGCGGTGGCCGCGAGCGGGACGGCGTCGCCCTGCGAGTAGACGGCGCCAGCGGCCGGGCTGGTCAGCACGGTGATGGGGGGCTGGTGGGCGCCGGTGCAGCTGGTGCCGTTGATCGCGAAGTTCGTGGGGGCGGCGTTGGCGCCGCTGTAGCCGAACTGCGCGCCGGTGGTGACCGCGGCTCCGGCGGCGATCCGCCCGTTGTGGCCGGCGTTCTTCACCGTGATCGACTGGCCCGACTGGGACCAGGTGCCGTTCCAGCCGTTGCTGAGTCTCTGGTTGCCCGTGTAGCCGTACGTCAGGGTCCAGCCGTCGATGACGTCGGTGCCGCGGTTGGTGAGCGTCAGGTCCGCGGTGAAGCCGGAGCCCCAGTCGTTGGTCCGGTAGTCGACACTGCACTGAACGGCAGCTGCCTGAGCGGGAGTTGAGGCCGCGCTCAGCATGGTCAGGGGGAGCGCAAGGGCCGCCGTGACGGCCGTCCAGAACCGTCGTAGGGCTCTGCGTCTGCGTGGGGGATGCACGTGCTGGTTCCTCCTTGCGGCTCGGAGAAGTCAAGGCCTGAACCAGTGGGAGCGCTCCCATAGTGGAGATGGGGGTGCAAGGGGTCAAGGTGCTTGAAGAGTCGAAAAGATTCGATGCGTTCAGTTGAGCGAAAGTCAGCAACTCCCCTGTCCTTCACCGGCACTTGGCGCTAGCTTCATGGACACCAGTGGGAGCGATTCCATCACTCGACGCGTCCGTCACGACGTGCCGGAGCTGTGAGGAGTCGCTCATGCGACACCCCCCGCGTTCAGCAATTTCAGCCGTCGTCGGCACCTCCTCCTTGCCTCTTGCGCGCCCTGCACGGATGGACCGTCAGCACCCGCAACCAAGAAGGAACCCGCACTCATGACTCGTACCAGAACTGCGATGCTCGCCGCCCTGGCACTGGTCGCCGGGGCCTCGGGGACCGCGCTCGCCGCGGACCCCGGCGCAATCGGCACGGCCGCCGTCCCCTGCACGGTCGACTACAAGGTGCAGAACCAGTGGGACACCGGCTTCACCGCCGCCGTGACGGTCACCAACCAGGGTGCCGCCAAGTCCAACTGGTCGGTGAAGTGGTCGTACGCCGGAAACCAGAAGGTCACCAGCGGCTGGAACGCCAGGATCAGCCAGAGCGGTGCCGCGGTGACCGCCACCAACGAGACCTACAACGGGACCCTGTCGACGGGCGGATCCGTCAGCTTCGGCTTCCAGGGCTCCTACAGCGGCACCAACGCGATCCCGGCCACCTTCACCCTCGATGGTGTGGCCTGCAACGTCGACGACGGCTCGGGCCCCACCGACCCGACGGATCCCGACCCGACCGGCCCGAAGGCCGACAACCCGTACTCCGGGGCCAAGGTGTACGTGAACCCGGAGTGGTCCGCGAAGGCCGCCGCCGAGCCGGGCGGCAGCCGGATCGCGAACCAGCCGACCGGCGTCTGGCTCGATCGCATCGCCGCCATCAACGGCGTCAACGGCGGCATGGGTCTGCGCGACCACCTCGACGAGGCCCTGACCCAGAAGGGCTCCGGCGAACTCGTCGTCCAGCTGGTGATCTACAACCTCCCCGGACGCGACTGCGCGGCCCTCGCCTCCAACGGCGAACTCGGCCCGACGGAGCTCGGCCGGTACAAGACCGAGTACATCGACCCGATCGCCGCGATCCTCGCCGACCCGAAGTACGCCTCGCTGCGGATCGTGACGACCATCGAGATCGACTCACTGCCCAACCTGGTCACCAACACCGGAAGCAGGCCCACGGCCACCCCGCAGTGCGACGTGATGAAGGCCAACGGCAACTACCAGAAGGGCGTCGGCTACGCGCTGGGCAAGCTCGGTGACGCGCCCAACGTCTACAACTACATCGACGCAGGGCACCACGGCTGGATCGGCTGGGACGACAACTTCGCCGCCAGCGCGGCCGTGATGAAGGAGGCGGCCACAACCGAGGGCGCCACCGTCAACGACGTGCACGGCTTCATCGCCAACACGGCCAACTACAGCGCCCTGAAGGAGAACAACTTCACCGTCAACGACACCGTCGGCGGCAAGTCCGTGCGCGAGTCCAAGTGGGTCGACTGGAACCGGTACACCGACGAGCTGTCCTTCGCACAGGGCTTCCGCAACCAGCTCGTCACGACCGGCTTCAACTCCGGCATCGGCATGCTGATCGACACCTCCAGGAACGGCTGGGGCGGCACCGCACGGCCCGCCGGCCCGGGCGCGACGACCGACGTCGACACGTACGTCAACGGCGGCCGCTACGACCGCCGCATCCACGTCGGCAACTGGTGCAACCAGTCCGGCGCCGGACTCGGCGAGCGCCCGCAGGCCAATCCCGCGGCCGGGATCGACGCGTACGTCTGGATCAAGCCGCCGGGGGAGTCCGACGGTGCCAGCCGGGAGATCCCGAACGACGAGGGCAAGGGGTTCGACCGGATGTGCGACCCGACGTACACGGGCAACCCGCGCAACGGCAACAACCTGTCCGGCGCCCTGCCGGACGCTCCGCTGTCGGGGCACTGGTTCTCGGCGCAGTTCCAGCAGCTGATGCGGAACGCGTATCCGGCACTGTGATGGTTCGCTGGTGGCTTCGGCCGCGGGTTGTCCGTGGCTGGTCGCGCAGTTCCCCGCGCCCCTGACGGGGCGCGGGGGTCGCCGGGGGCTGGTCAGGTCTCCTGGGCCAGGCCCCGGCGGATCGCGAACTCCACCGCCGAGTAGTTCCCGTCGGCTCTGTCCAGGTCCAGCGGCACCGCCGGGTGCAGGGGTGGCTGTGCCATGAAGCGGGGGCGCGTGCCGTGGTTCGGCTGGGCGGCGTGCACCAGGAAGGGGTGGCAGAGGTAGACGTCGCCGGGGCGGCCGGTGGCGTGGGCGAGCGGGCGGTGCGCGGATGCCTCGGCGACCTTCGGGCCGAGCTCCAGGAAGGACGCGCCGGCCTCGCCGTACGGAGCCAGGACCGGTGGTACGTCGAGATGCGAGCCGACCCGGATCCGGGTCGGGGCGTCGTCCTCGGTGACCTCGCTGAACAGGAACAGCATGAGCAGCGCGCGGTCCTTCGAGTGCACGTTCGTATGCGGGTGCTCGGCGCCCTCGGGCACGTAGCTGCCCTCGATGTGCCAGCCCGCGTCGTCCGGTTCCTCCTCGTGCGGGAACCGCAGCGGGAAGCTGCCCAGCGAGTAGCGCGACTGCCAGCGATCCTCACCCACCAGCACGTCGAAGGCCTCGTGCAGGGCGGGGGTGTTGACGGCGGCCGCGAACGGGCCCTGCGCCATGTCGTACACCCAGTGCACGGGGTCCTTCCAGGTGGTCGGGTCCTGAGGGTCGTACCCCGTCTCCCGCCACAGCAGCCGCTCACAGTGCCCGGCGACGCGCGGCGGGAAGGCGCCTGCGATCCTCACGAACCCGTCCTCGAGGAAGCGCTCCACCATCTCGTCGTCCATCCGGCCATCGTGGGCGACCCGCCATGCGGGCCGCATCCCATTTTTGCGCTCGGTTGTTGCCGTTCCGGCAACGACAGTGGCCCCGCGGCGGTGCGTCGGCGCACGCTGGCCTCATCCGAAGGAGAGGCTGACGAACATGGCGCACAACCACCACGCAGACCGGCACGCCGATCACCATCACCACGACCACACCGACGTCGACTGGGCCGAGATGGGCCCGGAGCTGGAGGCGCAGGCGGAGCTGTTCACGCCCCTCTACGAGCACACCATGGCCTGGCTGGCCAAACGGCAGACCGAACCGGGGCTGATCGTCGACGCCGGCAGCGGCCCCGGCGTGATCGCCTGTCTGCTCGCCGACACCTTCCCCGGCGCCCGCGTCGTCGCCGTCGACGCTTCCGAGCCACTCCTGGAGCGCGCCGGCGCGCGGGCCGGGAGGCTCGGTGTCGCCGACCGTTTCGGCACCCTCGCCGGTGAACTCCCGGATGTGCTGGACGACTTGGACTATCCCGCCGATCTGCTGTGGGTCGGCCGCACCCTGCATCACCTCGGCGACCAGCGCGCCGCCCTCGCCGCGTTCGCCGCCCGCCTCACCCTCGGCGGCACGCTGGCGCTGCAGGAGGGTGGTCTGTCGGCCCGGTTCCTGCCGCGCGACGTCGGCTTCGGGCGGCCCGGGCTGCAGGCGCGCCTCGACGCGCTGGAGGAGGAGTGGTTCGCAGCGATGCGCGCGGACCTGCCCGGCACGGTCGTCGAGACCGAGGACTGGCCCGCCCTGCTCGCCGCGGCCGGCCTCCGGCCCAGCGGCACCCGCACCTTCCTCCTCGACCTGCCCGCCCCGACCACTGACCGCGCCCGCGCCTACGTCGTCACCACCCTGACCCGCACCCGCGACGGCATCGGCGACCACCTCGACGCCGACGACCGCGCGACCCTCGACCGGCTCCTCGACCCGGACGACCAGGCGAGCGTGTATCACCGGCCGGATCTGTTCCTGCTGGCGGCCCAGACGGTCTACACGGCCGTACGTACGAAGTGACGTCGGCCGACGCCTGCCGCTCGCTCCCCTCCGCGGTGCCTTGACTTCGAGAGCTCTCCAAGTGATGGACTCCCCTTCGTCCGTACGAGACACAGAACGACACGCGCAACGACACACAGGGGGATCACCATGACGGACTCACCCGTCGCGCTCATCACCGGCGGCGGCAGCGGTATCGGCGCCGCGGTCGCACGGCAGCTGCTGGAGGCCGGGTACCGGGTCACCGTCACCGGCCGGGGCGAGGCGCGGCTCCGTGGCTTCGCCGAGGGGCTCGGGGATCCGGACGGCTTGCTGACGGTCGTCGGGAACGCGGCCGACTACGGCGACGTCCAGGCGGCCGTCGAGACCACGCTCAAGGCGTTCGGCCGACTGGACACCGTCGTCGCCAACGCGGGTTTCGCGACCCATGACTCGGTCGCCGAGGGTGACCCGGCCGACTGGACCGAGATGGTGCTGACCAACGTCCTCGGCCCGGCCCTGCTGATCCGCGCGTCCGTCGACGCCCTCAAGGAGACCCGCGGCCGGATCGTCCTCGTCGGCAGCGTCGCCGGGTTCGTGCCCGGGCCGGGGAACATCTACGGGGCGACGAAGTGGGCGGTGACCGGGCTCGCCGAGAACACCCGGCGGCAGGTCACCGACTGGGGAATCGGCGTGACCCACATGGCCCCGGGCCGGGTGGAGACACCCTTCTGGGACGCCCACGGCAGTCTGCCGCCCGGGCATCTGCTCACCGCCGACCAGATCGCCGACTCGGTGGTGTGGGCCGTCCGGCAGCCCGACGGTGTGGACGTCAACACCGTGGTCGTACGGCCGCTCGGACAGCCCAACTGACCTGATCCCCGGATCGGTCACCCGGAATCAGCTGCCCCTGACGAACTCCTTCGCCAGCTTCTCGCCCAGCGTGGCCGCCGCGCTGTGGTTCTCGATGGGCGAGACCTGCGAGTTCCTGAAGAGGATGTACGTCACGCCGGAGGCGGCCCCGCCGGCGGCCGGGTCGGGGTCGATGCCGAGGGCCTCGGCGGCGGCGTAGGAGGCCTCGCCGATGATCTGCTGCGGGCCGGTGTCGCCGACCACGGCGTACAGGACCTGGTCGTCGTGGACGACCGCCGCCACGCCGCCGCCCTTGATGGCGGCGGCGCGGTAGTCCCAGGTGCCGCCGGGACTGGGGACGACGACGTACGGCAGTGTGTCGGACCGCAGGGGCTTGCCGTCGGACTGGTGGAACGCCGTGTCCGGGAGGAACCAGGGGTCGGTGGTCTCGTTGCAGCTGTCGGTGCGCCGGCCGTCGCAGTCGATGTCCATGTCGGCGGTCCAGAACACGGCACTCTTCGTGCCGCAGACGGGGATGGTGGCCGGGGCCGCCTGGTCGGTGCGGTACTTGCCGTGCGAGATCTGCGAGCAGGACGTCACCTTCGCGAGGAGGTCGGCCGCGCTCACGACGGCTTCCTCGGGGTCCGCCGGCCGGGCCTGCGCGGGAAGCGCCGCGGTGGCCAGCAGCGCGGCTCCGGAGGCCGCTGCGAGGGTCAGTCTTCGGGTGCGCACTGTGGAGGGGGCCCTTCCGTCGGGAAAGTTTCCTTACTGATGGCTGATTGCGACGCCATGCCCCCAGTAGAAGACTGGACGTAGCGAAAAGTTCGCATATGCCCGGATTTCCGGGAGGTGTCATGTTCGTACGCGCTGTCTACACGACTGGTGATCCCGCGAAGATCGACATGGCCATCAGGGCGATGAACACACAGGGGCGCGATCTGCTGGAGGACCGGCCGGGATACCGGGGAGCGAGTGTCTTCGTGGACCGGGTCCTCGGGAAACTGCTCGCAGCGAGCTGGTGGGAGTCGGAGCAGGCCCGCCGCAACAGCGACGAGGTGCTGCGCGAGCGGCGGTCGGCGATGCTGGAGCCGTTCGCGGGGACCCTGGCGGTCGAGAACTACGAGGCGCTGGTCTTCCATCAGGTCCGGCAGCCACAGGCGGGCGGCGGACTGCGGCTCACCAGGCTGGAGTTCGACCCGATGGACACGGACCTGCTCGCCGACACGTTCCGGGCGACGGTGGTGCCCAAGCTGGAGACGCTCCCCGGGCTCGCCAGGGCGTCCCTCATGGTCGACCGGGAGCGCGGGCGCGGGATCGCCGGAGTGGTCTTCGTCGACCAGACGTCCCTGGCGGCGTCCCGAGCCGGTCAGGCGGGGGCCCGGCACGAGGGCGCGGCCAAGGCGCATGTGTCCGTGGTCGGGCTGGAGGAGTTCGAGGTCGTCCACACCGACGTGCGCGGTGACTGAGGTCGGTGACCGGGGTGACACGTACGCGTCCGCCCGCCGCTCATACAGCTGAGCGGCGGGCGGAGTGCCGTACGGAAACGGACGTCAGGCGTCGAACGTCGCCGGGTCCGGGCCGAGGCGCCGGTCCTCGTTCAGCGCGCTGATCGCCGCGAGGTCCTCGTCGTCCAGGCTGAAGTCGAAGACCCCGATGTTCTCCTTGATCCGCGACGGCGTCACGGACTTCGGGATCACGACGTTGCCCAGCTGGAGGTGCCAGCGCAGCACGACCTGCGCCGGGGTGCGGTCGTGCTTCTGTGCGATGGCGACGATCGCCGGAACCTCCAGCAGCCCCTTGCCCTGGCCGAGCGGCGACCAGGCCTCGGTGGCGATGCCCTGCGCGGCGTGGAACTCGCGGGAGGCGTGCTGCTGCAGATGCGGGTGCAGCTCGATCTGGTTGACCGCGGGGACGACCGACGTCTCGTCGATCAGGCGCCGAAGGTGCTCCGGAAGGAAGTTGGAGACACCGATCGCGCGGACGCGGCCGTCGGCGTGGAGCTTCTCGAACGCCTTGTAGGTGTCGACGTAGGTGCCACGGGCCGGCAGCGGCCAGTGGATGAGGTACAGGTCGATGTGGTCCAGGCCGAGCTTCTCCAGGGACACGTCGAAGGCGCGCAGCGTGGCGTCGTAACCCTGGTCGCCGTTCCAGAGCTTGGTGGTGACGAAGATGTCCTCGCGGGGGACGCCGGAGGCGGCGATGGCCTTGCCGGTGCCCTCCTCGTTGCCGTAGATCGCCGCTGTGTCGATGCTGCGGTACCCGGCCTCCAGCGCCGTCGCGACCGCCTGCTCGGCCTCGTCGTCCGGCACCTGCCAGACGCCGAAGCCCAGCTGGGGCATCTCGACGCCGTTGTTGAGGATGATCGGGGGGACCTTGCTGCTCACGAGCTCTTGATCCTTACGGTTGTCGTCAGGTGGTACTCACCATCGTCAACGATCACAGGCGCCCATGCATTCCGGACCGGAGAAAAAGGCGGGACTCACGCCTGGTACAACGCGTCGACCTCACCCGAGTACGCGTTCTCGATCGCCTTGCGCTTCAACTTCAGCGACGGCGTGAGCAGTCCGTGCTCCTCGGTGAACGGCTGGGCGAGGATCCGGAACGTGCGGATCGACTCGGCCTGCGAGACAAGGGTGTTGGCGGCGACGACCGCGCGCCGCACCTCGGTCTCCAGGTCGGCGTCGCGTACCAGTTGGGCCGGGGTCATCTGGGGTTTGTCGCGCATCATCAGCCAGTGCTCGACGGCCTCCTGGTCGAGGGTGACCAGGGCCGCGATGTACGGGCGATCGTTGCCGACGACGATGCACTGGGAGACCAGCGGGTGGTCGCGGACGCGCTCCTCCAGCACGCCCGGCGAGACACTCTTGCCGCCGGACGTGACCAGGATCTCCTTCTTGCGGCCGGTGATGGTGAGGTAGCCGTCCTCGTCGAGGGACCCCAGGTCACCGGTGGCCAGCCAGCCGTCGTGCAGGGCCTCGTCGGTGGCCTTCTGGTTGTTGAGGTAGCCCTGGAAGACGTTGCCGCCGTGCAGCCAGACCTCGCCGTCGTCCGCGATGTGCACGGTCGTGCCCGGGATGGGCTGCCCGACGGTGCCGTAGCGGGTGCGATAGGGCGGGTTGGCGGTCGCGGCCGCCGTGGACTCGGTGAGGCCGTACCCCTCGTAGACGTGGACCCCGGCGCCCGCGAAGAACAGGCCGAGCCGTCGGTCCATCGCCGAGCCGCCGGTCATGGCCTGCTTGATCCGGCCGCCCATCGCGGCCCGCATCTTGGAGTAGACGAGTTTGTCGAAGAGCTGGTGCTGCATGCGCAGACCGGCCGACGGGCCGGGGCCGATGCCCCACGCCTTGGCCTCCACGGCGTCCGCGTACTTCACGGCCACCTCGACGGCCTTCTCGAAGGGGCCGGACTTGCCTTCCTTCTCGGCCTTGCGACGGGAGGCGTTGAAGACCTTCTCGAAGATGTACGGCACGGCGAGGAAGAACGTCGGCTTGAACGCGGCGAGGTCCGGCAGCAGGGCGGCCGCGTTCATCTGCGGCTGGTGGCCGAAGCGGACCTTGCCGCGGATCGCGGCGACCTGCACCATCCGCCCGAAGACGTGCGCGAGCGGCAGGAACAGCAAGGTCGCCGCCTCGTCGCCCTTCTTGGAGTGGAAGACCGGCTCCCAGCGCTCGATGACCGTGTCGGTCTCGTACATGAAGTTGCCGTGCGAGATCACACAGCCCTTGGGGCGGCCCGTGGTGCCCGAGGTGTAGATGATCGTCGCGATCGAGTCCGGCGTGACCGCCTGCCGGTGGCGGTGGACCACCTCGTCGTCGAGGTGGGCGCCGGCGTCGTACAGCTCCTGCACGGCGCCCGAGTCCAGCTGCCACAGCTGGTGCAGCTGCGGCAGCCGGTCGATGACCGTGGCGATCGTCATCGCGTGGTCCTCGTGCTCCACGATCGCCGCCGACACCTCGGCGTCGTACAGCGTCCAGAAGCACTGCTCGGCCGAGGAGGTCGGGTAGATCGGAACCACCTGGGCGCCGATCGTCCACAGTGCGAAGTCGAAGAGCGTCCACTCGTACCGGGTACGGGACATGATCGCGACCCGGTCGCCGAACCGGATGCCGCGGGCGAGAAGGCCCTTGGCCAGGGCGAGCACTTCGTCCCGGAACTCGGCGGCGGTGACGTCCCGCCAGTTCCCGTGGTCGTCCTTGCGCCCGAGGGCGACATGGAGCGGGTCCTCCTGGGCATGTTGGAAGACGACGTCGGCCAGGCCGCCCACCGGCGGTGCCAACGCAAACGGAGGGTTGGTGAACTCGCGCAAACCCCGCTCCCCGCTCCGAATGGCCTCGGCTGACGCTCCGCGCAGCGCCGTGAAAGCTACCCCACCCGCGTTTCGGACGGGAGGGGGCCGGAAATCGCCGGGCGCTCGGGTATGCACTGGTCAGCGTCGGAAAATGCGCTCACATAGGGAAGGGTCGGACAGAAAACTGACGGTTGAGTAAGTTTCGGACCCGTAATCTCCACCGAATCTGTACGACCCGACTACCCGGTACGGGCCCTGTTGATCATGTCATCCCCTGCGTGCCGTCGTCTCCTCCGTCTCTGCCTGTGCCAGCGCGCGAGGGCCCGCAGATGTCACCGTGGTCTTCGTCACGCGTGGCCTCCTGACCAGCGCGAGGACCAGCACTCCGGCCACGGCCGCCGTCGAGCCCGCCACCACCGCGACCGCGTCGAGCCCGCCTGCGAACGCGGCGCGCAGCACGCCCTCCCCGAAGACGTCCCGCAGCGCACCGGCACCGCCGCCCGCGAGGGCGTGGCCCGCGTCCGCGGGCAGCGTGTCGCACATCCGCGACGTCAGCACCGTGCCGAACAGGGCGATGCCCACCGCGTACCCCAGCTGCCGGAAGGTGTTCACGGCACCGCCCGCCATGCCGGCCCGCTCCGGCGGTACGGCGGCCGGCGCGGCACCCGCGATACCGGGCGACACCCGCCCCGTACCGGCACCCACCAGCACCAGCCCCGGTATCAGGGCACTTGCCGTCGACCCGGCGTCCAGCACCGCCATGCAGTACTGGCCCGCCCCGATCAGCAGCAGCCCGCCGCCGATGGTGAGCCGCGCCGGCACCCCGTGCAGCAGCCGACCGCCGGCCGCCGCGACCACGAACGACGCCAGCGACAGCCACAGGAAGACCGCCCCGCCGCGCACCGCGCTCATCCCCAGCAGGGTCTGCAACCAGATCGAGGTGTACGCCATGGCGCCGAACGCCGCCGCATTGAAGGCGAGCGCGCCCGCCATCACCCCCGAAGCAGACCAGCGCCAACGCCGAACCGGCGAACCACACCAGCGTCCCCGGCTCGCCCCACCCGTGACTTCCGGCCCGCACGGCCCGTATGTCAGGGCCCCAGCGAATGCCACGAACGTCACCGTGCCCGCCCAGACGAGATCGCCCACGCCGCGGCGACGGCGGGGCCGTGCAGCATCGTGGCCACGGCGGTGGTGCGGAACACGGCGGACCTGTACGCGTATCTGAGCGGGCCGCTCGGGCGGCTGGAAGGCGTACAGCACGTGGAGTCGTCGGTGTTCCTGCGGCGTGTGAAGCAGCTGACGTATCAGCGCCCGCCGCGCTGAAGCGCCCCGCGCCCTAACGGCGGTGCAACCGGTCCCCGCCCGCCAGAATCGCCCCCGCCAACGCATCCGCGGCCCCCTGAGCCGCCGTCCGTCGCCGGCCGTGCACCAGCACGAAGTCGACCCGCCCCAGTTCCGGCAGCCCGGACCGGTCGGGCACCCGCACCAGGCCCGGCGGAATCAGGCCCCGGGAGTGCGCCATCACGCCGAGCCCGGCTCGTGCGGCCGCGATCAGTCCGTTGAGGCTGCCGCTCGTGCACACGATCCGCCAGTCACGCCCCTGCCGCTCCAGCGCCTCCAGCGCGAGCGCCCTGGTGATGCCCGGTGGCGGATAGACGATCAGCGGCACCGGACGGTCCGGCTCCAGGCGCAGCCGCTCCGCGCCGATCCACACCAGCCGGTCGTGCCAGACCAGGTCGCCCCGCCGGTCCTCGGGCCGCCGCTTGGCGAGCACCAGGTCCAGCTTTCCGGCTTCCAGTTGCTCGTGCAGGGTGCCGGAGAGTTCGACCGTCAGCTCCAGATCGACCTCGGGGTGGTCGTGGCGGAAGCCCTCCAGGATCTCCGGCAGCCGGGTCAGCACGAAGTCCTCGGACGCGCCGAAGCGGAGCCTGCCGCGCAGCCGGGTGCCGGTGAAGAACGCCGTCGCCTGCTCGTGCACCTCCAGGATCCGCCGGGCGAAGCCGAGCATCGCCTCGCCGTCCTCGGTCAGCTCCACGGAGTGCGTGTCCCGGGTGAACAGCGGCCGCCCGGTGACGTCCTCCAGGCGGCGTACGTGCTGGCTGACCGTGGACTGGCGCAGCCCGAGGCGGCGGGCGGCCTGAGTGAAGCTCAGGGTCTGGGCCACCGCGAGGAACGTACGCAGATGAGACGGGTCGTACATGACCCGAGCCTAGCGCGGGCTATCGCGGAACGTGATGACAGTCAGAGTGGTGTGCCGGATTCCCGATCGCTGATCGCCGGAGGACGATGGAGAGGGCACGTCCGTGCCGGGAACCCGAAGTTCAGCGAAGCGACAGCCAGTACGACAGCGAAGTAGTGGAGCACAGTGAAACGCCTGCAATGGCCGCGTTGGATGCCGATCGACCCGTACATCCTGCTGCTGCTCGGGACCGTGGGCCTCGCGGCCCTGTTCCCGGCGCGCGGGACGGCCTCCGATGTGGCGTCCGGGGCCTCCACGGCCGCGATCGCCTTCCTGTTCTTCCTCTACGGCGCCCGCCTGTCCACCCGTGAGGCGATGGACGGCCTGAAGCACTGGCGGCTCCATGTCACCGTCCTGGCCTGCACCTTCGTCGTCTTCCCGCTGCTGGGGCTGGCGGCTCGCGGGCTTGTCCCGGTGCTGCTGACGCACCCCCTCTACCAGGGCCTGCTCTTCCTCACCCTCGTCCCGTCGACCATCCAGTCCTCGATCGCCTTCACCTCGATGGCCCGCGGCAACGTGCCCGCGGCGATCTGCGCCGGCTCCTTCTCCTCGCTGGTGGGCATCGTCATCACCCCGCTCCTCGCGGCAGCCGTGCTCGGCGGCACCGGGGGCGGCTTCTCCGCCGACTCGGTGGTCAAGATCGTCCTGCAACTGCTCGTGCCGTTCGTCGCCGGGCAGTTGCTGCGCCGCTGGATCGGCGGCTTCGTCACCCGGCACAAGAAGGTCCTCGGGCTCGTCGACCGCGGCTCGATCCTGCTGGTCGTCTACACCGCGTTCAGCGCGGGCATGGTCCAGGGCATCTGGCACCAGGTGAGCCCGCTACGGCTGGGCGGGCTGCTCGCCGTCGAGGCGGTGCTGCTGGCCGTGATGCTGCTGCTGACCTGGTACGGCGCCAAGGCGCTGCGCTTCGACCGCGAGGACCGCATCGCGATCCAGTTCGCCGGCTCGAAGAAGTCCCTCGCCGCCGGGCTGCCCATGGCGAGCGTCCTGTTCGGCGCGCACGCCTCGCTGGCCGTCCTGCCGCTGATGCTGTTCCACCAGATGCAGCTGATGGTGTGCGCGGTCATCGCCAAGCGCCGGGCCCGCGACGCCGAGGCCCGCGACGCCGAGGCCCGCGACGCCGAGGGCGCCGCCCCCGAGCCGGTCACCGCGTCTGCGCCACCCGCAGCGTCACGAACCGCGGTCGGTACAGGGACACGTTCCGGCTGAGCTGCGCCGCCGCGCCGCCCGTCTCCAGCCAGTTCACGTCGTAGCTCAGAACGAGGCGTCCGTCGTCGCTCAACTCGGGGTGTATCTGCGGGTTGTAGGCGGCGACCTGGCCGCCCTGCGGCAGCGCCGGGCTGAAGTCCTTCGTCGGCCCGTGCCAAGGGCCGGCGGGGGAGCACGCCCAGTACGACGTGACGGTCGTCAGCCCCTTCGTGCCCGCGGCCATCGTGAACAGGACGTACGTCCCCCGCACCCGCGCCACCGAGAAGGCACTCCCCACCCCCGTGCGCTGCCCGTCCCCGAGCACCGCGCGCGGCCGGGCACCCGACCCGGCCCACTCGGAGCCGTTCCAGTACCGCCAGGCAGCCGGCTCGGCGAGCCTGCCCTCGGGCACGCGCGCCACGTATGCGTGCGAGGCCGGCCGGGACGCGGCCTGACCGTCGTCGCCGCCGAAGACATACGTCCAGCCGTCCTCCTCGACCAGCGTCGTCCCGAACAGGACGCGCCGGGAGGGATCAGGCACCAGCTGCTGGTCGAGAACCTTCACCACCGACTCGACCCGCAGATCGGGCAGCGTGAGCGTGGCGACCTCGGTGGCGGTGGGCACGCCGAAGATCCAGGGCGGCTGCCCGGCCGCGCGCACCCACAGCAGCACCCGCAGCACCCGCTCCGACGAGCCGGGGGAGCGGGGCTCGACGCGGGCCGCGACCGGCCAGCGCCACTGGTTCGGCGCGGGGTCGGGGAAGAGCGGCGTGGCCAGCGTGCGCTCCAGGCGCCCGTCGCGCATGACGACCGCCGAGTTGCGCACCAGGGGAGCGGTCGCCTCCCGCCAGGTGTGGGACTCGCCGAACGGGTTGGGCGGCGAGTACACCTGGCCGAGGTAGGTGTCCGAGAACAGCCACAGCACACGGCCGTCCGGCAGCCGTACCGAGTGCGTGCCGTCGCCGCCGGTCCAGTCGTCGGTGCGGGACGGGTTGTCGCCGTACCGGGCGAACTCGCCGGTGAGCCTGTCGTCGGCCGACCAGGCCGCGACCGAGTGCGGTGCACACGCGCCACCGCCCTCCCGTTCGCCGTCGTCCGGGAGGGCGGTGAGCAGCACGGCCGCGAGAACCAGGGCCAGCAGTATGCCGAGGCCGGTTCCCGTGCGCTGCCGTGCTCGTGCGTCGTCGGGCACGCACGGGACGTTAGTGGCCTCAGCGCACTTGGTCCATGGGCAGCCACAGGACGGTGTCGGAGGTGGCCGAAGTCCTACCGGTCGTGCGGGCCCGTGCCGCGGCGGTGAGCTCCGCGTCGCCGAGCGCCCGGTTCCACACGTGCACGTCGTCGATCGCGCCGGTGAGGAACGCCCTGCTGTCCATGCGCTGGCCGACATGCACGCCGAACGGCGAGTTGCGGCTGACCGAACCGGCCACGTCCGTGGTGCTGATGGCCCTGCCGTCGACGAACAGCGTCAGCCGGCCGCCGCCGCGCCGCAGCGCGAGGTGGTGCCACTCGCCGTCGTTGTGGGCGTCCCCGGCCCACACGGACGCCGTGCGCACCGTCCCGAACCCCTCCCGGGTGGTGATCAGGCCGCGCACCCGGTCGCTGTCCGGCTCGCCACGCAGCCAGATCTGGGGCTGGGTGCTGCCGATCCCGCCCATCCACAGGAACGGCTGTTCGCCGGAGGCCGCGGAGTAGCGGAAGAACAGCGAGACCGTGAACTCGCCGGTGCCGAGGGGGAGTCGGGACCGGTACGGCAGCCGTACGGCGTCGTTGTCGCCGTCGAACTCGAAGGCATTGCCCAGCACTCCGTCCGTCACCTCGGGGCCGCCGAGGACGCTCGCGCGGGGTGCGCTGGGGGCGAGGTCCAAGGTGGTCGGATCGGCGCCGCGCCGCGGTCCCAGCCAGTCCTCGTTGAAGCGGGCGAAGCGGATCTCGTCGCGCGCGTCGACGGCCCCGCCCTCGTACATCAGGCCCACCGTGGACGCGTCCACGTCCACCATGTCGGAGTAGCCCGACCAGTCCGTGGTGACGACCTTGCCGCGGTCCGCACTGTCCCAGGTGGCGCCGCCGTCGTACGAGGACCTGACCATCATGGTCCGCCGGCGGTCCGGGTCGCCGGGGGCGGACAGCAGCAGCCGGTTGCCCAGGCGGAGCGTGGCTCCCTGGACCTGGGGCGTGTAGAGGTCCGGAAGGTCGCGGAACGGGCCGGTGAAGGTGGTGCCGCCGTCCTGGCTGTATGTCTGGCTGCGATGGCCGAGATCGGTGCCGTCCTGTTCCCTGCCGCTGATCAGGATCGTGCCGTCCGTGCGCTCGGTGAGGGTCACCTCGGACGGCTTCTGCCGGTAGGTGCCGTCGGCCGCGGAGATGGGCCAGGAGTCGGTGGCGCCGACCTTCCAGGTGTTGCCGCCGTCGTCGCTGACGATGAGCGCGGCGTGGTTGGCGCTGACCCGACTGCCGTCCCAGGTCTCGGTGTTGACGCCGAAGACGAGCCGGCCGGCGTGCTTGCCCTTGGTGAGCTGGATGCCGTGCACGGGGCCGGTGGCATACCAGGAGTTCCACTCCTCGGGCAGTATCTGGTCGCTCAGATCGCGCGGCGCCGACCAGGTCGCGCCGTCGTCGTCGCTGTACTGCAGATGAGGGGTGCGATCACACGGCACGGTGCAGCTGCCGCTGTCCGTGCGGCCCGTGTTGTACGTTTCCGCCAGCAGGATGCGGCCGGTCTCGCGGTCCACGATCGGTGCCGGGTTGCCGTGCGTGTCGCCGGCGCCCTCGTTGACGACCTGGAGCGGCCCCCAGGTGCGGCCGCCGTCCGTCGACCGCTTGAGCACGATGTCGATGTCGGCGGCGTCGCCGCAGTTGAGCACGCGCCCTTCGGCGAACGCCAGCAGCGTGCCGTCCTTGGACTTCACGATCGCCGGAATGCGGAAGCAGGCGTACCCGGGATCCTGGGACGCCTTGAAGAGGACCTGCTGCTCGAACGACGGTGTCTTGGTGGCCGGTTGGGACTCGGCCGGACTTAACGTCGCGGCCGTCGCGAGGGTGGCGACGGCCGCGACGAGGGCAGCTCTGAGACGTGCGCGAACTCTTGAAGGCATGGTGCGGCCCGCCCCTTCATCGTCTGGTCATGCGTCCAGGCATCCGAACATTCGGACATCCCACGTCCAAAGTGCGCGTCACAGACGTTAGTTGGGCTATCGCACACATCACAAGAACCGTGCACGTGTCACTCACGTATGGAGTACTACTTTCCCTCGGTTGGCCCGCGTCTCGACCGCCACATGGGCCTCGAGGGCCTCCTCCAGAGTGAACGCCCCGTGCACGGCGGGCTTGACGGCGCCTTTCTCGAACAGCTCCCACAGCTCCCGCCGCCATCGCTCGTACGACTCCGGCTCGCCTCGGGCGATGCGTGCCATCTGGAATCCGACGACGGACTTGGCGCCTACAAGAAGGTCGTATGCCTGAATTGTCCCGCCGCCCGAACTGTAGGCCACGAGCCGCCCGCCCGGCGTGAGCGCCGCGAGGGCGGGGCCCAGCAGGTCGCCGCCGACGGCGTCGAGGACGTAGTCGACGGGGTCCCCCCAGTCCTCGTCCCGGTACGTGACGACCTCGTCGGCGCCGAGGGAGCGCACGAAGTCCGCCTTTGCCGGATCGGAGACGGCGCCCACGACCCGTCCCGCGCCCCGCACCCGCGCCAGCTGCACGGCCAGGTGTCCCACCCCGCTCGCCGCCGCGGTGATCAGTGCCGCCTCCCCGCGCCGCGGCCGGCCGGCCTCCAGTGCGCCGAGCGCCACCAGGCCGCTGCGGACGAGGGCGACCGCGTCGACGGCGGTGGCGGTGTCGGGGACGGGGGAGGCCATGCCCTCCTGCAGGACCGCGTAGTCGGCGTATCCGTGTCCGAAGCACAGGCCGGTCACGCGGTCGCCGGTGCGGAAGCGGCCGGCTCCGGAACCCAGGGCCACGACCTCGCCCGCGATCTCGCCGCCCAGCGGGACGGGGTCGGCCGTCTCGGTGACCTTGCGGACCACGGGGAGCGTGACGCCGACGGCCTCGCAGCGGACGAGCAGCTCGCCGGGCCGGGTTCCGGGACGGGGGCCTCCTCCAGGAACAGGGGGCCGCCGGTGGATTCGTAGCGGACGCGGCGCACCGCACCTCCAGGATTCATTGGGATCACCAACGGTTTGAGCGATGCTGACGCTAGCCGTCGGTCATGGGGAAGTCCAATGAATTCCCGATAGGGTGCCGGCATGCCCGAAGCACCCCTTCCCGCGATCCGCTCCCTCCCCAGCTGGCTGCTCGGCCGAGCGGCGGCCCGGGGGCGTTCCCTGGTCGCCGAGGCGCTCGCGGCCGAGGGCATGAAGATGTGGCACCACGTGGTGCTCTCGGCCGTCCGCGACCTCGCCCCCGTGGCGCAGGCGGATCTCGGCCGCGGCGTTCAGCTCGACCCCAAGGACCTGGTCGGGATCCTCAACGACCTGCAATCCGCCGGTCTCGTCCTGCGCGAGCCGGACCCGAACGACCGCCGCAAGAACGCGGTCTCCCTCACCGACCCGGGTGCGCGTCTGCTCGAGCGCTGTGAGAAGGCGGCCCGCGAGGCCAATGACGCGCTTCTCGCCCCGCTGTCACGCGCCGAACGCGACCGGTTCATGGACCTGCTGATCCGGATCTCAGGCACCCGGAGCTGACCGCGTGCGCGAGCCACGGGCTGAGACGGGGCCCCTGTACGGCGCAGGGGGCGCTCCCCGCCGGTCGGGGCCCCGCCGCCGTGTCGCGGGGAGCCTGTCAGGCCTGGGCGGCCGCGGTCCGCAGGGCCAGCCGGTGTTCGCCCGCGTACACGTTCATGGAGCTGCCCCGCAGGAAGCCCACCAGCGTCAGCCCCGTCTCCGCGGCCAGGTCCACCGCGAGCGACGAGGGCGCCGAGACCGCCGCGAGCACCGGGATCCCCGCCATCACGGCCTTCTGCGCCAGCTCGAAGCTGGCCCGCCCGGAGACCAGCAGGATCGTCCGGGACTGCGGCAGGTCCCCGTTCTGAAGGGCGCGCCCGACCAGCTTGTCGACCGCGTTGTGCCGGCCCACGTCC
This sequence comes from Streptomyces sp. NPDC111606, assembly GCF_055656945.1. Taxonomy (NCBI): domain Bacteria; kingdom Bacillati; phylum Actinomycetota; class Actinomycetes; order Kitasatosporales; family Streptomycetaceae; genus Streptomyces; species Streptomyces sp. NPDC111606. Next base: position 234,063 of record NZ_JBVKBY010000003.1, read on the forward strand.
TCCCGGATGTCCAGCAGCTCGCCGTCCTCCGAGAACAGGGCCGCCGCGTGCAGGCCCCCGGTCCGGTCGAAGACCCGCTGGGCCGCGCGGAGCCGGTCGGGGAGGCTCGCGAGCAGTTCGGGCTCGACCCGGACCGGGGGAGTGTCGGCTATCGGCCAGCGGGCCGTCGTGCGCACCGCGTCGAGGCTGGCCTTGCCGCACAGGCCGCAGGACGAGGTCGTGTAGACGTTCCGTTCGAGCGTGATGTCCGGGATCCGCACGCCCGGCGCGGTCCTCACGTCCACCACGTTGTACGTGTTGGAGCCGTCCACCGTGGCGCCCGCGCAGTACACGATGTTCTGCAGATCGTCCTGCTCGGCGAGGACGCCCTCGCTGACCAGGAAACCCGCCGCCAACGCGAAGTCGTCGCCCGGAGTGCGCATGGTGATCGCGAGCGGCTTGCCGTTCAGTCTGATCTCCAGCGGTTCCTCGGCGACGAGCGTGTCCGGGCGCGTGGAGACGGCCCCGTCCCGGATGCGGATCACCTTGCGTCGTTCCGTGACTCGTCCCATGTCGTGTCTCAGCCCCGGTTCTGTACGTGCTGGTAGCCGAAGCGGCCCTTGATGCAGAGGTTGCCGTGGGTCACCGGGTTGTCGTGCGGTGAGGTGACCTTCACGATTTCATTGTCCTGCACGTGGAGAGTGAGGTTGCAGCCCACTCCGCAGTACGCGCACACGGTGGTCGTCTCCGTCTGCGCCGACTCGTCCCACGTGCCGGCCGCCCGCATGTCGAACTCCGACTTGAAGGACAGGGCCCCCGTCGGGCACACCTCGATGCAGTTCCCGCAGTACACGCACGCCGAGTCGGTCAGCGGGGCGTCGTGCTCGACCGCGATCCGGGCGTCGAAGCCGCGGCCGGTGACGGAGATCGCGAAGGTGTTCTGCCACTGGTCGCCGCAGGCGTCCACGCACTTGTAGCAGAGGATGCACTTGTCGTAGTCGCGCACGTACAGATCGTTGTCGACCTTGGGTTCCTCGTTGAGGCGGGCCGCGTCCGGGCCGAAGCGGTCCGGTTTCGCCTCGTACTCCTTGATCCATTCAGCGACTTGTGGAGTCGTCGACAAGTCGACCGAGGACGCGAGGAGTTCGAGGACGACCTTACGGCTGTGACGGGCCCGTTCCGTGTCGGTACGGACCTCCATGCCGGGCTCGGCCCTGCGGGAGCAGGCCGGGACCAGGGTGCGGGAGCCCTCCACCTCGACGACGCACACCCGGCAGGCGTTCTTGGGTGTGAGCGTGTCGCCCTGGCAGAGGGTCGGCACGTCCTTTCCGGCGGCCCGGCACGCGTCGAGGATCGTCGAACCCTCGGGAGCGCGCACCGGCTCCCCGTCGATCGTGAACTCCAGCAGCCGGCGCGGGATCCCCAGCGGTATCACGGTCATTCGTACGCCCCCAGACGGTCGATGGCGGATTCCACGGCGTTCCACGCGGTCTGCCCGAGACCGCAGATCGAGGCGTCCCGCATCGCGCGGCCGACCTCCCTGAGCAGGGCGATGTCATCGGCGGCCGCCGCACCCGTGCGCTCCACGATCCGGTGCAGCGCCTCCTCCTGCCGGACGGTCCCGACCCGGCACGGCACGCACTGCCCGCACGACTCGTCGCGGAAGAACTCGGCGATGCGCAGCAGCAGCCGGGGCAGCGGGACCGTGTCGTCGAAGGCCATGACCACACCCGAGCCGAGTGTGGTGCCCGCCTCCCGCGTGCCCTCGAAGGTCAGCGGGATGTCCAGCTCGTCGGCCCGTACGAAGCCGCCCGCCGCCCCGCCCAGCAGCACCGCCCGCAGCCCGTCCCGCGCCCCGGCCAGCTCCAGCAGCTCACCGAGCGTCGCGCCGAACGGGAGCTCGTAGATGCCCGGCCGTGCGACGCTCCCCGACACGCAGAACAGCTTCGGGCCGGTGGACTTCCCCGTTCCGATCGCCGCGTACGCCGGTGCGCCCATGGTCAGGATCGGCAGGACGTTGACCAGCGTCTCCACGTTGTTCTCGACCGTCGGCTTGCCGAACAGGCCCTTCTCCACCGGGAACGGCGGCTTCGAGCGCGGCTCGCCGCGGTAGCCCTCGATGGAGTTGAAGAGAGCCGTCTCCTCGCCGCAGATGTACGCCCCCGCCCCCCGCCGGATCTCGATGTCGAAGGCGTATCCCTGGCCGAGGATGTCGTCACCGAGCAGTCCGCGCGCGCGTGCCTGTGCAAGGGCGTGTTCCAGGAGGTGCAGGGCGCGTGGGTACTCGCCGCGCAGGTACAGGTAACCCTGGTGCGCCCCGGTGGCGTACGCCGCGATCGTCATGGCCTCGACCAGCGCGTACGGGTCGCCCTCCATGATCACGCGGTCCTTGAACGTGCCCGGCTCGGATTCGTCCGCGTTGCAGACGACGTAGTGGGGATGGTCGGGCTGCGACGCCGTGGCCTGCCATTTGCGCCCGGTGGGGAAGGCGGCACCGCCGCGCCCGACCAGGCCGGAGTCGGTGACCTCGCGGATGACTCCGGCGGGGCCCAGCTCGAAGGCCCGGCGCAGGGCGGTGTAGCCGCCGTGGGCGCGATAGTCGTCCAGCGACGCCGGGTCGACGACTCCGACCCGGCGCAGCAGGATCAGCTCGTCGCCGCCCGCCTGGGGAACCGCAAGCGCCGCCGGCGGCTCCTTGGGCGCCGAGTCCGGCGCGCGCGCGGCGAGGACGGCGTCGTGCACGGTCGCCGGCGCCGAGACCGCCGTACGTACCGGATCCCCGGCCTTGATCGCGAGCGCCGCCGGAGCCCGTTCGCACAGGCCCAGACACGGACTGCGCTGCACGCTCACCCCGCTGCCGAGGCCGAGCCGCGCCTCGATCCCGGCGCACAGCTCGCTCGCTCCGGCGGCCGCGCACGCGAGGTCCGTGCAGACGTGGAGCACGGTGGCGGGGCGCGGCTTGACCGAGAACAGGGCGTAGAAGGTGGCGACGCCGTAGGCCTCCGCCGGGGGCACGGTCAGCCGCCGGCACAGGTAGTCGAGGGCGCCGTCGCTGATCCAGCCGACCCGGTCGTTGACCGCGTGCAGCCCCGGCAACAGCAGGTCGCGGCGGTCCCGGGCCTCCCGGCCGCCCCGTGCCCACCTCAGGTCCGCGTCGGAGCGGTCGGCGCCCTCCCAGGAGGACTCCGGCGGGCCCAACAGGGCGTCGACGGCGGCCCGTTCGTCGTCCGTCGGTTTGCTGTCGCCGAAGTGCAGGTCCACTTATGTCACCTCACGATGGTCGCGACGGGGAGCTTCTCGATCCGGATCGCCGACGCCTTGAACTCCGCCGTCCCCGCGATCGGGCAGTTCGCCTCGATCGTCAGCTGGTTGGTGTCCACCTCGTCGGGAAAGTGCATGGTCATGAAGGCGAGCCCGGGCCGCAGCGCGGTGTCGACCCACACCGGCGCGACGACCGAACCACGCCGCGAGCTCACCCGGACCTCCTCACCGACGACGACCCCGTACCGCTCGGCGTCCTCCGGGCACAGCTCCACGAACTCGCCGCGCCGCAGCGGGGAGGCGAAACTCCCGCTCTGCACACCGGTGTTGTACGAGTCGAGCCGCCGCCCGGTGGTGAGCCGGATCGGGAACTCCTCGTCGGTGAGGTCGACCGGCGGATCGTGCTGGACGATCCCGAACGGCGCCGGCATCCCGCGCCGGCCCGGGTCGGACTCCCACAACCGGCCGTGCAGATAGGTCGGTTCCAGCTGTTCCGTGCTCGGGCACGGCCACTGGATGCCCTGGTGCTCCGCCAGGCGCTCGTACGTCATCCCGTAGTGGTCCGGCGACACCGACCTGAGCTCGTTCCAGACGGCCTCGGCGTCGGCGTACTTCCACTCGTGGCCGAGCCTGGCCGCCAGTTCGCAGATGATGTCGATGTCCTCGCGCGCCTCGCCCGGCGGGGTGACCGCCCGGCGGACGCGCTGAACCCGCCGTTCGCTGTTGGTGGTGGTGCCCTCGGTCTCGGCCCAGCCGGCGGTGGCCGGGAGGATGACGTCCGCCAGCTCGGCCGTCTTCGTCAGGAAGATGTCCTGCACGACGAGGAAGTCCAGCTGCCGCATCCGCCGTACGGCCTGCTCGCTGTCCGCCTCCGACTGCGCCGGGTTCTCGCCGATGCAGTAGACGGCCTTGAGCGTGCCCTCCTCCATCGCCTCGAACATCTCGGTGAGGTTGAGGCCGTAGTGGGGCTGGATGACGGTGTCCCACGCCGACTCGAACTTCAGCCGGGAGTCGGAGTCCAGGATGTCCTGGAAGCCGGGGAGGCGGTTGGGGATGGCGCCCATGTCGCCGCCACCCTGCACGTTGTTCTGCCCGCGCAGGGGCTGGAGCCCGCTGCCGTAGCGGCCGACATGCCCGGTCAGCAGGGACAGGTTGATCAGGGCGCGCACGTTGTCGGTGCCGTTGTGGTGCTCGGTGATGCCGAGGGTCCAGCACAACTGCGCGCGCTCGGCGCGGGCATAGGCGTGGGCCAGCTCGCGGATGGCGGCGGCCGGTACGCCCGTCACCTTCTCGGCGAGGGACAGCGTCCACGGCTCGACGAGCGCCTTGTACTCCTCGAAGCCGCTGGTCGCCCGCTGGACGAAGGCCTCGTTGGCCAGTCCGGCGTGGATGATCTCGCGGCCGATCGCGTGCGCCATCGGGATGTCGGTGCCGACGTTCAGCCCGAGCCAGCTCTCCGCCCACTCTGCGGTGGAGGTGCGGCGCGGGTCGACGGCGTACATGCGGGCGCCGTTCCTGATCCCCTTCAGCGCGTGCTGGAAGAAGATCGGGTGCGCGAAGCGGGCGTTGGAGCCCCACATCACAATGACGTCGGTGTGCTCGATCTCCTCGTACGAGGAGGTGCCGCCGCCCGAGCCGAAGGCCGCCGACAGGCCGGCCACGCTGGGCGCGTGGCAGGTGCGGTTGCAGGAGTCGACGTTGTTGGTGCCCATCACGACGCGGGCGAACTTCTGCGCGATGTAGTTCATCTCGTTGGTGGCCCGGGCGCAGGAGAACATGCCGAACGCGCCGCGGGCCGCCGCGAGGCCGCGGGCCGCGCGCTCCAGCGCCTCCTCCCAGCTCGCCCGCCGGAACGGCTCGTCGCGGGAGTCCCGGACGAGCGGGTGCGTCAGCCTGGTGTACGTCTTCGGAGTACGGTCGCGTTTGCTCATACGGCGCTCCTCATGCGGCGCTCCTCAGCGCGAGCAGGTCCGAGATGGCGTGCACGGTGCGCAGGGTGGGCACCTCCACGCCGGTGATCTCCGCCAACTCGACGACCGCCGCGAGGAGTACGTCGAGTTCGAGCGGCTTGCCGCGCTCCAGGTCCTGGAGCGTGGAGGTGCGGTGGTCGCCGACCCGCTCGGCGCCCGCGAGGCGGCGCTCGATGGAGACGCCGACCTCGCAGCCGAGGGCCTCGGCGACCGAGAGCGTCTCGGTCATCATGATCTCGATGACCTTGCGGGTGCCGCCGTGCAGGCACATCTGCCGCATGGTGGCGCGGGCCAGCGCGCTGATCGGGTTGAAGGAGATGTTGCCGAGCAGTTTGAGCCAGATGTCGTTGCGCAGGTCCGGCTCGACCGGGCACTTCAGGCCACCGGCGATCATCGCCTCGCCGAGGTCCAGACAGCGCTTGGACACGCTGCGGTCGGGCTCGCCGACGGAGAACCGGGTGCCTTCCAAGTGCCGTACGACACCGGGCCCTTCGAGCTCGGTCGCGGCGTACACGACACAGCCGATGGCCCGTTCGGGCGCGAGCACCGCACTGACCGCGCCGTCCGGGTCCACACTTTCGATGCGGTAGCCCTCGTAGGGGCCGCCGTGGCGGTGGAAGTACCACCAGGGGATGCCGTTCTGGGCGGCCACGACCGCCGTGGTGTCGTGCAGCAGGGGCTCGATGAGCGGCCCGCACGCCGCGTACGAGTTGGCCTTCAGGCCGAGGAAGACGTAGTCGACCGGACCGACTTCGGCCGGGTCGTCGGTCGCGTGTGCGCGGGCGGTGAAGTCGCCGCGCGGACTGAGCACCCGCACTCCGTGCTGCCTCATGGCCGCCAAATGCGGTCCACGGGCGATGAGGTGCACGTCGGCGCCCGCGCGATGGAGCGCGGCTCCGACGTAGGCGCCGATGGCACCGGCGCCGAGGACTGCAACTTTCACTTCGGAACGCTCCGTTCGGTCGAGGGAGTACCGCGGAGGTGGCTGGGAAAGGTCCGACAGCAGTGGAACTGTCGAATCCTGTCGACGGAATATTGTCTACAGTATGGATAGGGGGTCAGCAAGGGTTCGCGCACGCACCCGCAGGTTCCCGTGCCATCCCGTGCCTTCCCGGACGGTGTTCGACCGTTCGTCGCGTGCTGCATACCGCTCACCGCATACGGTCGACGTGCCGACTTCTCAACCTCCCTCTTGCTCCCTACCGTTCGGGATCATGAGTCCACCGGTCGCACCCCCGGGATGGAGCCGCTGGCTGGTTCCGCCCGCCGCTCTGTCGGTCCATCTGTCCATCGGCCAGGCCTACGCCTGGAGCGTGTTCAAGCCGCCGCTCGAATCCGCCCTGGGCCTCAGCGGCACGCAGAGCGCGCTGCCGTTCCAGCTCGGCATCGTCATGCTCGGTCTGTCGGCTGCGTTCGGCGGCACGCTGGTGGAGCGCAACGGGCCGCGCTGGGCGATGACGGTCGCCCTGATCTGTTTCTCGTCCGGCTTCCTGCTCTCCGCGCTGGGCGCGGCCACCGAGCAGTACTGGCTGATCGTTTTCGGCTATGGCTTCGTCGGCGGGATCGGCCTCGGCATCGGCTACATCTCCCCGGTCTCGACGCTGATCAAGTGGTTCCCGGACCGGCCCGGCATGGCCACCGGCATCGCCATCATGGGCTTCGGCGGCGGCGCACTCATCGCCTCGCCGTGGTCGGCGCAGATGCTGGAGTCGTTCGGCAGCGACAGCTCCGGGATCGCGATGGCGTTCCTGGTGCACGGACTGTCGTACTCCGTCTTCATGCTGCTCGGCGTGCTGCTGGTCCGCGTGCCGCGCACCGAGAAGCCGGTCGGCGACGGGCCCGGCGTGTTCGACGGACCGCAGGTGTCCGCCCGTAACGCCGTGCGCACCCCGCAGTTCTGGTGTCTGTGGATCGTGCTCTGCATGAACGTGACCGCGGGCATCGGCATCCTGGAGAAGGCCGCCCCGATGATCACGGACTTCTTCGCGAACACCTCCACGCCGGTGTCGGTGTCGGCCGCCGCGGGCTTCGTCGCCCTGCTGTCCGCCGCCAACATGGCGGGCCGGATCGGCTGGTCGTCGACCTCCGACCTGATCGGACGCAAGAACATCTACCGCCTCTACCTGGGCGTGGGCGCGCTGATGTACGGGCTGATCGCGCTGGCCGGCGATTCGTCGAAGCCGCTGTTCATCCTGTGCGCGCTGGTGATCCTCTCCTTCTACGGCGGTGGCTTCGCGACGATCCCCGCCTATCTGAAGGACCTCTTCGGCACCTACCAGGTGGGCGCCATCCACGGGCGGCTGCTCACCGCCTGGTCCACGGCCGGCGTCCTCGGACCGCTGATCGTGAACTGGATCGCCGACCGGCAGGAGGAGGCGGGCAAGGGCGGCTCGGCCCTGTACACGATGTCCCTGTTCATCATGATCGGACTGCTCGCCGTCGGCTTCGTCGCCAACGAGCTCGTCCGCCCCGTCCACCCCCGCCACCACGTCCCGTCCCCCACCTCCGCCCCGGCGTCGAAGGAGGCCGCAGATGTCCAGCGACAGCAGTCCGCCTAGCCGACGGGGCCTGATCGCCTTCGCCTGGGTGTGGGTGGGGGTACCGCTCGCGTACGGGCTCTACGAACTCGTACAAAAGGCGACGCAGCTGTTCACCGGGTAGGCGTTCGAGAAGTGTTCGGGCGTCCGATGGTCTGATAGAAGCCGACAACACGGGCGCCCGATTCCTGTGGCATCACTTGCAGCCGTACCCGCGAGTCACTGATCAGACTGGTGAATCCCGCTACCCGATGTTCGAGGGGATCACCATCGATGAACGGCTCGCGCATCGCCGCAGTCGGCCACTATCAGCCCGCCAGGGTGCTCACCAACGAGGAACTGGCGGGCATGGTCGACACCAGTGACGAGTGGATCACCTCCCGGGTGGGCATCCGTACGCGCCACATCGCCGGGCCCGACGAACCCGTCGACGAGCTGGCCGCGCACGCCGCCGCCAAGGCGCTTGCGACGGCGGGCCTCGCGCCCGGCGACATCGACCTGGTCCTGGTCGCCACCTCCACCGCCATCGACCGATCCCCGAACATGGCCGCCCGCGTCGCGGCCCGCATCGGCATCCCGTCGCCCGCCGCGATGGACATCAACGTCGTCTGCGCCGGGTTCACCCACGCCCTGGCCACCGCCGACCACGCCGTCCGGGCGGGGGCCGCGGCCCGCGCGCTGGTGATCGGCGCCGACAAGATGTCCGACGTGACCGACTGGAGCGACCGTACGACCTGTGTGCTGGTCGGCGACGGGGCCGGCGCGGCCGTCGTGGAGGCGTCCGCCGAGGCCGGCATCGGGCCGGTGCTGTGGGGTTCGGTGCCCGAGATGGGGCACGCGGTGCGCATCGAGGGGCAGCCCGCGCGGTTCGCGCAGGAGGGGCAGAGCGTCTACCGCTGGGCGACGACGCAGTTGCCGGCCATCGCCCGCCGGGCCTGCGAGCGGGCGGGCCTCGCACCCGCGGACCTCGCCGGGGTCGTCCTGCACCAGGCCAACCTGCGCATCATCGAGCCCCTCGCCGAGAAGATCGGCGCGGTCAACGCCGTGGTCGCGCGGGATGTGACCGAGTCCGGCAACACCTCGGCGGCGAGCATTCCGCTGGCGCTGTCCAAGCTCGTGGAACAGGGGCGGATCTCGTCCGGGGATCCGGTGCTGCTCTTCGGCTTCGGCGGCAACCTGTCGTACGCGGGGCAGGTCGTGCGCTGCCCCTGATGCGGGTGTGATGCGGGTGTGATGTGGCCAACTCCCCGGTTCCCTGGCCTTTGTGCGCCGTAGACTGTAGACGAAAGACAATTGATACTGGCTTTCCGTGACGGTCGGCTACCCGACGCAGTCGCCCGGTGTGCGCCCAGGAGGGGACCGATGTTGTCGACAGGACTGCCGCAGGGTGCGGTGCCCAAGCTCGAACGGCCCGGCCCGCTGCGCGACCGCGTCTACGAGGCGCTGCTCGAACTCATCACGACCCGCGCCCTCCAGCCCGGCCAGCATCTGGTCGAGAGCGAACTGGCAGGTCATCTCGGTGTGTCCCGACAGCCGGTGCGCGAGGCGCTGCAGCGGCTGAACACCGAGGGCTGGGTCGATCTACGGCCCGCGCAGGGCGCGTTCGTGCACGAGCCGACGGAGGAGGAGGCCGACCAGCTCCTCACCGTCCGCACCCTGCTGGAGGCCGAGGCGGCCCGCCTCGCCGCCGCCCACGCCGACAGCGCCGGCATCGCGGCCCTGGAGAAGCTGTGCGCGGAGGGCGAGAAGGCCGTCGCCGCCGATGACGTGGACGCCGCCGTCGCCCTCAACGCCCGCTTCCACGCGAAGATCATGGAGCTCGCGGGCAACGCGGTCCTCGCCGAGCTGGCGGCCCAGGTCGACCGGCGGGTGCGCTGGTACTACACGCCGGTCGCCCGTCAGCGCGGGCAGCAGTCCTGGATCGAGCACCGCGGCATGATCGCCGCGATCACCGACCGGGACGAGCAGGGCGCCACGCAGCTGATGCGGGAGCACACCGAGCACACGCGACGGTCGTATCACGACCGGGGCAAGTCCTGATCGCTGCCGCGGGGTTCAGTACTGCCCGTTGTTCCCCGTGGCATCCGTGCGCGGACTCGCGAGCTGGATCCACGTGCCCATCTCCCGCTGCTCGATGCGGGTGACGTTGGCGGCGAGCATGCGGTCCCGGGTCCCCGGGTCGGCGTACGGCTCGGCGCCGGTGTAGTAGAGGCGGCGTTCCGCCTCGACCGCCTCGCGGGCCTCGCTGAAGCGCAGGTAGTCATCCTGCCAGTGGAAGACGGACCGCAGACCGGTGATCACCACGACGACGCCGCCCAGGATCGCGGGCACCTGGGCGGTCCCGGGTGAGATGACCGCCGAGACGGGGATCGAGGCGGAGACGAGCAGCAGCAGGGTCTCGGTGAGCCGGAAGTTGCGGCGGGCCCTGATGGCGGCGTTGTGGTACCAGCCGTGTGACCCGTTCGCCACGCGCATCGCATAGCCGGGCCCGGTGTCGGGCGACGAACGTCCGGACCTCGGGGGAGTGGCGGGGACGGGCAGGGGCGGCATGGCGGGAACAGATGGTGACGGCGTGCCGTCGGCGCTGTCCGCGGCCTGCGTCGATACCGGTTCGTCGGACGAGGTTCCCTGAGTCATCCGCGCTCCCCCCAAAGCACTGCTGCTGGAGGGACAGGGTAGCCAACCGGCTTCGTTCGCGCGGCACTTGCGCGCCCTGGGCCCACAAAGACGATCGATGGCCGGCACGTACCGATCTCGTCTTTGTCCTGTGAGTGGAGAAAGTTGATGGCAATCTCTGCGCAACTTCTTCCCAGTCCCGGCGCCCGCTGCTACGTTCCCCTCGAAAGCAGGCTGCGGAAGTGGCCGAAACCCGGCGCGCACAGGCCGATTGAGGCGGGGAGGGGCTCGTGAGACGCATGACGGCGCGACCCGCGAACGCCCATCAGGCCAAGCTGCTCAGGCTGCTGCGCGACGGCGGGCCCAACTCCCGGGCCCAGCTCGGCGATCAGATCGACCTCTCGCGGTCCAAGCTGGCCGTGGAGGTGGACCGCCTGCTGGAGACCGGACTGGTCGTGGCCGACGGACTCGCCGCCTCGCGCGGTGGCCGCCGCTCCCACAACGTCCGGCTCAATCCCGGGCTGCGTTTCCTCGGCGTCGACATCGGCGCGACCTCGGTCGACGTCGCCGTCACCAACGCCGAGCTGGAAATCCTCGGCCATGTCAACCAGCCCATGGACGTCCGCGAGGGCCCGGTCGCGGTCTTCGAGCAAGTCCTCTCCATGGCGGCGAAGTTGAGGGCCTCGGGGCTCGCGGAAGGGTACGACGGCGCCGGCATCGGCGTCCCCGGACCGGTCCGCTTCCCCGAGGGCGTACCGGTGGCCCCGCCGATCATGCCGGGCTGGGACGGCTTCCCCGTGCGGGAGGCGCTCAGCCAGGAACTCGGCTGCCCGGTCATGGTCGACAACGACGTGAACCTCATGGCGATGGGGGAGCAGCACGCGGGCGTGGCACGCTCCGTGGGTGACTTCCTCTGCATCAAGATCGGCACCGGCATCGGCTGCGGCATCGTCGCGGGGGGCGATGTCCACCGGGGCGTCACGGGCAGCGCGGGCGACATCGGGCACATCCAGGCCGTGCCCGACGGCCGCCCCTGCGCCTGCGGCAACCGGGGCTGTCTGGAGGCCCACTTCAGCGGGTCTGCCCTCGCCCGGGACGCCGTCGAGGCGGCCCAGCAGGGACGGTCGGAGGAACTCGCCTCGCGGCTGGAGGCGAACGGCACGCTGACCGCCGTCGACGTCGCCGCCGCGGCCGCCGCGGGCGACGCCGCCGCGCTCGACCTGATCCGCGAGGGCGGCAACCGCGTCGGCCAGGTCATCGCCGGACTCGTCAGCTTCTTCAACCCCGGCCTGGTGGTGATCGGCGGCGGGGTGACCGGCCTCGGCCACAACCTGCTCGCCGCGATCCGCACCCAGGTCTACCGCCAGTCGCTGCCCCTGGCGACCGGCAACCTGCCGATCGTCCTGGGGGAGTTGGGCCCCACCGCCGGAGTCATCGGCGCGGCCCGGCTCATCAGCGACCACCTGTTCTCACCCGCGTAAGCCACCTACGTCGTACGGCTCACCCGCACAGCACTTCGCACCGCCCTGCTCTGCCCCGCACAGCACCGCGTTTCGCTCCGCCCTGCCCTGAACCGGCCCGCACGCCCGCCAAGGGGACCTCATGGCATCAGAACCACCCCTGCTCAGCATGTCCGGCATCACCAAGTTGTTCCCCGGAGTCCGGGCCCTCGACGGCGTCGACCTCGACGTCCAGGCCGGTGAAGTGCACTGTCTGCTCGGTCAGAACGGCGCGGGCAAGTCCACGCTCATCAAGGTCCTGGCCGGCGCCCACCAGCCCGACACCGGCACCATCCGCTGGCGCGGCGAGGAGGTCACCCTCCGCTCGCCGATCGCCGCCATGCGCCTCGGCATCGCCACCATCTACCAGGAACTCGACCTGGTGGAGCACCTGTCGGTCGCCGAGAACGTCCACCTGGGCCATGAACCCACGGCCGCCGGGTTCGTCGTACGCGCAAAGATCGCGCGGACGTCGACAGCCCAGCTGCTCAAGCGACTTGGGCATCCCGAGATCGACCCCGCCCGCCTGGTCGGGGAGTTGTCGGCGGCCCAGCAGCAGATCGTCTCGATGGCACGGGCGCTCTCCCACGACGTACGGCTGATCGTGATGGACGAGCCGTCCGCGGCCCTGGACCCGGACGAGGTCGACAACCTCTTCCGCATCGTCGGCGACCTCACCGCCGCCGGAGTCGCCGTCGTCTACATCTCGCACCGGTTGGAGGAGATCCGCCGGATCGGCGACCGGGTGACCGTGCTGAAGGACGGGCGGGCGGTCGCGGGCGGGCTCCCCGCGAAGACCACGCCGACGCGCGAGGTCGTGGCCATGATGACGGGGCGCAACGTCGAGTACGTCTTCCCCGAGCGGCCGGCGCAGGATGCCGCCGCGGCCGGGGAGCCGCTGCTGGAGGTGCGGGGACTCGCCCGGGACGGCGAGTTCGAGCCGCTCGACCTGACCGTGCGGCCCGGGGAGATCGTCGGGCTCGCCGGGCTGGTGGGCTCGGGGCGCTCGGAGATCCTGGAGACGATCTACGGGGCCAGGAAGCCCACCGCCGGTCAAGTCCTCGTGGACGGGAAGGCGTTGAGGTCGGGCAGCGTGCGGGCTGCCGTGCGCGCCGGGCTCGGGCTCGCCCCCGAGGAGCGCAAGGCGCAGGCGCTGCTGATGCTGGAGTCCGTCACCCGCAATGTGTCGGTCTCGTCCATGTCCCGTTTCTCGCGCGGCGGCTGGATCGACCGGGCCGCCGAACTGGGGGCGGCCCGGGCCGCGACCCGCGAACTGTCGCTGCGGCCCGACAACCCCTCGGTGCCCGTGCGCACGCTCTCCGGCGGCAACCAGCAGAAGGCCGTGCTGGCCCGCTGGCTGCTGCGCGGCTGCCGCGTCCTGCTGCTCGACGAACCCACCCGCGGCGTCGACGTCGGCGCCCGCGCCGAGCTGTATGCCGTGGTCCGGCGGTTGGCCGACGAAGGCCTCGCCGTGCTCCTGGTCTCCAGTGAAGTGCCCGAAGTGCTGGGCCTCGCCGATCGCGTCCTGGTGCTGCGTGAGGGCCGTGTCGTACACACCGCTCCCGCGCGCGAACTCGACGAACACCGCGTACTCGACCTCGTCATGGAAGGAAGCCCGGCGTCATGACGCAGCACGCCTCACCGCCGCGGGACAGCACCGGCAAGGTGCCCTCGGCCGGCGCAGCGCCCGCATGGCGGGGCCTGATGGCCCGCGCCGACGTGCGCACGCTCTCCCTGCTCGGCGTTCTCGCCGCACTGATCATCATCGGCGGCATCACCAAACCGGACGAGTTCCTGGACACCCGCAACCTCCAACTCGTCCTCACCCAGGCCTCCGTGATCGGCGTCGTCACCGTCGGCATGACCTTCGTCATCGTCTCCGGCGGCATCGACCTGTCCGTCGGCGCGATCGTCGCGCTCGCCTCGGTGTGGGCGACGACCGTCGCGACCCAGGAGTACGGCTTCGCCGGCATCCTGTTCACGGCGGTGATCGTCGGCGTGGGGTGCGGGCTCGTCAACGGGATGCTGATCGCGTACGGCGCGATGGTCCCGTTCATCGCCACCCTCGCCATGCTGGCCTCCGCACGCGGGCTGGCTCTCCAGATCACCGACGGCAAGACGCAGATCGTCACCATTCCCTCGGTACTCGACCTCGGCGAGCGCGACGCATACGTCCTCGGCATCCCGCCCCTGGTCATGGTGTTCGCGGTCGTGACGGTCATCGGCTGGCTGGTCCTGAACCGCACGACCTTCGGGCGGCGCACGGTCGCCGTCGGCGGCAACGCGGAGGCGGCCCGGCTCGCCGGCATCGACGTCCGCCGCCAGCGGCTCTACCTCTATCTCCTGTCCGGACTGTGCTGCGGCATCGCCGCCTTCCTGCTGATCATCCTGTCCGGCTCCGGTCAGAACACCAACGGAAACCTCTACGAACTCGACGCCATCGCCGCCGCGATCATCGGCGGCACCCTGCTCACCGGAGGCCGCGGCACCATCGTCGGCTCCGTCCTCGGCGTCCTGATCTTCACCACGATCACCAACATCTTCGCCCTGAACAACCTGCAGAGCGACGTCCAGCAGATCGCCAAGGGCGCGATCATCGTCGCCGCCGTGCTGGTCCAGCGCCGTACCGCAAGCACGACCTGAGGGTCGTCCCGCTTCCGCTTCGCACGACCTGAGGAAAGGGTTCACCGTCATGCCAGAACTCACCAGTCGCAGAGGACTGTTGTTCGGATCCGCCGCCATAGGAGCCGGCGCTCTCCTCACGGGTTGCACGAGCAACGAGTCCAAGGACGAGCCGGCCGCGAACGATCAGCCGGCCGCCGACGACAAGCCCGGCAAGCAGGTCACCATCGGCTTCGCCGGACCGCAGGCCGACCACGGCTGGCTCAACGCCATCAACGACAACGCCAAGAGCCGGGCCAAGAAGTACTCGGACGTCACCCTGGAGATCACCGAGGGCTCCAACGACACCGCCGCACAGATCGGCCAGATCGAGACGCTGATCAACAAGAAGGTCGACGTGCTGGTGGTGCTGCCCGCCGACGGCAAGGCGCTCACCCAGGTCGGCCTGAAGGCGATGCGCGCCAACATCCCGGTCATCAACCTCGACCGGATCTTCAACACCCCGCAGGCGTACCGCTGCTGGATCGGCGGCGACAACTACGGCATGGGCCTCAACGCCGGCCACTACATCGGCGAGAAGCTCAAGGGGAAGTCCGGCGCCAAGGTCATCGAACTCGCCGGCCTCGACAACCTGGAACTCACCAAGCAGCGCACCCAGGGCTTCGACGACGCGCTGAAGAACTACCCCAACATCCAGAAGGTGGCCCGCCAGGCCGCCGAGTTCACGGTCGAGTCCGGACAGGCCAAGATGGCCCAGCTCCTGCAGGCCCAGTCGAAGTTCGACGCGCTCTGGAACCACGACGACGACCAGGGCGTGGGCGCGCTGCGGGCCATCGAGCAGGCCGGGCGCGACGACTTCCTGATGGTCGGCGGCGCCGGTGCCCTGTCCGCCTTCCAGGCGATCAAGCAGGACGACGGCGTCCTCAAGGCCACCGTCCTGTACCCGCCGACCATGGCCGCGTCCGCCATCGACCTGGCCCGCGCGCTCGGCCAGGGCAAGGGCGTGAGCGGCATGGCCGAGTTCGAGATCCCGGCCTCGATCACGCTCTACTCGGCGGTCGTCGACAAGGCCAACGTCGACCAGTACATGTCCACCGGCTTCAAGTGATCCGTTCCGCCCGCACCCCCCACGTGCGCCACCCCGACCAGGACGAGGAGGACACCCACATGGGACAGCCGCAGCAGCAGTCAGAAGGGACCGAAGCAGGTAAGCCACCCTTGCGCGTCGGAATGGTCGGCTACGCCTTCATGGGCGCCGCACACTCCCAGGGCTGGCGCACCGCGGGCCGTGTCTTCGACCTGCCGCTGAACCCGGTTCAGGCCGTGATCTGCGGCCGGGACGCCGCCGCCGCGCGGGCGGCGGCCGACCGGCACGGCTGGGCGTCCGTCGAGACCGACTGGCGTGCCCTCGTCGAACGGGACGACGTCGACCTCGTCGACATCTGCACCCCCGGCGACAGCCACGCCGAGATCGCCCTCGCGGCCCTGGCCGCCGGCAAGCACGTCCTGTGCGAGAAACCCCTCGCCAACACGGTCGAGGAAGCCACGTCGATGACGCGGGCGGCCGAAGAGGCGTTCGCGCGTGGCCAGGTGGCGATGGTCGGCTTCAACTACCGGCGGCTGCCGGCCACCGCCCTGGCCCGCAGCATGGTCGCCGAGGGCCGCCTGGGCGCGCTGCGGCACGTGCGCGTGACGTACCTTCAGGACTGGCTGGTCGACCCCGAGTTCCCGCTGACCTGGCGGCTGCGCAAGGAACTCGCCGGCTCGGGCGCGCTCGGCGACCTGGGCGCCCACATCATCGACCTCGCGCAGTACCTGGCAGGGGAGCGGCTGACCGGGGTGTCGGCCCTGACGGAGACCTTCGTACGGGAGCGCCCGCTGCCCGGCGGCGCCACGAGTGGCCTGTCCGCCGTCTCCGCCAACGGGTCCGGCCAGGTCACCGTCGACGACGCCGCCCTTTTCACCGGCCGCCTCCCGTCGGGCGCCCTCGCGTCCTTCGAGGCCACCCGCTACGCCACCGGCCGCAAGAACTCCCTGCGCATCGAACTCAACGGCGAGCTCGGCTCGATCGCCTTCGACCTGGAACGCCTCAACGAACTCGCCTACCACGACGGTACGGAACCCGGAGCCCACGCGGGCTTCCGCCGCATCCTCGTCACCGAACCCGACCACCCCTACCTGGACGCCTGGTGGCCCCCGGGCCACGGCCTCGGCTACGAGCACACCTTCGTCCACCAGGCCCGCGACCTGGTCCACGCGGTCGCCGAGGGCAGGCAGCCCGAACCCTCCTTCGCCGACGGGCTGCAGGTTCAGCGCGTACTGGCGGCGGTGGAGGAGAGCGCCGAGAAGAACGCCGTCTACACCCCGATAGCGGTCTGAGGAGGCTGACGCGCATGCCGCGTACGTTCACGCTGTTCACCGGCCAGTGGGCCGACCTGCCGCTGGAGGAGGTCTGCCGGCTCGCCCGCGACTTCGGCTACGACGGACTCGAACTCGCCTGCTGGGGCGACCACTTCGAGGTCGACAAGGCCCTCGCGGACCCGTCGTACATCGACTCCAGGAAGGCACTGCTCGACAAGTACGGCCTCAAGTGCTGGGCGATCTCCAACCACCTGGTCGGCCAGGCCGTCTGCGACGCCATCATCGACGAGCGCCACCAGGCCATCCTGCCCGTCGAGGTGTGGGGCGACGGGGACCCGGAAGGGGTCCGGCAGCGTGCCGCCGCCCGCATGAAGGACACCGCGCGTGCCGCGGCCGCCTTCGGCGTGGACACGGTGATCGGCTTCACCGGCTCCGCGATCTGGCACCTGGTCGCCATGTTCCCGCCCGCGCCCGAGTCGATGATCGAACGCGGCTACGAGGACTTCGCGACGCGCTGGAACCCCATCCTGGACGTCTTCGACTCCGAGGGCGTGCGGTTCGCGCACGAGGTCCACCCGAGCGAGATCGCCTACGACTACTGGACGACACAGCGGGCCCTGGAGGCCGTCGGCGGCCGCCCCGCCTTCGGTCTGAACTTCGACCCGTCGCACTTCGTGTGGCAGGACCTCGACCCCGTCGGGTTCCTGTGGGACTTCCGCGACCGCATTTACCACGTCGACTGCAAGGAGGCCCGCAAGCGCCTCGACGGCCGCAACGGCCGCCTCGGCTCACACCTGCCGTGGGGCGACCCGCGCCGCGGCTGGGACTTCGTGTCGGCCGGACACGGCGACGTCCCCTGGGAGGACGTCTTCCGGATGCTGCGCTCCATCGACTACGAAGGCCCGATCTCCGTCGAGTGGGAGGACGCCGGCATGGACCGGCTCCAGGGTGCCCCCGAGGCGCTGACCCGTCTCAAGGCGTACGACTTCGAGCCGCCCAGCGCGTCCTTCGACGCCGCGTTCAACAACTGAACCACGCACCCGGCGCTGGTCGGGGACGGGGACCGGCAGCACCGCCGGTCCCCCCTCCGACCTGCCCAGATGCTGCTTTGTCCTTTGACGGGAGAAAGTTCAACCGAGTCTGACGCAAGGGGTGTTCGCCCCGGACGGACGCGGTTACCGTCCCTGAAGTGTTCAGGACACACGCAGAACTGTTCATGGCACACAGAAGTGTTCACGGCACAGCCACCTCCGGGGTGACGGCGCACCCCGGCGCCCGCACCGCACGTCTTCGCACCCACCCCGTACGGCCCACCCGTTCCCGGAGGGACTTCGTGCACAGAACCAGGCTCCGCAGCACCCGCACCCCGCGCCCCAGACTTCGCACCGCCGTCGCCCTGTTCACCGGCCTGCTCCTGGCCGTGGGCACCCCGGCGACCGTCGCCGGCGCCCACCCCGGCCACCCGGAACACGACGAACCGGCGGCCGAGGGACAGTTCCAGCAGGTACCGCTCGCCAAGGGCGAACCCGAGATGGGCGAGCCGATGTCGCTCGCCGTACTCCCGGACCGCAGCGTCCTGCACACCTCGCGCGACGGCACACTGCGCCTCACCGACCAGGGCGGCGTCACCAAGATCGCCGGCAAGCTCGACGTCTACAGCCACGACGAAGAGGGCCTCCAAGGCGTCGGCATCGACCCGGACTTCGAGAACAACCGGGCGATCTACCTCTACTACGCCCCGCCGCTCGACACCCCCGTGGGCGACGCCCCGGAGACCGGCACCGCCGAGGAGTTCAAGAAATTCGACGGCGTCAACCGCCTCTCCCGCTTCACGCTGAACGCCAATGGCACGCTCAACACGGCCAGCGAGAAGAAGGTCATCGACGTCGCGGCCTCCCGCGGCACCTGCTGCCACGTCGGCGGCGACATCGACTTCGACGCGGCCGGCAACCTCTACCTGTCGACCGGCGACGACACCAACCCCTTCGCGTCCGACGGCTACACGCCGATCGACGACCGCGAGGGCCGCAACCCCGCCTTCGACGCCCGCCGCAGCTCCGGCAACACCAACGACCTTCGGGGCAAGCTCCTGCGGATCAAGGTCGCCGAGGACGGCTCGTACACCGTCCCGGCGGGCAACCTCTTCGCGCCGGGCACCGAGAAGACACGTCCCGAGATCTACGCGATGGGCTTCCGCAACCCGTTCCGGATGAGCGTCGACGACAAGACCGGCGTCGTCTACGTCGGCGACTACGGGCCCGACGCGGGCGCCGCCAGCCCCAGCCGGGGCCCGGCAGGACAGGTCGAGTTCGCCAAGGTCACCAAGGCCGCGAACTTCGGCTGGCCGTTCTGCACCGGCAACAACGACGCCTACGTCGACTACGACTTCGCCACCGGCACCTCCGGCGAGAAGTTCGACTGCGCCGCCCCGAAGAACACCTCGCCGTACAACACCGGCCTCACCGACCTGCCACCCGCGCAGGCCGCGTGGATCCCGTACGACGGCGGCTCCGTGCCCGAGTTCGGCAGCGGCTCCGAGTCCCCGATGGCGGGCCCGGTCTACCGCTACGACCCCGACCTCGACTCCAAGGTGAAGTTCCCCGAGGCCTACGACGGCGACTTCTTCGCGGGTGAGTTCGGCCGCCGCTGGATCAAGCGGATCGAGCAGAACGAGGACGGCACCGTAGCGAAGATCAACGACTTCCCGTGGACCGGCACCCAGATCATGGACATGGAGTTCGGCCCCGACGGCGCGCTCTACGTCCTCGACTACGGCATCTCCTGGTTCCAGGGCGACGAGCACTCCGCGCTGTACCGGATCGAGAACGCCGAGGACGGCTTCTCGCCGATCGCCGAGGTGAGCGCCGACAAGACGTCCGGTGCGGCCGGCCTGAAGGTCAAGTTCACCGCCTCCGCCAAGGACGCCGACTCCCCGGACCTCACCTACAGCTGGGACTTCGGCGACGGCACGAAGGGCGAGGGTCTCACCCCCACCCACCAGTACAAGAAGGTCGGCACCTACACCGCGACCTTCACCGCCAAGGACCCCGAGGGCAACACCGGCAACGCCAGCGCCCGGATCGTGGTCGGCAACACCGAGCCCAAGGTGAAGATCGACATCCCGGGCAACGGTGCTCTGGCCGAGTTCGGCAAGCCCGTGCCGTTCAAGGTGACCGTCACCGACCCCGAGGAGACCGTCGACTGCTCCAAGGTCAAGGTCGCCTACAGCCTCGGTCACGACTCCCACGCCCACGAGCTGACCAGCGAGATGGGCTGCGAGGGCACCCTGACGCCGCCCGCCGGTGACGGCGGCCACGACCCGAACGCCAACATCTACGGCGTCGTCGGCGCCAGCTACACCGACGGCGGGGCGAACGGCCAGGAGACCCTGACCGGCACCGCCCGTGCCGTGCTCCAGCCGCTGCACCGACAGGGTGAGCACTTCACCACCCAGTCGGGCGTGTCCGTCATCGACAAGACCGGCGCCAACGGCGGCAAGACCGTCGGCGACATCAACGACGGCGACTGGATCTCCTTCACCCCCTACCGGTTCGACGGGCAGAAGAAGATGACCGTGCGGGCCTCCTCCGGCGGCGCGGGCGGCTTCATCGAACTGCGCACCGGCTCGCCCGACGGACCGCTGCACGGCTCCGCCTACATTCCGCCCACCGGCGGCTGGGAGACCTTCCAGAACGTCGACGTACCGCTGCGGTCCCTGCCCAAGAAGACCACGGAGATCTACCTGGTCTTCAAGGGCGGCGAGGGCGCGCTGTACGACGTGGACGACTTCGAGTTCTCCAAGCAGCCCTTCAAGGGCGGCAAGAAGGTCCTGGTCTTCTCCAAGACCGCCGGCTTCCGGCACGACTCCATCCCGGCCGGCATCGCCGCCCTGAAGGAGCTCGGCGCCCCGGCCGGCATCACGGTCGACGCGACCGAGGAGGCCCGGCAGTTCACCACGACCAACCTCGCCAAGTACGACGCGGTGGCGTTCCTGTCCACCACCGGTGACGTGCTCAACGCCGAGCAGCAGCAGGCGTTCGAGAACTACGTCAAGAACGGTGGCGGCTACATGGGCATCCACGCCGCCGCCGACACCGAGTACGAGTGGGAGTTCTACGGCGGCCTCGTCGGCGCCTACTTCGACTCGCACCCGGCCATCCAGAAGGCCACCGTCCGCGTCGAGGACCACGACCACCCCTCGACCGCGCACCTGGGCGACGCCTGGGAGCGCACCGACGAGTGGTACAACTACCGCACCAACCCGCGTGGGCAGGCCAAGGTCCTCGCCACCCTGGATGAGACCACCTACCAGGGCGGGAACATGAAGGGCGACCACCCGATCGCCTGGTGCCAGAGCTACGGCGGCGGCCGCTCCTTCTACACCGGCGGCGGCCACACCAAGGAGTCCTACGCCGACGAGGCCTTCCGGGCCCACCTGCTCGGCGGTCTGCAGTACGCCACCGGCCAGGTCAAGGCGGACTGCAAGCCGAGCAAGGACTACCGGAAGATCTTCAACGGCCAGACCCTGGAAGGCTGGAAGCAGGCCGGCCCCGGCAAGTTCAACGTCAAGGACGGCACCCTGGAGTCCGAGGGCGGCATGGGTCTGCTCTGGTACCAGGCCAAGGAGCTCAAGTCGTACTCCCTCAAGCTCGACTGGAAGATGCAGGGCGACGACAACTCCGGGATCTTCGTGGGCTTCCCGGCCTCCGACGACCCCTGGTCCGCGGTGAACAAGGGCTACGAGATCCAGATCGACGCCACGGACGCGCCCGAGCGCACCACGGGCTCCGTCTACTCGTTCAAGTCGGCGAACATCAAGGCCCGTGACCAGGTCCTGCGTCCGCCCGGCCAGTGGAACTCCTACGAGATCAAGGTCCAGGGCGAACGGCTCCAGGTGTTCCTCAACGGAGTCAAGATCAACGACTTCACGAACAAGGACCCCCAGCGGAGCCTGACCGACGGTCACATCGGCCTCCAGAACCACGGCGCCGACGACCAGGTCTCCTTCCGCAACATCCAGTTGAAGGAACTGCCCACCACGGGCGGCTGAGCGGCGGCGGGCGGGGGACGCCGGACCCCCGCCCGCCGTCTTTGTCCTCCCCCCGGGGTTCGCGCACGACAAGCACGACAAGGAGGCTGCCCATGTCCGCGTCCCTCTCCCGACCGCGTGTGGGAGTGTGGCTGATCGGAGCCCGAGGTTCCGTCGCCACCACCGTCGTCACGGGGTGCGCCGCCGTCACCGCGGGACTGCACCCGCCCACCGGCATGGTGAGCGAGACCCCGGCGTTCACCGACAGCGGCCTGCCCGCGCTGGCCGACCTCGTCTTCGGCGGCCACGACACCCTCGACTGCCCCCTGCCCAAACGCGCCGAGACCCTGACCGCCGGCGGCGTCCTCCCGCCCGGAGTCGCCACCGCCGTCGCCGCCGAACTCGCCGCCGCCGACCGGGAGATCAGGCCCGGTGGCCCCGCCCCCGGAGACACCAGGAGCGAGGCCGAACTGATCGCGGCCTTCGCCGACGACATACGCGACTTCGTGCACCGCCATGAACTGGAGCGGGCGGTCGTGGTGAACGTCGCCTCCACGGAACCGGCGTCCGCGGGGCTCGGCACCCCGCTGCCCGCCAGCACCCTGTATGCACTGGCGGCCCTGCGCGCGGGCTGCCCCTACGTCAACTTCACCCCGTCCGAGGGCATGCACCACCCCGTCGCCGCCCGCGAGGCCGAGCGCAGCGGCCTGCCGTACGCGGGCCGGGACGGCAAGACCGGACAGACACTGCTGCGGGCCGTGCTGGGCCCGATGTTCGCGCAGCGGGCGCTGAACGTACGGGCCTGGTCGGGCACGAACCTGCTCGGCGGCGGCGACGGCGCCGCCCTCGCCGACCCCGCGGCCGCCGCGGCGAAGAACGCCGGCAAGGAACGCGTCCTCGCCGACACCCTCGGCACCGTCCCCGAGGGCGAGGTCCATATCGACGACGTCCCGGCCCTCGGCGACTGGAAGACCGCCTGGGACCACATCGCCTTCGACGGCTTCCTCGGCACACGCATGATCCTCCAGACCATCTGGCAGGGCTGCGACTCGGCCCTCGCGGCACCTCTGGTCCTGGACCTGGCCCGCCTCACGGCCCGCGCCCACGAGGCCGGCCTGACGGGCCCGCTCGGCGACCTCGGCTTCTACTTCAAGGACCCGGTGGGGGACGGACCGTCGAGCTTGGGGGAGCAGTACGCGGCGCTGGCGGGCCTCGGGGAGCGGCTCCGCCGAGCGCACGCGGGCGAGCCCGCTCGTGGCGAGGAGGGTCGGGGCGGGTCGGCTGCCCGGGGCGCCGGTCAGCGCGTTGCCGATGCTCGGGACGGGGGGCTGCGCGGGACGGTAGAGGCGGCTGCGGCAGGGGGCGTTGGTCCGCGCGGGCCCGCTGGGGAGGCTACGGCGCGGGGCGTTGATCCACGCGAGTCTGCCGCGGAGGCTGTGGCACGGGGTGGTGGTCTGGGCGGGCCGGCTGAGGAGGCTGCCGGACAGGGCGTCGAGCCGCACGAGGCCGCCGCGGAGGCCGTGGTGCGGGGCGTTGATCCGCGCGAGTCCGCCGCGGAGGCTGCGGCACGGGGTGGTGGTCTGGGTGGGCCGGCTGAGGAGGCTGCCGGACAGGGCGTCGAGCCGAGCGAGTCTGCCGCGGAGGCCGTGGTGCGGGGCGTCGGGCCGCGCGAGTCCGCCGCGGAGGCTGCGGCACGGGGTGGTGGTCTGAGTGGGCCGGATGAGGAGGCCGCCGGACAGGGCGCCGCGCCGCGCCAGGCTGTCGCGGAGGCTGTGGTGCAGGGCGCTGATCTGCGTGAGCCCGCTGAGAAGGCTGCCGTACACGGCGTCGATCCCCGTGAGCCCGCCGAGAAGGCTGCCGCACGGGCCGTCGATCCGGGCGAGCCCGCTCCGGGGAGCGGCCGTGAGCGTTAGACACGCCTGGGCCGAACTGCTGCGGCTTCCTGCCCTGTTCACCGTCCCCGGCGATGCCCTCAGCGGCGCCGTCGCCGCCGGAGGCCGGCCCAACTCCCGCACCTTGCTGGCCATCGGCTCCTCCCTCTGTCTCTACGAGGCCGGCATGGCCCTCAACGACTGGGCGGACCGCGCGGAGGACGCCGCCGAACGCCCCCACCGCCCCCTGCCCTCCGGCCGCATCCGACCGTCCTCCGCTTTCACCGCGGCCTGTGTCCTGACCGTCTCCGGGCTCGGCCTGGCCGCCAAAGCCGGCCGCCCCGCGCTGGCGGTGGCCGCCCCCTTGGCCGCCACCGTCTGGGCGTACGACCTCGCCCTGAAGCACACGCCCGCCGGCCCCGTGGCCATGGCCGCCGCTCGCGGCCTCGACCATCTCCTCGGCGCCGCCACCACCGGCGGCCCCCGGGCGGCACTGCCCTCCGCCGCCCTCCTCGGCACCCACACCCTCGCCGTGACCACCGTCTCCCGCCGGGAGACCCAGGGAGGCACCTCCCTGCCACCCCTGGCCGCCCTCGCCGCGACGGCCGCCCTCACCGGGCTCTTGGCACGTGGTGCAGGCGGTTCGAAGCGAGCCGGGTCGACGAGGGCCAGATCGACGGGCGTCGGCGCCGGGACCTTCACTGGCCCCGGCGAGGGCGCCGGCCCCGGCATCGGCGGCGCCGCCAGTGCCGGGGCCGGTCGCCGCACGCCCGCGCACAACAGCGGCGGCCTCACGCTCGACGTCGCCCTGCGCAGCGCCCTCGCCACTGCCTACGCCGCCACCGCCGGCCGCCCCTACACCCACGCCGCGCTCAACCCCTCACCGCCCCTGACCCAACGAGCAGTCGGCGGCGGCATCCGAGCCACCATCCCGCTCCAAGCGGCGCTCGCGGCCCGCGCCGGATCCGGGCTCACCGCCGTGGCCATCGCCGC
This sequence comes from Streptomyces sp. NPDC111606, assembly GCF_055656945.1. NCBI lineage: Bacteria > Bacillati > Actinomycetota > Actinomycetes > Kitasatosporales > Streptomycetaceae > Streptomyces > Streptomyces sp. NPDC111606. The sequence continues at coordinate 258,801 of NZ_JBVKBY010000003.1, forward strand.
GCTCGCCCCGATCGGACGGAAGTACGCGGAGAAGGTGAGCGTCACATGAGCCCTCGGCCCCACCCGGCGCGGAACAACGGCAAACCGGCCTCCCCGGGCGTCCCCCTCCGCTTCGGCTACGGCACCAACGGCCTCGCCGACCTCCGCCTCGACGACGCCCTCGCGCTGCTCGCCGACCTCGGCTATGACGGCGTCGGCCTGACGCTCGACCACATGCACCTCGACCCGCTCGTCCCGGACCTCGCAGCCCGCACGCGCCGCCTCGCACAGCGGTTGGACACACTCGGTCTGGACGTCACGGTGGAGACCGGCGCCCGCTACGTACTCGACCCGCGCCGCAAGCACGGCCCCTCCCTGCTGGACCCCGACCCGGACGACCGCGCCCGCCGCGTCGACCTGCTGATCCGCGCCATCCGGGTCGCCGCCGACCTCGGCGCCCACGCCGTCCACTGCTTCAGCGGAATCACGCCCGCCGACACCGACCCGGACACGGCCTGGGACCGTCTCGCCGAGGCACTCACCCCGGTCCTGGACGCCGCCACCGCCGCCGGGGTCCCACTCGCCGTCGAGCCCGAACCAGGTCACCTCCTCGCCACCCTCGCCGACTTCCACCGACTCCGCCGCACCCTCGGCGACCCGGACCACCTCGGCCTGACCCTCGACATCGGTCACTGCCAGTGCCTCGAACCCCTCTCTCCCGCCGACTGCATACGCGCCGCCGCCCCCTGGCTCCGGCATGTCCAGATCGAGGACATGCGCCGCGGCATCCATGAACACCTCCCCTTCGGCGACGGCGAGATCGACTTCCCGCCCGTGCTCGCGGCCCTCGCCGCCACCGGCTACCAAGGCCTGACCGTCGTCGAACTGCCCCGCCACTCCCACGCGGGACCCCACTTCGCCGAACGCTCCCTCCCGTTTCTCCGCAGCGCCGAGGCCACGACCCTCAGATCTCCCGTCCCTGTCCCCTCGCACGGCGATCCCTCCGCCACCCCTGAAGGGAGCACCTCATGACCCAGCCCCGCATCAGCCCGGCGACCCCGGGCGCGGACACCGAAGGCCGCCCGCTCACGAACGCCCGGGCCGATACGGAACCCAGCCCCGACACCGTGCAGTCGTCCGGTCCCGTCCCCGGGAGTCTCGCTCTGATCCCGCCGGCCGAGTTGCGCGGCTATGTCACCGCCCGCCTCGACGCCAACGGCCGCGCCTGGCTGCACCGGGCCCTCGACGAGGCGGCTTCCCACCCCGGCACCCACGGGCCCATCTCCGTCTGGGAGTTGCGCATCGCCGAGGCCGGCCGCCGCTGCGGTTCCGAGTACGCCGATGCCGCCCGCGTCCTCATCCTGCATGCGGCTCGCGCCGACGCCGAAGCCGTCTCCCGCGTGTACTTCCAAGGCACCGCCGCGGAACGCCGCGCCGTCCTGCAGGCGTTGCCCCACCTCGTGCCCGGCCCCGAGGCCCTGCCACTCGTCGAGGACGCCCTGCGCACCAACGACACGAGCCTCCTCGCCGCGGCCGTCGGCCCCTACACCGCCCGGCACCTCGACGCTCACCAGTGGCGCCACGCCGTCCTGAAGTGCCTGTTCACCGGTGTGCCGGTCGGCATGGTCGCCGAGCTGGACCGTCGTGCCCGCGACGACGCGGAACTCGCCCGCATGCTCGGCGACTACGCGGCCGAACGCACCGCCGCCGGCCGTCCGGTCCCCGGGGATCTGCACCGCGTCCTGACCCTGACCGACCCCACAGCCACTCCGCCGGCCCCCCACGGCCCCCGTGACACCGACGGCACCGACGGCAAGGAGTCCTGATGCGCCTCTTCGACCCCCACATCCACATGACGTCGCGCACCACCGACGACTACGAGGCCATGCACGCCGCCGGCGTCCGCGCCGTCGTCGAACCCTCCTTCTGGCTCGGCCAACCCCGCACCTCTCCGGCCTCCTTCCTCGACTACTTCGACTCCCTCCTCGGCTGGGAGCCCTTCCGCGCCGCGCAGTACGGCATCGCCCACCACTGCACGCTCGCCCTCAACCCCAAGGAGGCGAACGACCCGCGCTGTGCTCCCGTCCTCGACGAACTGCCCCGGTATCTCGTCAAGGACCAGGTCGTCGCCGTCGGCGAGATCGGCTACGACTCGATGACCCCGGCCGAGGACACCGCCCTTGCCGCCCAGCTCCAGCTCGCCGCCGACCACGAACTGCCCGCACTCGTCCACACTCCGCACCGCGACAAGCTGGCGGGCCTGCGTCGCACCCTCGACGTCGTCCGGGAGTCCGCACTGCCCACGGACCGCGTCCTGGTCGACCACCTCAACGAGACCACCGTCAAGGAGGCCAAGGACAGCGGCTGCTGGCTCGGCTTCTCCGTCTATCCCGACACCAAGATGGACGAGGAGCGGATGGTCGCGATCCTCCGTGAGTACGGGCCCGAGCAGGTGCTGGTGAACTCCGCCGCCGACTGGGGCAGGAGCGACCCCCTGAAGACCCGCAAGGTCGCCGACCTGATGCTCGCCGAAGGCTTCGACGAGGACGTCGTCGACCTGGTGCTGTGGCGCAACCCCGTTGCCTTCTACGGGCTCAGCGGCCGCCTCAGCCTCGACGTCGCGACCCCGGAGGCGACCCACGAGGGCAACTCCATCCTCCGCGGCGCCCCGAAGAGCCCCCAGGAATCGGCCGAGGCCCCGAAGAATGCCGAAGGACCGGCCGACGCCTCGAAGGATGCCGATGGACCGGTAGCCGCTCCAAGAGAGCGGGACCACACGTCCGCCGCCCCGACTCCGGGGGCGTGACCCATGCGCTTCCGCCACCCCGACGGCTCCACCGTCCACCTCGCGTATTGCACCAACGTCCACCCGGCCGAGACCCTCGACGGCGTCCTCGCACAACTCCGCGACCACTGCGAACCCGTCCGCCGACGGCTCGGCCGCGACCGCCTCGGCATCGGCCTGTGGCTCGCCAAGGACGCCGCCCACGCGCTCGTCACCGACCCGTCCGCCCTGCGCCGTCTGCGGACGGAACTCGACAGGCGTGGCCTCGAGGTCGTCACCCTCAACGGCTTCCCGTATGAAGGCTTCGGAGCCGAAGAGGTCAAGTACCGCGTCTACAAGCCGGACTGGACCGACCCCGAGCGCCTCGAGCACACCACCGCGCTGGCCCGGGTCCTCGCCGGCCTGCTCCCCGACGACGTGACTGAAGGCAGCATCTCCACACTGCCCCTCGCCTGGCGCACCGCCTATGACAAGCAGGGCGCCGAGACCGCCCGTACAGCCCTGCTCACCCTCGCGCAACGTCTGGACGCTCTGCGGGAATTGACCGGCCGCGACATCCGAATAGGTCTGGAACCCGAGCCCGGCTGCACCGTCGAGACCACCGGCGATGCGATCGCCCCACTCACTGCGATCGGCCACGACCGCATCGGCATCTGCGTCGACACCTGTCACCTCGCCACCTCCTTCGAAGACCCGCACACCGCAATGGACACGCTCGCCGAAGCCGGCGTCACCGTCGTCAAGTCCCAGCTCTCGGCCGCCCTGCACGCCGAACACCCCCATCTCCCCGACGTTCGCGAAGCCCTCGCCGCCTTCGACGAACCCCGCTTCCTGCACCAGACCCGCACCGCCACCGCCGCCGGCCTGCGCGGCACCGACGACCTGGGTGAGGCGCTCAAGGGTGACGCCCTGCCCGACGCCGCACCGTGGCGCGCCCACTTCCATGTCCCGCTCCACGCGGCCCCCGCCGCGCCCCTCACCTCCACACTTCCCGTACTCAAGGCCGCACTGACCCGCCTGGTCGGTGGCGCGCACCCGCTCACCCGCCATCTCGAGGTCGAGACCTACACCTGGCAGGCCCTCCCGGCCGAGCTGCGCCCTCGCGCCCGCAGCCAGCTCGTCGACGGCATCGCCGCCGAACTCACCCTCGCCCGCGACCTGTTGACGGATCTCGGCCTGAAGGAGCTGCCATGACCGAGCAACCGGGGGCTGCCGGGACCGAGCGACGGGAGGCCGCCAGGGCGGAGCGACCGGAAGCCACCAGGACCGAGCGACCGGACTCTGCCGTCCCGACCACAGGCCAAGCAGCCCAACCGGAGGACGTCACCGTCGCCCACCGACCCACCCCTCTCCTCGTCCTCGACGTCGTCGGCCTCACCCCCCGTCTCCTCGACCACATGCCCCACCTCAAGACCTTCGCCCAGTCCGGCTCCCAAGCAGCGCTCGGCACCGTCCTGCCCGCCGTTACCTGCGCCGCTCAGTCCACCTTCCTGACCGGCACCCACCCGTCGGAGCACGGCATCGTCGGCAACGGCTGGTACTTCCGTGACCTCGGCGACGTACTCCTGTGGCGCCAGCACAACGGACTGGTCGCCGGTGACAAGCTCTGGGACGCCGCCCGTCGCGCCCACCCCGGTTACACCGTCGCCAACATCTGCTGGTGGTACGCGATGGGCGCCGACACCGACATCACCGTCACCCCCCGGCCGATCTACTACTCCGACGGCCGCAAGGAACCCGACTGCTACACCCGGCCGCCCGCCCTGCACGACGAACTCACCGAGAAGCTGGGCACCTTCCCGCTCTTTCACTTCTGGGGCCCCGGCGCCGATCTCGTCTCCAGCCGCTGGATCATCGACGCGACCCGTCACATCCTCCGCACCCGGCATCCCGACCTGGCCCTCTGCTACCTCCCTCACCTCGACTACGACCTGCAGCGCTTCGGCCCCGACGACCCGCGCTCGCTGAAAGCGGCCGCCGACCTGGACACGGCCATGGCCCCGCTCCTGGACGACGCCCGAGCGGAGGGACGTACCGTGGTCGTGCTCTCCGAGTACGGCATCACCCGCGCGGACCGGCCCGTGGACATCAACCGGGCCTTGCGGCGGGCAGGCCTGCTGGAGGTGCACACGCAGGACGGCATGGAATACCTCGACCCGATGGCGTCACGTGCCTTCGCCGTCGCCGACCACCAGATCGCGCACGTCTACGTACGCCGGCCGGAAGACCTCGAGGCGACCCGGGCCGCACTGGACGGACTGCCCGGCATCGCCCAACTCCTCGACGACGAGGGCAAGAAGGCCCACCATCTCGACCATCCGCGCTCCGGCGAGCTCGTCGCCGTGGCGGAGCCGGACGCCTGGTTCACGTACTACTACTGGCTGGACGATGCCCGCGCGCCCGACTTCGCGCGACTCGTCGAGATCCATCGCAAACCCGGCTACGACCCGGTCGAACTCTTCATGGATCCCCTCGACCCCTACGTCAAGGTCAAGGCCGCGACCGCGCTCGCCCGCAAGAAACTCGGCATGCGTTACCGCATGGCGGTCGTGCCCCTGGATCCGTCACCTATTCGCGGCAGCCACGGCCGCCTTCCTGCGAGCGACGACGACGGTCCGCTCCTCATCTGCTCCACCCCCCGCGCTGTCGGCGACCGCGTCGCGGCCACCGATGTGAAGTCACTCCTGCTCCAACTCGCCGGTCTCGGCTGACGGATCACGACCGGCACGCACCTGCTCGCCGGTCCCATCGACCCGTCTCTTCCGACTGGTCACAAGTGAAGCACTCACCACTGACAACGGCCTTCGATCACAGGGAGTTCCAGGCATGAGCCGCTTTTCCCAGACGGACCCCGAACTCACCCACCGCCTCACCAGACGAGGCATGCTCGGCGTCGCGGCGGGCACCACGGCCGCCGCGCTGCTGGGCGCCGCAGCACCCGCCGCGACCGCCGCACCGGACACCGCATCCGCAGCCGCCACGGCCTCCGGCAGCCGCGGGCACGGCCATGGCCGTCCCGTTCTCCCGCCCGGCCGCCTCGGCATCCAGCTGTACAGCCTGCGCGACAAGGTCTCCACGCTCGGCTTCGCCCCCGTCTTCGCCGAACTGGAGAAGTACGGCTACGACGAGGTCGAGTTCGCCGGCTACACCCAGGGCTCGGCCGGCCCGATCACCCTCGCCCAGCTCAAGCGGCTGGCCCGGAACCACGGCCTGAACCCGATCGGCAGCCATGTCGGCTACTACTCGGACGACCCGGGCGCCTACACCTTCGCCCAGAACCTCACCAAGGTCCTCGACGACGCCCAGGCCCTCGGCCTGAAGCACATAGGAACCGCCTCCGGGCCGTTCCGCTATGGCTCCACCGTCGACGCCTGGAAGCGTGCCGCCGAGGAGTTCAACACCTACGGCGCGGCGGCGAGGGCGCGCGGCATGAAGTTCTACCAGCACAACCACTCCGAGGAATTCTCCTTCGCCACCGACAACCCCAAGGTCCGTCTCTACGACGTGCTGCTCGCCGAGACCGACCCCGACCTCGTCTTCCTGGAGATGGACATCTTCTGGGCGTACTCGGGCCAGTTCCGCTTCTCGAAGCGACCCGACGGCTCCGCAGCCCCCTTCGAGCCGCTCGACTACGTGCTGAAGCAGCCGCACCGCTACCCGCTCTTCCACGTCAAGGACGGGGTGAGCGACCCGTCCAACCAGTACGGCTACGACATGGTCGACGTCGGGGACGGCGACATCGACTACAAGCGGTTCATCTCCGCCGTGACGAAGTTGCGCGGTCAGCGATTCGCCCACCACTGGCAGGCGGAACACGACAACCCGACCGACTCCCTGACGTTCGCACGCCGTTCGAGCAAGCATCTTCATTCGCTGCGGGAGAAGTGCTGACCGCCGTAGCGGCATGAGGAGGCCCTCCCCAGGACGGGGAGGGCCTCCTCACATGCGCGATCTGTCAGGGTGCGGGATACGGCACGGCCGTGCGGCCCGGCTGCCGCAACAGCAAGGCAATCCCCGCCGCCACCATCGACACGCCGCCGGCGAGCGCGTACGCGCCGTCGTAGCCCCACGCTGCGACCACCATGGAGCCGAGGCCGCCGCCGAACAGGCCGCTGACCAGCTTGCCGCTGTAGACGAGCCCGTAGTTGCTTGCGTTGTAGTTCTCGCCGAAGTAGTCCGGGGTGAGCGCCGCGAAGAGCGGGTAGAACGCGCCGCCGCCGAAGCCGGAGAGGAAGGCGAAGAACAGGAACAGCGACTCGCTTCTGACGTCGCCGGCCCAGATCACGCCGAACTGGGCGAGGCCCAGGACGACGATCACGAACACCAGGGTCGACTTGCGGCCCCAGTGGTCGGACAGCCAGCCCACGACACCTCGGCCGATGCCGTTGATGACTGCCATCACGCCCATCGACGAGGCTGCGACGAGTGGGCCGAAGCCCACCTCCTTGGCATAGTCGACCTGGAAGGAGATGCCGAAGATCGATACGCCGGCGGTCAGGACGATGGACAGCCACATCAGTGGGAGCATGCCTGTCCTGATGGCCTCCCGGGGCGTGTACTGCTTGACCGCCGGAGGGTTCTTGGCCAGGCTCACCGCGTTCTTCCGGTCGCCCGTGTGCCTCAGTGGATCGATGTCGGCGGGCCACCAGTTCTTCGGGGGGTCCTTGAAGAAGAACGCGCTTCCGAGGACGACGATCATGATGTAGCAGCCGATCAGGTCCAGCACCCTGTGGTAGTTCGCGGTGTCGAACCCGTAGTTGAAGATGAAGATGAACGGCAGGGATCCGTACGCGAACCCTCCATTGACGAACCCGGTCCGGGCGCCGCGCCGCTCGGGGAACCACTTGCCGACCATGTTGATGCAGGTCGCGTAGATCAGACCGGCGCCGATGCCGCCGATGACGCCGAATCCGAGGATCGCGAGCCAGACATTGCCCAGGTGCGACAGGGCGAGGAACCCCAGCAGGCACATGCCGGAGCCGATGTACATGGCGGTGCGGGCCGTCAGGATGCCTTTCTCCCGCATCCAGCCCGCGGGGAAGGCGATGCCGGCCTGGAAGAACACCCAGACGCTGAGGATCCAGAAGGTGTTGCTCTGCGTCCAGCCGTGCGCGTGGGACAGGGTGTCCTCCGCGGAGCCGTACGCGTATTCGAAGACGCTGATGGCCATCATGGCGATCCACGGGAGATACACCATGAACTTGCGGGAGTGACCGAGGATGTCGCGGTCGGTCTCGCCGATGCGGTAGACGCGGCCTCGCGCGTCGGTCACTTCGCGGTAGGGACGGTGTGCGGCGTCGGAGGGTGCGGACGAACTGCTTCCTGCGTACGGATCTGCCGTCATGTCAGGCCATGTCCTCGCCGAGCGGTCGTGGGTTGGCAACGATGCGGTTCTCGTCCTTGTCGCGTCCCGGTGGGCTGAGGAACAGCGCCACACATCCGGCGAAGAGGGAGATGGAGCCGGCCAGGATGAAGGCACCGGAGTGCCCCCAGCTGCCGACGACCACGGCACCCATGCCCGCGCCCAGGCCCGAGACGAGCTTGGCGCTGTAGACCATGCCGTAGTTGGACGCGTTGTTGTTCTCGCCGAAGTAGTCGGCGGTGAGCGCCGCGAACATCGGGAAGATGGCGCCGCCGCCGAAGCCGGAGATCGCGGAGAAGATCAGGAACAGCGTCAGGTTCTTGCTGTCCGCGGACCAGAGGATGCCGAACTGGGCGAGGCCCAGGATGACGCACACGGCGAGCAGGCACCGCTTGCGGCCGTAGAGGTCCGAGAGCCAGCCGATGACGCCACGGCCGGTACCGTTGACGATCGCCTTGAGGGACATTGCCGTGGCCACGATCCCGCCCGCGAATCCGGCTTCCTCGCCGATGTCGACCTGGAATGCGATACCGAAGATGTTCACGCCGGACGTGCACGCCAGACAGAACCACATCAGGGCCACGCGGCCGGTCTTCCATGCCTCCTTGGGGGAGTACTGGTGGACCGCCGGCGGGTTCATCCGCAGCGAGCGTGCCGCGCGCGGGTCCTTCGGCGGGTTGAGCGGGTCGATGTCGGCGGGCCACCAGTTCTTCGGCGGGTCCCGGAAGAAGTAGCCGGAGACCGCGACGATTCCGGCGAGGAACACACCCACCGAGACCAGTACCCAGCGGAAGTTGGTGAGGTCCATGTAGCCGTTGAAGATGAAGACGAAGGGCACCGAGCCGTAGGCGAAACCGCCGTTGACGAACCCGGTCTTGCCGCCCTTGCGCTCCGGATACCACTTGCCCACCATGTTGACGCAGGTGGCGTACACCATGCCGGCGCCCATGCCGCTGAACATGCTGAAGCCGATATAGGCGAAGACGACATGCGGCGCGAAGGCCAGCGACAGGTAGCCCAGCAACGTGCCTGTCGCGCCGCACATCATCGCCCAGCGGGCCGGTAGTTTTCCGCTCTCACGCAGCTTGCCCGCGGGAAAGGCCACCGCGGCCTGGAAGAAGACCCAGACGGTCATCATCCAGAAGATGTGCATGCTGTTCCAGCTGTGCGCGGTGTGCAGGGTGTCCTCGGCCGACGCGAACGCGTACTCGGCGGAGGAGATGCCCATCATGCCGATCCAGGGGAGGATCACCATCCACTTGCGCTTGCGACCCATGATGTCGATGTCGGACTCGCCCACGCGGTAGACGCGTCCGTTCTTGTCGGCCACCTCCCGATAGGCGGCGACCCTTGGAACGTCAGTGGTTGTCACGTTAGTTGCACCCCTTGCGTCGAAAGTTCTGGCCAGCGCCCCCTGTCCAATGCCTTTCGTGCGCGCGCGGGTCCCGGGGCCGGCCGACGCGCACCGTCGGCCGGCCCCCCGCTGCCTCACCTCATGAACCGCCCCCCAACAGTCCGGCCGCCCGCGCCCACCGGTACTTGGCGCCGAGCACCGCCACCGGCTTCTCGGTCGTGTACGGGTAGGCCACGACCCCGCGCTCGTAGAGGTACTGGCAGGCCTCCTCAACCTCCACGTCACCCGCGAGCGAGGCGACGACAGGCTTCTCTATGCCGCGCTCCCGGAATTCGGCCACCACGCGCGCGGTGAGCTCCGCGAAGACCATCGGGGGAGTGACGATCGTGTGCCAGTAGCCGAGCACGAGTGAGTGGATGCGCGGATCCTCCAGACCGAGCCGGATCGTCGCCTCGTACGTCGACGGCGGCTCGCCCCCCGTGATGTCCACCGGGTTGCCCGCAGCCCCGAATGGCGGGATGAACTTCCGGAAGGCCTCGTCCAGGTCCGGCGGAATCTCCATCAGGGACAGCCCGTTGTCGGTCACCGCGTCCGACAGCAGTACGCCGCTGCCGCCGGCCCCCGTGATGATCACGACGTTGTCGCCCTTGGGGGCGGGGAGCACGGGCAACGCGCGCGCGTACTCCAGCATTTCGTTGAGCCCTGGTGCCCTGATGACACCGGCCTGCTTCAGGATGTCCTCGTACACGGCGTCGTCGCCGGCGAGGGCTCCGGTGTGCGAGCCCGCGGCCTTCGCGCCCGCCGCCGTACGACCTGCCTTGAGGACGACGACGGGCTTCTTCGGCACGGTCGCCCGCGCGGCCTCGACGAACGCGCGCCCGTCCTTGAGGTCCTCCAGGTGCATCGCGATGCACTCGGTGTGCGGGTCCTCGCCGAACCAGGTCAGCAGGTCGTCCTCGTCCAGGTCCGACTTGTTGCCGAGGCCGACGATCGCCGACACGCCCGTCTTCGTGGTCCGCGCGAAGCCCAGGATGGCCATCCCGATGCCGCCGGACTGCGAGGTCAGCGCCACCCCGCCCTTGACGTCGTACGGCGTGCAGAACGTGGCGCACAGGTCCTGCCACGTCGAGTAGTAGCCGTAGATGTTCGGCCCGAGCAGGCGGACGCCGTGCCGCTCGGCGATGGCCACGATCTCCTCCTGGAGTTCGTGCTCACCGGTCTCCGCGAACCCGGAGGGGATCAGCACGGCGTTGGGGATCCCCTTGCGTCCCACCTCCTCCAGGGCCGAGGCCACGAACTTGGCGGGGATAGCGAAGACCGCCACATCCACCTCACCGGGAACGTCCGTCACACTCTTGTACGCCTTGCGGCCCAGAATGTCATCGGCCTTGGGGTTCACCGGATGGATGTCCCCGGCGAAACCACCGTCGATGAGGTTGCGCATGACCGAATTGCCGATCTTGCCCTGCTCGTTGGAGGCACCGATGACGGCAACCGATGACGGCTGCATCAGCCGGCGCATCGAGGTGAGGATCTCCTCGCGCGAGTAGCGGCGACGTGGCTTCGCGGGCGCCTCGGCGAGGATCACGCGGATGTCGGCCGCGACCGCCCCCTCCGCGGTCGCGATCACCGGGTTGAGGTCCACCTCGGCGATCTCCGGGAAGTCCGCCACGAGCTGCGAGACACGGCGGATCTGCTCGGCGACCGCCCACCGGTCCACGGCCGCCTGGCCGCGCACCCCGCGCAGGATCTCGGCCGCCCGGATCGAGTCCAGCATGGACAGCGCCTCGTCGGCGTCCACGGGCGCGAGCCGGAAGGTCACGTCCTTGAGGACCTCGACGAGCACTCCGCCGAGCCCGAAGGCGACGACCTTCCCGAACGTCGGGTCGGTGACCGCGCCGACGATGACCTCCTGCCCCTGCGGGAGCAGCTCCTGGACCTGCACGCCCTCGATGCGGGCATCCGTGTCGTACGCACGGGCGTTGTCGATGATCTTGTGGAAGGCGGCCCGTACGTCCGTCGCACCCTCGACTCCGACGATCACGCCGCCGGCGTCGGTCTTGTGCAGGATGTCGGGCGAGACGATCTTCATCACCACCGGCCCGCCGAAGCGCGCCGCGTACGCCACCGCCTCGTCGACGTCCGTCGCGAGTTCCTCGCCCGGTACGGCGATCCCGTACGCGTCGGCGATCACCTTGCCCTCGGGTGCGGTCAGCGCGGTGCGACCCTCGCTCCGCACGGAGTCGAGGAGCGTCCGCACCCGCAGGACGCGGTCTTCGGCCATCACGTCAGATCACTCCGTTCGACTTGAGCAGGCGCAGTTCCTCGTCGCCGAGACCGAGCTCGCCGACGTAGACCTCTTCGTTGTGCTGGCCGAGCAGCGGCGAACTGCTCACCTCGACGGGGGAGTCGGAGAGCTTCAGCGGGCTGCCGACGGTCACGAAGTCGCCCCGCTCGGGGTGCGGCACGGTGACGACCATCTCGTTGGCGACCAGCGAGGAGTCCTCGATGATCTCCTTGGTGGAAAGGATCGGCCCGCACGGGATGTTGTGCGCGTTGAGCCGCTCCAGCACCTCCCACTTGGGCAGGGTCGAGGACCACTCCTCGATCAGCTGGAACATCTTGCTCAGCTTGGGCAGCCGGGCCTCCGGCGTCGCCCACTCGGGGTCGGCGGCGAGTTCGGGCCGGCCGATGAGCTCGCTGAGCGGCTGCCAGCCGACCGGCTGCACGATGACGTACACGTAGTCGTTCGGGCCGCCCGGCGCGCACTTGACCGCCCAGCCGGGCTGACCGCCGCCGGACGCGTTTCCCGAGCGGGGAACTTCCGTCCCGAAGTCCTCGTTCGGATATTCAGCAAGCGGCCCATGTGTCAGGCGTTGCTGGTCCCTCAGCTTCACCCGGCACAGGTTGAGTACAGCGTGCTGCATGGCCACGTTGACCCGCTGCCCACGCCCGGTGTTCTCGCGCTGGAACAGCGCCGCGAGAATCCCCGCGACGGCGTGCACACCCGTCCCCGAGTCCCCGATCTGGGCTCCGGTCGCCAGCGGCGGCCCGTCTTCGAAACCGGTGGTCGACATCGACCCACCCATGGCCTGCGCAACGACCTCGTACGCCTTGAAGTTGGTGTACGGGCCGTCGCCGAACCCCTTGATGGAGGCATAGACGATACGCGGATTGATCTCCTGGATGCGGTCCCAGGTGAAGCCCATGCGGTCGACCGCGCCCGGTCCGAAGTTCTCGACCATGACGTCGGAGCGCCGGATCAGCTCGGTGAGGATCTCCTTGCCGCGCTCGGTCTTGGTGTTGAGGGTGATGCTCCGCTTGTTGCAGTTGAGCATCGTGAAGTAGAGGGAGTCGACGTCCGGGAGATCGCGCAGCTGCTTGCGCGTGATGTCACCGGTCGGCGCCTCCAGCTTGACGACGTCCGCGCCGAGCCAGGCGAGCAGCTGGGTCGCGGAGGGCCCGGACTGGACGTGGGTCATGTCCAGGACGCGGATGCCTTCGAGGGCCTTGGTCGGCGTTCCAGTCATGGAGGCCACCTCACTTGTACATGGTCTGGTTCATGGTTCCGGGGGCGTACGCGTCGGGGTCGACCCAGACGTTGATCAGCGAGGGCTTCCCGGACTCACGGGCGCGCCGCAGCGCGGGCCCGATGTCGGCGGGGTCACGGACCTCCTCGCCGTAACCGCCCAGCATCTGCGCGAACTTGTCGTAGTGGACGTCGCCGAGGGTGTTGCCGACCCGCTCGCGCTCCAGGCCGTACTTCTGGGCCTGGCCGTAACGGATCTGGTTCATCGAGGAGTTGTTGCCGACGATGCCGACGAAGGGGAGGTTGTAGCGGACGAGCGTCTCGAAGTCCCAGCCGGTGAGGGAGAACGCCCCGTCGCCGAAGAGTGCGACGACCTCCTTGTCGGGCCGCGCCTGCTTGGCCGCGAGCACGAACGGCACCCCGACGCCGAGCGTGCCCAGCGGGCCCGGGTCCATCCAGTGGCCCGGCGACTTGGGCTGCACGACCTGACCGGAGAAGGTGACGATGTCGCCGCCGTCGCCGATGTAGATCGAGTCCTCGGTGAGGAAGTCGTTGATCTCGCTGACCAGCCGGTACGGGTGGATCGGCGAGGCGTCCGACTTCAGGCTGGGCAGCCGCTTCTCCAGGGCCGTCTGCTCGGCGGCGCGCAGCTCGTCGAGCCACTCCTTGCGCTTGGACGCGCCGCCGTTGACGCGCCCGGAGGCGGCCTCGGTGACGGACTTCAGCACCAGTCCCGCGTCGCCGACGATGCCGAGGTCGATGTCGCGGTTCTTGCCGACGGTGCGGTAGTCGAGGTCGATCTGCACGACCTTCGCGTCCGGCGACAGCCGCTTGCCGTAGCCCATGCGGAAGTCGAAGGGCGTGCCGACGATGACGATGACATCGGCGTTGGAGAACGCGTAGCGCCGTGACAGCTGGAAGTGGTGCGGGTCGCCGGGCGGCAGCGTGCCGCGGCCGGCGCCGTTCATGTACGCGGGGATGTTGAGGGTGCGTACGAGCTCGATGGCCGCCTCGGTGCCGCGTGTCGTCCATACCTGACTGCCGAGCAGAATGGCCGGCTTCTCGGCGTGGACCAGCAGGTCGGCGAGCTTCTCGATCGCCTCGGGGTCGCCGGCCGAGCGGGTGGAGGCACGGTATGCCCCCTCCTTCGGCACACGCGCCTTGCTCACCGGCACCTTCGCGTCGAGCACGTCGCGCGGGATCTCCAGGAAGGAGGGCCCGGGCGCACCGTGGTAGCACTCGCGGAACGCCATCGACACCATGTCCGCCGCGCGTGCCGTGTCCGGCACGGCCGCCGCGAACTTGGTGATCGGCGTCATCATGTCGACGTGCGGCAGGTCCTGGAGGGACCCCATCTTGTGCTGGGTGAGGGCGCCCTGGCCGCCGATGAGCAGCATCGGTGACTCGGCGCGGAAGGCGTTCGCGACGCCGGTGACGGCGTCGGTGGTGCCGGGACCCGCGGTGACGACCGCGCAGCCGGGCTTGCCGGTGATGCGGGCGTAGCCGTCGGCGGCGTGGGCGGCGACCTGTTCGTGGCGGACGTCGACGACTTCGATGCCCTCGTCGACGCAGCCGTCGTAGATGTCGATGATGTGGCCGCCGCACAAGGTGTAGATGCGGTCGACCCCCTCGGCCTTCAGCGCCTTGGCAACGAGATGACCACCGGAAATGACGTCCTGGGTGTCGTCGGGCATGGCGAAGTCCTGTCCCTTCGTAGGGGGGTGGAACGGCTCTCGCGGTACATTGCATACAGTCGACGAATACTGTATGAACCTTGTTATCCCGCATCCGGTGGGTGGTGTCCAGGGGGCGTGCGGCACTTTTGAGTCAGGAGCCGGAATGGACCTGTACGAGCACCAGGCAAGGGAACTCTTCGAGGAACACGGCATCTTGGTACCGAGGGCGGAGGTGACGGACTCGCCCAAGGAAGCCCGCGAGATCGCCCGTCGGCTCGGTGGCCGGGTCGTGGTCAAGGCGCAGGTGAAGACCGGTGGCCGGGGCAAGGCGGGCGGCGTCAAGCTAGCCGCGGACCCTGCCGCTGCCGAACTCACGGCACGCCAGATCCTCGGCATGGACATCAAGGGCCACACGGTCGGCAAGGTGATGCTGGCCCAACCCGTAGACATCGAGACCGAGTTCTACGTGTCCTTCGTCCTCGACCGCGCGGCGGGCCGCTTCCTCGCGATCGCCTCGGCCGAAGGCGGCATGGACATCGAGGAGGTGGCCGCCGGCCGTCCGGAGGCCGTGGCCCGCATCCCCGTCGACCCCGCCGAGGGCGTCACCTCCGCGAAGGCCGCCGAGATCGCGGAAGCGGCCGGACTGCCACCGCAGACCGTCGACGTCCTCATACGGCTCTGGGAGGTACTGGTCCGCGAGGACGCCGTCCTGGTCGAGGTGAACCCGCTGGTCCGTACCGGACAGGGGCAGATCCTCGCCCTCGACGGCAAGGTCACCCTCGACGACAACGCCCGATTCCGGCAGGCGCGTTGGGGCGCCGAGGGCGTGGAGCACGACGACGCGCTGGAGGCCGCGGCGGCCGCAAAGGGCCTCAACTACGTCAAGCTCGACGGCGAGGTCGGCATCATCGGCAACGGCGCCGGCCTCGTCATGTCGACCCTCGACGTCGTCGCGGGCTGCGGTGCCCGCCCCGCGAACTTCCTCGACATCGGCGGCGGCGCATCGGCCCAGATCATGGCCGACGGGCTGTCGGTCATCCTCTCCGACCCTGCCGTGAAGTCGGTGTTCGTCAACGTCTTCGGCGGGATCACCGCCTGCGACGCGGTCGCCGACGGCATCGTGCAGGCCCTGGACACCGTCCAGTTGACCAAGCCGCTCGTCGTGCGTCTCGACGGGAACAACGCCGCCCGCGGCCGTGCCATCCTCGACGACCGCGCCCACCCCCTGGTCCAGCAGGCCACCACCATGGACGGCGCCGCGCTGCGGGCCGCCCAACTCGCCACCACAGCCTGAGGAGACGTGACGACATGGCCATCTACCTCACCAAGGAGAGCAAGGTCCTCGTCCAGGGCATGACCGGCGGCGAGGGCATGAAGCACACCCGGCGCATGCTCGCCGCCGGCACGAACGTCGTCGGCGGCGTCAACCCGCGCAAGGCGGGCCGCACCGTCGACTTCGACGACCGAGCCGTCCCGGTCTTCGGTTCGGTTGCCGACGGGATGCGCGCGACCGGCGCCGACGTGACCGTCGTCTTCGTGCCGCCCGCCTTCACCAAGGCGGCCGTCGTCGAGGCCGCCGACGCCGGCATCGGGCTCGCCGTCGTGATCACGGAGGGCATCCCGGTCCACGACTCCGTCGCCTTCACCTCGTACGCGAAGGCCAAGGGCACTCGCGTCATCGGCCCCAACTGCCCCGGCCTGATCACCCCTGGCCAGTCCAACGCCGGCATCATCCC
This sequence comes from Streptomyces sp. NPDC111606, assembly GCF_055656945.1. Lineage (NCBI taxonomy): Bacteria > Bacillati > Actinomycetota > Actinomycetes > Kitasatosporales > Streptomycetaceae > Streptomyces > Streptomyces sp. NPDC111606. The sequence continues at coordinate 275,222 of NZ_JBVKBY010000003.1, forward strand.
GGCCGACATCACCAAGCCCGGCCGTATCGGCCTCGTCTCCAAATCCGGCACGCTCACCTACCAACTGATGTACGAGCTGCGCGACATCGGCTTCTCGACGTGCGTCGGCATCGGCGGCGACCCGGTCGTCGGCACCACCCACATCGACTGCCTGGCAGCCTTCCAGGACGACCCCGACACCGAACTGATCGTCCTCATCGGGGAGATCGGCGGTGACGCGGAGGAACGCGCGGCCGCGTACATCCGCGACCACGTCACCAAGCCGGTCGTCGGTTACATCGCCGGGTTCACCGCACCCGAGGGCAAGACGATGGGGCACGCGGGCGCGATCGTGTCCGGCTCGTCCGGCACGGCGGCGGCGAAGAAGGAAGCGCTGGAAGCGGTCGGCGTGGGAGTCGGCAGCACACCCACCGAGACCGCGCGCCTGGTGCTGGACCGCCTGGGCGTCGAGGCGTGACGTCACTCATAGTCGGCGCGCGGTCACTTTGAGGAGTTGCCGCACGCCGCTAAGTTCCGCCGTAGCCATGTACGACCGCCCCCGACTGTGCACCGAGAGCGGAGAACCCGATGGCAGCAACCACCCTCACCCTCAAATCCGGCACCTCCTGGACCGACGCCTGGCAGCGCTGCCTCACCGTCGCCCCGGAGGCATTCCAGGACGACCGTGTCCTCAACCTCTGGAACTCCACCTGGCAGGCCGACGGCCGGGCCCTGCCCGCCACCAGCCCCGTCGACGGCACCCCGATCGCGGGGCCGCCGCGCCTGGACCCGGCCGCCGCCCACCAGGCCGTGCGGGCATCGCTGGACCAGCACCGCGCCTGGCGGCACATCCCGCTGGAAGAGCGCCGAGCCCGCGTCGCGGCCACCCTCGACGCCCTGACCCAGCACCGGGACCTGCTCGCCCTGCTGCTCGTCTGGGAGATCGGCAAGCCCTGGCGGCTGGCCCGGGCGGATGTCGACCGGGCCATCGACGGCGTGCGCTGGTACGTCGACGGCATCGAGCCGATGGTCGCCGGCCGGGCCCCGCTGGAAGGGCCGGTATCCAACATCGCGAGCTGGAACTACCCGATGAGCGTGCTCGTTCACGCAGTGTTGGTACAAGCACTGGCAGGCAACGCGGTCATCGCCAAGACCCCGACCGACGGCGGTGTCGCCTGTCTGACCCTGGCCTGCGCGCTGGCCGCCCGCGAGGGAATTCCCGTCACCCTCGTCAGCGGCAGCGGGGGCGAGCTGTCGGAGGCGCTGGTGCGGGCGCCCGAGATCGGCTGCGTCTCCTTCGTCGGCGGCCGGGACACCGGCGCCGCGGTGGCCACGGCAGTCGCCGACCTGGGTAAACGACACGTACTCGAACAGGAGGGACTCAACACCTGGGGCATCTGGAACTACACGGACTGGGACGCGCTCACGGCGGTCGTGCCCAAGCTCTTCGACTACGGCAAACAGCGCTGCACGGCGTACCCGCGCTTCGTCGTCCAGCGTGAGCTGTTCGACGAGTTCCTGGCGGCCTACCTCCCGGCGGTGCGCACACTCAGGGTCGGCCACCCGCTGGCGGTGGAGAAACAGGACGACGACCCCTACCCGCAACTGGACTTCGGGCCGGTGATCAACGCCGCCAAGGCCAAGGAACTCCAGGACCAGGTCGCCGAGGCGATCGACCGCGGCGCCGTCCCGCTGCACCGGGGCAAGCCGGCGGACGCCCGCTTCCTGCCCGGCCAGGACACCTCGGCGTACGTCCAGCCGGTCACGCTGCTCAATCCGCCCCCGTCCTCCCCGCTGCACCATGCGGAACCCTTCGGCCCGGTCGACACCATCGTCCTGGTCGACACGGAGGCGGAACTGCTGGCGGCGATGAACGCGTCCAACGGCGCGCTGGTCGCCACGCTGTCCACGGACGACCGGGCGACGTACGACCGTCTGGCCCCGCAGATCCGCGCGTTCAAGGTCGGCCACGGCAAGCCGCGCTCCCGCGGCGACCGGGACGAACTGTTCGGCGGCTTCGGCGCGTCCTGGCGCGGGGCGTTCGTCGGCGGCGAGCTGCTGGTGCGCGCGGTGACACAAGGGCCTGCGGGGGAGCGGTTGCCCGGGAATTTCCCGGAGTATCAGCTCGGCCCGTGAGGAGGGGGCGTCGCGTCCGATGCCGGGTGCGTCATGCGGTCTGCCGTGCGGGTGCCCGGCGTCGGTCGCCGACGTCATGGCTCTGGGGGCCTGTTGCGCCCCTGTTTGATGGGCAATCTGTCACCCGATGCCCTGCCGGTCCGGATGCAGGGCGAACGCGCGGTCCGCCGGGAACTGCTCGGCGCGGTCGACCGCCCGGTGGAGGAGGTCGCGGTGGCGGGAGAGCGGCTCGCCGCGTTCCGGCGGTGCGAGCAGAAGGAGGTCGTCCAGGCCGGCCAGCATGCGCCGTGAGACCTGCGGGCTGCCGACGGCGCAGCCCCGTACCTCGGTGAACCCGAGATCCACCAACTCGGTCCACCCCGGCACGGGCTGCACCAGGCGCACCACCCCGCGCCGGTCCCGGTGCAGGGCGGCGTCCAGCGGCCGACGGCTCAGCGCGGCCAGGAACTGGACGACACGGTCCAGCGCCTGGACGGCGGTCGTCGGGTCGTTGATCGCGGGCGACAGGGCGCGCAGCGCGATGTCGGACAACTGTCGCAGCCCGAAGCCGAGATCCTGGTGGTAGGTCCGCTCCACACCCACCGAGATCGTGTACCGCAGCGCCCGGCGCGGTGGGGCCGCGCCGCCGTGCACCGACAGCAAGGGCGTGCCGGGCACCACGAAGTCCCCGATGCGAGGGATCAGTCGCAGCACCACCCCGTGTTTGCGCGCCACCCGGACCAACCGCGTGATGTGGACATCCCGCAGCACCCCGGCCCGGCCCTCGTGCGGCACCCAAGCGGTCGCGGTGCCGAGGTCGGGCGTGCCCGGTCCGTCCGCCGACACGGGCGTCGACGCGGCCACCCGGAAGGACTCGGTGGCGATCCGTGCGATCACGTGGCTGATCCGCATCAGCCGCAGAGTGGTGTTCACGTACAGCACGAAGAGCAACAGGCTCAACGCGACCATGCAGAGCGTGAGAACCGACTGCACCAGCGGCACCGTCGTGACGGCACGGGCATCGTCGGCGGTGTCGAAGGAGGTCAGCACCAGCAGGCTCAGGACGAAGGTCGCCAGGAAGACCGCGAAGGTCGCCTTGGTGATCCGGCTCCGCACGAAGAGCCGGACCACGCGCGGGGTGAACTGCCCGCTCGCCATCTGCACGGCCACCAGCGAGATGCTGAAAACCACACCGATGAAGGTCATCATCGCCGAGGCGACGGCGCTCACCACGGCCTTCGCGTCGTCCGCGAACCGCAGCAGCTCGTCGAGCGTCTCGTAGTCGCCGTCCTTCTGGAGCGCCTCGACGATGGCTGCGTCGAGCGCTTGCGCCACCAGCCAGACCACGAAGACGGTCACCATCGCCGCCGTGGGGGCGAACCAGAACGTGTCCCGCAGATGCTCCCTGAGGGGCGACAGCGCACGCGGGCGACGCCCTGCGGCAGGGCTCTGCGTAACCGTCCAGTCACTCATGATGCGACCCTAAGGGCATCGGGCCGTGCCGTCCCGGACCCCCGCCAGGCGGGCGGAAACGCAGGTGAAAGGCACTCCGAAAGCTTGGTATTGTTGTCCACGTCGCCGCCGGGAAGACCCCCGGCAAGGCGGCAGGCACCTAGTCCGGGTGGCGGAATGGCAGACGCGCTAGCTTGAGGTGCTAGTGCCCTTTATCGGGCGTGGGGGTTCAAGTCCCCCCTCGGACACAGATCATCAGCAACCCGTGCGGGTCGAGGGCCACCTCGACCCGCACGGGTTGTTTGTTGGAGTGATTGATCGGCATCGCCTCGGGACTTAGCCTCGCCGCATGGTGCGGAGCGCGGCGGAGGATGTCGACGGCTACCTGGCCGAGGTGCCGGTGGAGCGGAGGGTGGCCCTGACGCGGCTGCGGCAGTTGTGCCGCGCGGAGCTGCAGGGCTTCAGCGAGGTCATGGCCTACGGCATGCCGACGTACCAGCGCGAGGGCGAGGCCGAGATCGCGTTCGCGAGTCAGCGGCAGTACATCTCCTTCTATCTGATGCGCAGTGATGTCCGTGACGCCTTCCAGGAACGGCTGGCCGGACAGGACATGGGCAAGGGATGCCTGCGCTTCCGTAAACCGGAGAAGATCGACTTCGACCTCGTACGGGATCTGCTGCGGGCCACGGCGGGTGACCGGGGCCCGATCTGCTGACCGTGCCGGCCACGCCGCCCGACGGATCAAGGGTCCGCTCCACCAGACCGTTGCGCAGCAGGGCCGAGGCCTGCCCGGGTGAATGTCGTCGCCGCGAGCCGGGACGCCTCGCCGGGGATCTCCACGCCGCCGCCCGCGAGGCAGCCGCGGTCTGCCCGGCGTCGGGCATCGCGATCGACGACCACCAGCAGTAGAAAAAAATCAGCTGCTTCGACCTCGCCCGGCTCCCTACACTCACCACACAAGCTCGCGCCGCCCACCACTCGGCGGCGCGTCGTCGTGACGAGTCGAGGGGAGCCGGGCCGTGCGTGACCGCACCGCTGTCGTCGTCTCCCCTTCCCGGTACGACCGGTACGACGTGATCCTCGTGTCCTTGTCCGTCCGGTGCCCGCTGCGCGGCCGGCACCGGATGTCCGTGACGAACACCTGAGAGCGCCCGAGTACGTCAACGCACCTGTCACGCCACCCATTTGACGGGGCGGCAGGTCATGCCGACGTACGCCCGCGCCACCGCGCCATGTGCGTGCACGTATCGTCCGGGAATCGCGCTGCCCCCTTTCCGTTCCACTTACGGATCATCCGAAAGGCCAAAGGCCGTGCGCACCAACATCACCAACCTCAACACGCTCGCCGTCGTCCGCAACCTCGGCATCCTCGCCCATGTCGACGCCGGCAAGACCACCGTCACCGAGCGGATCCTGTACGCCACCGGGACCACCCACAAGCGGGGCGAGGTCCACGACGGCACGACCGTCACCGACTTCGACTCGCAGGAGCGGGACCGCGGTATCACCATCTTCGCGGCGGCGGTGAGTTGTGCCTGGGACGGTCACCGGATCAACCTGATCGACACCCCCGGGCACGTCGACTTCGCCGACGAGGTGGAGCGGTCGCTGCGTGTCCTGGACGGCGCGGTCGCGGTGTTCGACGCCGTGGCGGGGGTCGAGCCGCAGAGCGAGTCGGTGTGGCGGCAGGCGGACCGGCACGGCGTTCCGAGGATCGCGTTCGTCAACAAGCTCGACCGGGCCGGGGCCGACCTCGACACGGCTGTCGAATCGATCAGGGAACGGCTGCATCCTGCGCCGCTGGTCGTGCAGTTGCCCATCGGCACGGAGGACGGATTCCGCGGGGTCGTGGACCTCGTACGCATGCGGGCGCTGGTGTGGGCGGACGGTGCTGAGGAGGCCGTGGAAGGGCCGGTGCCCGAGGATCTCCTGGACGAGGCGCAACGGCGTCGGCGGCTGCTGGAGGAAGCGGTGGCCGAACTGCATGCAGGCGCGCTGGAGGAGTTCTGCGAGCGATCGGCGCTCTCCCCGGAGAGCCTGGTCGCCGCCCTGCGGGAGCTGACCCGCAGCGGTGAGGGCGTCGTCGTGCTGTGCGGCTCGGCCTACCGCAACCGCGGTGTCGAGCCGCTGCTCGACGCGGTCGTGGCGTATCTTCCGTCACCGCTCGACGTACCGGCCGTACGCGGTCTGCGCGACGGTGCCGACGAGGAGCGGCCCGCCGACCCGTCGGCACCGTTCGCGGCGCTGGCGTTCAAGGTGAGCGCGACCCCGACCGGGCGGCTGACCTATCTGCGGGTGTACTCGGGAACGATCGAGAAGGGAGGCATGGTGTTCGACGCAGTCGCGCGACGCACCGAGCGGGTCGGGCGGATCCTGCGGGTCCAGGCCGACCGTCATGCCCACATCGACCGTGCCGTCGCCGGGGACATCGTGGCGGTGGTCGGCCTGAAGTCGGCTCGCCCGGGCTCCACCCTGTGCGCACCGGACGCCCCGCTCGTCCTCGAACCGCCGAGCGTGGCCGACCCGGTGGTGTCCGTGGCGGTCGAGGCACGCAGGTCCACCGACACCGACCGGCTGGCCGGGGCACTGGCACGGCTTGCGGAGGAGGATCCGTCGCTGGTCGTGCGGACCGACGCCGAGACCGGTCAGACGGTGCTGTCCGGCATGGGTGAACTGCATCTGGAGGTCGCGGTGGAGAAGATCCGGCGTGACCTCGGGCTGGACGTCAACGTCGGCCGGCCGCGGGTGTCGTATCGCGAGACGGTCGGCCGAGGGGTCTCCGGCTTCGTGTTCCGTCATGTCAAACAGGACGGTGGAGCGGGGCAGTTCGCGCATGTGGTTCTCGACGTCGAGCCCCTGACGGTCACCGCGGCCGAACAGGGCAGCAACGGCTTCGAGTTCCGCTCGACGGTCGTCGGGGGCCGGGTGCCACAGGAGTACGTCCGTGCCGTGGAGGCCGGATGCCGCGACGCCCTCGCCGAGGGTCCGCTCGGCGGCCATCCGGTGACGGGCCTGCGCGTCACGCTCACCGACGGATCGACCCATGTGAAGGACTCCTCCGACACGGCCTTCCGTACGGCCGGCCGACTCGGCCTCCGCGATGCCCTGCGCGCTTGCGCGATGGTCGTCCTGGAGCCGGTCGTCGAGGTCACGGTCACCGTGCCGGAGGAAGCGGTCGGCTCCGTGCTCGGCGACCTGGCCGCCCGCCGCGGCCGCGTCACGGGCTCCGTCACCCGGGCGGGGGCGGCGGTCGTGACGGCGACCGTGCCGCTGGCCGAGCTGTTCGGCTACGCGACACGGCTGCGTAGCCGTACGCAGGGACGCGGCACGTTCACGGCCCGGCCCACCGGCTATGCGCCGGCGCCGGTCGCTGCGGTGTCGCACTAGGCCACAGGGGCCCCGTCCTCGACGGACGGGGCCTCGTCCGGCCTGCTTCACCTCATGGATACGACACCACGGTCGAAGGCACCGTCGACGTCCCCGACGTCGGCGCCCCGGTGTCGTTGATGACGCACTCGTACTGTCCGTTGCCGCCGAGCGAGACCACGAGCAGGTTGTGGAAGCGCACCCCGGACCGCGCCGGGGCGGCGAAGCCATGATGCTGCACGATCGAGGGGTTGACGTTGTAGTAGCAGTAGCTGCCGAGCCCCCAGCCCTCGTGCGAGGTCACGCCGTCGCCGACCTTGTAGGCGGCGTAACCCCTGATCGAGCCGTTCTGGATGGCGGCCTGGTTCGGGGCGTCGTACGCCTTCTCGTTCTGGAAGAAGATCGTGCGGCCGCGCTGGCCGAACCACTGCACGTCGTACTTGTTGAAGTGCTCGACGAACAGGCCGGTCGCCAGGACGTCGTCGCCGTTGACCACGACGCCGTAGTCGGCGCGGTTGGTCTCCCAGCCGACTCCCTCGCCGTGGTCGGCCCGCCACACCCACGTGTGGTCGACGATCGTGTGCCGGCTGTTGACCACCATGCTGGTGGTGGCCTTGCCGGCACCGGCCCCGCCGATGCGGACGAACACGTCCTGCACCGTGATCGGGTTGGCGGAGTGATCCCTGGACGCGCCCCGCGGCCCGATCTCCACCAGTGTCGGCGAGTTGACGGGTCCGGCGTCCACCAGGAAGCCGGCCAGCCGGACTCCGTCGACGTCGGCGACCTTCACGGCCGTGGCGCCGTTGTCGGGGATGAGGGTCGCGTATCCGAGGCCGAGGACGACGGTGTTCGGCCGGTTGACCTGGATCGGCCGGTCGAGGTGGTAGATCCCCGGAGTGAGCAGGAGGTGCAGACCCTGGGCCAGCGCCTCGTTGAGCGTGGCCGCCGTGACACCGGGCCGTGCGACGTAGAACTGCGTCAGCGGCAGCGAGGTGCCTCTCGGTGTGCCGTTGCCCCATGTGACGCCGCGGGCATTCGTGCGCTTCTCCGGCAGGAAGACCCGGTAGTCGTTCCCCTGGAGGTACAGGAACGGCTTCTCGCGGGAGACGGGAGTCGTGTCGAGGGTGGTGTACGGGGGGTTGGGGAAGCTTGGCGCGGGGGCGCCCTCGACGCCGGAGAACACCATGTTCCACACGCCGTTGAGCCAGCTGCCGATGGCGCTGTCGCGGGTGTACCACTGCTGCTGCGAGTACGGCCCGACCTGGCCGTCGATGCGGCTGTCCGCGATGTAGCCGCCGCTCGCCCAGCCGTAGCCGGTGGGGGAGAGGTTGAGTCCGCCGCGGATGTGCATCCGGCGGAACGGGGCCGCCTGGGCGACCGCCCACCGGTTGGTTCCGTTGACCGGAACCAGGGCCAGGTTCTCCGCCGAACGCCAGAAGTTCTGCGTGGCGTTGCCGTTGAACCAGCCGGCGTCGACCGTGACGTCGCCGTTGATGGTGGTGTCGTCGGGGGACAGCCCCAGGCCCGCGATGGAGGTGTAGAAGCCGAGTTGGGCGTTGAGGCCGTGGTAGGTGCCGGGCTTGAAGAGCAGGGCGTAGCGGCCGGTGCCGAACTGTGCCGACTCCTGCTGCCGGAACACCTCGTCGAGCCGGGCCTGGATGCCCTGAGTCGACGGGTCGAAGACGAGGACGTTCGGGCCGAGGTCGCCGCCGCCCGGCAGGGCACGCGGCTTCTTGCGGGCCGACGGGGACGCCGAACTCCGCGCGGCAGCCTGCGCGGAGTTCGGCGCGGAGGTCTGTGCCGAGGTCTGTGCGGAGGCCTCGGTCGACAGGCCGAGCACGGCCGGTGCCGAGGCGATCGCGGCGCCGATCAGGGCCCGGCGACCCATCGAAGACGGCTCGGAGGACGGGGAGGAAGGAAGCATCAGGCGGCTCTCCTGGTTCAGGAAGTGAACGTCACGACGTGCGGGGAGCGCTCTCTTGCCGCTGAATGGTTCAACTGTGGAACGTGTGAGTCAAGAGCTGCGGCCGAAGTTCTGAGAGTGCGTCAAAGCCCTTGACGCGCCTGCCTTCCGAGGCTTAACTCACGCTCTAAACTAAGACGTGATGCGAAGACCCGCAGCCACCGGGACAGGTGCGACGGGTCGCCCGACGGCGATGGCACGAAGGCATCACGGCACGGAATGCGCACCCTGCGAGGACCCCCTCACATCCCCTGCGAGGAACCCCCCTCACATCCCCAAGGAGAGCCGCATGCCATCCCGTACCCGTACGCGTACCCGCACTCCGCGGACCCTTCTGACCGCGCTCACCACCCTCGCCGTGCTCGGCACCGGCTCGGCGTTCGCCGCTCCGCCCGCAGCGCCCACCGCAGTGGTGGCTGCATGGGACACCGACCGCGCCGCCGAGGCCCATGCCGCCGACCCGAACGCCGTCACCGCGTCCGGCAGCGAGAACGCCGGCACCGCAGCCGGCCTCGCCTTCGACGGCAACGGAGCGACCCGGTGGTCCAGCACCTTCGCCGACGACGCCTGGATCCGCGTGGACCTCGGCGCGACGATCCGCGTCGACCGGGTGACCCTCGACTGGGAGGCGGCCTACGGCAAGAGATACGTCCTGGAGGTCTCGAGGAACGGCACGGACTGGACCCCGTTCTACACGGAGACGGCCGGCACCGGCGGCACGGTCACCGCGCACACTTACCCACAGGAGGTGACCGGCCGCTACGTCCGCATGCGCGGCCTCGAACGCGCCACGCCCTACGGCTACTCGCTGTACTCCTTCAAGGTCTACGGCGGTGAACCGGCCCCCGCGTCCACCACCCGCACCAACCTGGCCCTGAACCACCCCGCGTACACCAACTACTACCAGCACGCGGGCAATTCACCTGCCTTCGTGACGGACGGAGGCTGGCCGGGGGATCTCAAGGCCGACGCCACCCGCTGGTCCAGCGACTGGAACGCGAACCGCTGGATCTCGGTCGACCTGGGCGCCACGTCGACGATCACGTCCGTGGACCTGTACTGGGAGGCTGCCTACGCCGTCGACTACCAGCTCCAGGTCTCCGACGACAACCGCACCTGGCGTACCGTCCACCAGCCCTCCGCCGCCGAAGTCGCGGCCCGCCGCGCGAACGTGAAGTCCCCGGCGGAGGCGGTGGGCCTGCACGACACGATCACCCTCTCCGCCCCGGCGACCGGCCGCTACGTCCGCATGCTCGGCAAGGAACGCCGCAGCTTCCACAACCCGGCTCCCGCGACGGCCCAATTCGGCTACTCCCTTTACGAGTTCCAGGTCTGGGGCACGGGCGGCAGCGCCGGCGCCGCCTACCCGGCGCTCCCGACCGAGCAGCCGGGGACGTATCGGACGGTATTCTTCGACGACTTCACCGGCGCCGCCCTCGACCGCTCCAAGTGGCGCGTCGTGCGGACCGGCACCGAGATGGGTTCGGTCAACGGCGAGTCGCAGGCGTACGTGGACTCGGCGGACAACATCCGCACCGAGAACGGGAACCTGGTCCTGCGCGCCAAGCACTGCAAGGGCTGCACGCAGGCCGGCGGCGGCACATACGACTTCACGTCCGGCCGCATCGACACCAACACGAAGTTCGACTTCACATACGGCCGGGTCAGTGCCCGCATGAAGCTCCCCGTCGGCGACGGCTTCTGGCCCGCCTTCTGGCTGCTCGGCAGCAACGTCGACGACCCCTCGGTCTCATGGCCCGCGTCCGGCGAGACCGACATCATGGAGAACGTCGGCTACCGGGACTGGACCAGCACCGCCCTGCACGGCCCCGGCTACTCGGCCGACGGCAACATCGGCGCCCGCCAGATCTTCCCGAACGGCGGCACGGTGGACCAATGGCACACCTACGCCGTCGAATGGACCCCGACGGGCATGCGCTTCCACGTCGACGACCGCCTCGTCCAGGAGACGACCCGTAACAAGCTGGAGTCGACGCGGGGGCAGTGGGTCTACGACCACAACCAGTACGTGATCCTGAACCTCGCCCTGGGCGGGGCCTACCCGGCCGGCTGGAACCAGGTGACCACTCCGTACTGGGGGCTGCCGCAGTCGAGCGTGGAACGGATCGCGGGTGGGGGAGTGCAGGCGGAGGTGGACTGGGTTCGGGTGGAACAGAAGAGGTAGCGGGAGCGTCTGCTTCTGTGGCACCCGTGCCCCCGTCGAGTGTTCTCGCCGGCGTGCGGTGGTCGGCGCCGGTCCGACTGGTAGGCGACAAGTCTCGTGGGTGGGGCGATCTTCCGTCCAGCCGATGCGCCGGATACCGGACAGCGGTGGCTGGGATTGTTTGCTGCGCCTACACAGCCTTTCCCAGGCCGTCCGGGCGCGGACTCGCGGCCCGTGGGACGCCTGTCGCATCTCTGAGGACGCTCGTGGTCACCAGGAGGACGGAGGTGAGGTGCGGGTGACCACGGCAGGAAGCTGCCCGCTTTCGATCACCTGGCGGGGGAGTGACAGCCCGAAGTGCTCACCGACCACTTTCAACACCCGACGCTTCTCTTCGACAGTCGACAGTTCCTCGTCCCCGCCGAGCAGGTCGTCGATGTCGCCTTCCGGCGGGATGACTCCGGCCGCTTCCAGCGCCGGGCGCAGGAGGTCGGGCTCGGCGCCGGCGGGGTCGTAGCCAAAGCCCAACTCGAAGTGCAGTTGCAGCTCGCCGTCGGCGAGGTAGGTGAAGAAGGAGGGCGGATCGTCCGGCCGTGGGTCGAAGATCAGCACCTCGGCGCCGCCACGGGACACCGCCGGGTCGAGGGCCCAGCCTTCACTGCCCACGCATTCCACGATGAACGACCAGTCGCCGCTTTGACCGATGCGGCCGACGCAGTAGATCTGAGTGAGGTCGACCATGCGGTGCGCTTCCTGGCTGGTGAGGGCAGGCCCGACCTCGACGGGTTCATGGTCGGCCATGCGTTCGGCCAGCTGCTGAGGGCTGAGGCCGCGGGCGCAGGTGATGTACAGGTCGGTCGTGCTCGGGCTCGTGCCGCGCCAGGCATCGGCGATCCATGCGAGATCTTCAGGCATTGCGGTTCACTCCTTCCGTCTACACCGTGGCGCCGGTGGGGCACAGCGAGAACCAATGCTGTGCCCCACCAACGTTCAGAAGACTGTCACGGCTTGGGAACCGCGCAGGTCACGGTCGCCTTCGATGCGTCGCAGTGCGCGAACTGGGGGAAGTTCACCCAGTACGGGTCCTTGTCGAGCAACCGGTACTTGCCGGAGAAGCCCCCGCTGAACGCTCCCCCCATCGAAGTGGAGTTGATCCATCCCGACATGGCCGAGCGGCCACACACCTCCTTCCACGTCGGAGCAGGCACGCGGATGTCGTCGTACAGACGCCATTCGCCCTGTTTGACGCGGGTGGCGTAGGTCTGCACGCAGTCGTTGCCGGTGTCGACCTCTTGGGCCTGTCCTTCCACCGCAACGCCGACGGCACGACCACCGGCCGCAACAGCGACACCGGCTTCACGGTGACTGACACCGATGAGGAAGAGGTCAAACGGCGCCTGTATGAAGACGCTGGTTGGGACTACACGCCCCCGCCGCCTCCCGTGCCGCCGGGATACCACCGATTCGCGCTGGTGGACGACTCGTTCGGTCACGGAGGCTTTGACGTCGAGCGGTACGCGAGCCTGCGTGAGAACCCGCCGCACGGCTGTACTCCCGTCGACTGGGGCTCCTTTGCCCTGTAGTGCGAGCGGCCAGGAGGGACGCTTCTGGAGGCCGTTGCAGAAACCGTCGCCGAGATCCACCGTCAGCACGGACTGGTGATGAACAGCCTCGGCATCGAGAAGCCCGACGAGTGGTTCGGCGACGGAAAGGACGGATGCGGGGCGAAGATCGTGGCCCACCTGCTCCTGATGGTCGCTTATCGTGCCGCGCTACTCGGCTACGGCCGCGAGGATCTGGTTCGTCTACTCGAAGCGACCGGCGTCGAGTAGACGGTGCCATGCGTGGGGTGCGTCGACTGGGCAGCCCCGGACCGTCGGCGTCGGGCTCCGTACCGGCGCGCGCACAAAGAGAAGCCGGGTTGATGCCGCGCAGGAACTCCTTGATGCCCCCGTGTTGACGGCGAGCAACGGAGCGACCAGGGGCTCCCCGTCGCGCTCCGGGTCCTTGGTGAGGTGTTGGTTGATGTCGGCTTCGATGGCCGGCACGCACGCGCCGGAGCACGTGAGGTAGCGGGAGAACAGTGCCGACATGGTGGTCTTGCCGCTGCCACCGTTGCCGACGCGATCCGCATCAGCGATTGCCATCGATGGGGCCAGGCTGTCGGCGGCTCGCGATCACTGTCGAACCGCCTGAAGCGCACGAGGGTTGTTCTTCGGGGCGAGGCGGGCGGAAAGGCCTTTCGCACTTGATGCATATGATGTGCAAGTGCATGACTACAGCATCAGGGCGGCCGCCCCGGACGACCTCGACGGTGCGCGAGCCCTGATGCTCGACACCGTCTACCACGACTTCGGTACCGGCTATGTGCCTCGCTGGCACGCGGACGTCATCGACCCGGCCGCCGCCTATCTCGCCCCGCCCCGCCACACCCTCCTCATCGCGCTCGACCCGCGCGACGGGAGTGTCGTCGCCACCGCCGCCCTCGACTCGCGTGGCCCGGCCCACCCGCCGAATCCGCGCGAGCTCGCCGAGCGTTACCCCTCCGGCGCGACCGCGCAGCTGCGTCGTGTCTACGTCCGGGCCGAGCACCGCAGGCGGGGCCTGGCCCGGCGGCTCGTCGACGAACTGCTCGCCTTCGCGGCGGCGGACGGCGGCTACCGCGCGGTGTATCTGCACACCGACCCGAGGGTGCCGGGCGCCGAGGCGTTCTGGCGCTCGCTCGGCAAGGTCGTGCACGACGAGCGTGAGGACACGGACGGCGGGAACGGCGTCGTCCACTTCGAGATACCGATGGAGCGATAGACCGTGCGACGCCGAACCCGCCCGCTCCTCGCCCTCGTGCTGGCCCCCGTCCTGGCCGGCTGCTTCGCCTCCGGTGGCGGTTCCGACGCCGCGGGCGACGCCCAGGACGGCTCCCGCCTGCTCGTCGCGCTCGCCTTCCCGCCCGCCGAGAACCTCTCGCCGTACGGCGCCGACGCCACCCTCCTCAGCCGCCTCGGCGTCACCGAGGGCCTGACCGCGCTGGACGCCAACGGCGCCGCCGCCCCCGCCCTCGCCGCCTCGTGGCGCCAGGAGAACGACCGCACCTGGCTGTTCACCCTGCGCGAGGCCACTTTCCAGGACGGCTCCGCGGTCACCCCGGTCGCGGTCGCCGCCGCCCTCACCCACGCCGCGCAGGCCAAGCCCGTCCCCGCCGCCCTCTCCGGCGTCACCCTCACCGCGAAGGCCGAGGGCAGCCAGGGCGTACGGATCACCACCGCGGCACCCGATCCCGTCCTGCCGCTGCGTCTGTCCAGCCCCTCCCTCGCCATCCTCTCCGGCAAGGCCTACGGCACCAAGGACAAGCAGACCGAGGTCGATCCGGTCGGCCATGCCACCGGGCCCTTCGAGCTCACCAAGGTGCTCGGCTCCACGGCCGCCACCCTCGACCGCTACGACGACTACTGGGGCGGCCGCGCCCAGGCCACCGGCATCGACGTCAAGTTCGTCGCCGACGGCACCGCCCGCGCGAGCGCCCTGCGCACCGACCAGGTCGACCTCGCCGAGGCGATCCCCGTGGCCCAGGCCGCCACCCTGGACAAGGCCACCCGCGAGGCGACCGCCACCACCCGCACCACAAGCCTGTTCCTCAACACGAAGAAGGGCCCCTTCAAGGACGCCGCGCTGCGCGCCGCCGCCCGGCAGGCCGTCGACACCTCCGCCTTCGCCAAGGGCGTCTACGAGGGATACGCCGATCCCGGCGCCGGCATCTACGGGCCCGCCGTCAGCTGGGCCGCCGGCAAGCGGACCGAGCCGGTCGGGCGGGCGAAGCCGGGCAAGCCCGACAAGACCCGGATCACCCTCGCCACCTACGACAACCGGCCCGAACTCCCGGAAGTCGCCCAGGTGCTCAAGCAGCAGCTGGAGAAGGCAGGGTTCGAGGTCGCGCTGGAGGTGCGCGAGTACTCGCGGCTGGAGAGCGACGCGCTGGACGGAGAGTTCGACGCGTTCGTCGGCGCCCGTAACAGCCTGGTCGACACCGGCGACCCGGTCGGTGTCCTCGCCAGCGACTACACGTGTGAGGGCAGTTACAACCTGGCCCTGCTCTGCGACAAGGACGTCGACCGGGCCGTGGCCGATGCCGCGGACATCAGCGACACCGCCGAGCGGCAGGATGCGGCCATGACGGCCGAGGCCGGGATCCTCGGCACCGACGCCGTCGTACCGCTGGTCCACCAGCGCATCATCACCGGCGTCGGCCCCGACGTACGGGGCGAGCTGCTCGACCCGTACGAGCGCACCCTCGTCGGCGTCGGCACCCGGCGCTGATCCGTGCGGCACCAGGCACTCACGCTCCTGTGGCGTGCGGGGATCGCGGCCGCCCTGGTGTGCGCCATCGGCGTACTGCCGTGGCTGTCGCGCACCGACCCGGCGCTCACCGTCCTCAAGGCCCGGTCGGCGGACCGCGACCCCACACCCGAGGTACTGGCGGACATCCGCGCCCAGCTCGGCCTGGACGCCGGTCCGTTCCGACTCCTCGGTGACTGGTTGGGCGGGCTGTGGCGCGGGGACGCCGGCCGGTCCTGGATCTCCGGCAGCGAGGTCACACCCGCCGTGCTCCAGGCCCTCGGGGTGTCCCTGCTGCTGATGGCGGTGGCCCTCGTGGTCGCCGCCGTCACCGCCGCTCTGATCTGCGCCCGCGCCCTGTGGCTCGGCGCACACCGGCGGCTCGACGGGCGTGCCGGAGGCAGCGGCTCCGCCGTCCTCGCCGCGCTGCCCGAGTTCCTCACCGCGTCCGTCCTCGCGACCGTCGTCGGCGTGCAGTTGGGCTGGCTGCCCGCCCTCGGCTGGTACGGCCCCCAGTGGACGATCCTCCCCGCACTCGCCCTCGGTCTGCCCGCCGGCGCCGTGCTCGGCCGGCTCCTCGACGACCTGCTGCCCGGCGCCTTCGCCGAGCCCTGGGCCCTGGCCGCCTCCGCACGCGGACTCCCCGGCCGCACCGTCGCCCGCCAGGCCCTGCGCCGGTGCCTGCCCGGACTGCTGCCCAACACCGGCCTGTTCGTCGTGGGCCTGACCGGCGGATCGGTCACCGTCGAGCAGATCTTCGACATACCCGGCCTCGGCCGCACCACCTTGCAGGCCGCCCTCGCCCAGGACCTGCCCGTCCTGCAGGCCGGCACGCTCGCCCTCGTCCTGCTCGCCGCGGCCGCCGCCGGAGTGGCCCATCTGCTCGCCCGTCTGCTGATCGGCCCGGCCCTGCGCGACGGCGCGCTGCCGTCCCTGCACCGGCCGACGCCGCCCGCACGCGGGTTCCTGCCGTTCGCATACGGTGGTCTGCTCGTCGGCGTCGTCGCCCTCGGCCTGCCCCGTGACCCGCTGGCCCTGGACACCACCGAGCGACTCGCGGCCCCTTCGCCGGGGCACCCGTTCGGCACCGACGCCCTCGGCAGGGACATCCTCGCCCGCGTCGCCCACGGCGCCCTCGACACGCTGCTGCTCGCCGGCGCGATCACCGCCGTCACCCTGCTCACCGGAGTGGCGCTCGGCCTGCTGCCACGGGTGTCCGGAACGCTCGTCGACACCGTCACCGCGCTGCCGCCGGTCCTCGTCGCCCTGCTCGTCACCGTGGTCGTCGGCAGCGGAACCGCCACGCCCGCGCTCGCCGTGGCCGCCGTGGCCTGGGCCCCGCTGGCCGCCCACACCTCTGCGCTGCTACGGCAGGAACGCGCCGCCCTCCATCTCACCGCCACCCGCGCCCTGGGCGCCGGTCCCTGGTACCTGCTGCGCCACGAACTGCTCCCTGCCGTCGTGCCGCCCGTCACCCGCCACGCCCTGCTCCGCCTGCCCGGCGTCGCCCTCGCGCTCGCCTCGCTGGCCTTCCTCGGCCTCGGCGCCCAGCCGCCCTCCCCGGAGTGGGGCCTGCTCCTCGCCGAGAACCAGCCCTACGCCGAGCGCGCCCCCTGGGCGGTCCTCGCCCCCGCCGCCGTACTCGCCCTCCTGGGTGCACTGGCGGTGACGGCGGCCGGTGGCCTGCGAAGCGGGCGGCGGCGACGGGACAGGGGCGAGCCGGACGTGCCCGTGCCCGAACAGCGGTCACCCGCAAAGGAGTTGGTGAGGACCGGATGACCTCGCTGCTGTCGCGCGGCCTGCGCAGGGCGCCGGACCGTCACCGGCTCTCCCCTCTTCTCCGCCTCCTCATCCTTACCCAACTCGCCTTCAACATCGGCTTCTTCGCCGTCCTGCCCTTCCTCGCCGAGCATCTGGGACAGGCCGTAGGGATGGCGGGCTGGATGGTCGGGTTCGTACTGGGGCTGCGCACGTTCAGCCAGCAGGGGCTGTTCGTGGTGGGCGGGGCGCTGTCCGACCGGTACGGCATCCGGCCGGTCGTGCTCACCGGCTGTGCACTGCGGATCGCCGGGTTCGCCTGGCTCGGGTACGCGCGACAGACCTGGGCGGTCATCGGTGCCGTGCTGCTGATCGGGTTCGCCGCCGCGCTGTTCTCACCCGCCGTGGAGTCCGAGGTCGCCCGGCAGGCGGTCGTGTGGGAGGAGTCGGGCGGCGGCTCCCGCACCCGCGTCCTCGCGCTGCTGACGGTGGCCGGACAGGCGGGCGCGTTCGTCGGGCCGCTCCTCGGCGCGCTGCTGCTGGCGGTGGACTTCCGTACGGTCTGCCTCGCCGGCGCCGGCATCTTCGTCCTCGTCCTCGCCGGGCACGCGTGGCTGCTGCCGCAGCACATACCCGGGCGCGGGGGTGTGCGGCTGCGCGGCGGCATGGGCAAGCTGCTGCGCAACCGGCGCTTCCTCGCGCTGTGCTGCGCCTACGGTGCCTACCTGCTCGCCTACAACCAGCTCTATCTCGCCCTCCCCGACGAGGTGGAGCGCGCCACGGGGTCCCAGGCCGCGCTGGCCTGGCTGTTCGCCTTGTCCTCGCTGCTGGTGGTGGTCGCCCAGCTGCCCGTCACCCGGTGGGTGGGGGAGCGGCTCACCCTGCGCCGGTCCATGGTGGCCGGACTGCTGCTGATCGCGGCGGGATTCGCGGTCGTGGCCGCGGCCCGGCCCGCGGACTGGACCGGTACGGCGGGTCTGCTGCCCGCGGCCGGCTTCGTCGTCCTGCTCACCCTCGGCCAGATGCTCGTCGCCCCGGTCGCCCGCGCCTGGGTCCCCGACCTCGCGGAGGAGGGCCGACTGGGCCTCTACACCGGCGCGTTGTCCTCGGTCTCCGGCCTGATCGTCCTGCTCGGCAGCTCGGCCACGGGAAGTCTCCTGGACACCGGGCTGCCCGCCGCCGTGCCGTGGCTGGTGCTGGCGGCCGTACCGGTGGCGGCGATCGGGGTGCTGCCGCGCCGGTAGGGGCACGCAGCCGCCGGGCTGCCGGTACGTGAGGCAGTCCGGCTCCCTCAGGAAGGAACGGACCGTGGGTCTCACCTCGCGGCCGTCACCGGCATGGTGAGCGACACGGACACTGCGAAGGTGGACGGCGGGATTTTCGGCAACCCCGACCCCCGTACAGATTTCCCGTGCTTTCCGGGCTGCCCGCCCGGATGGAGGAAGCGGGTGTCGACCGTGTCGCGCACGCCGCGATCCTGATGCGCTTGGCTCTGCGGCACAGCAGCCGACCGAGGGCGGACACGGGGCCGGGCCTCGGCGAACAAGCTGTACGAACGTCTGGGGTTCGCGGCAAGGGGCTCGACGGTGTACCGGATGCCGCTCGACGGCTGACTGCCGTCCACGGCGCCCCCGGTGCCGCCCGACGACCGACCCGTCAGGACGCCACCAGCTCCCGTACCTCGGCCACCGGCGCCCGCCGCACGCGCGACGGCCGGTTCCGGTACAGCCACAGGATGTCCCGGCCGAACGACCAGACCAGCGCCGCCAGCGCCGTCGCGGTGACCGCGAACGTCGCCAGGTACGGGAAGAGGCCGGACGCGGCCATGAGCAGGAACACCCCCTGCATCGCGGCGACCGTCTTGCGGGCCGTGCTCGGCGGGAGCGCGGCGTTCAGCCACGGCCAGACGCGGGCGGCGGCGACGAAGCCGTAGCGCATGGCACCGATGAGGAGCACCCAGGGACCCAGCGACATCGAGACGTACACGCTCAGCACCAGGATGAGGAACGCGTCCACCTCCATGTCGAAGCGTGCGCCCAGGGCGGTCGACGTGCCCGTACGGCGGGCCACCTTGCCGTCCACGCCGTCGAGGATCAGGGCGACCGCCGTCAGGCCGACGAACAACGTCACCGGCGGTGAACTCTGGAAGGAGTCCGCGACCAGCGCCGTGACGCCGCCCACCAGCGTCGCGCGGCCGAGGGTGACCCGGTTCGCCGGGCCGAAGGACCGCAGCCTGGATCGGTGCAGGGCCAGCGAGAGCAGCGCCCAGGTGGCGATGGCGAAGACGAGGCCGGTCAGCCAGCCCGCCGGCCCCATGCCGATCGCCGAACCGAGCAGGGCCAGCAACAGGATCTGCACGCCCGCTCCCACAGCGGTCTCCTGCTGGACCAGCCTCGCGTCGTAAGTGTTGTTCAGGGCCACCGCACATTCCTCCGGCCAGATGACAGAGTCGATCAAGGCCGCGTACTGTGCGCGACCTGTGCACACCTCGGTACGTGCACGGCTTCACGATCGTTCAGGAGGATTCCGATGAACCGCGCCGCACGTGCGTTCTGGCTCCGCTATCCGGGTGAAGGAGAGATCCGGGAGGTCACCCTTCCGGAGCCGGGCGAGGGCGATGTACTGGTGCGGTCGCTGTACTCGGGAGTCAGCCGGGGCACGGAGACGCTCGTGTTCCGTGGTGGGGTTCCGGAGAGCCAGCACGCGGCCATGCGGGCGCCTTTCCAGGAGGGCGATTTTCCCGCACCGGTGAAGTACGGCTATCTCAGCGTCGGGGTGGTCGAGGAGGGGCCGACGGCACTGGTCGGCCGTACTGTCTTCTGCCTGTACCCGCATCAGACGCGGTACGTCGTTCCCGCGAGTGCCGTCACCGTCGTACCGGACACCGTGCCCGCCGCACGAGCCGTCCTCGCCGGCACCGTCGAGACCGCCGTCAACGCGCTGTGGGACGCCGCGCCCCTGGTCGGTGACCGGATCGCCGTGGTCGGCGGCGGCATGGTCGGCTGCTCGGTGGCCGCCCTGCTGGCCCGCTTCCCGGGGGTGCGGCTGCAGTTGGTCGACGCCGATCCGCGCCGGGCCGAGGTCGCCGCGGCTCTCGGGATCGCCTTCGCCACGCCCGACGAGGCGCTCGGCGACTGCGACCTGGTCGTCCATGCCAGCGCCACCGAGCAGGGCCTCGCCCGGTCGCTCGAGCTGCTCCGCCCCGAGGGCACGGTCGTCGAACTCAGCTGGTACGGCGACCGGACGGTCGGCCTGCCGCTCGGCGAGGCCTTCCACTCCAGGCGGCTCGTCATCCGCAGCAGCCAGGTCGGCACCGTCTCCCCGGCCCGCAGTGCCGGCCGGACGTACGCCGACCGGCTCGCCCTCGCCCTCGACCTGCTCGCCGACCCGGCCCTCGACGCGCTCGTCACCGGGGAGAGCGCTTTCGCGGAGCTGCCCGAGGTGATGCCGAAGCTCGCCTCCGGGGAGATTCCGGCGCTGTGTCACCGTGTCAGGTACTCCGACACGCCGTGACAGGACTCGGACACGCCCTGACGGACTCGTTCAAGTCGGGACGACAAGAGCGCCTGACCTGAGAAAAGAGTGAGAGACGGCTGAACAACGGGAAGCGAAGAGCCGTACTACACGGCATCCCCGGCAGCCGATCGGCGGGGATGAGGAGCGCACCGCACCTGGAGGGTCGTCCGTTGTTCAGCATCACCGTCCGCGATCACATCATGATCGCCCACAGCTTCCGCGGCGACGTCTTCGGACCCGCGCAGCGCCTGCATGGAGCGACGTTCCTGGTGGACGCCACATTCCGGCGCGAGCAGTTGGACGACGACAACATCGTCGTCGACATCGGTCTGGCCACACAGGAACTGGGAGCCGTCGTAGGTGAGCTGAACTACCGAAACCTCGACAACGAACCCGTCTTCGCCGGGATCAACACCTCCACCGAGTTCCTGGCCAAGGTCATCGCCGACCGGCTCGCCGAGCGGATCGAGAAGGGTGCGCTGGGCGAGGGCGCCAAGGGCCTCGCGGGCCTCACGGTCACGCTGCACGAGTCGCATGTCGCATGGGCGAGTTATGAGCGTGCTCTGTGACCGACGTGACCCTGGAGAAGGCCGTCGCCGTGGAAAAGGCTCCGGAGAAGTCGGAGAAGGTGGCGCTCGGCTATCTGCCGGTGCAGCACTCCGCCCTGAAGAACGCCGAGATCATCCCCATGTCCCTGCGCTCCGTGCACTTCGTGATGCCGGGCGGCGTCGACGACGCGTCCGCGCCGAGCGGCGGCAACGCCTATGACCGGCGGGTGAGTCTGGATCTGCCCGGCTTCGGCTGGCAGGTGCACAAGCACGCGGTGGACGGCAGCTGGCCGCTCCCCGGTGCGGCGGACCACGCCGAACTCGCGCGCACACTGCGGGAGTTCCCCGACGGGACCGTCGTCCTGCTGGACGGACTGGTCGCCTGCGGGGTGCCCGAGATCATCGTCCCGGAGGCGGAGCGGCTGAACCTCGCGGTCCTCGTCCATCTGCCGCTCGGCGACGAGACGGGACTGGAGCCCGCCGTCGCCACGGAGCTGGACGCCCGGGAACGCACGGTCCTGCGGGCCGTTCCCGCAGTGATCGCCACCAGCGACTGGGCCGTCCGCCGCCTCGTCTCCCACCACGGCCTCGCGCCCGACCGGGTCCATGTCGCCGCCCCCGGCGCCGACATCGCACCCCTCGCGTCCGGCACCGACGGCGTGTCCCGCCTGCTGTGCGTGGCCGCCGTGACACCCCGCAAGGGACAGCACCGGCTGGTCGAGGCACTGGCGTCGGTGACCGACCTGCCGTGGAGCTGCGTCTGCGTGGGCCCGCTGAACCAGGACCTCGAGTACGTGGCCGAACTGCGGTCCCTGATCGCGAAGCACGGGCTCGAGGACCGGCTGGTCCTTGCAGGCCCGCAGGCCGGCGCGGAACTCGACGCCAGCTACAACGCCGCCGACCTGATGGTGCTCACCTCCTACGCCGAGACGTACGGCATGGCGGTGACGGAAGCGCTCGGGCGCGGCATCCCGGTGCTCGCGACGGACGTCGGCGGACTGCCGGAGGCGGTCGGCCGGGCCCCCGACGGCGGTGTCCCCGGCATTCTCGTCCCGCCGGAGAACCCCGCCGCGATCGCCGCCGAACTGCGCGGCTGGTTCGGGGAGGCGGACGTACGACGCCGACTGAAGGCGGCTGCCCGGGGACGCCGGGCCGCCCTGAACGGCTGGGCCGGCACGGCCCGCAGCCTGGCCTCGGTATTGGGCCGACTGCCGAACGAACCCCGGAGGGTCGCATGAGGGACACGGCAACGGCACAGAGCGGAGGGGCGATTCCGGCCCAGCCGGGACCGCGCGATCCCGCACCGCAGAGCGGGGCCGTTTCGACGGAGGACGCGATGGACGGCGTATCCGTACCGGCGGCACCTGACGCGGACGCCGTGATCCTCGGGGCCGGGCCCAGCCTCGGTCCCGGCGAGCGGGCGACCGTGCGGCTCAGGGACGCCGGGTCGGACGACCCGCCCCGCTACGCCCCCGAGTGGCTGGAGCTGCGGGAAGGCGCCGACGCCGTCGCGCGGGCGCACGACTTGCTCGACCCGCTGCGGATCCGGCTCGCCAACCTGCCCGGACGGGCCGGACTGGTGATTCACGACGTCGGCTGCGGCACCGGCTCCATGGGCCGCTGGCTGGCGCCCCACCTGGACGGCGCTCAGCACTGGGTCCTGCACGACCGCGACCCCTACCTCCTGCACTTCGCCGCCGTGGCCTCCCCGCGCTCCTCCGCGGACGGCAGCCGGATCACCGTCGAGACGCGCCGTGGCGACGTCGGCCGCCTCACCCCGGACAGCCTCGCCGGTGCCTCGCTGGTGACCGCCTCCGCACTGCTCGACGTCCTCACCCGCGAGGAGGTCGACACCCTCGCCGCCGCCTGCGCGGGCGCGGGCTGCCCGGCGCTGCTGACACTCTCCGTCGCCGGCCGCGTCGAACTCACCCCGTCCGACCCGCTGGACCAGGAGATCGCGGAGGCGTTCAACGCCCACCAGCGGCGTTCGGGGATGCTGGGCCCGGACGCGATCACTGCGGCGGCGGAGGCCTTCTCCGAGCACGGCGCGACCGTCCAGGTGCACCCGAGCCCGTGGCGGCTCGGCCCCGACGAGTCCGCGCTCACCGCCCAGTGGCTGCGCGGCTGGGTCGGCGCCGCGGTCGAGCAGCGCCCCGACCTGCGCGAGCGCGCCGACCGCTATCTGCAGGACCGCCTCGCCGCCTGCCAGGCGGGCGAGTTGAGTGTCGTGGTCCACCACAGCGACCTGCTGGCACTGGTGCGACCGACAGGCGGAGCGTCATGAGCGTGGAGACGGTGGCCGGGGCCCGCGTCACGCGACCCGGCGCCAAGGCGCGAGAACGGCGAGTGAAGGCCTGTGCCGTGAACGGGGCCGCCGTGGTCCCGGAGGCGGGCCCTGCCACCCGACTCGGCACCCAGCCCGAGGCACAGCCGGGCCGACCCCGCCTGCGCACCCGCCTGGCCCGTCTCAACACCCCCGCCGTCCGCACCCATCTGGGCACGGCCGTCGGCGTCGCCATCCTCGTCGCGCTGTTCTGGCGGCTCGGTACCGGCGTCTTCCTCGACGGGCTGCGCCGGATCGATGCGACGGCGCTGGTCGCGGCGCTCGGGATCGGGCTCGTCACCACCGTGTTCAGCGCGTGGCGCTGGCAGCTGGTGGCACGCGGGCTGCGGATCCGGCTGCCGCTCGGGCCGGCCGTCGCCGACTATTACCGCGCCCTGTTCCTCAACGCCGCCCTCCCGGGCGGCGTCCTCGGCGATGTGCACCGGGCGGTGCGGCACGGGCAGAGCGCCGGTGACATGGGGCGCGGTGTCCGTGCGGTCGTGCTCGAACGGACCGCCGGCCAGGTCGTCCTCGCCGTCGTCGGCGCCGTCGTGCTGCTGACCATGCCGTCCCCGGTGCTGAACGAGGCCCGCGACCTCACGCCGCTCATCCTGCTCGCCGCCGTGGGCGCGCTCGCCGTCGTGGCCGCCCTGCGCATGAACCGCGCGCCGTCCCGCCGCGACCGGACCAAGCCGACAGCCGTGCGTACGACTCTCGGTGAGGCCCGCGAGGCCCTGCTGTCCCGCCGCAACGGTCCGGGCGTCGCCGTGTCCTCCGTCGTCGTCCTCGCCGGCCACATCGCCATGTTCGTGCTCGCCGCGAGGATCGCCGGTTCCGCCGCCTCCGTGGCCGCCCTGCTGCCGCTCGCCGTCCTGGCCCTGCTCGCCATGGGCGTGCCCCTGAACGTCGGCGGGTTCGGTCCCCGCGAGGGCGCCACCGCCTGGGCGTTCGGCGCCGCCGGGCTCGGCGCCGACACCGGACTGGCCGTCGCCGTGGTGTACGGCGTCCTCAGCTTCGTGGCCGCCCTGCCCGGCGTCCTCGTCCTCGTCGCCCGCTGGTACACCGGCCTGCGCACGGACTCCGGGTCCGCCGCAGCCGTAGCGGACCCCGAGCCCAGCCGCTATTTTCGTGCGTCTCCCGTGTCCCGTACGGAATCGTCCGCGGAGGTCAGCAGTGACACATACGCGCCGAAGGAATCCGCGAGGCTCGCCAGCAGGCGCTTCCCCTTTTCCGCGGAACCCAGCGAAGGGCGGCCTATGACACCCGAATCGGTATAGGCGGACATACCGAGGGTGAGTAGCTGACGGCGGTCGTCCGCCACGAAATCGGAAGTCTCATAACCGGGTCGGATCAATTCGGGATGAGTGTGCAGAAGGATGGAGGTCTCAATTTCCCCCGCGTGCATGTCGGTGAGCAGCGAGGTCTCCACCCCCGCCCGCTCCCGTGCCGCCTCCCAGTCCTCCGGGGCCGGGAACAACGCCATTCGCTCACCGCGCGCGGAGGACTCCTGAACGACATTGCCCAGTACGTAGTTCCCGCCGTGCCCGTTGACCAGCACCAGAGCGTCGACACCGGACCGGCGGAGCGAAGCCGCTATGTCCCGTATCACCGCATGAAGGGTCACGGAGGAGATGCTCACGGTCCCCGGCCAGGCCGCGTGCTCGTGCGAGCAGGAGATCGTCACCGGCGGAAGGAGGTGCACCGGATGTGCGGCGGCTATCTCGCGCGCGATGGCGCAGGCCACGAGCGTGTCGGTCGCCAGCGGAAGGTACGGGCCGTGCTGCTCGAAGCTTCCGACGGGCAGGACCGCGACCTGTCGCGCGAGTCCCGCGCCCCGCGTCCGTACGTCCTCGGTGGTGTCCGCCGGCACCAGCGAGTGTGCCGCCGGCCACGTCTGCGAATCACTCATCTTTTCCGGCCTTTCGTCTCTGCTTAGGAACTGAAGAATCATGACAGATAAAATTGGCGTCCTCGGCAAGAAGTCCGCACAGCGGACGCAGCGTTCCGGCGTGGAACGCGTGGTGAATGCCCCCTTGCCCACCGTGTACGGGGAATTCCGTGCGATCGGCTACCTCGACCACGACCGCGGTGACGAGCAAGTGGCCCTGGTTTACGGCGAGATAGGCGCGGAGAACGTCCTCACCCGACTGCACTCCGAGTGCCTGACCGGCGACGCCTTCGGATCCCAGCACTGCGAATGCGGTGACCAGCTGGCCTCCGCGCTGCGCGCCGTCGTCGCCGAGGGGAGCGGCATCGTCGTCTACCTGCGGGGCCACGAGGGCCGCGGCATCGGTCTGCTCGGCAAACTGCGGGCGATGGCCCTGCAGGCGGAGGGCCTGGACACCGTCGAGGCCAACCTCGCGCTCGGCCTGCCCGTGGACGCCCGCGACTACGGCGTCGCCGCCGGAATCCTGCACGACCTGGGCGTGAACAGCGTCCGCCTCATGTCGAACAACCCGCGCAAGCGCGACGCGTTGCTGCGGCACGGCATCCAGATCGCCGAGCAGGTCCCGCTGCTGATCCCGCCGTGCGAGAGCAACATCACCTACCTGCGCACCAAGCGTGAGCGCCTCGACCACCACCTGCCCCATCTGGACGCGGTCGCGCACCTGTCCTGATTGCCGCGCGGCCCATCCGGACAGGAAGAGGGAACGACCGACGACTTCCAGGAAGGTGGGCCCGTGAACATGCATGCGAGTGTCGTCGTCATCGGCGGCGGTGTGATGGGGACCAGCATCGCCTGTCACCTCGCCCGTGCGGGTGTCCGGGACGTCGTCCTCGTCGAGCGGGACGAACTGGCGTCCGGGTCCACGTCCAAGGCGGCCGGGGGCGTGCGGGCGCAGTTCTCCGACGAGCTCAACATCCAGCTCGGGGCACGCAGCCTGGAGGCGTTCGGCCGGTTCGAGGACGAGACCGGCCACGACATCGGGCTGCACCGGGTCGGCTATCTGTTCCTGCTGTCCACGCCGGAGGAGGTCGCCGGCTTCGAGGCGGGCGTCCGGCTGCAGAACGCCCTCGGCGTGCCGAGCCGCATGATCGACCCCGCCGAGGCGCAGCGGCTGTCCCCGCTGATCACCACCGACGGACTGCTGGCGGCCGCGTTCTCGCCTGACGACGGTCACTGCACCCCCGAGTCCGTCGTCCACGGCTACGCGTCCGCAGCACGCGAGCACGGGGCGCGGCTCTTACGCCACAACGACGTCACCGGCATCGAACTGCACGGCGACCGGATCACCGCCGTGACGACGACCATCGGACGCATCGCCACCGACACGGTGATCTGCGCGGCCGGCCCCTGGTCGCGCACGATCGGGGCGATGGTCGGCGTGGACCTGCCCGTGGTGCCGCTGCGCCGCCAGATCGCGGTCACCGAACCGGTCACCGGACTGCCGCCGCAGCTGCCCATGACGATCGACTTCACCACCAGCCTCTACTTCCACACCGAGGGCCCCGGCCTCCTCCTCGGCATGTCGGACCCCGACGAGCGCCCCGGCTTCGCCACCGACACCCACGACCGCTGGATCCCCCGCCTGACCGAGGCCATGGAGCACCGCGCCCCCGCCCTGCTCGACCTGCGCCGCACGGGAGGCTGGGCGGGCCTGTACGAGGTCACGCCGGACCACAATGCGCTGATCGGTGAGGCGACTTCCGTATCCCGGTTTCTGTATGCGACCGGCTTCTCCGGCCATGGCTTTCTGCAGGGACCGGCCGTCGGCGAGGTCATCCGTGACCTGTACCTCGGCCGCGTACCCTTCGTGGACGTCAGCCCCTTGAGTGCCGGCCGGTTCATGGCCGACGCCCCGCGCCCGGAGGCCAACCGCGTATGACCGATCTCCATCTGTGGCTGCGCCACGAGGTCCGTTCCACCGAGCGACGCACTCCGATCGTGCCGGCCGACGCACGCCGGCTCGTCGAGAGCGGGGTGACGCTGACGGTCGAGGAATCCCCGCAGCGGATCTTCCCCGTCGAGGAGTACGAGGCGGTCGGCTGCCGGGTCGCGCCCGCGGGCTCCTGGGTGTCGGCGCCCGATCAGGCCGTGGTCATCGGGCTGAAGGAACTCCCGGACCGGCCCGGCGAGCTCACCCACCGGCACATCTGCTTCGGCCACGCCTACAAGCAGCAGCCCGGCGCCGGGGACCTGCTGCGCCGGTTCGCCCGGGGCGGCGGCGTCCTGCTCGACCTGGAGTACCTGGTGGACGACGACGGCCGTCGTCTCGCCGCCTTCGGCTTCTGGGCCGGCTATCTCGGTGCCGCCCTCGCCGTCCTCCAGCACCGCGGGAAGCTCGTCGCGCCGCTCACCCCGACGTCCAAGGAGGAGCTGGACGCGACCCTGCAACCCGCCTCCGACGACGCGGAGTTCACCGCGCTCGTGATCGGCGCCCTGGGCCGCAGCGGCCGGGGCGCACGCCTCGCGCTGATGACCGCGGGCGTCGAGGCGGCCACGCCCTGGGACCTCGCCGAGACCCGCGACCTGGACCGCCCGGCCCTGCTCGCGCACGACGTGCTGGTCAACGCAGTCCTCGCCACCACCCCGATCCCGCCCTTCCTGCGCGAGCAGGACCTCGACGACCCCGCGCGCCGGCTGCGCACCCTCTGCGACGTCACCGTCGACGTCGGCTCCCCCCTGAACGTCCTGCCGATCTACGACCGCACCACCGACTGGACCGACCCCGTGCGCCGGCTGCGCAAGGAGCCCCCGCTCGACCTGATCGCCATCGACAACCTGCCCTCCCTGCTGCCCCGCGAGTCCAGCACCGACTTCTCGGCGGCGCTGCTGCCCCAGCTGCTGGACTTCGAGACGGGCGGGCCCTGGGGGCGCTGTCGGGACCGGTACCACCAGGCGTGCCGCGAACTCGGCATCGCAGAAGCAGAAGGGGAGTACCGCCATGGCTGACAGTTCCGCACGGGTGCCCGCGAGCGGCACCGTCCACTGGGTCGGCGCCGGGCTGTCCACCGGCAGTGGTCTGGCCCGGCTGTGCGACACGGCCGACCGCGTACGGCTGTGGCACCGCACCACGGACCGCGCCGCCGACGCCCTGGCCGGGCTGGGCCTCACCGGACGCGCCGAGCCCCGCGCGTACACGCTCCCCGCGCTCACGGCCGAACTGGCGCCGGGCGACGTGGTCGTATCGATGCTGCCGGCACCCGAGCACGCCGGGCTGCTGGCGGCCTGCATCCGGGAGCAGGCCCACTTCGCCTGCTCCAGCTATGTGTCGGACGCCGTCGTCGAACAGGTGCCCGCGGCCGAAGCGGCCGGGCTCGTCGTCCTCACCGAGGCCGGCCTCGATCCGGGCATCGACCACCTCTTCGCCCACTGCCTGGTCGGCCGCGCCCGGGCGGCCGTCGGTGACGACACGGCAGCCTCGTACAGCCTCACCTCGTACTGCGGCGGTGTCCCCGCCGTCCCGAACGACTTCAGGTACCGCTTCAGCTGGGCGCCCGCCGGGGTTCTCAACGCCCTGCGCGCACCGGCCCGTTACCTCAAGGACGGTGCCGAGACCGTCGCCGAGCGGCCGTGGGAGGTGACGCGGCGGCACGTCGTCGACGGGGAGGCGTTCGAGGTCTACCCCAACCGCGACAGCGTTCCGTTCGTCGAGCAGTACGGGTTGCCGCCCGCGTGGAAACCGCAGACCTTCGTGCGGGGCACCCTGCGCCTGGAGGGCTGGCTGCAGGCCTGGGACGCCGTGTTCGAGGAGCTGAAGGCCGGAGACGACGCCCGAATCACCGCTCTGGCGGGGGAGTTGGCGGCGGCTTACCCGACCACGGACGCCGACCGGGACCGGGTCGTCCTCGCCGTGTCGCTCGATGTGCGCGGCGGGGGCGGACAGAGCTGGTCCGGCAGTTACCTGCTGGACCTGGTGGGGGACGCGGAGGAGAGCGCCATGGCCCGCTGTGTGTCCCGCCCTCTCGCCCTCGGCGTCCGGCACATCCTGGACGGCTCCCTGCCGGCGGGCCTGAACCGCGCCGCCGAGACGGCGGCCCGCTCGGAGGAGTGGCTGCGCGAACTCGCCCTGGAAGGAGTGGAGTTCACCCTGCGCGTGGACCGGTGACCGGCGGCTCAGCCTTCCGTGACGGCCTCGTGCACGAGCCGCTTGAGGTCCTGGAACATCGTGTGCGAGGTCTTCGGCCGTACCTGGGTCATGAACTGCACCGTCAGATCGCGGCCCGGGTCGACCCAGAACGTGGTGGTCGCCACGCCGCTCCAGCCGTACGTGCCGAGGCCGGCCGGAGCCCTCGTCCGGGTCGGGTCGATCACCACGGAGACGCCGAGGCCGAAGCCGAGGCCGTCGTTGCCGGGCTCGTCATGGGCGGGGCGACTGCCGAAGGACCGCAGGTCGGCGCCGCCCGGGAGGTGGTTGGACGTCATCAGGTCCACGGTCTCGGGGCTGAGCAGACGGGTGCCGTCCAGTTCGCCGCGGCGGCGCAGCAGTTCCATGAAGCGGTGGATGTCGTGCGCGGAGGCCGCCATGCCGCCGCTGCCGGACAGGAAGCGGGGCCGGCCGTGCAGCGGGAGGCCGGGGATCGGCTCGATGCCGCCGTTCTCGGTCTCGCCGTACAACTCGGAGAGCCTGTCCGCCTGTTCGCCGCTCACGCAGAACCCTGCGTCGGTCATCCCGAGCGGCCGGAAGATCCGCTCGGCGAAGAACTCGTCGAGCGGCTGCCCGGACACCACCTCGATGACCCGGCCCAGGACGTTGGAGGCGACCGAGTAGTTCCACTGCGTCCCCGGCTCGAACTGCAGCGGCAGGCTCGCGTACACGTCGACCGTCCTGGCCAGGTCGGAGCCGGGCAGCACCGCCGACTCCAGGTTGGCGTCGCGGTAGAGGGCGTCGACGGGATGCGTGCGGTAGAAGGCGAAGGTCAGCCCTGCGGTGTGGGTCATCAGATGCCGGACGGTCAGCGGCCCGTCGGCCGGCCGGGTCACCGTGTCGGTGCCGGATCCGCTCACGTACACCTGGGGCTCGGCGAAGGCGGGCAGATGGCGGCCGACCGGGTCGTTGAGTGACAGCTTGCCCTCCTCGACCAGCAGCAGCGCGGCCACCGACGTGACCGGCTTGGTCATGGAGTAGATCCGCCACAGCGTGTCCGCCTCGACGGGGAGCCCGGCCGCGACGTCCCGGTGGCCGTGCGTGGTGAGGTGGGCGACGCGTCCGCGGCGGGCGACGGCCACCAGGTAGCCGGGTATCCGCCCCTCGTCGACGTAGTGGGCGAAGTACTGGTCGAGGCGGTCCAGCGCCTTCGCGTCCAGCCCGACCTCACCCGGGTCGACCTCTTGTCTCAGCAGTGCCATCGCTCTCCTCCGAATACGAACGACGAGGTGCGGTCCGGCATACCCCGCCGGAACGGCCTCAGACTCATCGTCGCGCAGGAACGCGTGTACGGTCCCGCGATTGGCCATGATCGTCGATCGTCGCGCCGTGCCGCCCCGGCAGCCCCCGGCCCAGCGCCGCACCGGCCAGGGCGAGGGCGGCGAGGACGCCGAGCGGCAGCTCAGGGCCGGCGCCCGACCCCATCAGAGCGGTCGCGGCGGCCACGCCCAGCACCGGTCCGACGTTCATCGCGGTCTGCTGGAGCCCGCCCGCCACACCGGCCGCCTCGACGGCCGCCTCGCGTACGACGACATGGGTGGCCGCCACCATCACCGTGCCGAACCCGGCCCCCACCAGGGCGAACCCGGCGCACAGAGCGGCAGTGGCGCCCGCGGTCGAGAGCGCGAGGATGCCGAATGCGAGCAGCGCCATCGCGGCCATGGTCGTACGGTGGGCCCCGGCCCGGCGTAGCAGTACCGCGCAGGTGGCCGCGGCGAGGACCATCAGCAGGGCGAGCGGCAGGCTGACCAGGGCGCTGTGGAACGCGTCCATGCCGAGCGTGTCCTGCAACAGGAACGTCCCGACGAACAGCGCGCCGGACAGCGCCGCGGACGCGGCCACCAGCATGCCGAGAGCCGAGCCGACCGCCGCCGACCCGATGACGTCCGGCGGCAGCAGCGGGCTCGTGGCGCGGCGCTCGTGCCGGACGAAGAGGGCACCTGTGACGGCGGCGGTGGCGGCGGTCCAGCCCCATCCCGGCAGCGCGACGAGGGCGTGGACCAGGCAGGCCAGGGTCACCGCGAGCAGCAGGGCGCCGGGCAGGTCGAGCCGGGCGGGGGAGGTGGTGCGCGGGGGCTTCCGGACGGCGAGGGCGAGCACGCCGAAGACGACGGCGGGCGCGACATTCAGCAGGAACGCCGCCCGCCAGCCCGGCCCCGCCACCAGCGCGCCGCCCACCACCGGCCCGGCGGCGGCCGCCGCCCCGATCGCGGCGGTCCGCACGGCGATCGGCTTCCGCAGCCGGTCGGGCGGGAACGCGGCCCGCAGCATCCCGAGCGTGGCCGGCTGAAGCAGCGCCCCGAACACGCCCTGCACGACCCGCAGCCCGATCACCCATCCGACGCCGGGCGCCAGCGCGATACCGGCCGACGCGGCCCCTAAGCCGAGCATCCCGATACCGAAGAGCCGATGGTGCCCGTACCGGTCACCGAGCCGCCCGGCGAACACCAACAGGCTCGCCACCGCGATGAGATAGCCGGTGCTGGTCCACTGGACCTGTGCGAAGGAGGCGCCCAGGTCGCGTTGCAGGGCGGGCTGGGCGACGGTCAGGACGGTGCCGTCGAGTGCGACGATCACGGCTCCGACGATGCCGGCGGCGAGGGTGAGACGCGGGTTCACTCGCTCTCCGCCCCGAGGTGGGCGTCCAGGGCCGACCGCAGCAGGGGTACGAAGTCGTCGGCACCCGTGGCGAGTTGGAGACTGCCCCAGCCCCACAACTGGGCGATGCCGTGCAGGTTGGCCCACAATGCCCCCGCGACGGGACGGGGGTCGACGTCGGGGCGCACCTGGCCGACGAGATCCACGAGTCGGCCGAAGAGGGGGAGGCTGGTGTCCCGCAGCCCCAAGTGACCGCTCTCCAAAAGGTCATGACGGAACATCAGCTCGTACATGCCGGGGTTGCCCAGCGCGAACTCCAGGTAGACGCGGCCCAGTGCGGTCAGCTGCTCCCGCGGTGGCGTCGGGCCGTCGCTGTTCACCGCCGCGGCAGCAGTCGCCCGGTCCGCCAGCTCGCCGAAGCCGCGGCGGGCGATCGCCGAGAGCAGCTCCAGGTGGGTGGGGAAGTAGCGGCGCGGCGCGCCGTGCGAGACACCTGCCCGGCGGGCGATCTCCCGCAGGGTGAGCGCCTGCACGCCCTCCCGCGCCACGAGTTCCACACCGACGTCGACCAGCCGGGCCCGCAGCCCCGTATCGGATTCCTGCTCAGGCAGAGACATAGACAGTGTCTACCATGATCGAGTAGACAGTGTCTACGGGGAGTGCCGGAATGCCCGGGACGCCCGACAGGGTTGATGGAGGCATGACTCAGGACGCCACCCGGAACGCCACTCACCACGCACTGCTCACGCTGCTCTCCGAGGGTCACGGCGGGGTGCTGGTCACCCTCAAGCGTGACGGCCGGCCGCAGCTGTCGAACGTCAGTCACGCCTACTACCCCGACGAGCAGCTCATCCGCGTGTCGATCACCGACGACCGCGCCAAGACCCGCAATCTGCGCCGGGACCCCCGGGCGTCGTACCACGTCACGAGCCCCGACCGGCGGGCCTACGTCGTCGCTGAGGGCACGGCCGACCTGGCGCCGGTCGCACAGGAGCCGTACGACGCCACGGTCGAGGAACTCGTCCGCCTCTACCGGGACGTCCTGGGCGAGCACCCCGACTGGGACGACTTCCGGGCGGCGATGGTCCGGGACGGGAGGCTCGTGCTGCGGTTGCGGGTGGAGCGGGTGTACGGCATCCCCAAGGGGACCAACCGGGGCTGAGGCCCCGTCAGCGCATGGCGGGTGTCGGGGGCGCGGACGCCTCCTTGACCCAGGTCTCCAGGCACATCACGAACTCGGTGGCGTGATCGGCCCAGTTGAGGTCCGCGAGCGCCGCCTCCCACCCCTGCGTGGCCGCACGCAGGCGCAGTTCCGGGTCGGTGCGCAGGCGTCGCACGGCCGCTGCCGCCGAAGCGGGATCGCCGTAGGGGACGACGAGGCCGCAGCCGTAGCGTTCGACCAGGTCGGTCGCGAGGGGGGTGGGTGTGGTGACGACGGGGACGCCGTGGGCCATGTACTCCACGACCTTGGTGGGCCGTGAGTGGCGGTAGTTGGGCTGGTCGTGCAGGAGGGACAGGCCGGCCAGGGCGCCGGAGAGCAGACCGAGGGCGCGGTCGTTGGGCAGGTAGCCGTGCCAGCGCAGTACGCCGTCCCGGTCGGCCTCGGTGAGCGGGCCCCGCACCTCGGGGTCCGCCGCGCCGATCACCTCGACGCGGACGTCCGGGCCCAGCAGCCGTGCCGTTTCGATGAGTTCCAGAGCGCCGCGAGCCCGCGACAGGTGCCCGAGGTAGACGACCCGGTCGTCGCCCGGCGGCTCGGGGGGTTCGGGCGGCACCGTCGCGAGGTTCCCCACCACGGGGTGGGGGTGGCGGAAGCGCTGCTGGTAGGCGTCCTCGGCGAGCAGCAGCCGCAGATGCCGTTCCGCCAGTCGCTCCACGGCCCGTACGGCCAGCCGCAGCGGCGGCCGTAGGGGCCCTGGCACCCAGCGTTTCATCACCAGCGCCGCCGCTGTGTCCTCGTGCACGTCCCACACGGTGACGGGAGCGCGTCCGCCGCGTCGCCAGCGCCGCAGGGTGCCGGGCAGCGCGAGCAGCAACTCCGGGTCGTGCAGCAGGACGACGTCCGCCTTGGGCCCGCGCTGGGCGAGCAGGGTGCGGGCCGCGCGCAGGGCGGCACGGCGGTCCCGGCCGGCGGCCCGGGGCAGGTCCACGCCCTCGACGTACGGTCGCGGTGTCATCTCCCGGGCCGCGAACGGCGCCGCGTACACGACCCGGTGGCCGCGCTGCCGCAGGGCGGCGATCTCCCGGTGCAGGATCCGCGCGTCCTCGGGGTGGTGGACGACGGTGACGACGAGTATCCGCATCAGGGCACCTTTCGACGCAGGCGACGGTCACAGCACCTCGACGTCGGGCCGGAAGATCCGTCCCCGCGTGTCGAACAGCATCCGGGCCCCGTCGCCCAGAGCCGGCAGGTCGTAGGCCGAGTGGTCCTGGAGCAGGATCGTCAGGTCGTGCTCGCGTGCCGCCGCCATGACGTCGTCCACGCGCGGGACGCTCTCCCCGTCCACGGACCACACCCGCACATGCGGGTCGTGGAACGCGACCTCGGCCTGCCGTTCCCGCAGCAGCCGCGCCACCGGCACGGCCGGCGACTCCCGCTGGTCGGCCACGTCCGGCTTGTACGTGACGCCCAGCAGCAGCACCCGGGAGCCGTGCAGCGGACGGCCGGCGGTGTTGAGGAGGTCCTGGGCGCGGCGCACCACGTACTCCGGCATCCGCCGGTTGATCTCCTGGGCGAGCTCCACGAAACGGAACTCGTAGCCCAGCGAGGAACGCACCTTGTACGACAGGTAGTTGGGGTCGATGGGAATGCAGTGTCCGCCGACCCCCGGACTGGGCCGGAACGCCTGGAAGCCGAACGGCTTCGTGCCGGCGCAGCGGATCGCGTCCCACAGGTCGACGTGCAACTCGTGGCTGATCACGGCGAGTTCGTTGACCAGGGCGATGTTCACATGCCGGTAGGTGTTCTCCAGCAGCTTGGCCATCTCGGCCTCGCGGGTGCCCTTCGCCTGGACGACGGTGTCGACGAGCTTGCCGTAGAAGGCGACCGCGCGCGCCGCACAGGACGGCGTGCAGCCGCCGACCACCTTCGGCGTGGTGCGCAGCCCGTGCGCGGTGTTGCCGGGGTCGATGCGCTCGGGCGAGAACGCCAGCGCGACGTCGACGCCGATGCGCAGCCCGGACTCCTCCAGGAGCGGGCGTACGACCTCCTCGGTGGTTCCCGGATAGGTGGTCGACTCCAGCACGATCAGCTGTCCGGGCCGCAGCCGGTCCGCCACCGTCCGCACGGCGGAGGTGACCGCGGCCAGGTCGGGCCCGCCGTCCTTGCCGAGCGGCGTCGGCACACAGATCACCACGGTCTGCGCGCTGGCCAGGCAGTCCTCGTCCGTGAACGCGCTGAAGCCGGCCGCCCGCATCCGGCGGACGTCCTCGTCGGAGACGTCGTCGACATGGGAGTGCCCGGTGTTGAGCGCTTCCACGACCCGGGGGTCGCGGTCCAGCCCGACCACTCTCAGGCCGACCGACGCCGCCTCACGCGCGAGCGGCAGTCCGACGTAGCCGAGCCCGATCACCGCCAGATCCACGTGATCGGGCCGTTCTGCTTCCCCGAGCGGTTCGCTCTCTTCCCCGAGCGGTCCGGTCTGTTCGACCTGCATGGGACTCACCCCGCATCAAGGCCTTGCGTCAAGGCGTCGCATCAAGGCTGCCCAGAGCGCGGTACGCCTCACGGGTTGTGGCGGCGACTCGCTTCCAGGTGCGGTCACGCGCGACCGTCGCGCGGGCGGCTGCTCCCCACTCAGTGCGCCGTTTTCGACTGTAAAGGAGTATTTCGATCTCATCAGCCCAGGAATATGGTGATTCAGGCTTGATCAGCCTTCCGTTCACCTCCGGTTCGACCAGTTCTCGCAGTGCGGTGACATCACTCGCGGCCACCGGAACACCGCTCGCCATCGCCTCGACAGGCTTGAGCGGGGTCACCAGATGGCAGACGCGCTCGTCGGTGCGTGGCACCGCGAACACATCCAACACCGCGTGGAATTGCCGCACTTGGGCGTGCGGCACCCGGCCGGTGAACAGGACTACCCCGTCGGCGAGGCCCAGCCGGGCGGCAAGTCGCTCCAGCGCGGGGCGCTCCGGGCCGTCGCCGACGATCAGCAGTCGCAGCGGGACTCCACGCCGGATCAGCTCTTCACCCGCATGGAGCAATGTGCCGATGCCCTCGAGCGGGGTGAGGCTGCTGACGGTGCCCACGACGAACTCGTCCGGCGCGATGCCGAGCCGGGCGCGCACGGGTGCCCCGTCCGGCGGTGGGGCCAGGAAGTCGTCGTCGACGGCGTTGGGTGCGATCAGTACCCGCTCCTCGGGCACCCCGCGGTCCACGATCTCGGCCTTCATCGCCTCACCCAGCGTCAGCACCAGGTCGGCCTCGCGCATGCAGGTCGTCTCCAGGGCGCGTCGCGTCCGGTACGTCTCGTCGTCCCGGCTGCGGCCCGGCGCCTGCGTCAGCCACGTCTCCTCCAAGAAGCCCCGCACCTCGTAGACCACCGGCAGTCCGTACGTCTCCCGCAGGGCGAGCGCCACGCGCCCGTTGCCGTGGTCGGACGCGGCATGCAGCACCGCGGGCCGCAGCCGCTCCACCAGCCGCGCCGCCAGCTCGGCGTTGCGGGCCAGCGACGCGGCCTGCCCGTACGGCAGCCGCAGCGGCAGCAGCCGGTGCTGCGGGACGCCGTTCACGTGCTGTGACGGGCGGGCGTCCAGAATCCCCTGCGTCACGGGAAAGCCGATCCGGGTCACGACCTGCGGGTCGAGGCCGGCCGCCAGTTGGGCCTCGGCGAGCTTCTGCGTGCGCACGGTGTAGCCGGCGTGCCGGAACGGCAGCCCGTTGGTGACCAGATGGAGCACCCGGCCCGGCACCGGACGAAACGGCCGCCCCCAGGGCGCGGGCACCCGCACAGCGGAGGGCGCCGCGGCCGGCCCTGCCGCCAGGGCGCGCCCGGCCAGCCGCCGTTCGAGCGGCCGCAACCCACGCCGCGCACGCTCCGGCACCAGACGCACGGCCAGCAGCGCCGCCCGCACCGGGTCCTGACGCAGCTCGCCAAGCGCCACGGAGGCCGCCAGACTGATGGCCCGAGGAACATAACGAACATAGCGAGACATATCGCCAAGGTAGGCCGCAACGCCGGCCACGGCCCACCAACCTGTCCCGGGCCGACGACACCGGCCGCGAGGGAGCCGAAGGGCGCGCTGCCGTCTCGACACCGGCTGAGGCACCCCGCAGGCGACCGAGCCATCAAATCGGAGGCCCCATTGAACGGCTGCGTACTCCACGTGGTCGGCACCCGGCCGAACTTCGTCAAGGCCGCGCCGGTCGTCGCCGCTCTCGGCGCGGCGGGCTGCGACCAAGTGCTCGTGCACACCGGCCAGCACTACGACGAGCGGATGTCGGACATCTTCTTCCGGCAACTCGGCCTGCCCGAACCCGACACCGACCTCGGCGTGGGCTCCGGCAGCCACGCCCGCCAGATCGCCGACCTGCTGGTGGCCCTGGAGGCCGAACTGACCGCCCGCTCACCCGCGCTGGTCACGGTGTACGGCGACGTGAACTCGACGCTGGCCGCCGCACTCGTCGCCTCCCGCCTGGGCGTCCCGGTGGCGCACGTCGAGGCAGGGCTGCGCAGCTTCGACATGGCGATGCCCGAGGAGACCAACCGGCGGCTGGTCGACCAGCTGGCGGAGCTGTTGTTCGTCACGAGCCCCGAGGCCGTCGGTCACCTCGCGCGCGAGGGGATCGCCGCCGAGCGCGTGCACTTCGTCGGCAACCCGATGATCGACACCCTGCTCACCCATCTGGACCATTTCGACCCGACGGTCGCCCGAACGGCCCATCGACTGCCCGAGCGCTACGGCGTCGTCACCCTGCACCGGCCCGCCAACGTCGACGACCCGGAGGCCGCCGCGGCCGCCGCCCGGGTCCTGACGGAGGCCGCCCGCCACCTGGACCTGGCCGTGCCGCTGCACCCGCGCGGCCGGGCGGCGCTGAGTGCGGCGGGCCTCGCGGACGCACCGGGCATCCACCTCCTCGACCCGCTCGGCTACGTGGAGTTCATGAGCCTCGTGCGGGGAGCCGCCGCGGTGATCACCGACTCGGGCGGCGTGCAGGAGGAGACGACCGTTCTGGGTGTCCCGTGTCTGACCCTGCGCACGACGACCGAACGCCCCGTCACCGTCACTCACGGCACCAACCGCCTTGTCACGCACAGGGAGTTGGTGCCCGCGCTGCGCAAGGTGCTGGACGGCGGGGGAGCGGCGGCGAGCGAGGGGCCACCGCTCTGGGACGGCCGGGCGGGCACGCGTATCGCCCGGGTACTCACGGCATGGTTGGAGCGCCATGGCTGACGACACGCGCACGCACGACGACATGCGGCCGTACTGGGACACCCGGCACGCCGAACGCGACGAGCTCGCCTCCGGCGGGCACATCGGACTGGACCGTTCGGGCAACGAGATCTTCTACGCCCAGCGGCTCGGCGCCCTGCTCACCCTCGTCGGTGACCTGTCCAGCCCCACCGCCCCGCTCTTCGTGCTCGACGCCGGCTGCGGCAAGGGGTACTTCGCCCGCGCCCTGTCCCGGTGCGGCCATCGGGTGGACGCCTTCGACACGAGTCCGACCGCCGTGGAGCACGCCCGCGCCGAGGGTGGCGGCCCGCGCTACGCCGTCGCCGCGCTCGACGAGTGGCGCAGTCCGTGGCCGTACGAC
Organism: Streptomyces sp. NPDC111606; assembly: GCF_055656945.1. NCBI lineage: Bacteria > Bacillati > Actinomycetota > Actinomycetes > Kitasatosporales > Streptomycetaceae > Streptomyces > Streptomyces sp. NPDC111606. Next base: position 314,179 of record NZ_JBVKBY010000003.1, read on the forward strand.
ATCGTTGTCTGCGTGGACGTCCTGTTCCATGTACTGGACGACCAGGCGTGGGCGGCCGGTCTGCGCAACATGGCCTCCCTCATCCGCGTTGCCGGCCGCCTGATCGTCACCGACGAAGACACCGCCGATCGCACGACCCGCGGCGACTACATCGTGCACCGCCCGATCGCCGCCTACCGCGCCGAACTCGAGCCGCTCGGCCTGCGGCACACCCTCTTCAGGCCGTACGGCTTCCGGGAGAACCGGGTCGGCTTCCACGTCTTCACGAGGACCCGCTGATGCGCCTGACCGACCTGCTCCATCCGCACCTCGACGGCGTCACGACGGTGGTGGACGCGACCCGAGGCGCGCTGAATCTGGAGCCGTATCTGCATCTGCCCCCCGGTGTCGCCCTGCGCGGCGACGACGAACGACCCGTCACCGAGGGGGAGTTGGCCCTGCTGTCGTACGGACCCCGAGCCGAGCTGCACGGCGGCGAGGACGCCGTTCGTGCGGTGCTGGCACGGATGAGGCCCGGTGCGCGCGGGCTGATCGTGTTCGGCCACGGCGGCTCCGAACTGCCCTACCACCGGCTCCTCGACCATCTGGTGGCCCACCACTGCCAGGTCCTGCGCGCGGCACCCCTCGACTACGTCCATCTGCACGTCGGCGCGGTCATCGCCCGCACCGACGAGCTCCTGCCGCCGCACGACTTCTTCGGCCGGCCCGTGCCGTCCGACGGCTATGCCACGGCCCTGCGGATCGCCGACGAGTACGTCTTCGCCGACCTGGCCTCCCGGTCCATGCGCGCCCGGGTGCTGGACCTGGAGCGGACCGTCGAGGAGGCGGAGCACACGCGGGCCGCCGCCGGACAGGACGGGCTCGCCGAGCGGCTCGCCGCCGCCGTACGGGAGAAGGAGCAGCTGGCCGCCGCGCTGCGTGCCGCCCGCGACCGGGTCGACGTACTGCAGGCGCGCGTGGCCATGCTGGAGGGCTCGACCTCGCTGAGGGTCGGAAAGGCGCTGGTGTCGGCCGCGCGCTCACCGAAACGGGGCGCGGCCCGGCTGCCGGGGGAGCTGTACGGACTGTGGCGCGGGCGGCGCCGCACGGCCGGGCAGACGCCGGCCGACGCGCCGCAGACCCGGACCGAACCGGACGCGCCTGTCGACGACCGGTTCCACCTCGCGTACCGCGCCCTGACCTCGGCGCCCCGTGACCGCCTCGTCGTCGCCGGGATCCTCACGCCCGCCACCGCCGAGGACTTAGCGGCGGACGCGGTCGTCAACCGGCTGCTGCCCCATGACGGACGGCTGCTCGTACAGCGCACCGACCCCGACGTGCTCGTCGTGCAGCTGAGCGCCTGCACGGGCGACGGACCCTGGTGGCTCACCGGTACCGGACTCGCCCCCGACCTGGACCGCACCCTCGCCGAACTCCTCGCCGAACAGAGGGTGCTGGGCCGGTCGGCCGTGCTGTGGCGGGACGGTCCCGCCTCCGCCGCGCCCGGCCTGGCGCGACTCGCCTGGGACGCGGTCATCGACACCGACACCGGCGTACGCCTCGCCCGGCTGGACCCGGCCGCGGAGGGCAGGGAGCGGCTGCGCGAGGTGTTCCGCGAGGACAGCACCCGGGTACGGCTGTCGCAGCTGGCGCGGCTCGCCGGTGCCCTCGATCCGCTGGACGAGAGGCGCGTCGCCGTGCTGGCCGCGCCCCGGGACCACACCGATGTCGCCCGGCTAGTCGGGCAGGTGCTCGGCCAGCTGCACCGCCCGGTCGAGGTCGTCGTGCCCGATCCGGCGGGGCTGGACGAACTCACCGCCGCCGGAGTGACCGTACGCCGGGGGCAGCCCCACGCGTCCTGGGTCGCCGACTGGACGGACCTCACCGAGGACCGGCCGGACACGTTGCTGCTCGACCTGATGTGCGCCCAGGAGTACTCCGGCGCAGACGCGGTGGGCCACACGCCGACCGCCGACGACTACGTCTTCGTACCGTCGCTGCGTCCGCTGCTGGTACGCCGGTCGCTGCACATGTCCGGTACCGATCCCGGCAGTTGGGCGGCGCAAGGACACCGACTGTTCGCCGTGCGCGGGAAGGAGCCGTCATGAGCCGTACGCTGCGGGCGCTCGTCTACGGCGACGTCGACCTCAACCTCATCGACGGCTCCGCCGTGTGGGCCCAGTCGACGGTGCAGGCGCTGTCCCGGGCGGGCTGCGAGGCCCGGCTGCTCCTCAAGTCGCCCGTCCGCACGGGCCGGTTGACGGATCCGCTGGCCGAGCTGCCCCGGGTCACCCTGGTGCGCCCGCACGAGGAGCGGCTGCTGCCGGGACCGGCCGACCGGCCCATGTCGCCGGTGCAGGCCTCACAGGTGCTCACCCGGCTCGACGAGGAGGCCCCCTGCGACCTGCTGGTGCTGCGCGGCCGGCGGCTGGTCACACGGGTCGTGGCCGACGGCGTGTTCGACGGGCGGATCTGGGCCTATCTCACCGACATCCCGCAGTCCGCCGCGGAGATGACCGAGGCGGCCCGCGCGGAACTCGGCCGTATCGCCGAGGCCTCGCAGCGGCTCCTGTGCCAGACCGAGGAGCTGCGCTGCTTCCTGGAGACGTGGGTGCCCGAGGCGTACGGCAAGTGCGTGCTGAGTCCGCCCGCCGTGCCCGAGCCGGACTTCCCGATGCCTGAACGTGACGTGCCGCACGATCCACTGCGGCTCGTCTACACCGGCAAGTTCGCACCCCGCTGGAACACCCTGCCCATGACCCGGCTGCCGGAACTGCTCGCCCGACGGGGCGTCCCCGCCGAACTGCACACCGTCGGCGACAAGATCCACGACGACCCGGGACACCCCGGCTTCCAGGACGGGATGGCGCGTGCGCTGGCCGGCACCCCCGGCGTCGTGCACCACGGCGGACAGCCCCGCGAGGAGGCCATGCGCATCGCAGCGGACTGCGACGTCGGCCTCGGCTGGCGGGACCCGGTGCTCGACTCCAGCCTCGAACTGTCCACCAAGGTCCTGGAGTTCGGCGCTCTCGGCCTGCCCGTGGTCCTCAACCGAACCCCGGCGCACGAGGCGCTGCTCGGCGCCGACTATCCGCTGTTCGTGCCCGGACCCGCCGAACTCGACGACGCCGCCGAAGCCGTCGCGAGGGTCGCGCGCGAGCCCGAGGCCCGGCGCCTGGCGGCCGACCGCTGCCGCGAGGCCGCCCGCCACCACACCCTGGACGGCGCGGCCGACCGCTGGCGGACCCACCTCGACCGCGCCTTCCCCGCCCCGCCCACCGCGGTGACGGCCCGCCAACGGCCCTTGCGCGTCGGAGTCGCCGGGCACGACCTGAAGTTCCTCACCCGCCTGCTCGACCACTTCCGCTCGCTGCCCGGCCTGGAGGTACGGGTCGACGCCTGGCCGGCGCTGTCCCGCCATGACCCGGACGCCAGCCGTGAACTCGCCGACTGGGCGGATGTGGTGGTCGTCGAGTGGTGCGGCCCGGCGGCCGTCTGGTACAGCCGCCACAAGCGCCGCGGCAGCCGGCTCGTCGTACGGCTGCACCGCTTCGAGCTGGACGCCGGGTGGCCCCGGCAGGTCGACATCGACGCCGTCGACCGGGTGGTGTGCGTCAGCCCGTACTACGCCCGCCGCACCCGCGAGCACACCGGCTGGCCCGCCTCCAAGGTCGTGGTCGTCCCCAACTGGGTGGACACCGAACAGCTGGACCGCCCCAAGGCGCCGGGCGCCCACCACCGCCTCGGCATGATCGGCATCGCGCCCAGCCGCAAGCGCCTCGACCTCGGCCTCGACGTGCTGGAGGCCCTGCGCGCCCGCGACCGGCGCTGGCATCTGTCGGTCAAGTCCAAGCCGCCCTGGGAGTACTGGTGGATCTGGAACAAGCCCGAGGAGCGTGAGCACTACGACGCCGTACTGCGCCGTATGCAGACCTCGCCGCTGCTGGAGGGTGCCGTCGTCTTCGACGCGTTCGGCCCGGACGTGGCGGGCTGGCTGCGGCGGGTCGGACATGTCCTGTCCACCAGCGACGACGAGAGCTTCCACCTGGCGCCCGCCGAGGGCATGGCCTCCGGCGCCGTACCGTCGCTGCTGCCGTGGCCCGGCGCCGACGAGATCTACGACCGGCGGTGGATCCACGACAACCCCGAGGCCATGGCGGAGGCGATCGCCGCGCTCGGGGAGGAGGGCTGGCGGTCCGCCGGCGAGCTGGCCCGCACGCAGGTGCGGGAGGGCTTCTCCCTGGAGCGGGTGGCCGACAGCTGGACGGAGCTGCTGGTGTCGGGGTGACACCGCCGGACCCGGAGCCGCTGACAGCCCTGGTCCCCGGAGCCGTCACGGCGTCCGGGGACCGGGCAGTTTCGCAAGGGCGGCGCACGATCGGCGCAGGCTCAGGCCGTGACCTTCTCCGGCTGGGTCACCTTCCGGGGCTCGCGCTCGCCCAGCAGCTCCGTCGGAACCTTCGCCGTTTCACGGGCCGAGAGCGCGGCCACGACCGGCGGTACGCACAGGGCCGCGGTGAAGAGGGCCACCGCGGACCAGTCGTCGCCGTCCGGGCCGGCGATCTGCGCGGCGAAGGTGACCGCGAAACCGGCGACCGCGAAGCCGATCTGGGTGCCGATGGCCATGCCGGACAGGCGGACCCGGGTGGAGAACATCTCGCCGTAGAAGGAGGGCCACACACCGTTCGCGGCGCTGTAGACCACTCCGAAGGCGACGATGCCGAGCAGCATGGTCAGCGGGTAGGAGCCGGTCGAGATCGCCCACAGGTAGAGGAACATCGTCACCGCGCTGCCCGCCGCGCCGATCAGATACACCGGGCGGCGGCCGATACGGTCCGACAGCGTGGCCCACAGCGGTATCGCGGCGAGCGCGACCAGGTTGGCGAGGGCGCCCACCCACAGCATGGAAGACCTGCTCATCCCGACCGAGTCGCTGGTGGCGTACGACAGCGCCCACACCGTGAAGATCGTGCTGACCGAGGCGACCAGCGCACCGGCGATCACCCGCAGCACATCTGCCCAGTGCTCCCGCATCAGCACCGCGAGCGGCAGCTTGACGACGCCCTCGGCGGCGGCCTGCTGCTCGAAGGCGGGTGTCTCCTCCAGCTTGCGGCGGATCACATAGCCGACGACGGCGACCGCGATGCTCATCCAGAACGGCACCCGCCAGCCCCACGACAGCAACTGCTCCTCCGGCAGCGCGGCGATCGGGATGAAGACCAGCGTGGCCAGCAACTGCCCGCCCTGCGTACCGCTCAGCGTGAAACTGGTGAAGAAGCCGCGCCGGTGCGGTGGCGCGTGTTCCAGGGTCATCGAGTTGGCGCTGGCCTGCTCGCCCGCCGCCGAGATGCCCTGGAGCACCCGGCACAGCACCAGCAGGACGGGCGCGAGGGTGCCGACCTGGTCGCGGGTGGGCAGACAGCCGATGAGGAACGTCGACACGCCCATCAGGATCAGCGTGAAGACCATGATCTTCTTACGCCCCAGCCGGTCGCCGAAGTGACCGAGGAACAGCGCGCCGACCGGCCGGGCCGCGTACGCCACACCGAACGTGGCCAGCGACAGCAGGGTGGCGGTCGCCGGGTCGGACTCGTCGAAGAAGACCTCGGGGAAGATCAGCGCGGCGGCGCTGCCGTAGATGAAGAAGTCGTAGTACTCGAGGGCGCTGCCGATCCACGCGGCGGTCGCGGCTTTCTTCGGTTGCCCCGGCGGGGCCTGGGGGACGGGGACGGACACGGCGTGCTCCTTCGAGGGGACTCCAACGTAAGCGGAGTGAGCGGAAACGAGGGACTACCAGGGAAGGGGGAGAAGTGCCGGATCCCGGCTAATTAACCCACTGGGTAGTTAGTAGCGGTGGCTACGGATGTTGCGCCGACGTTTCCCGGGTGTCAAGAGGTGCTGCCGTACGAACCTCGGTCCGCTGCTGGGCCCGTCGCCTCAGCCGGCCGCGCGCTCCGCCGTCAGATAGGCGATCACCATGTCGCCCAGCATCGCCCGGTAGTGCTCGCGCTGGGCCGGGTCCACCAGGTCGCGGCCGAACAGGGCGCCGAAGGTGTGCCGGTTGGAGACCCGGAAGAAGCAGAAGGAGCTGATCATCGCGTGCAGGTCGACGGCGTCGACGTCGGCCGTGAACAGGCCGGACTGCTGTCCCGACTCAAGGATCCGGCGGATCACGTCCAGGGCCGGTGAGCCGATCTTGCCGAGCTTCTCGGAGGCGGCGATGTGCTCGGCCCCGTGGATGTTCTCGATGCTGACCAGGCGGATGAAGTCCGGGTGCTGCTCGTGGTGGTCGAAGGTCACCTCGGCCAGTCGGCGGATGGCCGCGACCGGGTCCAGATGCTCGACGTCGAGCTCCTGCTCGGCCTCCCGGATCACGCCGTACGCCCGCTCCAGCACGGCCGTGAACAGCTGTTCCTTGCCGCCGAAGTAGTAGTAGATCATCCGCTTCGTGGTCCGGGTGCGGGCGGCGATCTCGTCCACGCGGGCGCCGTCGTAACCGGCGCGGGCGAACTCCTGCGTCGCGACGTCGAGGATCTCGGCCTGGGTGCGGGCGGCGTCACGGATCCGCCCGTTGCTGCGTGCCGGCTCTTCGACGCTGGTCATCGGCTTCCTTCGGCGAGGGGTGAGCGCGCCCCGGTGGCCCACCCGCGTGCCGGTGATTGTAGAAGCCCGGCCGCTCCGCGCGCCGGGTCAGGCCTTCCCAAGCTCTGGTTCCCCTGCTATTACTAACTCACCAGTTCGTACATTAGTGAGCCGCTCAGGAGGTCCCCCGGTGGCCAAGGACGCCAACGACTCGTATCTCGTCGGTCTGATCGGTTCCGGCATCGGTCCGTCGCTCAGCCCGGCGCTGCACGAGAGGGAGGCCGACCGGCAGGGCCTGCGCTACCTGTACCGGCTCATCGACATCGACGTGCTCGGGGTCCCGCCGGAGGCGGTGGGCGACCTGCTGCGGGCGGCGCGCGACCTGGGCTTCGACGGGCTCAACATCACGCACCCGTGCAAGCAGCTCGTCATCGGGCACCTGGACGCGCTGGCCCCGCAGGCCGAGGCGCTCGGCGCGGTCAACACCGTCGTCCTCGAGGACGGCCGGTCCGTCGGCCACAACACGGACGTCACCGGCTTCGCCGCCTCCTTCGCGCGGGGCCTGCCCGACGTACCGCTGGAGCAGGTCGTCCAGCTCGGCGCCGGGGGCGCGGGCGCGGCCGTCGCGCACGCCATGCTGACCCTCGGCGCCGAGCGGGTCACCGTCGTCGACGCGCTGGCCGACCGTGCCGCCGATCTCGCCACCGCCCTGAACCGGCACTTCGGCGCGGGCCGCGCGGCCGGCGCCGCCCTCGACGCGCTGCCCGCACTGCTGACCCACGCCGACGGCCTGGTGCACGCCACCCCCACCGGCATGGCCGCCCACCCCGGGATGCCCCTGCCGGCTGAGCTGCTCCACCCGGGACTGTGGGTCGCCGAGGTCGTCTACCGCCCGCTGGAGACGGAACTGCTGCGCACGGCACGCTCGCTCGGGTGCGCCACCCTCGACGGCGGCGGCATGGCCGTCTTCCAGGCCGCCGACGCCTTCCGCCTGTTCACCGGACGCGAGCCCGACAGCGTGCGCATGCTCGCGGACATCGCCGAGCTGGCGGACGCCGTGGGAACCCCGAGCCAGTAAGAGCCAGGAACAGCGAGAGCCAGGAGAAGAGGTACCGGCATGCGTACGTCCATCGCCACCGTCTCCCTCAGCGGATCCCTCACCGAGAAGCTCACGACCGCCTCCAGGGCCGGGTTCGACGGTGTGGAGATCTTCGAGAACGACCTGCTGGCCAGCCCCCTCACCCCCGAGGAGATCCGCGCCCGCTGTGCCGACCTCGGCCTCACCGTCGACCTCTACCAGCCGATGCGGGACATCGAGGCCGTGCCCGCCGACGAGTTCGCCCGCAACCTGCGTAGGGCCCGGCACAAGTTCGAGCTGATGCGGCGGCTCGGCGCCGACACCGTCCTCGTCTGCTCCAGCGTGCACCCGCGCGCGGTGGACGACGACGCGCTCGCCGCCGAACAGTTGGGTCAACTCGCGGACCTGGCTCAGGACTTCGGCATCCGTGTCGCCTACGAGGCGCTCGCCTGGGGACGGCACGTCAACACGTACGACCACGCCTGGCGCATCGTCGGGACCGCAGACCACCCCGCGCTCGGCACCTGCCTGGACAGCTTCCACATCCTGTCGCGCAGCTCCGACCCCAAGGACCTCGAGGGGATCGAGGACATCCCCGGCGAGAAGATCTTCTTCCTGCAGCTCGCCGACGCCCCGCTGCTCGCCATGGACGTCCTGCAGTGGAGCCGCCACTACCGCTGCTTCCCCGGCCAGGGCGGCTTCGACGTCGCCGGACTGGTACGCCACGTCCTGCAGACGGGATACGACGGCCCGCTCTCCCTGGAGGTCTTCAACGACGTCTTCCGCCAGGCCGAGGCCGGCCCGACCGCCGTGGACGCCCTCCGCTCCCTGCTGGTCCTCCAGGAGGAGGTCGGCAGGACCACGCCGCCCGCTCCCGTCGTCCCCACCGGCGTCGCCTTCGCCGAACTCGTCACGCCGGACGCCGGCCCGGTCACAGCCGTACTCGGCGCCCTCGGCTTCACCCGCACCGCACGGCACCGCAGCAAGCCGGTCGACCTCTGGCAGCAGGGCGAGGCCCGCGTCCTGGTCAACACCCAGGGCTCGGCACGCCGGGACGGCACCGGTCTCGCCGCGATCGGCCTGGAGTCCCCGGACCCGACCGGCGCCGCCCACCGCGCCGAGGCCCTTCTGGCCCCGGTCCTGCCCCGCCGCCGCGCTCCGCAGGACGCCCCGCTGGACGCGGTCGCGGCCCCCGACGGCACGGAACTCTTCTTCTGCGCGACGGGCCGGCCCGAACTGCCGGACTGGCGCGCCGACTTCGCCGACACAGGGCACGCCGAGCGGAGCACAGGAGTCGCCGAGCGGAGCCCGCGGGCTCCGGGAGTGACCCGCATCGACCACCTCGCCCTCGTCCAGCCCTGGCACCACTTCGACGAGGCGACCCTCTTCCACCGCAGCGTCCTCGGTCTGCACCCCCAGGAGAGCGTCGACGTCGCCGACCCGTACGGCCTGATGCGCAGCCGCGCCGTCACCAACCCCGACGGCAGCGTCCGTATCGCCCTGAGCGTCGGCGCGGCACCCACGGACGACACCGTGCACGCCCAGCACATCGCGCTGGCCACGGACGACGTGGTCACCGCGGCCCGCCGATTCCGGGAGTCCGGCGGCCGGCTGCTGCCGATCCCCGCCAACTACCACGACGACCTGGCGGCACGGTACGAGTTCGCGGACGGTGAGCTGGAGACGTACCGCGAGCTGGGCATCCTCTACGACCGTGACGCGTACGGGGAGTTCCGGCACTGCTACACCATGACGGTCGGCCGGGTCTTCTTCGAGCTGGTGCAGCGGGACGGCTACCGGGGCTACGGCGCCCAGAACGCGCCCGTGCGGCTGGCCGCGCAGCACATCGCGCAGTGACCGCGCCGGCCTACTGGCGGCTGACGGTCCGCGTCACGCCGGCGATGACCGTCGTGGCGAGGATCCAGCCGGTGAGGACGAGGACGTACGCCAGCGCCTGCTGCCCGCCCTCCGGGGCGAAGGCCGGTTCCTGCCCGAAGGAGATCACCGGCAGCAGCAGGTCGAGCGTGTAGAAGACCGGGTTGAACTGCGGTGCCTCGTCCGCCTTCAGGGGCGGCGGCGTGTGCACCGCGAACGCCACGGAGCCCACGGCCAGCAGGGACAGCAGCCAGCCCAGGGCACGCATCGGCCGGAAGCCGTAGCCGACGGTGGCGTCCTGGACATGGCCCCACAGGCGGCCGTACCAGGGGAGCGTGGTGCGGTGGCGGCGCTGTTTGGCCAGCTGGACGAGCCGGGCGCCGTCTTCGTCGCCGATCCGGCGGTAGGCGGCGGTCAACTGCTCGTACCCGTGCGGGTCGAACGTGTCCTCGTCCCGCGTCAGCATGGGCAGCCGGCGTTCGGGCGGCACGTGCGGGGTCAGGGAGACGTAGGTGAGGTCGAGGAGGCGGACCTGGTCCGGCAGCATCTCCGGGTCCAGGTCGAGGTGTTCTATCTGGGAGCGGCGCAGGTTGAGCCTGCCCTCGATCGGGGGGCCCTGGCGCAGCCAGACCTCGCCGATGACACAGCTGCTCGCCCGCATCGCCGTACCGCCGGGGTTGGACAGCCGGCTGTACAGCAGGTCGAGCCGGCCCGGAATCCGGGCGCCGCGCAGGTCGATGCGGCCGTGCGCGCTCAGGCGCCTGCCGAGGACGTTGGCGCCCACTTGGAGGGCCTCGGCGTTGAGGACGAAGCCGTCGGGGTGACGGAGCTCGGCGTTCTCCAGCCGGAGCGAGCCGCTGATCGTGGCGCCGTTCAACCGGATCTCACCGCGCGTGCGCAGCCGGGTCGCGCACACGTCCTCCCCGACGGTCACCTGGTGGAGCTGGAGGACCGGACCCTCGGTCCCCTCCGGCGCGGTGACCTCGGTTCCCTCCAGATACAGCGCCCCGGCGACCTGCGCCCCGCCGAGCCGTACCGGCCCCAAGAACCGGCAGCCCATCAGCCGCAGCCCACCGTCGACCCGGACCCGGGCGGACGCCAGACCCGGCAGCTGGGACCCCGTCAGATTGAGGTACTTCAGCTGGGCGCCGGACAGATCGGGCACGTCCTCGAAGTGGCAGTGACTGAGCCGCACGATGCTGTCCACCGTCGCGTACCGCAGGTCCAGCACACCGGTGATCCGCGCGCCCGCCACCTTGAGGGCGGCCACCTCACCGCTCTCCGTCGGGCCGTCGAGCAGAAGGGCACGCAACACCGTGGCGCGGACGGTCCGTTGAGGTCCCCAGCCGGCGCCCTCGGCCGGGCTCTCGCCCTCCGCATCGCGGAAGTCCACAGCCGCGCCCTTGGGAAAGGCGTCCCATACCGCGCGCTCGGCCGGCGTCAGATCGTTGATCTCCATCAGCCGGGACTCTGACGCCGGCCGCCGGACCTGTCAACTCACCGCTGTTTCACCCTGGCTCGTTCAGGAAGAGCCACTCGCCGGCCGTACCGCCCGCCAGGGCGCGAACGCGCTCGCCCCGCGCGGCAGCAGCGCCGCCAGTTCCGGGCAGTGCCGCAGGATCACGGAGTTCAGGCCGCCCCGCTCGACCCAGTCGATACCCAGCGGCGTGTAGACCTCCGGCCGGTAGTCGACGGTGAGGAAGCGGTCGGACTGCAGACGCCGGCTCGCCATCAGGATGAACACCCGGAACGCGGTGTCGCTGAAGCCGAACCCGGTCGGCGGGTTCTCCCCGAACAGCCCCACGACGGTGTCGATCTCGTCGACCGAGCGGTACACGTCCTTCAGCCGCGCCAGCGTCTCGGCGTTCTCCGTCAGCTCCTCGAAGGAACGCAGGCGCGGCTTGTGCAGCCCTTCGCGGAAGTCGTTGTAGCGCGGGACGCCACGCCGCCGGGTCCGGACCAGGTCCACCACCGACAGGTCGATGATCTCGCCCTCACGCTCGAACTGCTGCAGGGAGCGCGGGAAGTTGTGGAGAGCGATCGCGCCGGGGTGGGCGATGCCGAACGAGTACAAGGTGTTCGCGAGCCCCGTCTTGCGGATCTGCGCCTCCGCCGCGCCGCCCTGGATGTCCAGGAAGCCCACCGTCTCCAGGCGCTGCCCGAGTTGGTGCTCGCACAGCTCGAAGTCGTCCGGGATCAGCGGGTGCATGCGGTAGACGGTGACGAAGTCCTCGGTGAGGGAGTACGGCGCGGCGTGGTGGTCCGGCAGGGTCTTGGGGATGCCGGTCAGGGAGTGCGACTCGAACAGCCACAGCCCGAGCTGGTTCAGCCAATTGCTCGGCGGACCCTGCCAGTTGGTGTGCAGGGCGATGTCGATCGCCTCGGTGGCGAGGATCGCCGGCGTCCACTCCACCGTGTGGATCTTCGCGATCAGCGCCGAGACCACCAGACGGGCCGTCTGATGGATCCGCTCCTCGGCCATCGTCGGATACTCGGCCCGCAGCGCGGCGCACACCGCGTTGTGCTCGCGCGCGAACAACGTGTGCATGGCGCTGAGGCCCATCCACCAGCTGTCATTGAAGCCCGTCAGCGGAAGGCCGCCGTTGCCGCCGTTCGGCAAGTGGCCGTCCTCCAGGCGGAGTTCGGCACGCCCGTCCGCCTCGCGCAGGAAGCGGGCGGTCCGCTCGTCGGCGCCGTACACCTCGGAGCCGTCCCACCAGTGCGAGGCGGTGTTGGCGAACAGGATCGGGGGGCTGCCCGGCACCTCGATGCCCTGGTTCTCCGCGAACCGCATCACGTTCTCGCCGGGCCCGCCGGGCGTGTTGTGCCACGGTCCGCTGCCGGGCGGCAACGGGACCTCGACACTGCGCTCGCCCGGCCTGTGGCGGCGGTGGTTGACCCAGTCGTGCACCTGGAACTGGATCCAGGCCGCGGCCAGCACGTTCAGCGAGGTCGCGGGCAGGAAGCTCTCGCGGTACAGGAGTTGGCGGCTGACCGTGACCGGGTTCGGGGTGTCGAAGAGGTCGGGACGGAAGACGGGCTCCAGATTGCGGCCGAAGGCCGCGCCGACGGCGCCCATGCCCGGGGCCGACAGATCGTTGTACGTTCCGTCGTACGACCGCTCGCCGCGCAGCCGCTCCGGGACCGGCGAGGGCACCGGCTGTGCTTGGGGCGGCGCCTCGCGCGGCTCGGTGTCGATCAGGTTCAGCCGGCGCAGCACCTTGCGCAGGAACACCAGGTTCAGCAGGCTCGGCTGCGTGGGCAGCCGGTGCCAGGGCACATACCGGTTGAGCAGCGTGAACGCCGCTTCGACGGGACGGCCGAGGACCTTGTTGCGGACCGGCTCGTCGGTGACGAACCGCAGGCCGAGCCGGTGCGCGCTCGACGCCTGGTACGCGGCCTTGCGGGCCCGGTTGATGTTGCCGAGCGGCCTGAACTCCTCGGTCGTGTACCACGGGTTGAAGCTCAGGTCCTCGATGCGGCGGGCGATCGCACGCGCCTCGGCGGAGTCCAGGTCCTGGCCGGGGATCGTGAGCCGGGCGACGGGAAGCGCGGGCACCACCCCGTCCGTCCACTCCACCGAGGCGTCCTCGACCGGTGTGTGCCGCTCGTCCACGAACCGCTGCACGCACAGGTCGTACTCGACGGCGCCCTGCGTGAGCCGGCGCGCGAACTCACGGTGCAGGAAGTCGGGGTCCCGGCGGTCCGGCGCGGGCCCCGGTGGGGTGCCCGGCGCGGGACGGAACAGGAACCGCACCGGCCCCGCGTCGCCCCACAGCATCGCGCCCCGGCTCCAGTACGTCTCGTAGGCCAGCGAGTCGACGGTGTGCCGGGCAGCCGCCTGCACATTGCGCCGCATCCGGTTGGCGGTGCCCAGCCCCACGGCGAGCGGCAGCTTCACGAACAGCCCGAACGCCTTCTGCACCGGACTGCGGGCGCCCGCCATCGCCTTGGCGAAGGCCACGAACTCCCGGGCGTTGCGGGCGTGGGAGACGGGATGGCTGGTCGCCAGCAGATCGTGGCTCTCCTCCTCCGACACCCGCACGCGCACCGCCGCCCCGCGCAGATCCGGCGAGCCGTCGCCCTGCCGGATGCCGCTCGCGTTGGACAGCCGTACGGTCGCCGGGTACTCGGCGCCGGGCCGGGCGAACCCCACGCGCAGCGCCGCCGGGAGGTCGTCGTGGAAGCGCAGCCGCGCGTTCTCCACAGCCACCGGCGCCTTGGCGTGGAAGGTGCGGGTGACGTCGCCGCCCCCGGCCCGCCGGTTCCTGGCCTGCACCTCCATCAGCTCGCGCGCCAGCCGCTCGAACACCAGGCGTTCCGCCTCGGGACTGCCGCCCTCGTACCGTTCGTAGCGCTGCTCGTGCTGCCCGGACTCGGCCATCGGAGGTCTTCCTTCGTACGACTGCGTACGGGGACCTCAGCATCCCAGCAACCCCACCGGGCCGCATCCGCAGTGAACGCGAGGTTGACGCCCGCTGCGGATGCGGCCCGGTCCACGTCCAGGCCTACGGCCTGCTGTTCCAGTCCGCGATCACGGGCCGCCCGTGCTCCGTCGACAGGCGGCTCACCGTGCCCGTCGCCAGCTGGAACAGCCGGCCGTCCGCCGGTGCGAGGCCCAGTCGCCGGGCCGTGACGACACGCAGGAAGTGACCGTGCGCCACAAGGATGACGTCGCCGTCCAGCAGTGCCACGTCCACCCGGGCCAGCACCCGGTCGGCGCGGGCCCCCACCTTGGCCGGTGACTCACCGGGGTGACCGTCCGGTCCGGGCGGCACCCCGTCGGTCCACAGGTACCAGTCGGGGCGGGAGCGGTGGATGTCGACGGTGGTGACGCCCTCGTAGCCGCCGTAGTCCCACTCGCGAACATCGGGGTCCGGTACGGCCCCAGTCACGCCCGCCAGTTCTGCCGTACGGACCGCGCGGCGCAGCGGGCTGGTCAGCGCCAGTGAGAAGGCGCGGCCGGACAGCAGCGGAGCCAGGGACTTGGCCTGTTCCTCGCCGTCCTGGGTGAGGGGCAGGTCGGTCCGGCTGGTGTGCTGTCCCGACCTGCTCCACTCCGTCTCACCGTGGCGTACCAGGAGGAGATCCCCCACGGCGTACTACTCCTTCGACTCGACGGCGTGTCCGCCGAACTGGTTGCGCAGCGCCGCGATCATCTTCATCTGCGGGGAGTCGTCCTGGCGGGACGCGAACCGCGCGAACAGCGAGGTGGTGATCGCCGGCAGCGGCACGGCGTGGTCGATGGCCGCCTCGACGGTCCAGCGGCCCTCGCCGGAGTCCTGCGCGAAGCCCTTCAGCTTGTCCAGGTGCTCGTCCTCGTCGAGGGCGTTCACCGCGAGGTCCAGCAGCCAGGACCGGATGACCGTGCCGTCCTGCCAGGAGCGGAAGACCTCCCGGACGTTGTCCACCGACTCGACCTTCTCCAGCAGCTCCCAGCCCTCGGCATAGGCCTGCATCATGGCGTACTCGATGCCGTTGTGGACCATCTTCGCGAAGTGCCCGGCGCCCACCTTGCCCGCGTGGACGTAGCCGTACGGCCCCTCCGGCTTGAGCGCCTCGAAGATCGGCTTGAGCCGGTCGACGTACTCCTTCTCGCCGCCGACCATCAGGGCGTAGCCGTTCTTCAGACCCCACACGCCGCCGGAGACGCCCGCGTCGACGAAGCCGATGCCGTGCGCGCCCAGCTCCTTGGCGTGCTTCTCGTCGTCCGTCCAGCGGGAGTTGCCCCCGTCGACCACCGTGTCGTACGGCTTGAGGAGGCTCCCCAGCTGGTCGATCACGAGCTGGGTGGGGTGGCCGGCCGGAACCATGACCCAGACCGTGCGCGGCGCGTCGAGCTGGTCGACGAGGTCGGCCAGGCTCGCGACGTCGGACAGTTCGGGGTTGGTGTCGTAGCCGACGACGGTGTGGCCGGCGTTGCGCAGGCGATCGCGCATGTTGCCGCCCATCTTGCCGAGACCCACAAGACCGATCTGCATGTCAGTTCACTTCCTCCTGGACGCCCTGCGCGTCCGATGCGTTCTTGAGCGAGCGGTACGCGGCCACGAGGGCGGCCGTGGACGGATCGAGGCCGGGAACCTCGGCCCCTTCGGTGAGTGCGGGTTCGACGCGCTTGGCGAGGACCTTGCCCAGCTCGACGCCCCACTGGTCGAAGGAGTCGATGTTCCAGACGGCGCCCTGGACGAACACCTTGTGCTCGTAGAGGGCGACCAGCTGGCCGAGGACCGACGGGGTCAGCTCGGGGGCGAGGATCGTGGTGGTGGGGTGGTTGCCGAGGAACGTGCGGTGCGGGACCTGCTCCTCGGGCACGCCCTCGGCGCGCACCTCGTCGGCGGTCTTGCCGAAGGCGAGCGCCTGGCCCTGGGCGAAGAGGTTCGCCATCAACAGGTCGTGCTGCGCCTTGAGCTCGTCGCTCAGCTCGGCGACCGGCCGGGCGAAGCCGATCAGGTCGGCCGGGATCAGCCGGGTGCCCTGGTGGATCAGCTGGTAGTAGGCGTGCTGCCCGTTGGTGCCGGGCGTGCCCCAGACCACCGGCCCGGTCGTCCAGCCCACGACCTGTCCGTCCCGGTCCACCGACTTGCCGTTGGATTCCATGTCCAGCTGCTGGAGGTAGGCCGTGAACTTCGACAGGTAGTGCGAGTACGGCAGCACCGCATGGGACTCGGCGGCGCAGAAGTTTCCGTACCAGATGCCCAACAGGCCCATGATCAGCGGGGCGTTGGCCTCGGCGGGGGCGGTGCGGAAGTGCTCGTCGACGGTGTGGAAGCCGTCGAGCATCTCCCGGAAGCGGTCCGGGCCGATGGCGATCATCAGGGACAGGCCGATCGCCGAGTCGTAGGAGTAGCGGCCGCCCACCCAGTCCCAGAACTCGAACATGTTGTCCGGGTCGATGCCGAAGTCCGTGACCTTCTCGGCGTTGGTCGACAGCGCGACGAAGTGCCTGGCGACCGCCTTGTCCTCACCGCCGAGCCCGGCCAGCAGCCAGGAACGGGCCGACGTGGCGTTGGTGATCGTCTCGATCGTGGTGAATGTCTTGGACGCGACGATGAACAGCGTCTCCGCCGGGTCCAGGTCCCGCACCGCCTCATGCAGGTCGGCGCCGTCGACGTTCGACACGAACCGGAGCGTCAACTCCCGTGCGGTGAACGGGCGAAGAGCGTCGTAGGCCATCGCCGGACCGAGGTCGGAGCCCCCGATGCCGATGTTGACGACGTTGCGGATCCGGCGGCCGGTGTGGCCGGTCCACGCGCCGGAGCGGACGCGCTCGGCGAAGTCGCTCATCCTGTCGAGCACGGCGTGCACCTCGGGCACGACGTTGTCGCCGTCCACGTCGATCACCGCGTCCCGCGGCGCCCGCAGCGCGGTGTGCAGCACCGCCCGGTCCTCGGTGATGTTGATCCTCTCGCCGCGGAACATCGCGTCGCGCAGCCCGAACACGTCGGTGGCAGCGGCCAGTTCCTGGAGCAGGGCGAGCGTCTCGTCGTTGATCAGGTGCTTGGAGTAGTCGATGCGCAGATCACCGACGCGGACGACGTACCGCTCGGCGCGGGACGGATCGGCCGCGAACAGCTCACGCAGCCGCGGGCGCTGCAGCGCGTCCTCGCGGTGGTCCTCCAGGGCCGCCCACTCGGGGCGCTGGGTGAGACGGGGTGTGTCGGACAGCGGGTCAGACATGGTCAGGGGTCTCCTTGGTGGCCTCGCCCCGCAGGGCGACGGCGTACATCTCGTCCGCGTCGAGGCGCCTGAGCTCCTCGGCGATGAGTTCGGAGGTGGTGCGGACCTTCAGCGCGAGGGTGCGCGGCGGCTGGTCCGGCAGGGTCAGCGTGGCCAGCGGACCCTCGGGGCGGTCGATGACGATCTCGCCGTTCTCGGTGCCCAGGCGCACGCCGGTGACGACCGGACCGGCGGTGACCACCCGCTCGGCGGTGACGTGCAGGCGGGCCTCCAGCCAGCGGGCCAGCAGCTCGGCGGCCGGGTTGTCGGCCTCGGCCTCCACAGCCGCCGAGATGATCGGCACCCGGGCCTGGTCGAGGGCCGCGGCGAGCATGGAGCGCCACGGGGTGAGCCGGGTCCAGGCGAGGTCGGTGTCGCCGGGCGCGTAGGAGCGCGCGCGGGCCTCCAGCTCGGCCTGCGGGTTCTCGGTGGTGTACAGATCGGTGATCCGGCGCTGTGCCAGCGCCCCCAGCGGATCCTTCGCCGGGTTCTCCGGCGCCTCCACCGGCCACCACACCACGACCGGCGCGTCCGGCAGCAGCAGCGGCAGCACCACCGAGTCGGCGTGGTCGGACACCTCGCCGTACATGCGCAGCACGACCGTCTCACCGGTGCCGGCGTCGGCGCCCACCCGGACCTCGGCGTCCAGGTGCGAGCGGGTGCGGTCGCGCGGGGTGCGGGCGTGCCGCTTGATGACCACCAGGGTGCGCGCCGGGTGCTCGTGGGAGGCCTCCTCGGCGGCCTTGATCGAGTCGTAGGCGTTCTCCTCGTCCGTGACGATGACCATCGTCAGGACCATGCCCACGGCCGGCGTGCCGATCGCGCGGCGGCCCTTCACCAGCGCCTTGTTGATCTTGCTTGCCGTGGTGTCGCTCAGGTCGATCTTCATGGCCTGCGCCAGCTCCGTCCGTCTCGTGCGAGCATCTCGTCGGCTTCCTCGGGTCCCCAGCTCCCGGACGCGTACTGCGCCGGCTTGCCGTGCGTGTCCCAGTACTCCTCGATCGGGTCGAGGATCTTCCAGGACTCTTCCACTTCCTGGTGACGGGGGAACAAATTGGCGTCACCGAGGAGGACATCCAGGATGAGCCGCTCGTAGGCCTCCGGGCTGGACTCCGTGAACGACTCGCCGTACGCGAAGTCCATCGTCACGTCCCGGATCTCCATGGACGTGCCCGGCACCTTGGAGCCGAACCGCACCGTCACGCCCTCGTCCGGCTGGACGCGGATGACGATGGCGTTCTGGCCGAGCTCCTCGGTGGCGGTCGAATCGAACGGCGAGTGCGGCGCCCGCTGGAAGACGACCGCGATCTCGGTGACCCGCCGCCCCAGCCGCTTGCCGGTGCGCAGATAGAACGGCACACCCGCCCAGCGCCGGTTGTCCACGTTCAGCCTCACGGCGGCGTACGTGTCGGTCTTCGACCGCGCGTCGATGCCGTCCTCCTGGAGATAGCCGACGACCTGCTCGCCGCCCTGCCAGCTCGCCGCGTACTGCCCGCGCACGGTGTGCCTGCCCAGGTCCTGGGGCAGCTTGACGGCCTTGAGCACCTTCAGCTTCTCGGTGAGCAGCGACCCGGCGTCGAAGGCGGCCGGCTCCTCCATCGCGGTCAGCGCCATCAGCTGAAGCAGGTGATTCTGGATGACGTCACGTGCCGAGCCGATGCCGTCGTAGTAGCCCGCCCGGCCGCCGATGCCGATGTCCTCGGCCATCGTGATCTGCACATGGTCGACATACGACCGGTTCCAGATCGGCTCGAACATCTGGTTGGCGAACCGCAGCGCCAGGATGTTCTGGACGGTCTCCTTGCCCAGGTAGTGGTCGATCCGGAAGACCTGCTCCGGGTCGAACACGTCGTGCACGATCGCGTTCAGCTCACGGGCGCTCGCGAGGTCGTGACCGAACGGCTTCTCGATGACCGCCCGCCGCCAGGACCCCTCCGGGGCGTCCGCCAGGCCGTGCCTCTTCAGCTGCTGCACGACCTTCGGGAAGAACTTCGGCGGTACGGAGAGGTAGAAGGCGTAGTTGCCGCTCGTACCGCGGGCCCTGTCCAGCTCGTCGACCGTCTGACGCAGCTGCTTGAACGCCTCGTCGTCGTCGAAGTCCCCCGGGATGAACCGCATGCCCTCGGCGAGCTGCTGCCAGACCTCCTCGCGAAACTCCGTACGGGCGTGCTCGCGCACCGAGTCGTGCACGACCTGCGCGAAGTCCTGGTCCTCCCAGTCCCGGCGGGCGAACCCGACCAGGGAGAAGCCCGGCGGCAGCATGCCGCGGTTGGCGAGGTCGTACACGGCCGGCATCAGCTTCTTGCGGGACAGATCGCCGGTCACACCGAAGATGACGAGCCCGGACGGGCCCGCGATGCGCGGCAGACGGCGGTCGCGCGGGTCGCGCAGGGGGTTGTCCCAGTCCCAGTCCCAGTCGGCGGTCATTCTGCGTCAGCTCCCTTGCTGCCGAGCGACTTCTGCACGGCGTCCAACAGGTCCTGCCACGCCACCTCGAACTTGGCGACGCCCTCGTCCTCCAACCGGGTGACCACCTCGTCGTAGGAGATGCCGAGCGCCTCCACGGCGGCCAGGTCGGCACGGGCCTGCGCGTAGCCGCCGCTCACCGTGTCGCCGGTGATCCCGCCGTGGTCGGCGGTGGCGTTCAGGGTGGCCTCGGGCATGGTGTTGACGGTGCCGGGCGCGACCAGCTCGTCCACGTACAGTGTGTCCTTGTACGCCGGATCCTTCACGCCGGTCGAGGCCCACAGCGGACGCTGCCTGTTGGCCCGGGCACCGCCGAGAGCGGTCCAGCGGTCACTGGAGAAGGCAAGTTCGTACGCCTCGTAGGCGAGCCGGGCGTTGGCGAGCGCCGCCCGGCCCTTGAGAGCGAGGGCCGCGTCCGTGCCGATCGCCGCGAGCCGCTTGTCGATCTCGGAGTCGACGCGGGAGACGAAGAAGGACGCCACGGAGTGGATGGCGGAAAGGTCGAGGCCGTTCGCGGCGGCCTTCTCCAGACCGGCGAGGTAGGCGTCCATGACCTCGCGGTAGCGCTCCAGGGAGAAGATCAGCGTGACGTTGACGCTGATGCCCTGGGCGATGACCTCGGTGATGGCCGGCAGGCCCGCCCTGGTCGCCGGGATCTTGATCATCACGTTGGGACGGTCGACCAGCCAGGCGAGCTGGCGGGCCTCGGCGATCGTGGCCGTCGTGTCGTGGGCGAGACGCGGGTCGACCTCGATGGAGACCCGGCCGTCCCGGCCGCCCGTCGCGTCGTACACGGGCCGCAGGATGTCGGCGGCGGCCCGCACGTCGGCGGTCGTCATCATGCGCACGGCCTCGTCGACCGTCACGCCCCGCACCGCCAGCTCGGCGAGCTGCTCCTCGTAGCCCTCACCGGAGCCGATGGCGGCCTGGAAGATGGACGGGTTGGTGGTGACGCCCACGACGTTCCTGTTCGCGATCAGTTCGGCGAGGTTGCCCGACTCGATCCGCCTGCGCGACAGGTCGTCCAGCCAGATCGAGACGCCTTCGTCGGCAAGGCGCTTGAGGCTGCCCGCGGTCGCGGCTGCTTCGGTGGTCACAGTGATCATCTTCTTTCTGGCGTTCGGATCAACCGCGGGCGGCGGCAGGGCCCGTGGTTGCATGGAATGCAGCCTTGGCGGCTGCGGCGACGTTCTCGGGGGTGAAGCCGTACTCGGCGAACAGGGTCTTCGCGTCGGCGGAGGCACCGAAGTGCTCCAGGGAGACGATGCGTCCCGCGTCGCCCACGAACCGGTACCAGGTCAGCCCGATCCCGGCCTCGACGGCGACCCGCGCCTTCACGCCCGGCGGCAGGACGCTCTCGCGGTACTCACGGGGCTGCTCCTCGAACCACTCCACGGACGGCATCGAGACGACCCGGGTACCGATCCCGTCGGCCTCCAACCGCTCCCGCGCGGCGACGGCGAGCTGGACCTCGGAGCCGGTGGCGATCAGGATCACCTCGGGCGCCTTGGTGGAGGACTCCTGCAGGACGTAACCGCCCTTCGCCGCATCGGCGTTGGGAGCGTAGGTCGGCACGCCCTGGCGGGTGAGCACGAGTCCGTGCGGGGCCGGGTTGGTGGAGTGCCGCTCGAGGATCTCGGCCCAGGCGACGGCGGTCTCGTTGGCGTCGGCGGGGCGGACGATGTTCAGGCCCGGGATCGCGCGCAGCGAGGCCAGGTGCTCGACCGGCTGGTGGGTGGGGCCGTCCTCGCCGAGGCCGATCGAGTCGTGCGTCCAGACGTACGTCACCGGCAGCTGCATCAGGGCCGACATACGGACGGCGTTGCGCATGTAGTCGGAGAACACGAGGAACGTGCCGCCGTAGATACGGGTGTTGCCGTGCAGGGCGATGCCGTTCATCTCCGCGGCCATCGAGAACTCACGGATGCCGAAGTGGACCGTACGGCCGTAGGGGTCGGCCTCGGGCAGCGGGTTGCCCTTCGGCAGGAACGAACTCGTCCTGTCGATGGTGGTGTTGTTGGAACCGGCCAGGTCGGCCGAGCCTCCCCACAGCTCGGGGACGACCGCGCCGAGGGCGTGGAGCACCTTGCCGGAGGCGGCGCGGGTGGCGACCGACTTGCCCTCCTCGAAGACCGGGACCGAGGACTCCCAGCCCTCGGGCAGCTGGCCGGCGACGATCCGGTCGAACAGCTGGGCGCGCTCCGGGTTGGCGGCGCGCCAGGCGCCGAGCTGCTTGTCCCAGGCGGCGTGCGCCTCGGCGCCCCGGTCGAGGGCGCGGCGGGAGTGGGCGAGGACCTCGTCGGCGACCTCGAAGGACTGCTCGGGGTCGAAGCCGAGGATGCGCTTGGTGGCGGCGATCTCGTCGGTGCCGAGCGCGGAGCCGTGAGAGGCCTCGGTGTTCTGCGCGTTGGGCGCGGGCCAGGCGATGATCGTGCGCATTGCGATGATCGAGGGACGCTCGGTCTCGGCCCGCGCGGCCTTCAGCGCCCCGTACAGCGAGGCCACGTCGATGTCGCCGCCGAGCGCGGGCTCGATCCGCTGCACATGCCAGCCGTACGCCTCGTAGCGCTTCAGCACGTCCTCGGAGAAGGCGGTCGAGGTGTCGCCCTCGATGGAGATGTGGTTGTCGTCGTACAGGAAGACCAGGTTGCCGAGCTTCTGGTGGCCGGCGAGGGAAGAGGCTTCGGCGGAGACGCCCTCCTCCAGGTCGCCGTCGGAGACGATGGCCCAGATCGTGTGGTCGAACGGGGACTCGCCCTCGGGCGCCTCCGGGTCGAACAGGCCGCGCTCGTAGCGGGCGGCCATCGCCATGCCGACCGCGTTGGCGGCGCCCTGACCGAGCGGGCCGGTCGTCGTCTCGACGCCCGCCGTGTGCCCGTACTCGGGGTGACCCGGCGTCTTCGAACCCTGGGTCCGGAAGGACTTGAGGTCGTCGAGCTCCAGCTCGTAGCCGGCGAGGAACAGCTGGGTGTAGAGGGTCAGCGAGGTGTGTCCGGGGGAGAGGACGAAACGGTCCCGGCCGGTCCATTCGGGGTCGGCGGGGTCGTGACGCATCACCTTCTGAAAGATCGTGTACGCGGCCGGGGCGAGGCTCATGGCGGTGCCCGGGTGACCGTTACCGACTCGCTGCACGGCATCCGCCGCCAAAAGGCGGGCGGTGTCGACGGCACGCCGGTCGAGTTCGGTCCATTCGAAGCTGTCCGGTGTCTGCGTGCTCATCTTCAAAAAGTCCTCGATCAGAGCGAAGTGGCTGGCCAATGCGTTCAAAAGTAAAAGTCTGACTTTTACGAGGGAAGGTCGGGGTGTGTCAGGCTGTGGTGAAAGTGGGACACCGCGACGAGCGCCGCGCACGGCTGAGCGCGCCCCTCGCACGACTGAGACGGCACGAGACGGACATGGTGGACACAAGGGTCCAAGGCGGCCAGGCGATACGGACGTTTCCGTTTCCGGTCGATCTGAGCGTCCTCGGCGTCGGCATGCAGGTCGGCCCGATGGGCGCCGGCCGCACCTGGCACGCCGCCGACGCGCCGCTGGAGCGCGTGCATCGCATCGACTTCCACGTCGTGATGCTCTTCGACGAGGGTCCCGTGCACCACATGATCGACTTCGCCGAGTACGAGGCCGGAGCCGGCGACCTGTTGTGGATCCGCCCCGGCCAGGTCCACCGCTTCTCGGGGACCGGCGACCACCGGGGCACCGTCCTGACCATGCAGCCCGGCTTCCTGCCCCGAGCCACCGTCGAGGCCACCGGCCTCTACCGCTACGACCTCCCGCCCCTGCTCCACCCCGACGACGCGCAGCTCACCGCCCTCCGCTCGTCCCTCGCCCAACTCCAGCGCGAGTACGAGGACACGACGACCCTCCCCCTGAGCCTGCACACGTCAGTCCTGCGGCACTCCCTCACGGCATTCCTCCTGCGCCTGGCCCACCTCGCCGCGAGCTCGGCGGAGGCCGCGCGCCGACAGGCCGACACGACGTTCACGCTGTTCCGGGATGCGGTGGAGCGGGGTTTCGCCACGAACCACAGCGTCAGCGGCTATGCCGACCAGCTCGGCTACTCGCGGCGCACCCTCGTCCGTGCGGTCCGAGCCGCCACCGGGGAGACGCCCAAGGGCTTCATCGACAAGCGCGTGATCCTGGAGGCGAAGCGGCTCCTTGCCCATACGGAGATGCCGATCGGGCGGGTCGGCGCGGCGGTCGGCTTTCCGGACGCCGCGAACTTCTCCAAGTTCTTCCATCAGCACACGGAGATGACGCCGGCGGCGTTTCGGGCTGAGCTGTGACGCTCCGCCGGGCCGCGCGAAGGGGGTAGTGGCGCGCCGGGTTGTCGGGTGTCTGCGGCGCCGTCGTGGCTGGTCGCGCAGTTCCCCGCGCCCCTGGGAGGTGGTGGTGACGTCCCCGCGAGAGCCGGCCGGGGCTTGTGATCTCTCGCGGGGCATCGTCAGCACTCGACTCGGCCGACCTCGTCAAGTAACCCTTCAGCGGCCGAAGTTGAACCAGTTCACGTTCACGAAGTCCGACGGCTGGCCGCTGGTGAAGGTGAGGTGGACGTCGTGGGTGCCGGTGACCCCGCCGATGTTCGCCGGGATCGTCCGCCAGGACTGCCAGCCGCCCGTGTTGCCCACCGCGAAACTCCCGACCGGCGCGTTGCTGCGGCTGTCCAGGCGTACCTCGACCAGCCCGCTGACGCCGTTCGCCGCTCCGCTTGCCACCCGGGCGACGAACTGAGTGGCCGCCGTGGAGCCGAAGTTGACGCCGCGGTACAGCGCCCAGTCTCCGCCTGCGAGGGAGCCGATGTTCTGGCCGCCGCCCGAGTCGGCCGTGGTCTCGGTGCTGACGCCGCCCTGGCTGTCGTACGACTCGGCCTGGATGGCGCTGTAGGCGTCACGGTTGCCCGTCGGCGGGGGAGTGGTGCCGCTGCCGCTGGAGAGCACCTGGACGTAGTCGACGACCATGGAGTGGCCGGGCACGGTCGCGCCGTCCGGGCCGCCGCCGAACGCGTCGACGAAGCCGCCGCCCATCGCCACGTTCAGAATGATGTAGAAGCCGTGGTTGGTGGCGTTGCTCCAGGTCGTCGCATCCACCTGATCGGCCCGTACGGTGTGGTAGTTGATGTCGTCGACGTAGAAGCGGATCTGCTCCGGGCTGGTCGACCGGTCCCATTCCACTGCGTATGTGTGGAAGCCCGCCTGGCAGGTGGTGCCCGGGCAGGCCCGGGAACCACCGATGCCCGTCGTCTCGTTGCACGGCCCGCCGGGGCTCGTACCGCAGTGCATCGTCGACCACACGGTGTTGAGGCCCTGGACGTTCTCCATGATGTCCAGCTCGCCGACGCTCGGCCAGTTCCAGTAGTTGCCGCGGTAGGGCGCGCCCAGCATCCAGAACGCCGGCCAGTAGCCGCGGGCGGCCGCGCCCGTGACGGTCGGCATCTGGATTCGGGACTGCACCCGCAGCTTGCCGCCCGACGGCGGCTGGAAGTCGGTGCGGTTGGTCTCGATGCGGCCGGACGTCCAGTTGCCGGAGGCGTCGCGGCGCGGGGTGATGCGCAGGTTGCCGCTGCCGTCCAGGGCCACGTTGTTCGTGCTGGACGTCATGGTCTCGATCTCGCCGGTCCCCCAGTTGGCGGGGCCGCCGGGGTAGCCGGTGCCGGTCGCGTACTGCCAGTTCGCGGTGTTGACGCCGGAGCCCGCGGAGCCGGTGAAGTCGTCCACGAAGACCTGCGTCCAGCCCGAGGGAGGCGTGGGAGCGTCGGCGTTCGCGGACGGGGAGGCGACCGTGGCGACGGCCGCGGCCAGACCCAAGGTGCTCAGGACGGCGACGAGGCGCCGCAGCGGACGCCGTCGTCTGTGTGGTGTGCCGGAGGTTTCACTCATGGGAGGTGCTGCCTCTCGGGTACGGGGTGTGGGGTGCTCCCGGGAGCAGAGTGAGAGCGCTCTCAAAGTGTCGTCAATGTGCTCCCCGGCACTCCGGTCGTCAAGAGGTGAAGCGGAGAAATCCCTTGCGCCACAGGTAAGTTCACCCTACGAATGCGTCAATGTGCCGGAGCGCTTCGTCCTGCAGAGAGAAGAGGCCCTGAACGCATGGAACTCGCCTTCACCGGCCCGGTGATCGAATGGCGCGGCCCGGCGCCGTACTACTTCCTCAGGGTGCCGGACGAGGAATCCGCCGACATCCGCGAGGTGGCCGCGATGGCCACGTACGGCTGGGGCGTCATCCCGGTCGAGGCGCGGATCGGCGAGGTCGCCTTCGAGACGTCCCTCTTCCCCAAGGACGGCGGCTATCTGCTGCCGCTCAAGAACGCGGTGCGCAAGCCGCAGGGGATCGGGGCCGGTGACGAGGTGAGCGTGGAGATGACCGTCCGCCTGTAGGGCCGGTCCGGGCAGACCCCGGCACCGGCACTCGTGAAGTGCCGGTGCCGGTGCTGCTGCGGGACTCAGACGTTCGTCGGCACGGACGGCTTGGGCGCCGGCGGCTGCTCCTGCAGGCCGAACCGTTCGTGCGCCCGTCGCACTGGTTTCGGCGCCCACCACGCCCGCCGCCCGAGCAGCGCCATCGTGGCCGGGACCAGCAGCATCCGTACGATCGTCGCGTCGATCAGTACCGCGAGCGTGAGCCCGAGGCCGATCTGCAGGATCGGTGCGAAGCCGCCCGTCATGAAGGCGCCGAAGACCACCGCGAGGAGCAGGGCCGCGCAGGTGACCACGCGGCCGGAGCGGCGCAGTCCGGTGACCACGGCTTCCTGGTCGTCGCCGGTCAGCTGCCGCGCCTCGCGCATCCGGGCCAGGATGAACAGCTCGTAGTCCATGGCGAGTCCGAAGGCGATCGCCACGATCAGGGGCGGTGCCGTCAGGCTCAGCGCGCCGAGCCCCTCGCTGCCCAGGAGACCGGCCAGGTGGCCGTCCTGGAAGACCCACACCACCACACCCAGCGCGGCGCCGAGACTGAGCAGGGTGGTGAGGATCGTGCGCAGAGGGAGCAGCAGCGAGCCCGTGAAGGCGAAGAGCAGGGCGAAGATGCCGACCAGGACCGTGACCGCCGCCCAGGGTGCCCGTTCGGCGAGCATCTCCCGGAAGTCGACCAGGCGGGCGGCCGGGCCGGTGACCTCGACCGGCTCGTCGGCGCGCACCTCCCGTATCCGCTCGACCAGGTCGGTGGCCTCCTTGCCGTCGACACTGCCCGGCGGCTGGATGCGGACGACCCTTGCGCCGCCCGGCAGTTCACCGGACCGGGCTGTCGGGGACAGGGCGCGGATGCGGTCGGCCGTCGGGCGTCCGTGCCCGGTTTCAGCACGACGGTGATCGGGGAGACGCCGGTGCCCGGCGGGAAGTGCGCGTCCACGGTGTCGTACAACTGCCGTGCCTCGGTGCTGGACGGCAGCTGTTTGGCATCGCCGAGGTTGATCGACATGCCGGTGACGGGCAGTGCCAGGACCAGCAGGACCGGGACGAGCGTGGCCACCACGGCGACGCGGCGACGGGCCGAGAAGCGGGCCAGGCGTGCGAAGAGCCGGCCCTCCTCGCCGTCCGGCCGCTCCTTCGCCGGGGCGATCTTCCCCCCGAACCTGGCGAGCAGCGCCGGCAGCAGCGTGAGCGCGGCCAGCATGTCGACGACCACCACCGCGGCCACGGCCAGGCCCATGCTGCGCAGGAAGACGCTCGGGAACACCAGCAGCCCGGTCAGGCTGACCGCGACCGTCAGCCCGGAGAAGAGCACGGTGCGGCCCGCCGCGGCGACCGTGCGGTGCACGGCCTCGACCACGTCCTCGGTGGTGCGCCGCTCCTCGCGGAAGCGGACCAGCATCAGCAGGGCGTAGTCCACGGCGAGCCCCAGCCCCAGCATCGTGGTCACCTGGATCGCGTACACCGAGATGTCGGTGACCTCGCTGAAGAGGAACAGCGCCAGGAACGCCCCCGCGATCCCGCTGACCGCGATCACCAGGGGCAGCACGGCCGAGCGCAGCCCGCCGAACACCACCAGCAGCAGGGCGAGAACGACCGGCAGCGAGATCAACTCCGCGTTCCGGACGTCCTCCTGGGCCCGTTCGCCGATCTGGGTGCCCAGCAGTGGGCCGCCGCTGACATGGACTTCGGGCGCGTCGATCTGCCTGATCCGGTCGGCCGCAGCATCGACGGCCGCTTCCTCTGCGGCGTCGTCGAGACCGCCTTCGAGGGCGACGGGGATGATCAGGGCCCGCCCGTCCTCGGCGGTCAGACCGCGGGTGGCGTACGGATCGGGTACGGCGGCCACCCCGGCCAGGGACCGCACGTCGGCGACGGCTCGCTCGACCTGGGCCCGCAGCGCGGGGTCGGACACGGCGGCGCCCTCGACGACGGCGGTGATCGACTCGCCGGTGGGATCGGCACGGTCGAGGTACGCGGCGGCGGCCTCCGACTCGGTGCCCGGGATGTCGGCCACGTTGTCCGAGAGCCGGCTGAAGACGCCCGTCCCGAGGCCGAAGCCGAGCAGCAGGAAGAGCACCCAGAGAGCGATGACGGTGAGCGGACGGCGGGTCGCCGCCCGGGCGAGCGTGGAGAGCACGGTCCCTCCCGGCAGGAAGTCGGTTGCCATCGCTCCCAGACTCGTGCCGGGCGGGTGGTGGGCGGATCGCCGGAGGGAGCGGTTTACGGGCCTCCGTCGTACGGGGGAGAGGCGCCCCCGACTCCCTCGCTAGGGGGATCCGGGAGTCACGAGGCCCATCTCGTAGGCGCAGATCACCGCCTGCACCCGGTCCCTGAGACCCAGCTTGCTCAGCACATTGCTGACGTGGGTCTTCACGGTGTGCTCGCTGACGAACAGGGCCGTGGCGATCTCCGCGTTGGACAGCCCGCGGGCCAGTAGCCGCAGGGTCTCCACCTCACGCCCCGTCAGGACGTCGTCCAGACGCCGCGGGGTGTTCTCCGCGGCGGCCTCCGCACGCCGGCGCCGCACGATGTCCGCGACCAGTCGCCTGGTCACGGTCGGCGCGAGCAGCGAGTCCCCGGCGGCGACGACCCGTACGGCGTGCACGAGGTCGTCGCGCCGCACGTCCTTCAGCAGGAAGCCGCTGGCACCCGCGGACAGGGCCTCGTACACGTACTCGTCCAGGTCGAACGTGGTCAGCATGACCACCTTGCAGCTCGACTGCCCGCACACCCGCCGGGCCGCGTCCAGGCCGTCCATGACCGGCATCCGGATGTCGAGCAGCAGCACGTCGGGCGTGTGCCGCTGCACCGCGGCGACCGCCTCGGCGCCGTCCCCGGCCTCGGCGACCACCTCGATGTCCGGCTGGGCCTCAAGGATCATGCTGAACCCGGCGCGGACCAGTTCCTGGTCGTCGGCGACGACCACCCGGATGCTCATCCCAGGGCCGCCTCCCGGTCGACGGAGGCGGGCAGCCGTACGACCACCCGGAAGCCGCCGTCGGGTCCGCCCCCGGCCTGTGCGCTGCCCCCGCAGGCGGCGGCCCGCTCGCGGATGCCGATCAGACCGTGCCCGCCGTGGCCGTCCGTCGGCCCGCGTCCGTCGTCAGCGATCGTCAAGGTCAATTCGTCCTCCGCCCAGTCGAGTTCGACGGTAGCGGAGGTGGCCTGCGCGTGCTTGACCGTGTTGGTGAGGGCCTCCTGGACCACGCGGAAGACAGCGACCTCGGTGTCCGTGGGCAGCGGGCGGGGCACACCGGACGTGCGCAGCTGCACGCGCAGACCGGTGGACTCGCCGACCTGGCCGACCAGGCCCGGCAGCTCGGCCACGCCCGGCTGCGGCAACCGCCACGGACCGCCGTTGCCCTGCGGCTCCTTGAGTACGCCGAGGATTCTGCGCAGCTGCGCCATCGCGTCCCGCCCGGCGCCGGCGATCGCGTCGAACGCGGCCTCCGCACGCGCCGGATCGCTGCGCACGACGACCGGCCCGGCCTCGGCCTGCACCACCATCAGGCTCACCGCGTGGGCGAGGACGTCGTGCATGTCCCGGGCGATCCGGGAGCGCTCCTGCGCGATGGCCCGCGCGGTGTCGGCGGCACGCTCCCGCTCCAGGCGCCGAGCCCGGTCCTCCAGCTCGGCGGTGTAGGCACGCTGCACCCGCGCGAGCACGCCGAAACCGTACGCGCAGACCACGCTGAGCAGCTGGAACGCGTACTCGAACGGCTGGGGGTCCGCCTTGTGCAGGATGGTGACCGAGACCCCGATCAGCCAACCCGCCAGCATCAGCCGACGCTGCCAGGGCCTGGCCAGGGCGGCCATCGTGTAGAGGACGACCATGCCGCCGTACATCACGTCCGGCGGCGGCGCGTGATAGACGGCCTGCGCCGGCGTGGCCACCGAGACGACGCACGCGGTCACGAACGGCGCCCGCCGCCGCCACACCAACGGCACCGCCGTGGCAGCGCCGATCAGCCAGCCCTGCCAGGTCAGCCGGTGGTCGCTCTCGCCGGGGAAGATCCACTGCAGCGAGACGGCGAACAGCACCAGCGTGGCGAGCGCCGAGTCGACGACATACGGGTTGGTCGTGCGCAGACGTTCGGCCAGGGGAGAGATCCAGGAACGAGCGGACACAGGCGGCTCCTCGGGGCAAGGGCCCTTCCAGTATCGCGAGCGCCCTCACGCCTCGTCCTCACCGACGAGAGGGATATCCGCCGCCGCCTCGCCGCGCGCCTCCCTACGCTCCCGCCTCGGGCTGCCACCCCAACGCCCGCGAGATCCCCCGCGCCGCCAGCCGTACGGCCGGCACCAGTACCGGAACCTGCGCGTCGGCATGCGGTACGACCACGGACACGGCGGCGGCGATCGAGCCGCCCGGGCTGCGGATCGGAGCGGCGACCGACAGGGCGTCGTCGGTGACCTGGCGGCTGCTCACGGCCACCCCGGTGCGGCGCACGTCGGCCAGCATGCGGCGCAGACGGGCGGGGTCGGTGATGGTGTACGGCGTGAAGGCGGTGAGCGGTCCGGCGAGGTACTCGTCCTGGAGCTCCGGGTCGCTGTGCGCGAGCAGCGCGAGGCCGACCCCGGTGGCGTGCAGCGGCCAGCGGGCCCCGACGCGGATGTGGACGCCGACCGCGGAGCGTCCCGACAGCCACTCGATGTAGACGACCTCGGGCCCGTCCTGGACCGCCAACTGCACGTTCTCGTGCGTCGCTTCGTACAGGTCCTCCAGGTACGGCAAAGCGATCTGCCGCAGCGCCGGCCCGCGCGGCGCGAGTGCCGCGAGCTCCCACAGCCGCAGGCCGACGTGGTAGAGGCCGGACTCGTCGCGCTCCAGGGCGCCCCACTCGCTGAGCGCGGTCACGAGCCGGTGCGCGGTGGTCAGGCTCAGCCCGGCCCGCCGGCTGATGTCCGTCAGGCACAGCGCCGGATGCTCGAGGTCGAAGGCCCCGAGCACGGACAGCAGGCGGTCGGGCGCGGAACGCGTCCCTCTGGCCGGCGCGGTCGGCTCGGCGTCAGCGGACATCGGCACCCCCATCAACCCCATCACCCCATCACCCCATCAAACCCGTCACCCCAGGCCGGACTCGGTGACCCTCTGCAGCAACGCGTGCAGCTGCTCGCGCTCGGCGGGGTCGAGGGGCTGGAGCAGCTCGTTGGTGACGCGCTGTCCGGCCTCGTCGGTGTCGCGGAGGAAGGCCCGGCCGCCCTCGGTCAGCACGATGATCCGGCTGCGGCGGTCGTCGGGGGAAGGGCGCCGCTCGGCGAAGCCCAGCTTCTCCAGGTCGTCGACCAGGCCGACGATCGCGCTCGGGTCGTAGCCGAGCGACGAGCTCAGCTCGCGCTGCAGCGCCCCCGGCGTGGTGGCGAGGAACCGCAGGACCGCGTAGTGGCGCAGGCGCAGGCCCGACTCCTGGAGGGAGGCGTTGAAGAGCTGACCGGAGCGCAGGCCGAGGCGGTACAGCAGATAGCCCGTGTCGGCGTGCAGTCCGCGCATCCACGGCTCGTCGGCGTCGATCGGTGCGGGGTTCGTGGTCGGCCGGCTGGCGATGGCGGGCTCCCTGGTCGAGGCCCCCGGTGAGGGGCGTGCGTATGTGCTGCCCCCAGCATGACGCAAGGACGGGTCACCAACAACTATTGACGTCGACAACTATTGTTCCTACCTTCGATCTCGCACCGCCTTCGACATCGAAGTCGCACCCCACCTGAAGGGACCCGCCCGTGCCCAGCATCGATCTCACCGGCAAGGCCGCCGTCGTCACCGGCA
Source organism: Streptomyces sp. NPDC111606 (assembly GCF_055656945.1). Taxonomy (NCBI): domain Bacteria; kingdom Bacillati; phylum Actinomycetota; class Actinomycetes; order Kitasatosporales; family Streptomycetaceae; genus Streptomyces; species Streptomyces sp. NPDC111606. Next base: position 346,037 of record NZ_JBVKBY010000003.1, read on the forward strand.
GCGGCCGGGGCCTGGGCCTGGCCTACGCCCACGCCCTGGCCGCCCACGGAGCCTCCGTGGTCGTCAACGACGTCGACGAGGCCGTTGCCGAGGCCGCCGTGAAGTCCATCGCCGAAGCGGGCGGCACTGCCGTCGCCGAGGTCGTACCGGTCGGCACGACCGAGGCCGCCGAGCGGCTGGTGAACCGCGCGGTCGAGGAGTTCGGACGGCTCGACGTCCTGGTGACCAACGCGGGCATCCTGCGCGACAAGGTCCTGTGGAAGATGACCGACGACGACTTCGACGCGGTGCTCACCACCCACCTCAAGGGCACCTTCACCTGCGCCCGCGCCGCCGCCGTCCGCATGCGCGAGCAGGGCGAGGGCGGCACCCTGATCCTGGTCGGCTCCCCGGCCGGGCAGCGCGGCAACTTCGGGCAGACGAACTACGCCGCCGCCAAGGCCGGCATCGCCGCCATGGCCCGTACCTGGTCGATGGAGCTGGGCCGCGCGCACATCACCGTCAACGCGATCGTGCCGGTCGCCGCGACCGCCATGACCGAGACGATCCCCGCGTTCGCCCCGTACGTGGAGGCGATGAAGAACGGCGAGCCGCTGCCCGGCTTCCTGCGCAAGGGCGAGGGCTTCGGCAGCCCCGAGGACTGTGCCGCCCTCGTCCCGTTCCTCGCCTCCGAGGCCGCCCGCTCCATCACGGGCCAGGCCATCGGCATCGGCGGGGACAAGGTGGCACTCTGGTCGCATCCGCAGGAGATCGCGGCGGCGTTCGCGGACGGCGGCTGGACTCCCGACACCCTGGCCGACGTCTGGTCCTCCTCGGTCGGCGCCGAGCTCCAGTCGGTCGGCATTCCGGCGCCCAAGTTCCCGGAGGCGTGATGACCCCCTCCATGAACCTCGACGAGCTGGTCGCGATCGACGTCCACACCCACGCGGAGGTCTCCTCCAAGGGCCACTCCTCCCTGGCCGACGACCTGCACGACGCCTCCTCGGCCTACTTCAAGGTCGAGGGCAAGCGGAAGCCGACTCTGGAGGAGACGGCCGCCTACTACCGCGAGCGGAGGATGGCCGCCGTGATCTTCACGGTGGACGCCGAGTCCGCGACGGGCACGCCACCGGTCCCGAACGAGGAGGTCGCCGAGGCGGCCGCCGCCAACGCCGACGTCCTCATCCCCTTCGCGTCCATCGACCCCTTCCGCGGCAAGGCGGGCGTCAAGCAGGCCCGCCGCCTGGTCGAGGAGTACGGGGTGAAGGGCTTCAAGTTCCACCCCAGCATCCAGGGTTTCTTCCCCAACGACCGCTCGGTGGCATACGGCCTCTACGAGGTGATCGAGGAGACAGGGACGACAGCCCTGTTCCACACGGGCCAGACGGGCATCGGCGCGGGAGTCCCGGGAGGCGGCGGCATCCGCCTCAAATACTCCAACCCCCTCCATGTGGACGACGTGGCGGCCGACTTCCCCCACCTGAAGATCATCCTCGCCCACCCGTCCTTCCCCTGGCAGGACGAGGCCCTCGCCGTCGCCACGCACAAGCCGGGCGTGCACATCGACCTGTCCGGCTGGTCGCCGAAGTACTTCCCGCCGCAGCTGGTGCAGTACGCGAACACCCTGCTCAAGGACAAGGTGCTCTTCGGCTCCGACTTCCCCGTCCTCACCCCCGACCGCTGGCTCGCCGACTTCGCGAAGCTGTCGATCAAGGACGAGGTCAGGCCGAGGATCCTCAAGGAGAACGCCGCCCGGCTGCTCGGGCTGACGAAACCGTAAGGGGCGTGACATGCGCAACGAGGGACTGGGGTCATGGCCCGCACGCCGGGCCCGCAAGACCCCGCACCGCACCGCCCTGATCCACGGCGGGACGTCCACGGACTACCGCACCCTGCACACGCGTACGACCCGCCTCGCCCACGCGCTGCGCGACCGCGGCATCCGCCGCGGCGACCGCATCGCCTACCTCGGCCCGAACCACCCCTCCTATCTGGAGACCCTTTTCGCCGCGGGCACGCTGGGCGCGGTCTTCGTCCCCCTCAACACCCGGCTGGCGGGCCCCGAGATCGCGTACCAACTCGCCGACTCCGGCGCCAAGGCCCTGTTCTACGGCCCGTCACACACCGCTCTGGTCGCAGGACTCCCCGGCAGCACCGACGTCCGTACCTACGTCGAACTGGGCCCGGAATACGAGGCGGCGCTGGCGCCGGCGTCAGAGGAACCGATCGACGCCCCCGTCACCCCCGACGACACCTGCATCATCATGTACACCTCGGGGACCACCGGCCGCCCCAAGGGTGCGATGCTCACCCACGGCAACATCACGTGGAACGCGCTCAACGTCCTCGTCGACACCGACCTGATCGCCGACGAACGCGCCCTGGTCTGTGCCCCGTTGTTCCACACGGCGGGCCTGAACATGCTGACCCTGCCCGTGCTCCTCAAGGGCGGCACCTGCGTCCTGGTCGATGCCTTCGACCCGGACGCCACCTTCGACCTGATCGAACGGCACCGGATCACCTTCATGTTCGGCGTGCCGACCATGTTCGACCAGGTGGCCAGGCACCCGCGCTGGCCCGCGGCGGACCTGTCGTCCCTGCGCATCCTGACGTGCGGCGGCTCCCCCGTACCGACCCCGCTCATCGCCGCGTACCAGGAACGCGGCCTGACCTTCCTCCAGGGCTACGGCATGACGGAGGCCGCGCCCGGAACCCTGTTCCTGGACGCCGAACACGCGGTCACCAAGGCCGGTTCGGCGGGCGTGCCGCACTTCTTCAGCGACGTACGCGTCGTAGGGCCGGACCTCGCGCCCGTCGACGTCGGCGAGACCGGCGAGGTCGTGGTCCGCGGCCCCCATGTCATGCCCGGCTACTGGGGGTTGCCCGAGGAGACGGCCGCGTCCTTCGCGGACGGCTGGTTCCGCAGCGGGGACGCCGCCCGCGTCGACGAGGACGGCTATGTCTTCATCGTCGACCGCATCAAGGACATGATCATCTCCGGCGGCGAGAACATCTACCCCGCCGAGATCGAGGACCTCCTCCTCGCCCACCCCGACATCGTCGAGTGCGCGGTGATCGGGGTGCCGGACGACAGGTGGGGCGAGGTACCGCGCGCGGTCGTCGTGCCCCGCGAGGGCGCCGAGGTCGACCCCGACGAGGTGCTGGCCTCCCTGTCCGGCCGGCTCGCCAAGTACAAGATCCCGAAATCGGTGGTCCTCGCGCCCGAACTCCCGCGCACCGCCTCCGGAAAGCTCCTCAAATCCCGTGTCCGTACCCGGTACGGCAAGAGTGAAGGAACCGCATGACCATCACCGTGAACGGCCTCGACGAACTGAAGAAGCTGGCCGGCAGCGACCTCGGCACCAGCGAGTGGATCGAGATCACCCAGGAACGCATCAACACCTTCGCCGACGCCACGGGCGACCATCAGTGGATTCACGTCGACCCGGAGAGGGCGGCGGAGGGGCCCTTCGGCGCGCCCATCGCACACGGATATCTGACGCTCTCCCTCTTCATCCCTTTGTTCACCGAGCTGTTGGACGTCCAGGGGGTGACGACGAAGGTCAACTACGGGCTGAACAAGGTGCGTTTCCCGTCTCCGGTGAAGGTCGGCTCGCGCATACGCCTGGTCGGGCGGCTGGCGGAGGTCGAGGAGGTGCCGGGTGGGGTGCAGGTCGCCGTGGACGGGACGATTGAGATCGAGGGCGGAGCGAAGCCGGCGGCCGTTCTCCAGAGTCTGTCGCGGTTCTACGCCTGAGTCGGGGGCGCATGAGCGCGCAAACGGCTCATTCTTGATTCGGCGGGCGCGCCAGGCGCGCCCGCATTAGTCTGATGCCGAGTGTCCACGTTCCCAGTGACCATCACTCGACAGGCCCCACTTCGGCCCCGCCGGTAGGCGCTGTGGCTTGCCCTGGCGTAGCGTGCTGACACACGCCACTTCGTCGAATCACCGACGGGGTGGTCCCTCACCTCTGCCCTTCGGGGCCGTACGACTTCGACAAGGAATGCCGTGACCATTCCAGCAAGAACCACTGCAAGCGCGTCTGTGCAGTCGGTAGGCGTCACCGGGTCCCCCAAGGCCCCGGTGCGTTTCGACGCTCCGCACGACCCGAAGAGCGTCCGAGGAGTGCGTCGCGCCCTGTCGTCCGTCCAGGCGCCCACGAAGACAGGGGTGACTTTCAACTCGTCCCTTTGATGGCAACAACTACTTCATTGTGACCAGTTCGCCCAGTCCGCTACGTCAGTTAGTACTCAAGGTGCACAGCAGGTGCGATCTCGCCTGCAAGCACTGCTATGTGTACGAGGCTGCCGATCAGAGCTGGAGTGATCGACCCAGGGTGATCTCGGCAGAGGTCGTCTCCTGGACGGCGCTGCGGCTGGCCGAGCATGCCAAGAGTCACGCCCTCGCCTCCGTTCAGGTGATCCTGCACGGAGGCGAACCCTTGCTGGCGGGGCCGAAACGCTTACGCCGTATCTGCGAACAACTGCGCACCGCCCTGCAAGGCGTGTGCGATTTGGATCTCCGCATCCACACCAACGGTGTTCAACTCAGCGAGCGCTACCTCGATCTCTTCGCCGAGTTCGATGTCCGGGTGGGACTCTCCTTGGACGGAGATCGGGCTGCCAATGACCGCTATCGGCTCTATGCGGATGGCCGTAGCAGCTACGACAAAGTACAGAGAGCGATCACTCTCCTCAACGAGGATCGCTACCGCCACCTCTTCGCAGGCGTCCTGTGCACCATCGATGTACGAAATGATCCGCTCTCCGTGTACGACTCCCTGGCTGCGACCCGAGCCCCCCGCATCGACTTCCTCCTGCCCCACGCGACTTGGGACGCTCCGCCCCTTCGCCCGGAGGGCGCAGCCGCCCCGTATGCGGCATGGCTCCTGGCCGTTCATGATCGATGGAGCGCGCAGGGTCGGCCGATGCCGGTGCGCCTGTTCGACTCGGTGATCAGTACCCTCGGCGGCGGCCCCAGCCTCACGGAAGCCATGGGACTGGAATCGGCCGACGTGGTCGTGGTGGAGACCGACGGCACGTACGAGCAGGCAGACTCGCTCAAAGTCGCTTACGACGGGGCACCCGCCACCGGCAGGACCGTCTTCCGGCACACCCTGGACGACGTCGCGGACCATCCCGGCATCGCCGCGCGTCAGAACGGGTTGAGCGATCTGTGTCAGCAGTGCCGGGACTGCCCGGTGGTGCGCTCCTGCGGAGGTGGACTCTTCGCACACCGCTACCGTGGTGACGGCTCGCATTTTGACAATCCGTCAGTCTATTGCGAGGACCTCATGGAGCTGATCCGTTCCCTGGACGCCCGCACCGGCGCCGGCGCGAACCGGCCGATCGACGGTTTCGACGCCTTGGCCGACGGCACGGACGGCGGCACCGCAACCCGTGTGCTCCAGGAGGCACGGCAGTCCGTCACTCGCGGGCTGATCGGCGTGATCGAGCGGGAAGTCCAGCCGGACGAAGCGAACTTGTGGTGGTCGTCCTGGCGGATCGCCGCGGACCTCGGACGTCGCGACAGCGCGCTCCTTGAACCGCTCCTGTCCCATCCTTACGCACGCACCTGGGCCGCACGCTGCTTGGCCGGTGTCGCGCCTACCGAACACCTGGCCTCCCTCGTGGCGGCTGTGGCGCTGCCCGCACAGGCCGTCGAGGAAGTGACCGTACCCGTGTCAAAGGGGTATGCCTACCTTCCGATGCTCGGGCGTCTGCGCACTCCAAATGCCCACGGGCACACGGTAGTGACGGGCAGTCAGATTACGGCCGGAGCGCCGGACTGGGAGCCGGTGCGCAGGGTCCGGGGCGACGGGCTGGACATCGTCCTGGACGATATCGACCCGTTCCGAGACTGTTTTGGCGGTGCGCCGGCGGAGCGGTTGACGGAGGAGGACGTCGAGCGATGGCAGTGTGCGCTGCCGCAGGCGTGGGCGTGCATCCGTAACGCCTTGCCCGCGACCGCCTCCGCCATGGCGGCCGAGGTACGGCTCGTCACGCCGCTGGCCGCTCCGGCCGACCCCGGATTCCTGCTCCCCGGAGGGGGATTCAGCGCCCTGGGTGTCCACCTCGATCCGGATCCGATGCGCATGGCGGAGGACCTCGTCCGCGGATACCGGCTGGGGCTCCTGGATGTCCTGCTGGATGTGTGCGAGCTGTACGACGAGAAGGACGTCCTCGCAGGTGAGCTGCTCGCAGACACCTACGCGCGTGTCGCCACGGACGCTCTGCGGAGCCATGCCGAGTCGGCCCGACGTACACGGGCGCAGTGGTCACAACTGTCGGCGTCGGCCTCGCTGACCGTGCTTGGGCGCCGGCTCGTCGAAGGCATGGGGAGGACACTGTGACCGACGCCCGGTCACTCGCCGCAAGTCTCGAAGCGCTGGGCGTCCAGCCCGGGGCCACCCTCCTGGTGCATGCTTCTCTGCGGCGGCTGGGCGCCGTCCCGCACACCCTCCTGGCCGCCCTCGGCGGCGTCTTGGGCTCCGCCGGAACGGTGGTCGTGCCCACGTTCACGGCCGGCAACTCCGATACCTCGCGCACGTATCGGGCAGCCACTCGACATATGTCGGAGCGTCAGCGCCATGCGCATCTCTCGGGCATGCCTGCCTTCGACCCTGCGAACACGCCCTCCGAGGACATGGGCAAGCTCGCCGAAACCGTGCGATGCGCGGACGGCGCGGTGCGCAGTGTGCATCCGCAGACCTCCTTCGCCGCCCTGGGCGCCCGTGCCTCCCAGTTGATGGCGGATCACGACCAGGAATGCCACCTGGGAGAGCGCTCGCCACTCGCGCGCCTGTACCGCACCGGGGCCCAGGTGCTGTTGCTCGGCGTCGGCTATGAAGTGTGCAGTGCCTTCCACCTGGCCGAGTACCGGGTCCACGGTGCCCCTTTCAAGGAGTACCGCTGCGTGGTCCTGCGGGCGGGCGAGCCGCACTGGATGTCGTACAAGGACGTCGATCTTGACGACAGGGACTTCGGCGCGTTGGGGGCGGCGTTCGAAGCGCCCGACGCCGACAGATCCGAACCGGTCGTGCGGCGCGGGCAGGTCGGCCGTGGCGATGCCCGACTGTTCCCCCTGAAAGAGGCCGTGGACTTCGCCACCCAATGGCTGGCCGGAAATCGTCCACCCAGCATTCTCGCAGACCCGTCACAAAACGCTGCGGGGTTCCTACACTGAGTGTCCGCACTTCGCGGGGCTGAGGCGGGATCGGGGGATCGCGTAGTGTCGACGGAATCCATGGGGGCGGGTGCTGCGGGGCCCTACTTCTTCCTCAGTTACGCCCACACCCCGTCGGACGGCGTGGACGACTCCGATCCGAACCTATGGGTCCGCCGCCTCTATCGTGACCTCTGCGGCCACATAACGAACATGACCACCGTCTCGGGGGACCGGGCCGGCTTCATGGACGGTTCGATGCGGACCGGTCAGGACTGGCCCACCTCGCTCGCCGAATCATTGGCCGCTTGCCGAGTGTTCGTGCCTCTGTACTCCCCCCGCTACTTCATCAGTCCCTGGTGCGGCAAAGAGTGGACCGTTTTCAGCCGTCGGCAGGCGTCTTACCAGGGGGACAGGCGCAGCGGAATGCCCAGCGCGGTGGTGCCGGCCCTCTGGTCACCCGTGCGCGACAACCAACTCCCACAGCGGGTCCGGAGTGTGCAGTACGCGCACCCCGAACTCGGCCAGCGGTATCAGAACTTCGGGTTGTACGGGCTGATCAAGGTCAGATCGTTCCGTGCCGACTACGAACGAGCCGTGTTCCAACTGGCGCATCGCATCGTCGAGGTGGGCGACAACGTCATGGTGGAACCCGGGGACCACAGACACCTGCAAGCGGTGGACGACGCTTTCGCGCCCGAGGCCGCCGTGCCGTCGCCGACAGGCCGCACACTGCGTATCACTGTGGCGGCGGGTGCTCTGGATCGGTTACCCGAGGGCCGCAGCTCCGACTACTACGGCGCAACTCCCCTCCACTGGAACCCTTTTTACCCCGAGTCCGGCCAACCTCTGGCCGCCATGGCCGCAAGCATTGTCGAGGGCCTGAAATACCGCGTCGTGGTGCGGGAGTTCGACGACACGTCCGAGGCGCCCGATTGCCCGGAGGTGCTCCTGCTCGACCGCTGGGTGCTGAGCGACCCCAAACACCGCGCGCGGCTGAGCGAGCTGGACGCCGGTCATCGCCCGTCGACCGGTCTCGTGGTGCCGTGGAACAGCGCCGACCCCGCCGGCCGGGCCGCGCAGCACGATCTGGCTGTCGACCTGGATACCGCTCTCCCACGCGCCGCGGAACGTCAACGGCGGGGCGGCCGGGCCGCTGCGTTGAGCGTCCCGGACCTACGGTCCTTCAGGACACTGCTGCCGCAAGTCGTGGAAGCGGCGGCGAATTCGTACCTCCACAGCGCCGGCGCATCGCTGCCCGACGCGAGCACACCGCGCTTCAAGCTGGGCGCCGCCGGGTCATCAGCGAGTGGTCCGCCCAGTTGGACACGGCCGGGACATTGAGGAGGAAGTTTCCGCGATGAGCAGCCAAGAGGAACGAGACGGCCACCAGGGCCGCATCGTGACGTTCTATTCGTACAAGGGCGGAACCGGTCGGACGATGGCTCTCGCCAACACCGCCTGGATCCTTGCTGCCAACGGAAAGCGGGTGCTCGCCGTGGACTGGGACCTGGAGGCGCCCGGCCTGCACCGCTTCTTCCATCCATTTCTCGACTCCGCGACGCTGGGCGCCACAACGGGTGTCATCGACCTGCTCAAGGACTATGCGTGGGCGGCCGGAGGCGAAGGCTCAACCGAGGACCGGCCCCCGGACTGGTACCGCGACTATGCACGTATCCAGCGTCACGCCGTGTCGCTGAACTGGACCTTTCCCGGGCCCGGCACCCTGGACCTGGTGTCCGCAGGACAGCAGAACCGCGACTACTCGGCGACGGTCAGCGTCTTCGACTGGGACAACTTCTACAACCTCGGCGGCGGTGCGTTCTTCGACGCCCTGCGCGACGACATGCGCGAGAACTACGACTACGTGCTGATCGACAGCCGCACCGGGCTGTCCGACATCGCCGACATCTGCACGGCCCACTTGCCGGACATCCTGGTGGACTGCTTCACCCTCAGCGACCAGAGCATCGACGGAGCCTCCTTCGTCGCCCGTGACATCCACGAACGATTCCACCGGCGCCGTATCCGCATCCTGCCCGTCCCCATGCGCATCGACGAGGGGGAGAAGGAAAAGGCGGACGCGGGTCGGTCGCTGGCCCGCGCGAAGTTCGACGGGTTCCCCGCCGGCATGACCGATGACGAACTCACCGCTTACTGGGGTTCCGTCGAAGTCCCGTATCGCCCCTACTACGGATACGAAGAGATGCTGGCCACCTTCGGCGACGAAGCGGGCGCCAATCCGACCTCCCTGCTGTCGGCCTTCGAACGGCTCAGCAGCGTGATCACTGACCGTGACGTCACCTCGCTGCCGCGGATGGACGACGAGGAGCGCCGCCGCGTCAACAAGGTGTTCACCCGCACGCGTTCGCACCTCCCGGCCGATCTGCATCTCAGCTACGTCTCCGAGGACCGGATGTGGGCCGAGTGGATCGCCGCTCTGTTGACCCGGGCAGGATTCCGCGTGATGCCGAGATACGTCGGTGGTGAGGGCGACGGCGCGGAGAGGCCGGCCGACCGCACCGTCGTCGTGGTCTCGGCGGCGTACCAGCGCTCCGGGCGGGCCCGTCAGGTGTGGGAGGCTGCCACGGGCGGCGACCCCACCGGACGCCGCCAGGTGGTGGCGGTTCGCGTCGGTGACTTCCGCCTGGCGCCCGCGTTCAGCGAGTCGTCCTCGGTCGACCTCGTCCGTACCACGGAAAAGAACGCAGCCTCCGCGCTGCTGCGGGCTCTCGGCAAGCCGTCGTTGCCGACCGACCTGCCCGACGATGCCGTGGCGCCGGACGCACGCTTCCCCGGCAACACGCCGGAGTTCTGGAACGTGTCGCCGCGCAACGCGTCTTTCACCGGCCGCAGCGCGCTGTTGGAGCGACTGAGGGACGGGCTGGCCGATCGCGGCTCCACCGGATCGTCGACCGTGTACGCCCTCTATGGACTGGGCGGTGTCGGCAAGACGCAGATCGCGCTGGAGTATGTGCACCGGTTCGCCGCCGACTACGACCTCGTGTGGTGGATCCCCTCGGAGCAGAACGAGCTCATCGTCTCGTCGCTGGCGACGCTCGCCGGCCGGCTCGAACTGAGGGTCGGCGACGAGGCGGCACAGGTAGCGCAGGAGGTGCGCGACTATCTGCGCCAGTCGAGTGCCATGCAGCGCTGGCTCCTCGTGTTCGACAACGCCGACGAGCCACAGGAGGTCAGCCAGCACTTCCCCGGCGGCAGCGGCCACGTCCTGGTCACGTCTCGCAATCAGACCTGGCTTCAGTACGGCGAAGCGCTGGAGATCGACCCGTTCCTGCGTGAGGAGAGTGTCGAGCACCTGCGGCGTCGGGCCGCGGACCTCTCGGACGAGGACGCGGACCGGGTCGCCGCCGCTGTGGGCGACCTGCCCCTGGCCCTCGACCAGGCTGGTGCCTGGCTGGCGGAGACCGGAACCCCCGTCGACACGTACCTGGCGGAACTGGAACAACAGGCCGAGCGTGTCCTGTCGCTGAGCCAGCCCGCCAACTATCCGAAGCCGGTCGGTGCGACGTGGAATGTCTCCATCGAGCGGCTCAAACAGCGGTCGCCGGCCGCCGTACGCCTGCTGCAACTGTGTGCGTTCTTCGCTGCCGAACCGATTTCTCTCAAACTGCTCTACGGCGACGAGATGATCCGCGTCCTCGCCGACGAGGACCCCTCGCTGCAGGAAAAGATGGTGCTCGGACAGGTGATCCGGGAGATCGGCCGGTTCGCGCTGGCCAAGGTCGACCGTGCCACGGAGTCGATCCAGGTGCACCGGCTGGTGCAGGCCGTGATCCGCTCCCAGCTCACCGCACAGGAACAACTGGATGCCCAGCACGTCGTCCACCGCATCCTGGCCGGCGCCCGGCCTTCGGGTGAGGAGCCGATCGACGACCCGCTGAACCAGGCTCAGTTCGCGGCGATCTGGCCGCACCTGGAGGCATCCGAAGCGAGTACCTGCGACGAGCCCGAGACTCGGCAGCTACTCATCGACCGGCTCCGCTATCTCTGGCGGCGTGGAGACCTGAACTCGGCCCATTCCCTGGGCCTGGAACTTCGGGAGCTGTGGGAGCGCCAGCTCGCAGAGCGCCGGGGGCTCGTCGCAGAACTGAAGGAGAAGGCCGCGGCGGGCGCCCGGTCCGAGGGACATGAGAGGCGGGCGTCGGGTCGGCTCGACGCAGAGCGACGCTACGTCGCCAACCTGGAAGTCCAGCTTCTGCATCTGCGTTTTCACATCGCCAACGTGCTGCGGACCATGGGCCAGTACGTGGAGGCGGAACAACTGGGCTCGGAGACCCTCACCCTCCAGCGGACCCTGCTCCCCGCAGGTCATCCGCACATCCTCATGACGGCGAGCGCGCTCGCCATCGACCTCGGCAATGTCGGCCGGTTCGACGCCGCTCTGGAGATGGCCACCGAGGCGCACACAGGCTTCCAGGAGACGTTGGGGGAGGACCACCCGCGTACCCTCAGCGCCAAGAACAACCGCGCTCTGTGCCTTCGGCAGCTCGGTCGCTACGCAGAGGCGCGCGACGTGGACCAGGAGATCTACGACCGTCGCCGCAACGACCTGGGCGCCGAGCACCCGGCCACCCTGAGCAGCGTCACCAATCTGGGGCGGGACCTGCGCGAACTCGGTGAGTACCGTGACTCGATCGCCCTGCTGAACACCGGGTACGACTCGTACGTCCGCCGGTTCGGAGAGTCCCATCCGGACACACTTCGGACGGCGAAGAGTCTGGCGGTGTCGCTGCGCAAGGCCGGACGGGTCGAGGAGGGTCGGGACCTGACCCGGCAGACCCGCGACCACTATCGGTTGCGAGGCACCGCCCAGACCACCCCCGACGTGCTGGACTGCACGCTGAACTACGCGACGGACCTGTATGCCATCGGCGCGCGCGAGGAAGCGCTCGCGTTGGCGCAGGACACCGTGCGCCAGTACGAGGTGGCGCCCGGCAAGCGGCATCCGGCCACCCTTGCCGCGATCAACAACCTCGGGATCTTCCTGCGCGGGTGCAGGGAAACGGCTCCGGCGCGCCTGCTCATGGAACAGAACTTCGCCACCCTGCGTGAGGTGCTCGGCGACCGCCACCCCTACACGCTGGCCTGCGCTGTGAACCTCGCCAACATCCAGGCCGAGCTGGGAGAGTTGCACGAGGCCGAGAAACTGGAGCGAATGGCGGTCGCAGGCTTCCAGGCCGCACTGGAGCCCGACCACCCGGACACCATCGTGGCCCGTGCCAATCTGTCGGTGACGTTACGTGACCTGGAGCGGCTCCCGGAGGCCGAGCAGCTCAAGGAGAGGGCTCAGGCCGATCTGACCCGGCTGCTGGGGGAGGATCATCCGCACACTGCGAGCGTGCGCGAGGGCAAGCGCATCCACCGAGATCTGGAACCGTTGCCCGTGTGATCCGCACCCTCTCAGGAGCTGTGGAGCGCCAACCGGGCCCTGCCGCCCAGCAGCCAGGTCACGATGCTTGGCAGCACGCGCAAGGACGCGAAGTGCGCTTCCCTGGGGTGGAAGACGGCGCGCCCCCTCGGAATGTGTTCGGCCAACCAGCGAGTGTGGCTGGCCGGGGAGAATACGTCCTGTTCTCCGTGCCACAAGAGCACCGGGACGGAGATGTCGTCCAGCGAGAAGCCCCAGGGGCTGCAGAATGACAGGGCGTCGTCCACCCAGCCGTCGGCCGAAACGCTCAGCGCCTCACGGTAGTTGCGCACCAGCATGGCCCGGATACCGGCGTCGGCGACGACTCTCAGATCGGATTCGGTGAGTTCCCAGCGCAACTGGGCCAGGAGCCGGCGCGGATCGGCTCGAATGTCCACGGAGCGTTTACGCAGACTGGCTGCGAGCTCCTCGGGGCCGGTGAGGGCCTTGGCGTACTCGTCGACGTTCGAGGCCGCCATCCCCGCGAACCAGTCCAGGCCGTCGGCGTCTCGCGGAGCGAGGCTCACCAGTACCGCCACCCGGGTCACTCGGTCGGACAACAGGGCTGCGCAGGCAAGGGCGTGCGGCCCGCCTCCGGATCGGCCGACGACAGCGAAGCGTTCGACGCCGAGGGCATCGGCGATGGCGGCGACGTCGGTGGCGACGTGCTCGACGCGTCGTCCCGGCAGCCGGTCCGAGGGGCCGTAGCCGGGACGGTCGTAGGTGATGAGCCGAACTCGCTGGTGATACAGCAGCATGGGCCGAGGCGCCGGGCCGAGTCTGCTGCCGGGGGTGCCATGAAGCAGGAACACCGGAAAACCGTTGAGATCTCCAGAGATCTCAACGGCTAATCGGCGCCCGTCCCCCGTATACACGTCTTTGAGCATGCGCGGCCCCCTTCCGAAGCCCCCCGCCCGCTGCGGCATGCCGTGTGGTCGTGCAACGGCCATTCCCCATCGTGCCCCAGATCATCCCGATGTGCGGTTGTTTCCGGCTTCTGGCGGGTCAATGGCCAAGAGGTGGCGGGGGCTTGTCGGTTCGGTTCGGGAGATGAGGGCCGCGGTGACCGTTTCTGCGGTCCCCGCGGCCCTCGCACGACTTCTGGGTCAGCTCGGGACCTGCTTGTACGAGTACACGGCCGTCGCCACGGCGCACACCCCGGGCGGGATCATCTCCGCCCGAAACGTCCCGCTGTTCACGTCGTAGTCCACCCCCTCCGTCTCGAACGCCCCCGTGCACACGCTGCGCTGCGGCAGTGCGAGCAGGGACTTCACCGCGCCGGTTATCGGCTGGCCGTCGACCTTGCGGGGCAGATCCACCTGGAGGAGTGGGCGGGGTTCGGGGAAGAACGTGCCCGTGGCGTCGTTCGAGGCGCACAGCAGGCGGGTGTCCGTCACGAAGTCGCAGCCCTGGATGTCGCGTACCGGCTTGTCCAGGCTGATCTGCCAGGCCTCCCTGAGGTCTCCGCCGGTCGGTGGTGTGGCGGGGTTGAGCAGGGGAGCGGGGAAGACCTGGAGTCTTCGCTGTTCGCCCCACTCGCCCGACACCAGCCACTGCCCGTCGGGCGAGACCGTGGCGAAGGAGTTGTTGAGCTTCTCACCCGGGTTGAGCTGGTGGACGTACTCGTAGCGCTTCCCGGCCGGGGTCGTCACCGCGAACATCTTGGATGTAGCCGTGTCCGGGCCCTGGTAGGCGTCGAAGACGTGGCCCTGGGCGATGTCCGGGTCGCCGACGTGGTTCCAGCCCTTGATCCGCAGGCTCAGCGGGATGTCGGCCAGACCCCGGTAGAGGAGCGAGCCGTCCGCCCGGGCGGCGAGACCCTGCCCGCCGCCCAGCGTGTCGGTGTACGCCGTGCCCGACTCGGCCCATTGCGGGTCACCGGCCGCGGATGCGGTGCCCGCGCCGAGCCCCAGGGCGGCCAATAAGCAGACGGGAGTGAGGAAGTGACGCTTCATCAGATTGTCAGGCTCCTGCCACGTCGACGAATACGGGATTCGAATAGAACCACGTATCGGCCCACGGGTCACCGTCTCCGGGCGGGTGCGGGATCGGGCCGTGCGGGTCGACCGAGGCGCCCAGGTAGCCCGTGCCGTGGCGGTTGCCGTCGCTGCCGCGCAGGCGGACGTAGAAGGACTCGTGCCCGGCGGTGAGCGGGATGCGCAGGGTGTACGTCCCCTTGCGGCCGCTCACGTCCTTCGTCGTCACGACCTTGGTGTCCGGCGCCTGCCAGGCGTCCCGGTCGGCCACCGGGCCGCGCACCGCGCCGCGGATGACGTCCACGTGCGCCAACTCCGGCAGGATGTCCTGCGGGTTGGGCCGGGAGGCCGTCGTGACGGTGATGTTCAGTGTGAGCTTCTCGCCCTTGCGTACGCGCAGCCGGCCGCCCAGGGTGACGCCGCGGCCGTGGTCGCAGTCCCGCTTGAGGCGGACGTCGAGGCCGTCGAGCAGATGCCCGTGGTCGAGCCAGACCCGGCCCGCGCGCAGGCCCGCCATCACGGCGCGGTAGCCGTAGCGGGTCACGCCGACGTGCGTGCGGCTGAACTGGCCCGGCCAGAAGTCGCTGCCCGGCTGCGGTGTGTCGGTGTTCACCGGGTCGGGCAGCTTGCCGGTGTTGTCGAAGTTCTGGCCCGCGGGCCAGTCGCCGTTGCGCCAGGTGTCGAAGACGATGCGGTGGGCGTCGGAGTTCGTGGTGATCGAGAACAGGCGGCCCTCCGCCAGCATCGAGTCCCACAGCCCGCCGACCGTCGCGGTCGCCCAGTCGAAGCCGCCGTACGTGAGGAACGCCTCCGCCGGGTAACCCGGCCAGGACTGCGCCGAGGGCTTGTTCTCGTACTCGCCGCGCATGGACGTACTTCCGCGCCGGCCGGGGATCGCCGCGCCCTGGGCGCCCGGTGCGCCCTCCATGCCGATCATGATCTCGGGGGCCGCGTCCCGCCAGCCCCGCATCTCGTGCGGGGAGTCGATGCCCAGGCGCAGCGGGTGGTTGGCGAGGACGAGGACGTCGTCGACGTAGCCCTTGCGGCGCTGCTCGGCCAGCCACTTGATGGCCTTGACGGCGTGGGCCTCGTTGCGGGCGGTGTCCGCGTCGGCGGGGCCGCCCTTGTCGTAGCCGAGCAGCTTGCCGTCGTAGGCGCTCTCGAACCGTGTGAGCAGGTCGACCTCGTGCCGGCCGGGCGCTGCGAAGACCGTGCAGTGCTCGGCGGCCGGGATGTACCACTCCAGGCCCTGGAAGATGAGCTGGCGCGGGTTCTCGGCACGCGCCTTGAGGATCTCCTCGTGCTCCAGCGCGGCCCCGTACTTGGCGTGCCCGAAGTTGGAGTGCTCGGTGAACACCATCCAGTCGAGCCCGTACTTGGCGCCCGCGGCGGCCAGTTGGGAGAACGTGTACTTGGCGTCGTGGCTGTAGACGGTGTGGATGTGGTGGTCGCCGACGAGGTAGGCGAGGCGCGGGTCGTCGCCGCCCCACCCCCGTGCGGACGCCGCCGCGGGCACGGCCGCGGCGCCGAGCGCGAACGCGGCGCCGAACAGGCCCGCGCGCCGCAGGAGGCCGCGCCGGGAGGCACCCTGCGGGTCGAGGTCGGCGGGGGTGACGGACGGGTCCGCCCAGGTGGGCAGCTGTTGATCGGTCATGTTCATCCTCGCCGGGCGTCAGTGGTTCATGAAGGACGTGACGGGCAGCGCCCGCGCGACGATACGGACGTCGCCGAGGCGGCCGTACAGGATCTGGTCGATCTTGCCGCCGTACTCGTAGCCGCCGAGCAGCCACGGCAGCCCGACCGAGGTGAGGCCGATCGCGGTGGCGTGCGGGTTGCGGGCCACCGGACAGCCCTGGACGTACAGCGTGGTGTGCCTGCCGTCGTTGACGACGGCGACGTGCCACCAGGTCTCGCGCGCGGTCTCGTCGCCCCAGTTGGTGGCGATGCCCTGCTGGTTGAGCGGGCGGACCGCCCACTGCGGGCCGGGCCCGTCGGAGAGGGAGAGCGTGGCGAGCGGCTCGTCGGGGTCGCCCTCCGTCTTGCCGGCGGCGCCACCCGTGCCGGTACGGCCGACCAGGCCCGCCCAGGCGTGGTGCGAGGCGTCCCAGTCGGCGGGGACCCGGTAGAAGGCCTCGACGGTGTAACCGCTCCTGAAGGTGGCCGCGTTGAGCGGGGCGCCGTCGACCGTGCGCAGGTACGCCCCTTTCAAGGGGGACTTGTAGCCCTGGAACTCCAGGCTGCCGTGGCCGGGCTGGTCGGGGTGGTGGTCGGGCGACCAGCCGAGCTCGCCGCCGCCCACGGAGACCACGGTGAGGTCGTTGCCGTGACCGGACAGGTCGCGGACGGTGCCGGAGACGGGCGACTCGAAGCGCCAGTACGCGGCCGTGTCCCGGATCAGCATCTTCGACGCGGGGCGCGCCGGACGGGCGGGCACCGGGGCGAAGCCGGAGAAGCGGTCCGTGAAGTCGATGTCGACGGAGAAACGGTCGGCGTCGCCGCTGAGTTCGATCTCCTGCCGCTCCAGCTCGTTGAGCCCCTTCGCGGCCCGGCCCAGGATCCACGGGGAGACCGTCTCGACGTCGATGACGTTCCGGTCGAGGTCGAAGCGGTAGAGGCGGATCATCGCGGCGCCGCCGAAGTAGCGGTTCTGATAGTTCGTCAGGTGCAGGTGGACGTCGTTGCCCGCCGCGTTCTTGCGGGTGACCCGGCCCGCGGGCCAGTAGTGCCCGTTGAGGGTCAGGAAGATCTGGTCGTGGTCCTTGACCAGCTGGTCCCACAGCTGCTGTCCGTACGACGACAACGCGTCGTCCTGGACGACCAGTTCGTGGGTGGTGAGGACGACGGGTGTCTTCGGGTGCCGGGCGAGCACGTCCTTCGCCCAGGCGTACCCCTTCGCCGACAGCCGCCAGTCCAGGGCGAGCACCATCCACTCGCGACCGGCCGCCCGGAACAGGTGGTAGGTGTTGTAGCCGTCCGAAGAGGCACCCCCGAAGGTGCGCTTGCCCTTGAAGCGCTGCGGCCCGAACGCGTCCAGGTACGGCGTCGGGCCGCGCTGGTCGTCCGTGGAGGACTTCACGTCGTGGTTGCCCGCGAGGACGCTGTAGCCGACGCCCCTGCGGTCGAGCAGCTCGAACGCCTTGCCGATCGCGGCGCATTCGTCCTTCGCGCCGTTCTCGGTGAGGTCGCCGAGGTGGGACAGGAAGACGATGTTCTCCTCCCGCCCGTGCTCCAGGAGGTAGCGCAGGGAGGCCTCGACGGGTGCCGCGTTGATGCTCGGCCCGTCGAAGAGGTACTGGGTGTCGGGCATCACGGCCAGCGTGAAGCGGCGGCTGTCGGCGTTCGGACGCCAGCCGGCCGTGGCCGGGGACGCCTCGGCCACGGCCGGCAGCGCGACCCCTGCCGTGGCGGCGGCGCCGAGCAGCGCGGTCGCGCGCAGGAAACCGCGTCTTCCGGCTCCGGCCTGCTCGGTTTCGCCCTGGGCATGGTCATGCGAAGTACACACGTGTGCTCCGTAAGAAGATCCGTGAGATCCGTGGGATCCATGAGGGGTGACAGCGAAGGGCGTGGGGGGAGTTCACAGAACGCGCAGGGTCCAGCTCCAGCGATGGATGCCCGGTGCGACGAGATACGAGGGTGAGGTGTCGGGCCCGCAGGAGGCGGTGCCCAGGCCCCGGTGCGCGGCGTCGATGTGCACCACGCAGCCGGGCCGCGCGACCAGCTCGTCATGGTGCCGTGCGGAGGCGAGGTCCTCGGCGCGGTAGCGGGTCACGGAGACCTGGCGGGGTTCGTCCAGCGTGACGGAGAACCCGGTGGCGTCCGGCGCGGACAGCGTGAACCTGCGTACGCCGTGCCGGCCGCCGCTCTCCTGCGGACGCAGATAGGGCGTGAACAACTCGTCGACAGATACGCGGTGATGGCCGACGGGCGCGCCCGCGCTGCGGTCGGGATACGACTCCCACGGGCCCTGCCCGAACCACTCCAGCAGGTCGAGCCCCGCGGCCGTCTCGAAGACCGTGCCGACCCGTGCCACGTCGTCGAACGTCTCCGGCAGCTCGGTCTCCTCGTCGACGCGGACCCCGCCCTCGACGGGCGTGAGCACCTGCCGGTGCCGTACGACACCCGTGGTGCCCGCGTACTCGGCCTCCACCGTCAGCCGGCCCGCGTTGTGCCGGACGGACACGACCTTGCGCACCAGCGCGTCGAGCCCCCAGGTGCGCCAGCGCCCGGCCATGCCGCCCAGCTCGTCGTTGTCGGTGGGCGCCCGCCACAGGGAGAGCGTGGGGGCCGCCGTCAGCAGCGGATGGAGGAGGAGTCCCTCGCCGTCGACCTCGACCTGCCGGTCCACCGGCACGTCCGGGGCCAGGGCGGGCCCGCGCAGCCGGATCTGCGGCACGCACACCTCGGTGCCGCGCGGCGCCCACGGCTGGTCCTCGGTCACTGTCACGCGCAGCGTCAGCCAGGCCTCGCCGCCGTCGTGCGGCACCTCGAAGGGCAGCGGCACGGTGGCCGTCTCGCCGGGGCGCAGGTTCGGCAGCTCGGCCGGTCCGGTCAGCGTCGTGCCGTCGGCCAGGTCCAGCCGCCACTCGCCGGCCAGCCAGTCCAGGCCCCGGAAGTGCTGGTGGTTGCCGAGCACGATGCCCTCGTGCCTGAAGCACTCGATGCGTACCGGCGCCGCGATCTCCCGGTGCTCGTACATCGCGGGCTTGGGCGTGCGGTCGGGAAACACCATGCCGTCCGCGATGAACGCGCCGTCGTGGAGGGACTCGCCGAAGTCACCGCCGTACGCCCAGCGGTACCCGGGCGCGGCGACACCGTTGTCATAGAGCCCGGCGCCCGCGCGCCCGGCAGGTCTGCCATCGCTCACGCGTTGCAGAATCCCGTGGTCCCAGAACTCCCAGATGAACCCGCCCTGAAGACCTGGGGTGGCCTCGATGGCGGCCCAGTGGTCGGCCAGCGTGCCGTTGCTGTTGCCCATCGCGTGCGAGTACTCGCACTGGATGAGCGGCCTGGTCTGGCGGCCGGACAGGGCGTGGGCGACGCAGTCCTCGAGCGGCGCGTACATGGGGCAGGCGATGTCGGAGGCGTCGTCCGTCGCGGCCCAGTCGAGCTTGGCCGCCCCCTCGTACTGGAGCGGCCGCGTCGGATCGTGCCGGCGCACCCACCCCGCCGCCGCGTCGTGGTTCGCGCCGTAGTCCGACTCGTTGCCCAGCGACCAGATGATGACCGACGGGTGGTTCTTGTCGCGCAGCACCATGCGCGAGACGCGGTCCACGAAGGCGTTCAGACAGCGCGGGTCGTCGGCGATCTCGTGGGCGTGGTCGTGGGACTCGATGTCCGCCTCGTCGACGACGTAGAAGCCGAGCTCGTCGGCGAGGTCGTACAGCGCCGGGTCGTTCGGGTAGTGGGCGGTGCGGATCGCGTTGAATCCGAACCGCTTGAGCAGGACGAGATCGGCGCGCATGTCGTCGTACGACACCGTCCGCCCCGTCAGCGGATGGAAGTCGTGCCGGTTCACGCCCCGGATGAACACCCGCTCTCCGTTGACCAGCAGATCCCGGCCGACGATCTCGACGTCGCGGAAGCCGATCCGGTGCCGGGAGGTGTCGGCGATCGTGCCGTCGGCGCGGTGCAGGCGAATGGTCAGGTCGTACAGCTCGGGCATCTCCGCGTTCCAGGTGCGCACCTCGGGCACGGTGGTCTGCAGCCGTGCCTCGCCGAGGAAGTCGGAGACCCGTTCGTCCTCGGCATTGAAGCGGTCGAACTCACCGTCCTGTACGAGGAGTTGACCGTCCAGCTCGCCGGTGAGGTGCCACCCCGCGGGCAGCGCGCCGCCCGCGCACCGCACCTGGCAGTCGACGCGCAGCTCACCGCTGTGGTGGGCCCGCACGGTCACGTCCGCGAGATACAGCGGGTCCGTCGCGTACAGCAGCACCGAGCGGGTGATCCCGCCGTGCCACCACTGGTCCTGGTCCTCGATGTGCGAGGCGTCGGACCACTTGACGACCGTGAGCCGCACGGTCGCGGGGGAGCCGGGGCGCACCAGTCCCGTCAGATCGAACTCTGCCGCCAGGTGCGAGTCCTTGGAGATGCCCACCGGCCGTCCGTCCACATGCACCAGCAGCACGCTTTCGGCGGCCCCGACCCGGAGCACGATCCGGCGCCCGGCCCACTCTGCGGGGACGTCCACCTCGCGCTCGTACACACCGGTCGGGTTGGCGGCCGGGGAGTGGGGCGGGAACTCGGCGAACGGCATGCGGACGTTGGTGTACTGGGGCAGGTCGTCCATGCCCTGGAGGGTCCAGACGCCCGGGACATGTGCCGAGGACCAGGCACCGCCGACCGGCGCGTCCGGAGCTGACAGCAACTGGAAGCGCCAGTCGCCGTCGAGGGGGAGTACTCCGGAGCGCCGGTCGACGGCGTTCATGGGGAGTCGCCCCCAGGAGGTCACCTCGGGTGCCTCCCAGGGGCGCAGCGCGATCAGGGGATCGACGGCCGAGGGGCCGAGGACCGACGGATCGTTCATCCGCGGACGGCCCCCTTCGCGAGGTCGCCGATGATCTGGCGGGCGCCGACCGCGAAGACGATCAGCAGCGGGATGAGGGCTAGGACCGCGCCGGTCATCACCATGCCGTAGTCGGTGGTGCCGTGGGTGCCGTTGAGCTGGGACAGCGCGACCTGGAGGGTGACGTTGTCCGGGTTGGTCAGGGCGATCAGGGGCCAGGCGTAGTCGTTCCACTGGCCCATGAAGGTGAAGATGCCGAGGAAGGCGAGCCCGGGGCGGACGACCGGGAGCGCGACGTGCCAGTACTGGCGCAGGAAGTTCGCGCCGTCCAGCTTGGAGGCGTCGAGCAGTTCGTCGTGGATGGCGCTCCTCATGTACTGGCGCATCCAGAAGATGCCGAACGCGTTGGCCGCGGCCGGCACGATCAGCGCGGTCATCGAGCCGATCCAGCCGATCTTCGCCATGATCACGAACTGCGGGATCGCCGACATCTGGGCCGGCACCATGAAGATCAGCATCAGCAGCGCGAACAGTACGTTCTTGCCCGGGAAGTCGAACTTGGCGAAGACGAAGGCCGCGAGCGAGTCGAAGAACAGGACCAGGAACGTCACCACCGTCGCGACCAGCAGCGAGTTCCACATCGATCCGAAGAAGTCGATCGTGTCGAACAGGCTGCGGACGTTCTCCAGGAAGTGCGAGCCCGGCAGCAGCTTCGGCGGGTACGAGAAGATCTCCGACGAGGTGTGCGTCGACATGATGACGGCCCAGTAGAACGGGAAGGCCGACAGCAGCACACCGATGATCAGGGACGTGTGCAGCGCGATACCCCGGCGTCCGGAGCCCTTGATGGATGCCATGTCGCGGCCTTCCTACTGTTCGCCCCGGCGCTGCACCAGGCGCCAGTTGATGATCGAGAAGAGGACGACGACCAGGAAGATGCCCCACGCCACGGCGGCGCCGTACCCGAAGTCGTTGTTGTCGAAGGTCTGCTGGAAGAAATAGAGGACCATCGTCCGGCCGGCGTGGTCCGGGCCGCCCGAGAACGTCGACTCGTTGGCCGTGGTCTGGAGCAGCACCTGGGGTTCGGAGAAGCTCTGCAGACCGGTGACGGTGGAGACGACGAGCACGAACAGCAGCGTCGGCCGCAGCAGCGGCAGGGTGACCCGGAAGAAGGTCTGCACGGGACCGGCACCGTCGATCCGCGCCGCCTCGTACAGATCGCTCGGGATGGTCTGCAGACCGGCGAGGAAGATGATCGCGTTGTAGCCGGTCCACTGCCAGGTCATCAGCGTGGCGATGGCGACCTTGATGCCCCACGGGGTGTTCAGCCAGGCCACCTGGTCCAGGCCCACGGCCTGCAACAGGGCGTTCACCAGGCCGAAGTTGGTGGAGAAGATCGACCCGAAGACGATCGCGATCGCGACGACGGACGTGACGTTCGGCAGGAAGTACGCGAACCGGTAGGCGTTCTTGAAGCGGACCGCCGAGTTGAGCATCACGGCCGTCACCATCGCCAGGAAGATCATGGGGAAGGTGGCCAGCGCCCAGATGACGATCGTGTTCCCGATCGACTGCCAGAAGTCGCTGTCGCTCAGCAGGTACTGGTACTGCGTCAGCCCGGCCCACTCCATCGAGCCGAGGCCGTCCCAGCGGTGGAAGGAGAGGTAGAGCGAGAAGCCGACGGGGATCAGGCCGAGGGCGAGGAAGAGGAGGTAGAACGGGGAGATCGCGGCGTAGAGGTGCCAGTGCTTGCGCAGGCCCTTCTTCGGCTGCGCCGTGGAGGGCTGCGGCCGGTTCACGGCGGGCGGGGTCTGCTCGATGACGGCCATCAGATGCTCACCCCCAGGTGCTTGGCGATACGCCGGCACTTGCTCATGGCGTCCTCCCAGGCCTTCTTCGGATCCTTGCCGAGGACGCCGACGTTCTTGATCTCGTCCCTGATCGGCTGCCCGAGGGCGACGTCGTAGGGGCTGTTGAAGGCGACCGGGATCTTCTCCGCGGCCGGTCCGAAGACGTCCATGGTGATCTGGTCGCCGAAGAACGGGTCCGGCTCGCGCAGCTTCTTCATCTCGTACGACGCGGGGGTCGAGGGGAACAGGCCGGCCTCGACGAAGCCCTGGGCCTGGTTGTCCGCGTCGAGCATCCAGGTGATGATCTCGAAGGCCCGCTCGGGCTCCCGGCACGCCTTCGTGATCGCGAGGAAGGAGCCGCCGACGTTCGAGGGACCGCCGGGACAGCCCGCCACCCGCCAGTTGCCCTTGGTCTTCGGATAGGCGAGCTTGAGGTCACCGGCCGCCCAGGAGGCGTTGAGCTGGCTCGGCAGCTTGCCCTTCTCGGTCGCCGAGATCGAGTCGGGCGTGCCCGTCACGATGTTCGAGACGATCCCACGCCGCTTGGCCTCAACGGCCCGCTCCCAGCAGGTGCGGACGTTGGTGCCGTCACCGATGAAGTTGCGGTCCTCGTCGACGAACCGGGTGGTGCTCTGGCCGATCGACATCTCGAAGACGCTGCCGACGTCGGTCAGGATGTACGTCCCGGGTATCCGCTTCTTCAACTGCTCGCCGGCCGCGAAGAACTTCTCCCAGGTGTCCAGTTCCCGGGACACGTCCTCGGGTTCGTGGGCCAGCCCGGCCTTCTCGAAGACGGCGGGCTGGTAGTAGTGCACGACCGGGCCGACGTCGATCGGGAAGCCGACGAGGCTGCCGTCCGGGGCCACGCCCTGCTGCCATTTCCAGTCCAGGTACCGGCTTTTGAGCTTGTCGGCGCCGAGCGTCCTGAGGTCCACGAACTGGTCGGAGTTCGGCAGGTAGGACGCCATGTCCTCGCCCTTGAGCCCCGCGATGTCGGGGATGTGGGCGTTGCCCGCCATCGTGGTGATCAGCTTCGACCGGTAGTAGCCGCCGATCTGGATGGCGTCGAGGTCCACGGCGCTGTCGTAACGCGCCTTGGCGTTCTTCACGACCGTGTCGCTCAGCCCGCCGCTCCAGTACCACAGGACCATGTTCCGGCCGGATGAGCCGGTCGGAACGGCACAGCCGGACGCCAGGCCGCCGAGCGCCGTGGCGGCCGTACCGGCCAGGCCCGCGCGGAGCAGGCCTCTTCGTGAGAGCCGCACAGCTCCCACCGCCTTTCGGATCTTTTCGGGACTTCGCATGAGAGGGGCACGTGGGGGAGAGCACGTGGGGGAGCTCGCTTGGGGAAGTCAGTTCTGCCGTGCGGGAGGGGTCACGGGGGCGTAGGCGACGGGCGGTCCCGGATCGTCCGGGAGCCGGTCCGTCAGAAAGCCGTACGCCCGCTTCAGTTCGGGATCGGTCAGGGAGCGCCACCAGCGGTCGACGCCGTACCAGCCGGGGGCGGCCAGCGCACCGCCGGGCCGCCGGACCGAAAGACCGGCGGCCAGGACGGCGAACCTCAGCCGCTCCGCCAGCGGCCAGCCGCCCAGCGAGGCCGCGACGAAACTCGCCCCGAACACGTCGCCCGCGCCCGTCGCGTCGAGGACGTCGATGTCCAGGGCGGGCACGTCCGCGTACTCGCCGGTCGTCTGGTCGACGGCGACGGCGCCGTCCCCGCCACGCGTCACCACGGCCACCGGCACCAGCTCGCTGAGGGTGCCGAGGGCCGCGACGGCGGTGTCGGTGCGGGTGTAGGCCATCGCCTCGGTCTCGTTGGGGAGGAAGGCGTGGCACAGGGAGAGCTGGTCGAGGAGGGCGGTGGACCACTGCTGGGTCGGGTCCCAGCCGACGTCGGCGTAGATCCGGGTGCCGTTCGCGGCGGCCTTCGCGAGCCACTCGCGGGGTTCGGCCTCGATGTGCACGAGGGCGGTGCGCGCCTCGGGCGGGTCGCCCATCAGCGCGTCCTGCGAGTACGGGGGTTCCTGGCCGTGGGTGACCAGGGCACGGTCGTGGCCGTAGGCCAGGGAGACGGTGACGGGGGTGGGCCAGCCGTCCGCCGTGCGGGAGAGCGAGAGGTCGATGTCCTCCTGGTCGCACAGGACGTCCCGGCAGTACTCGCCGTAGAGGTCGTCGCCGAACACCGTGGCCAGCGAGGTGCGCAGGCCGAAGCGGGCGGCGGCCACCGCCAGGTTGGCGATGCCGCCGGGGCCGCAGCCCATGCCGCCGGTCCAGATCTCCTCGCCCGGTGTCGGCGGCTTTGCGAGCCCCGTGAGGACGAGGTCGTAGAAGAGCAGCCCGGTCAGCAGCACATCGGGCCGGTCGTCGTCCACGGAAAAGTCCTCTCGCTCGGGCTCTCGTCCGGGGACTCCCGTGGGGGAGAGCTCGTCAAAACTCTTCATTTCGGTGAGCGGAATCGTGCGCCGCTCCGCGGGATTGGTCAATACCCGAGCAGAAATGAGCATGGCGATGATTGAAGATGACGAGTAGTGTTCACGTCGTGCTGGCAGAACGACGACACCAACTCATCCTGCGGGCCCTGCGCTCCGGCGGCCCCGCGGCCGTGACCGATCTCTCCGAGCGGCTGGGTGTGAGCCCCGCCACGATCCGGCGTGACCTGGTCAAACTCGAGGAGGACGGCCTGCTCACGCGGGTGCACGGCGGCGCGGTCGTGGAGGAGGGCGACCAGCCCTTCGCCGAGGTCGCCGAGATGCGCGTGCCCGAGAAGGACGCCATAGCCGCGCACGCAGCCGCGATGATCGAAGATGGTCAGTCGGTGCTGCTCGACATCGGCACCACCGCCTTCCGGCTGGCCCGCCAGCTGCACGGCCGCCGCCTCACCGTGATCACCAGCAACCTGGTGGTCTACGAGGAGCTCGCCGACGACGAGGGCATCGAGCTGGTGCTGCTCGGCGGCATGGTCCGCCGCGAGTACCGCTCCCTGGTCGGTTTCCTCACCGAGGACAACCTGCGCCAGCTGCACGCCGACTGGCTGTTCCTCGGCACCAGCGGGGTGCGGCCCGGCGGGCAGGTCATGGACACCACGGTCGTCGAGGTGCCGGTCAAGCGAGCCATGATCAGGGCCGGCGACAAGGTCGTCCTGCTCGCCGACGCGGCGAAGTTCCCGGGGACGGGCATGGCGAAGGTATGCGGTCCCGAGGACCTGGACATGGTGGTGACGAACGCTCCCGTGAACACGGCGACCCGCTCCGCCCTGGAGGAGGCCGGCGTCAAGGTGCTCGTGGCAGGAAAGGTGCAGGCGTGAAGCTGACGATTCTGGGCGGCGGCGGATTCCGCGTGCCGCTCGTGTACGGGGCGCTCCTGACGGACCGCGCGGAGGGCCGGGTCACCCGGGTCGTGCTGCACGACCTGGACGCCGGCCGTCTGGACGCCGTGACCCGCGTGCTCGCCGAGCAGGCCGCCGGGGTGCCCGACGCGCCCGAGGTGAGCGCCACCACCGACCTCGACGAGGCCTTGCGTGGCGCCGACTTCGTCTTCTCGGCGATCCGCGTCGGCGGCCTCGAAGGCCGGGCGAACGACGAGCGGGTCGCCCTGGCCGAGGGCGTCCTCGGCCAGGAGACGGTCGGCGCGGGCGGCATCGCCTACGGCCTGCGGACCGTCCCGGTCGCCGTGGACATCGCCCGGCGGGTGGCCCGCCTGGCGCCGGACGCCTGGGTCATCAACTTCACCAACCCCGCCGGACTGGTCACCGAGGCCATGTCCCGCCACCTCGGCGACCGCGTCATCGGCATCTGCGACTCGCCGGTCGGCCTCGGCCGCCGTATCGCCCGGGTGCTCGGCGTGAAGAACCCCGGCGAGGCGTGGATCGACTACGTCGGCCTCAACCACCTCGGCTGGGTGCGCGGCCTGCGCGTCGCCGGCCGCGACGAACTGCCGCGCCTGCTCGCCGACCCCGACCTGCTCGGCTCCTTCGAGGAGGGCAAGCTCTTCGGTGTCGACTGGCTCCGGTCGCTGGGCGCCGTCCCGAACGAATACCTGCACTACTACTACTTCAACCGCGAGGCCGTCCGTGCCTACCAGCAGGCCGACAAGACCCGCGGCGCCTTCCTGCGCGACCAGCAGGCCGGTTTCTACGAGCAGATGCGCGACCCGGACGTCTCCGCGCTTCAGGCCTGGGACCGCACCCGCGCCGAGCGCGAGGCCACCTACATGTCCGAGAACCGGGAGACGGCCGGCGCCGGCGAGCGCGACGCCGACGACCTCTCCGGCGGGTACGAGAAGGTGGCGCTCGCGCTGATGCGGGCCATCGCCCGCGACGAGCGCACGACCCTGATCCTCAACGTCCGCAACCAGAACACCCTGTCGGTGCTCGACTCCGACGCCGTCATCGAGGTGCCCTGCCTCGTCGACGCCAACGGCGCCCACCCGGTCGCCGTCGCCCCGCTGCCCGACCACGCCACCGGCCTCGTCTGCTCGGTCAAGGCGGTCGAGCGGGAGGTGCTCGCCGCCGCCGAGTCCGGCTCCCGTACGACGGCGGTGAAGGCCTTCGCGCTGCACCCGCTGGTCGACTCCGTGGGCGTCGCCCGCAGACTGGTCGAGGGCTACGCCGGGGTGCATCCCGGCCTCGCGTACCTTAAGTAGCGCCCGCCCCAGAAAGCGCTTCCTCCCCTCGCCCCACCGGCCTCCACCCGGTCCCCTCGCTTCCCACCTCCGTTCTCTCCCTCCCTGGAGACCCTGATGCACGACGAACGCCGCCGGATCGAGGAACGCGTCGAGCGCGTCCACAACCAGCGCATCAAGCCCGCGGTCTACTCGGCCACCGTCCCCTTCGAGGTCGAGGCCTGGCACGTGCCGGGGGAGCCGGTCTCCTTCGAGGAGGCCGCGGCCGCCCGGTACACGCCCTTCGCGATGGACACCCCGTGGGGCCCGCCCTGGGGCACGACCTGGTTCCGGATGCGCGGCCGGGTGCCCGCCGAGTGGGCCGGGCGGCGCGTCGAGGCGGTCATCGACCTCGGCTTCGTGGGGGACTGGCCCGGCAACCAGGCCGAGGCCCTGGTCCACCTGCCCGACGGCAGGCCCCTGAAGGCGGTCAACCCGCTCAACCAGTACGTGCCCATCGGCAACCCCGTCTCGGGCGGCGAGGAGATCGACTACCTGGTCGAGGCCGCCTCCAACCCGGACATCCTCGCCAACGACTTCGCCGCCCCCACCCCGCTCGGTGACGTCCTCACGGCCGGCAACAAGCCCCTTTACACCTTCCAGCGCGCCGACATCGCCGTCCTGGACGAGGAGGTCTGGCACCTGGACCTCGACCTCCAGGTGCTGCGCGAGCTCATGGTCCACCTCGGCGAGCACGAGCCGCGCCGCCACGAGATCATGCACGCCCTCGACCGGGCCATGGACGTCCTCGACCTGGACGACATCTCCGGGAGCGCCACGGCAGTGCGCGAGGTACTCGCGCCCGTCCTGGCCCGCCCCGCGCACGCCAGCGCGCACACCGTCTCCGGCGTCGGTCACGCACACATCGACTCCGCGTGGCTGTGGCCCATCCGCGAGACCAAGCGCAAGACGTCCCGCACCTTCTCGAACGTCACGTCCCTGGCCGACGAGTACGACGACTTCATCTTCGCCTGCTCGCAGGCCCAGCAGTACGAGTGGGTGCGCGACAACTATCCGCACGTCTGGGCCCGCATCCAGGAGTCCGTCAAGAAGGGCCAGTGGGCGCCGGTCGGCGGCATGTGGGTCGAGGCCGACGGCAACCTGCCCGGCGGCGAGGCCATCGCCCGCCAGCTCATCCACGGCAAGCGGTTCTTCATCGAGCACTTCGGCGTAGAGACCAAGGGCGTCTGGCTGCCGGACTCCTTCGGCTACACCGCCGCCTACCCGCAGCTCGCCAAGCTCGCCGGCAACGACTGGTTCCTGACCCAGAAGATCTCCTGGAACCAGACCAACAAGTTCCCCCACCACACCTTCTGGTGGGAGGGCATCGACGGCACCCGCATCTTCACGCACTTCCCGCCCGTCGACACCTACAACGCCCGCTTCAGCGGCGAGGAGATGGACCGCGCCGTCCGCAACTACTCGGAGAAGGGCGGCGGCACGCGCTCGCTCGCGCCCTTCGGCTGGGGCGACGGCGGTGGCGGCCCCACCCGCGAGATCATGGAGCGGGCGCGCAGGCTGGCGGACCTGGAGGGCTCCCCGAAGGTCGTCGTGGAACACCCCGACGAGTTCTTCGCCAAGGCCCGCGAGGAGTACCCGGACGCCCCGGTGTGGGTCGGCGAGCTCTACCTGGAGCTGCACAGGGCGACGTACACCTCCCAGGCCCGTACCAAGCAGGGCAACCGGCGCAGTGAACACCGGCTGCGTGAGGCCGAGTTGTGGGCGACGACGGCCGCGCTGCACGCGCCGGGATACTCCTACCCGTACGAGAAGCTGGACCGGCTGTGGAAGACGGTGCTGCTGCACCAGTTCCACGACATCCTGCCGGGGTCGTCGATCGCCTGGGTGCACCGCGAGGCGGAGGCCGAATACGCCCGGGTGGCCGAGGAGCTGGAGGCGCTGACCGCCGAGGCGGTGGCGGCGCTCGGTGCCGACGGCACGCGGGTGTTCAACACCAGCCCCTTCGACCGGGCCGAGGTCGTCCGCACACCCGAGGGCGCACCGGCGTACGCCGAGGTGCCCGCGAGCGGCAGCGCACCGCTCGCCGACGCCGGGCCCGCACAGCCGGTGAAGGTCGAGGGCCGGATCCTCGACAACGGCCTGGTGCGTGTCGAGGTGGCGCAGGACGGCACGCTCGCCTCCGTGCGGGATCTGCGGGCCGGCCGTGAAGTCCTCGCCGACAAGGGCAACCTGCTGCGTCTGCACACCGACCTCCCGAACTACTGGGACGCCTGGGACATCGACAAGCACTACAGGAACCGCTACACGGATCTGCTGGACGCGGACGCGGTCACCGTCGTCGAGGAGGACGCCCTGATCGGGGCGATCCGGGTCACGCGGTCGTTCGGCAAGGGCTCGAAGGTCACCCAGACGATCACCCTGCGGGCCGGCAGCCCCCGTATCGACTTCGAGACCGAGATCGACTGGCACGAGGCCGAGAAGATCCTCAAGGCGGGCTTCCCGGTGGACATCCGGGCCCCGCACTCCTCCGCCGAGATCCAGTTCGGCCACATCCAGCGGCCCACCCACACCAACACCAGCTGGGAGGCGGCCCGCTTCGAGGTTTCCGGCCACCGCTGGGTGCACATCGCCGAGCCCGGCTACGGCGTCGCGGTCATCAACGACTCGACGTACGGCCACGACGTCTCCCGCACGGTCCGCGAGGACGGCGGTACGACGACCAGGGTCAGCCTCAGCCTGGTCCGCGCCCCGCGCGTGCCGGACCCCGAGGCCGACCAGGGCCTGCACCGCTTCACCTACGCCCTGCTCCCCGGCGCGAGCATCGAGGACGCCGTCGCCGAGGGCTACGCCCTCAACCTCCCCCTGCGGGTGGCGGATGCGGCCGGCGCGCCCGAGCCCGTCGTCTCGGTGGCCGGGGACGGCGTGACCGTCGAGGCGGTCAAGCTGGCCGACGACCGGTCCGGCGATGTCGTCGTACGCCTCTACGAGTCCCGTGGCGGCCGCGCGAGCGGCGTCCTGCGCCCCGGTTTCCCGCTCGCGGGCGCCCAGGTGACCGACCTGCTGGAGCGCCCGCTTCAGGACGCGGACGTCACCGGCGACGGCGGGGTCGCCGTCGCCCTGCGTCCCTTCCAGGTCCTCACGCTCCGCCTGCAGCGCGCGGAAGGGAGCTGAGCGGGGTGCCCGTGCAACCCTGGTTCACCGACGCCAAGTTGGGGATCTTCGTCCACTGGGGCATCTACGCCGTCGACGGCGTGCAGGAGTCCTGGTCGTTCTACGACGACATCGTCCCGTACGACCGGTACATGTCCCAGTTCGACCGCTTCACCGCCTCCCGGTACGACCCGCGTGACTGGGCGAAGCTCTTCGCGCGGGCGGGCGCCAAGTACGCCGTCCTGACCAGCCGCCACCACGACGGCGTGGCCCTGTGGGACACGGCCCACGGCGACCTGAACGTGGGCCGCGACCTGATCGGCGGCTACGCGGACGCCCTGCGCGAACAGGGCCTCAAGGTCGGGCTCTACTACTCGCACTCGGACTGGAGCCACCCCGACTACGCCTCCACGCGCAAGCCCGGCCGCCCACCGGAGCTGGAGGACAACCGGTACTCCGAAGTCGCCGCCGAACATGAGGACCTGGACGCCTGGGAACGCTTCCTGGCCTACCGGGACGGCCAGATCCGCGAGCTGACCTCCCGCTACAAGCCGGACCTGATGTGGTTCGACGGAGAGTGGGACCGCAGCGAGGAGCAGTGGCGCATCCCCGAGCTCGCCGCGCTGATCCGCTCCGAGGTGCCGGACGTCGTGTTCAACGCCCGCATGCTCGGCGAGGGCGACTACGCGACCCCGGAACAGGGGGCCCCGGTCGTACCGCCGGAGGGCCCGTGGGAGCTGTGCCTGACGATCAACGACTCCTGGGGCCACCAGCACCACGACCACAACCACAAGTCGGTCGACCAGCTGATCCGCTACTTCGCCGAGACGATCGGCGCGGGCGGCAACCTGCTCCTGAGCGTCGGACCCCGCGAGGACGGCACGATCCCGGCGGAACAGGCCGAGCGGCTGGAGGGGCTCGGCGACTGGATCGCGGGGCACGCGGAGGCGGTGCACGGCACCGGGCGCGGCCTCCCGGCCGGTCACCACTACGGCCCGAGCACCCTGTCCGAGGACCGCCGCACCCTGTACCTGATCCTCTTCGACGCCCCGCGCGCCGAGATCAACGTACGCGGGCTGCTCGGTTCGGTACGCCGGGTCACGGTCGTCGGCAGCGGCACGGAACTGGCCCACCGCATCACCGGCGGCCTCCATGAGACGCCGGGCGTGCTGTGGATCGAGCCGCCCACCGCGGCCGACCTCGACCCGTATGCCACGGTGCTCGCCGTGGAGCTGGACGGGGAGTTGGAGCTGTACCGGGGCTCGGGCCGCTTCTGAGCCGAGAAACGCCTTCGGGCCGCCCGGCCGCTGCCCCCGTGACAGCGCCGGCCGGCCCGAAGCCCCCGTACTTCCCCCGTGGTGGTGCGTCCCCCCGTGGATCCCCCGTGTTCCCCGGTTCCCCCGTTGCCTTTCACTCTTATGAGCGCGCGGTCGGCGCCGTGATACACCCTGCCGGGAAAACTTTTTCGAACTCCGTCATCGGGTTCGTTCGGCGGGCAACTTGAGGCGGGCGACCTAGAGCGGCAGAACCTGAGCCGCACCGCTACCGACGGAGTCGACCGACGCCGGCGCGGGCACCGCCGGCAGCAGCGGCTCCTCGATCTCCGAGCGCTGCTGCGGAATGGACACCGGGCGCAGCGGCCGCGGCCCGGACACCACCGTGTAGTCCTGCCCGAGGAACGGCGGAACCACCTCGCCCGGGTCGTCGCCCAGCGCCAGCTGAACGGCCAGCCACGGCACGTTGACGCCGCACAGCGACAGTTGGTGCAGTCCGCCGGCCGGCCGCGTGTTGACGTCCATCAGCACCGGCGTGTCCCCGAACATCCGGAACTGGATGTTGGACAGATAGTGCAGCCCGAACCCCTCCGCGATCAGCCGCGCCGGCTCCAGCCACGGCTCCTGCACGGTGAACCCGCGACGGCGGCCGTTCTTGATCCGGCCGATCGCCAGCCGCACCCGGTTGTCCGGACCGGTGAGGCAGTCCACCGACACCTCCGGCTGCTCGAGGCGCGGCATCACCAGCCAGTCCACCGGCTCGTCGCTGCGCCGCAACGCGTCCAGCACCAGATCCAGTTGCACATACGGCGTCGGGAACCCGTTGAGGTGCATGAGCGAGAAGGGGGCGCGGGTGATGACGCGGAAGCCCACGCCGCCCGCACCGGACGCCGGCTTGAAGCAGGCCTTGTGCCCGGCAGCCTCCAACTCCTCGACAGCGGCGAGCAGTTCGTCGGCGTTGCGTACCCGCCACCACGGCGGCACCGGCACCCCGACCGTCTGCACGGCCTCGTACGCGATCACCTTGTCGTGGAACACCGCGACGGCCTCGGGCGGTGGCGCCAGCAGCGCCGTACCGACCGCCTCGAAGTCCGCCCGGTGGGCCACGATCGCCGACTGGTGCAGCCGGGGCACGAACACGTCGATGCCGCGGCGCCGGCACTGGGCGAGGGCGTACTCGACGTACCCGGCCGGGGACAGGCCCTCGGGCTCCAGCTCGGCGGTGTCGGCGGCGGCCAGCACGGGGGAGTCGGCGTCCCCGTGCGTCGCATGGATCTCAACGGCCCGATCGCTGGGATTTCGTCGCAGCTGATCCATGAAGAACACGTTCTCCGCGTACGTGCGGTTGAGCCAGACGCGTACGCGAGAGACCATGCAGGGCCGTCCTTTCGGGTTCGCGGGCAGGGCGAAGCAGGCCCGTGCCCGGGCAGGGTGGTTGGAGGGACACCAAACCGCCCCGTGCGAAGGGACGTTCATGGCGGTGGTGTTGCGGCGATCATACGGCTTTCAAGGGGTGCCGCGTGCAACGTACGTGTTACGGAATTGCGGACGGTTCCTGACCGTCCCGGTCACCCCGCCCCGGCCGCCCGCCCGGCGCCCTGCGACGCGACGACGTGATCCGGCCTTGTGCCCCGAACGCGGCCTGTGTTCTCGTAAGGTCATTCGTGTGATCGAAAGGGGCGAGGGGTGACGTCGACGGCCGGCGGTGCCGGACAGCTGCTGGCCATCAGTGACCTGCACATCGGGTACGAGGAGAACCGCGCGCTCGTCGAGCGGATGCGCCCCGGCAGCGACGACGACTGGCTGCTCGTCGCCGGCGACGTGGCCGAGACCGTGGCCGACATCGGCTGGGCGCTCAAGACCCTCGCCGGCCGCTTCCGCAAGGTCGTCTGGGCCCCCGGCAACCACGAACTGTGGACCCACCCCAAGGACTCCGTCACCCTGCGCGGCGTCGCCCGCTACGAGCGCCTGGTCGACCTGTGCCGCGAGCTCGGCGTGACGACCCCCGAGGACCCGTACCCCATCTGGGACGGCCCCGGCGGCCCGGTCGCCGTCGCGCCGCTGTTCCTGCTGTACGACTACTCCTTCCTGCCCTCCGGCTGCACGACCAAGGAGGAGGGGCTGGCGTACGCGCACGGGACCGGGGTCGTGTGCAACGACGAGTACCTGCTGCACCCCGACCCCTACCCGTCGCGCGAGGCCTGGTGCGAGGCCAGGGTCGCCGAGACCGAGCGCAGGCTCGCCGCACTGCCCGAGGACCTGCCCACCGTCCTCGTCAACCACTACCCGCTGGACCGGCATCCCACGGACGTGCTGTGGTACCCCGAGTTCGCCATGTGGTGCGGCACCCGGCGGACCGCGGACTGGCACCGCAGGTTCCGGGTCGAGACGATGGTCTACGGGCACCTCCACATCCCGCGGACCACCTGGCACGAGGGCGTCCGCTTCGAGGAGGTGTCGGTGGGATACCCCCGCGAGTGGCGCAAGCGACCGGACCCGCCGGGACGGCTGCGCACGATTCTGCCCAAGGAGGACCGGGCCCGTTGATCGAGGAACTGCTGCCGGCCTCGGTGGCCACCGTCGAGGCGTACGGCGACGAGGAGCCCGCGCACACGGTTCTGTACCCCGAGGAGGAGGCGGTCGTGGCGAAGGCGGTCTTCAAGCGCCGCCGGGAGTTCGCCGTCGTACGCTCCTGCGCGCGCAGCGCCATGGAGAAGCTCGGCGTGCCCGCCCAGCCGATCCTGCCCGGCGAGCGCGGCGCCCCGGGCTGGCCGGCCGGACTGATCGGCAGCATGACCCACTGCGAGGGCTACGGCGCCGCCGCGCTGGCCCGCGCCACCGAACTGGCCTCCCTCGGCATCGACGCCGAACCTCACCAGCCGCTCCCGGAGGGCGTCCTGCCAGCCGTCGCCCTGCCCGCAGAGGTGGACCGGCTGCGCCGCCTGGCCGACGACCGTCCCGGCATCCACTGGGACCGGCTGCTCTTCAGCGCCAAGGAGTCCGTCTACAAGGCGTGGTTCCCGCTCACCGCGAAGTGGCTGGACTTCACCGAGGCCGACCTCGACTTCTTCGCCGACGCCGGTGAGCAGCACAGCGGAGGGTTCCGCGCCCGGCTCCTCGTGCCGGGCCCGCTCGTGGGCGACCGGACCGTCGACCGGTTCGAGGGCCGGTGGACGGTCCGGCGGGGGCTGGTGGCGACAGCGGTGAGCGTGCCGCACACCTGAGCCCCCGCGGCCTCGCTCGCGGGATCAGCTACGGCTCCGCCGGGCACCAGCTCTGCAGCAGCCGGAAGAACTCCTCCTCGTTGCCCGTCAGGCCGGCGTCCGCCAGCGCCTGTTCCGCCTCGGCGAGGACGGCGGGCGGGACGACGGGTGGTCGGCGGGAGCCGGGAGGACCGTCGAACGCGGCTCGTACGGTGTGCAACAGCCGCAGGTAGGCCTGTACGGCGGTGCGCTCGCGGTCGGTCAGTACGGCGGTGTGCATCGGTCGGCTCTCCCCGGATCGGCGTCATCGCGTCACGCCCGCACATGAGGGCGCACCACCAGCTTGCCGTCCACCACTGACAATCGGGCTTGTCCACCGCCCGGACGTGGGCCCGACGTTCCCTCGATCAGCCCTGCGGGCCGAGATAGCCCAGTGACGCCTCGATCCGCCCCGCCAGATGGTCCCGCTGCCCGCGCACCGAGGAAACGGCCAGCCACGTACGGCACTTGCTGGCCAGCAGCAGTCCGAAGGTCTCGGCCTCCTTCTCCTCCGCCTGGTCGAAGTGGCTGCGGGCGGCGACCTTCAGGATCGTCGAGTGCAGATCGGCGTTGTCGTCGAGGAGGCGGGCGGCCACACTGGCGCCCTCGACGCTGTGGCTGCAGTGCCCGGCCTTCATGTGCCACAGCTCGTGGCCGAGGATGACCAGCTGATGGTCGGGCGCGGTGCGTTCCTCGATCACGACGAGGTCCTGGTCGGCCATGTCGAGCCACAGTCCGCTGGCGGTGCCGGGCGGGAAGGCGGCCGTACGGAAGTGGACGGGCCGGCCGCGGCGTCTGCTCATCGCGCCGCACAGGGCGCTGTACAGCTTCTCGGGCGGCGAGGGTGCGGGGAGCGTCAGCTCCGCGACCAACTCTCCGCACAGGCGGCGCATTTCCCTACCGATGCCCACAGTTCTCCCGTTCTCCCCCCGGTTTTCCCCTCCGGATCACGACTCGGGCCGCTTGACGCTTTCCAAGAGCATGTCCAGCCACTCCGCGACCTTGTCGCGATGCTGGTCGGTGGGCAGTTGGGCGGCCCGCCAGGCGATGCCGCGCACCCCGTGGTCCTGGAGCAGTCTCTCCAGCGGGTCCTCGGCGGCCTGCGCCGCCTCGCGCT
This sequence comes from Streptomyces sp. NPDC111606, assembly GCF_055656945.1. NCBI lineage: Bacteria > Bacillati > Actinomycetota > Actinomycetes > Kitasatosporales > Streptomycetaceae > Streptomyces > Streptomyces sp. NPDC111606. Next base: position 382,340 of record NZ_JBVKBY010000003.1, read on the forward strand.
GCGCGAGCTTGTGCAGCAGGTCCTGCTCGGTGCGCTGGAGAGCGCCCGCGAGCGCCTCGGGGTCCTCGGCCGTGAGGAATCCGGCGTGGACGCGGAAGAAGCGCTGGATCGCGTCGCAGTGCTCCATGGTGGGGCGCCGGTCGCCGTTGATGAGGGCGCCGGCCTGCTGCCGTGACATGCCCGCGCCGTCGGCGATCTCCTGCTGGGTGTACCTGCGGCCGTTCGGCTTGACGCGGGTGCGGCGCAGAAGGTCGAGTCGCTGCAGGAACCGTGCCTGTACGTCGGGCTCTCCCGCCGGGCGGCCGCTCAGCAGCGCCTTGACCACGGGCTCCGGGACACCGCAGGCCACACACAGACGGCCGGTGTCGAAGACCTCCGCGTGCGGTACGCCGAGCCGGTCGGCGAGCGCGGTGACGCGAGCGACGACGGCCGGCAGCTCAGCCGTCGGTATGACGCCCGGACCCTCGATGCCATCCGTCACCGACAGATCTCCTAAAGCTCTCACAGGCTTCTCACAAGCGGTCGCGGTGAACTGGACGGAGATTACCGGGTAGTTCGAACTCACATCCAGGTCTCGCCACAACTGTGGCCAATTTCAGCCGTCAACAGGCACGGAATGCCACGATAGTTGACACCGCTCCGGCCCGGGCAGCAGGATCAAGGCGCCGCGTGAAGGCCGCATAGGCAAGAGGGGTGACCTCCCGATGGCATATCAGGCAGGTGGGCAGCGGTCCGTACCGCGGCCCGTCCTCGAGAGGCCCGAGGCCGAGGCGTATCTGCGGGACTACGCCACCCTCGTCGAAGCCGTGCCCTTCCCGTCCGTCATCGTCGACCACCGCTGGGACGTCGTTCTGGCGAACACCGCTTTCGCGTCACTTTTCCGCGGCGTGGGCCCGCATCCGACGGCCATGCCCGACGAGAACTTCCTCAGGTTCGTCCTCTTTCACCCGGACGCGAGCACCGTCCTCGGTGAACACGAGTCCAGCTGGTGCCTGCCGATGCTGGCCCGCTTCGCGGCCGCCGTGGAGCGGCACGGCCATGACCACGGCGTGCAGGCCATCCGCCGGGAGATCGCCCAGGACCCGATCATGGAGGCCGCCTACCGGCAGGGCCTGCCGCACTGGATCCGCGCGGTCGGCGAGCGGGCGGCCGAACTGGACGGAGCCGTAAGGCCGCTGCTGCACCCCGACCCGCGCTGGGGAGCCACCGACTGCCGGGTCGTCGACGAGACGCCTCGGACCCTTCAGGAGCTGGGCTACACCCGGCTGACGCTGGTCCTGCGCGAGGTGCGCCGCGACCGGCCGAGGGTTCGTGGGGCCCGAGCCGCCGCGGCCCACCTGCGCGTGGTGCCCGCCCCCGAGGACTGAACGGGGCACCGTCGGCGTTCAGGTCGCCGGCGGCGCCCCGTCAGCCGAATTCCGGCAGGGAGACGTCGTCGGCCCTGTTCCGTCGCAGGGTGGTGTGTGACATAGTACTGACGTGAGCGAGCGACTGACCTGCGACGTCGTGGTCGTCGGAGCCGGGATGGTGGGCGCGGCCTGCGCACTGTTCGCGGACCGGGCGGGCCTCGCCGTGATCCTCGTCGACCGCGGCCCGGTGGCCGGCGGCACCACCGGCGCCGGCGAGGGCAACCTCCTGGTCTCCGACAAGGAGCCGGGCCCCGAGCTCGATCTCGCGCTGCTGTCCGGCCGTCTGTGGGGCGAGCTGGCGCAGGAGTTCGGGCCGGCCGTCGAGTACGAGGCGAAGGGCGGCGTCGTCGTGGCCTCGTCCCCGGCCGGGCTCACGGCGCTGGAGCGGTTCGCCGACGGGCAGCGGGCCGCCGGAGTCCTCGCCGAGCCGGTCGCGGGCGACCGCCTGTACGACCTCGAACCCCACCTGGCCCCCGGCCTGCCGGGCGCCGTCCACTATCCCCAGGACTGCCAGGTCATGCCCGCCCTGGCCGCCGCCCACCTGGTCCGCGCCTCGGGCGCCCGTCTGCTCACAGACCGGACCGTGACGGACGTCCTGCGCACGCCGGACGGCGCCGTACGGGGAGTCCGCACGGACAAGGGCGACATCCACGCCCCGGCCGTCGTCAACGCGGCCGGTACCTGGGGCGGCGAACTCGCCGCCCTGGCGGGCGCCCACCTCCCCGTCCTCCCGAGACGCGGCTTCGTCCTCGTCACCGAACCGCTGCCGCGCCTGGTCCGCCACAAGGTGTACGCCGCCGACTACGTGGCCGACGTCGCCAGCGACTCGGCCGCGCTGCAGACCTCACCGGTCGTCGAGGGCACGGCGGCGGGCCCGATCCTGATCGGCGCGAGCCGGGAACGCGTCGGCTTCGACCGGACCTTCTCGCTGCCCGTCGTACGGGCGCTGGCGGCGGGCGCGACACGGCTGTTCCCGTTCCTCGCCGATGTCCATGCCATGCGCGCCTACCTGGGTTTCCGCCCGTACATGCCCGACCACCTGCCGGCTGTCGGCCCCGACCCGCGGGTCCCCGGACTGCACCACGCCTGCGGCCACGAGGGCGCAGGCATCGGACTGGCCACCGGCACCGGCCACTTGATCGCACAGGCCCTGACCGCGAAGACCCCCGACCTGGACCTGACGCCGTTCCGTCCCGACCGCTTCGCCGAGGAGGCCGCATGAGAACCCCTCTGGAGCTCGCCGACGCACAGCCGGGCCCGGCCTTCACGGTCAGCCTGGACGGCCGCGAGATCGAGGCACTGCCCGGGCAGACGGTCGCGGCCGCACTCTGGGCGGCCGGGATCACCTCCTGGCGGACCACCCGGGGCGAGGGCCGCCCACGCGGCGTCTTCTGTGGCATCGGCGTCTGCTTCGACTGCCTGGTCACCGTCAACGACCGCCCGAACCAACGGGCCTGCCTGGTGCCGCTGCACCCGGGCGACACGATCCGGACGCAGGAGGGGACGGGCCACGATGACTGAACTCGCGGTGATCGGCGCGGGCCCGGCAGGCCTCGCCGCGGCGCTGGCGGCCGCCGCGCAGGGCGTACGGGTCGCGCTCGTCGACTCGGCGGCGGAGGCGGGCGGGCAGTTCTACCGGCAGCCCGCGCCCGCACTCCGCGCCCGCCGCGCGCAGGCCCTGCACCATCAGTGGCGCACCTGGGAGCGGCTGCGGGACGGTCTGGCCCGCAGTGACGTGCGATTCCTGACGGATCATCATGTCTGGGGCGTGGAACGGGACTCCGAGGGCTTCACCGTGCACGCCCTGCTCGGCCCCGAGCAACGGGAGCCGGCCGCAGTGCACGCCCGCGCCGTACTCCTCGCCACCGGCGGCTACGAGCGGGTGCTTCCCTTCCCCGGCTGGACCCTGCCCGGCGTCGTCACCGCCGGCGGCGCGCAGGCGATGCTCAAGGGCGGGCTCGTGGCGCCGGGGCGCACGGCGGTCGTCGCCGGGACCGGGCCGCTGCTGCTGCCCGTGGCGACCGGGCTCGCCGCGGCGGGCGTCGAGATCGCGGCGCTCGTCGAGGCCGCCGACCCCAAGTCCCTCGTACGGCACGGTCGGGCGCTGGCCGCCAAGCTGCCCGAGGGCGCCGGATACGCGGCCCGCCTCCTGCGCCACCGCGTCCGACTCCTCGCCCGGCACACGGTCGTCCGCGCCCACGGCGACGACCGGCTCACCGGGGTCACCGTCGCCGCCCTCGACGCCGACGGGCGCGTCCGGCCCGGAACCGAGCGGCACCTGCCCTGCGACACCCTCGCCGTCGGACACGGCATGCTCCCGCACACCGACCTCGCCGAGACCCTCGGCTGCCGCCTGGAGGGGCCGGCGGTCGCCGTGGACGACGAGCAGCGCACGGACGTGCCCGGGGTGTGGGCGGCGGGGGAGTCCACCGGCGTCGGCGGCTCTGCCCTCGCCCTCGCCGAGGGCCACATCGCCGGACTCTCCGCCGCCGCACACCTCAAGGGCACCGAACCCGACCCCGCGCGGTGGGCGGCGGCCGCCAAGTCCCGTACCGGACTTCGCAAGCTCGCCGCCGCCCTCGACGCCGCCTACCCGCCGCCCGCGCACTGGAGCGACCAGGTCACCGACGACACCCTCGTCTGCCGCTGCGAGGAGGTCACCGCCGGTGCCGTGCGCGAGGCCGTGGAAGAACTCGGGGCGGGCGACGTCCGCACCGTGAAACTGCTGACCCGGGCCGGAATGGGCTGGTGCCAGGGACGCGTGTGCGGTCCTGCGGTCGCCGGGCTCACCGGATGCGAACTCACCCCGTCCCGGCGGCCGTTCGCCCGTCCCGTGCCGCTCGGCGTACTCGCCCGGCAACACGACAACGCCACTCGGAGAGGAACCTCATGACCGACCACCGTCCCTGGCGCGGAGTCCTCGTCGCCACCGCGCTCCCGCTCGACGACGACCTCCGTGTCGACCACGGCACGTACGCCGAGCACTGCGCCTGGCTGGTCGAGAACGGCTGTGACGGCGTCGTACCGAACGGCTCCCTCGGGGAGTACCAGGTCCTCACGCCCGAGGAGCGGGCGAAGGTCGTGGAGACAGCCGTCGCCGCGATCGGCGGCTCGCGGGTGATGCCGGGTGTGGCCGCCTACGGCTCGGCCGAGTCCCGCCGCTGGGCCGAACAGGCCCGTGACGCGGGCTGCGAGTCCGTGATGCTGCTGCCGCCCAACGCCTACCGTGCCGACGAGCGGTCGGTGCTGTTGCACTACGCGGAGGTCGCCAAGGCCGGCATCCCGGTCGTGGCGTACAACAACCCCATCGACACCAAGGTCGACCTCGTACCCGAACTGCTCGCGAAGCTGCACGGTGAGGGCTACATCCAGGCGGTCAAGGAGTTCTCCGGCGACGTCCGCCGCGCTTACCGGCTCGCCGAACTCGCCCCGGAACTCGACCTGCTGATCGGCGCCGACGACGTCCTGCTGGAGCTGGCGATCGCCGGCGCCAAGGGCTGGGTCGCCGGCTACCCGAACGCGCTGCCGAGGTCCACGGTGGAGCTGTACCGCGCGGCCGCCGGCGGCGACCTCGCCACCGCCAAGCAGCTCTACACGCAGCTGCACGAGCTGCTGCGCTGGGACTCCAAGGTCGAGTTCGTGCAGGCGATCAAGCTGTCCATGGACGTCGTGGGCCGCCACGGGGGACGCTGCCGTCCACCGCGGGTGCCGCTACTGCCGGAGCAGGAGGCTGCGATCCGCGCCGCAACCGAGAAGGCCGTCGCGGCAGGGCTCGCGTAACACGCCGGAGGAGACCCGATCATGCGCAGCAAACTCGTCCTGCACGCCGTCGACTCGCACACGGAGGGCATGCCCACCCGAGTGATCACCGGCGGCATCGGCACGATCCCGGGCGCGACCATGAACGAGCGGCGCCTGTACTTCCGTGAGCACCGCGACGCTGTCAAGCAGTTCCTGATGAACGAGCCGCGCGGCCACTCGGCGATGAGCGGCGCGATCCTCCAGCCGCCCACCCGCCCCGACTGCGACTGGGGCGTCATCTATATCGAGGTCTCCGGCTATCTGCCGATGTGCGGGCACGGCACGATCGGTGTGGCGACCGTGCTCGTCGAGACCGGCATGGTCGAGGTCGTCGAGCCGGTCACCACGATCCGGCTGGACACCCCGGCGGGCCCGGTCGTCGCCGAGGTGGCCGTGGAGGACGGCGCCGCGAAGGCGGTCACCCTCCAGAACGTGCCGTCCTTCTCCGTCGCCCTCGACCGCAAGATCACCCTGGCCGACGGGCGCACGGTGACATACGACATGGCATACGGCGGCAACTTCTACGCCATCCTGCCGCTGGAGCAGTTCGGGCTGCCCTTCGACCGCTCCCGCAAGGACGACATCCTGCAGGCCGGTCTCTCCCTCATGGCGGCGATCAACGCCGAGGAGGAGCCCGTCCACCCCGAGAACCCCTCCATCCGCGGCTGCCACCACGTCCACCTGATCGCTCCCGGCGCGACCGCCCGCCACTCCCGGCACGCGATGGCCATCCACCCGGGCTGGTTCGACCGCTCACCCTGCGGCACGGGCACCAGCGCGCGCATGGCGCAGCTGCACGCGCGCGGTGAACTCCCGCTGCACACCGAGTTCGTGAACGAGTCGTTCATCGGCACCCACTTCACGGGCCGCCTCCTCGGCACCACCGAGGTCGCGGGCCGCCCGGCCGTCCTGCCGAGCTTCACCGGCCGGGCGTGGATCACGGGCACGGCGCAGTATCTGCTCGATCCGTCGGACCCGTTCCCGGCCGGGTTCGTGCTCTGAACGTCGACGATAATGTGCCGTGTAACGCGTGACATTGCACAGCTAGGAGAGTCATGGCCGCCCAGCGCACCAGCGCCCCGCCCGCCGGAGCCGGCCCGGCGCTGCCCTCCCTGGGCGGCAAGAAGAGCAGCTACCGGGAGCGCGTCGCCGACGCCCTGCGGGCCGCGCTGATCGCCGGAGAACTGCGCCCGGGCGAGGTGTACTCGGCGCCCACGCTCGCCGCCCGCTTCGGCGTCTCGGCGACCCCGGTGCGCGAGGCCATGCTGGACCTGGCCAAGGAGGGCCTGGTCGACACCGTCCCCAACAAGGGCTTCCGGGTCACCGCGGTCTCCGAGAAGCAGCTCGACGAATACACCCACATCCGGGCGCTCATCGAGATCCCCACGGTGGTCGAACTGGCCAGGACCGCCGACAAGGTCTCCCTGGAGGCGCTGCGCCCGGCGGCCGAAGAGATCGTCCAGGCCGCGGTCTCCGGTGATCTCATCGCCTACGTCGAGGCCGACACCCGCTTCCACCTCGGCCTGCTCGCCCTCGCCGGCAACGCCCACCTTGTCGAGGTCGTCGGCGACCTCCGCAAGCGCTCCCGTCTGTACGGCCTGACCGCGCTCGTCCAGGTCGGCCGACTGCTGGCCTCCGCCGAGGAACACCTCGAACTCCTCGACGCGCTGATCGCCCGCGACGAGAAGGCCGTGCGCGAGGTGATGACCCGCCACCTGGGCCACGTTCGCGGACTGTGGGCCGCGAAGAAATAGCAGCCACCACAACGCAAGCAGCTTGCATCATTTGCGCTATTCTTGCGTGCATGACGCGACGACTTGCGGAAGTGGCGAAGAAGGTCGGGGTCAGCGAGGCCACGGTCAGCCGGGTGCTCAACGACAAGCCCGGCGTCTCCGAGGCCACCCGGCAGGCGGTGCTCTCGGCTCTGGACGTCCTCGGCTACGAGCGGCCCACGCAACTGCGCGGGGAACGCGCCCGGCTCGTCGGCCTGGTCCTCCCCGAGCTGCAGAACCCGATCTTCCCGGCGTTCGCCGAAGTGATCGGCGGGGCGCTCGCCCAGCTCGGACTGACGCCGGTGCTGTGCACGCAGACCAAGGGCGGGGTCTCCGAGGCCGACTATGTCGCGCTGCTGCTGCAACAGCAAGTCTCCGGCGTCGTCTTCGCCGGCGGGCTGTACGCCCAGGCCGACGCGCCGCACGACCACTACAAGGAGCTCGCCGACCGCAACATCCCCGTCGTGCTGGTCAACGCGGCCATCGAGCACCTGGGCTTCCCGGCCGTGTCCTGCGACGACGCCGTGGCCGTCGAGCAGGCCTGGCGGCATCTGGCCTCGCTGGGCCACGAGCGCATCGGGCTGGTGCTCGGGCCGGGCGACCACGTGCCGTCGGCGCGCAAACTGGCCGCCGCGCGGGGTGTCGCCGGGGAGCTGCCCGAGGAGCACGTGGCCCGGGCCATCTTCTCGATCGAGGGCGGTCACGCCGCCGCCTCCCGGCTGATCGACCGAGGTGTCACCGGCATCATCTGCGCCAGCGACCCGCTCGCGCTCGGTGCGGTCAGGGCCGCTCGCCGCAAGGGACTTGACGTACCGTCACAGATTTCCGTGGTCGGTTACGACGACTCGGCGTTCATGAACTGCACGGAGCCTCCCCTCACCACCGTCCGCCAGCCCATCGAGGCCATGGGGCGGGCGGCCGTGGAACTGCTGAACGCGCAGATCGCGGGGAGCGCCGTACCGGCGGAGGAGCTGCTCTTCGAGCCGGAACTGGTGGTCCGGGGATCGACGGCGCAGGCGCCTCGCGCCTGACATCCGCTCCGCAGTTCTGGGCATTCATTGAGCTGTTAAAAAATTTCAAATCTCACGCGACATCTTGCGGACCGATGTCGGCGGTGCTTGAGTGTGCGGCGCCCACCGCTCCTGCCCAGAGGGGTCCACCGATGAGAAGCACCGGGTTCCGCCGTACCTTTGCCGCGCTGAGCGTCTGCTCCCTCGCCCTGGCCGTCTCCGCCTGCGGGTCGAGCGACGACTCGGCGAGCGGAAAGACCCGCATCACGGTCAACTGCATGCCGCCCAAGAGCGCCAAGGTCGACCGCCGGTTCTTCGAGCAGGACATCGCGTCCTTCGAGAAGCAGAACCCGGACATCGACGTCGTGGCCCATGACGCGTTCCCCTGCCAGGACCCGAAGACCTTCGACGCCAAGCTCGCCGGCGGGCAGATGGAGGACGTCTTCTACACGTACTTCACGGATGCCAGGCACGTCGTCGACATCAACCAGGCGGCCGATCTCACGCCGTACCTCAAGGAGTTGAAGAGCTACGAGACCATCCAGCAGCAGCTGCGCGACATCTACACCGTCGACGGCAAGGTCTACGGCATCCCGCGCACCGGCTACTCGATGGGCCTGATCTACAACAAGAAGCTCTTCACCGAGGCCGGTCTCGACGCCGAGAAGCCCCCCACGACCTGGGAGGAGCTGCGCGCCGCGGCCAAGAAGATAGCCGCCCTCGGCAACGGCACCGTCGGATACGCCGACTACAGCGCCCAGAACCAAGGGGGCTGGCACTTCACCGCCGAGCTCTACTCCCACGGCGGGGACGTGGTGAGCGCCGACGGCAGGAAGGCCACGATCGACACCCCCGAGGGCCGCGCCGTGCTGCAGAACCTGCACGACATGCGCTGGACCGACAACTCGATGGGCAGCAAGCAGCTCCTCGTCATCAACGACGTCCAGCAGATGATGGGCTCCGGCAAGCTCGGCATGTACCTCTCGGCACCCGACAACATCCCGATCCTGGTCAAGGAGAAGGGCGGCGACTACAAGGACCTCGCCCTCGCCCCCATGCCCGGCGGCAAGGGCACGCTCATCGGCGGCGACGGCTACATGTTCAACAAGAAGGCGAGCCCCGAGCAGATCCGCGCCGGACTGAAGTGGCTGGACCACATGTTCCTCACCCCCGGAGACGGCTTCCTCGGCGACTACGCCCGCGCCAAGAAGAACGACGCCCCCGTCGGACTGCCCGAACCGCGCCTGTTCTCCGGTGCCGCCGACGCCAAGGACCAGCAGGTCAAGGGAGCCAACGCGAACGTACCGGTGGAGAACTACCAGGCGTTCCTCGACGGCAACCAGAGCCTCGACATGAAGATCGAGCCGCCCGGCGCCCAGCAGATCTACTCCGTCCTCGACGGGGTCGTCTCCGCCGTCCTCACCAAGAAGGACGCCGACATCGACCAGCTCCTGAAGGACGCCTCAGGGAAGATCGACGGCATCCTGGCGCGAGGCTGACGGGCCATGACCAGGACGGCTCAGCGCCGGACCGTCGAGAAGGCGGCGGTCCGCCCGATGCAGGCGCCGCCCCCGGCAAGGGACCGGAGGCGGCGCCGCCGCACCGACCAGGTGCGTGCCTACGGCTTCCTCCTCGGCGGCCTGGTCTGCTTCGCCCTCTTCTCCTGGTACCCGGCGATCCGCGCCGTCGTGATCGCCTTCCAGAAATACACGCCCGGCAGCGACCCCGAATGGGTCGGCACCGCCAACTTCACCCGCGTCTTCGCCGACCCGGAGTTCGCCGCGGCCTGGCGCAACACCCTCACCTTCACGCTGCTCGCGCTGCTGATCGGCTTCGCGATCCCCTTCGTACTCGCCCTGGTCCTCAACGAGTTGCGGCACGCCAAGGCGTTCTTCCGGGTCGTCGTCTATCTGCCGGTGATGATCCCGCCGGTGGTCAGCGCCCTGCTGTGGAAGTGGTTCTACGACCCCGGCACCGGCCTCGCCAACGAGGCGCTGCGCTTCCTGCATCTGCCCACCTCGAACTGGTCCAACGGCGCCGACACCGCGCTCGTCTCGCTGGTGATCGTGGCCACCTGGGCCAACATGGGCGGCACCGTCCTGATCTACCTCGCGGCGCTCCAGTCCATCCCGGGGGAGCTGTACGAGGCGGCCGAGCTCGACGGCGCGAGCCTGCTGCAACGCATCCGCCACGTCACGATCCCGCAGACCCGCTTCGTCATCCTGATGCTGATGCTCCTTCAGATCATCGCCACGATGCAGGTCTTCACCGAACCGTTCGTGATCACGGGCGGCGGTCCCGAGAACGCCACGGTGACCGTCCTCTACCTGATCTACAAGTACGCCTTCCTCTACAACGACTTCGGCGGCGCCTGCGCGCTGAGCGTCATGCTCCTCGTGCTCCTCGGCGCCTTCTCCGCCATATACCTGCGTCTGACGCGCACCGAAGGGGAGGGCGCATGACCACCCGGACCCTCGTCTCCCCGGCGACCCTGGCCCGCCCCCGCGGCAAGGCCGTCTACTGGTCCGTCTTCACCGGCACCGTGCTGCTGTTCGCGCTGGCCTTCCTCTTCCCCGTCTACTGGATGGCGACGGGCGCGATGAAGTCACCGGACGAGGTGGCGCGCACGCCGCCCACCGTCGTCCCCGAGCAGTGGCACCTCAGCGGATACACGGACGCCTGGGACCTCATGCGGCTCCCGACCCATCTGTGGAACACGGTGGTCCAGGCCGCCGGTGCCTGGGTGTTCCAGCTGGTGTTCTGCACGGCCGCGGCCTATGCGCTGTCCAAGCTGCGGCCGGTATTCGGCAAGGTGGTCCTCGGCGGCATCCTCGCCACGCTGATGGTGCCGGCCCAGGCCCTGGTCGTGCCGAAATACCTGACGGTGGCGGACCTCGGCCTGCTCAACGACCCCCTGGCCATCTGGCTGCCGGCCGTCGCCAACGCCTTCAACCTCTATCTGCTGAAGCGGTTCTTCGACCAGCTCCCGCGCGATGTCCTGGAGGCCGCCGAGATCGACGGCGCCGGGAAGCTGCGCACCCTGTGGTCGATCGTGCTGCCGATGTCCCGGCCGGTCCTGGGGGTCGTCTCGATCTTCGCTCTGGTGGCCGTCTGGCAGGACTTCCTCTGGCCGCTGATGGTCTTCTCCGACACCGACAAGCAGCCGATCAGCGTCGCACTCGTCCAGCTGTCGCAGAACATCACGCTGACCGTGCTCATCGCCTCCATGGTGATCGCCAGCATCCCCATGGTCGCCATGTTCCTGGTCTTCCAGCGGCACATCATCGCCGGGATCGGCGCGGGCAGCAGCAAGGGCTGAGGTCCCCAGGACGTCCTCCTCCTTCCGACAGAAAGGGCCGCACCGTGGCACAGCCCCGTCACGCCTCCCCACAGTGGTGGCGCTCCGCCGTCATCTACCAGGTGTACGTCCGCAGCTTCGCGGACGGCGACGGCGACGGCACCGGCGACCTCACGGGCGTCCGCGCCCGGCTGCCGTACCTCGCCGAACTCGGCGTGGACGCACTGTGGTTCACGCCCTGGTACGTCTCCCCGATGAAGGACGGCGGCTACGACGTCGCCGACTACCGCGCCGTCGACCCGGCGTTCGGCACCCTCGCCGAGGCGGAGAAGCTCATTGCCGAGGCCCGTGAACTGGGCATCCGCACCATCGTCGACATCGTGCCCAACCATGTCTCCGACCAGCACCCGTGGTTCCGTGCGGCCCTCGCCGGCGGCCCGGAGCGCGCGCTGTTCCACTTCCGCCCGGGACGCGGCCCGCACGGCGAACTCCCGCCCAACGACTGGCGGTCCGAGTTCGGCGGCCCCGCCTGGAGCCGGTTGCCCGACGGCGACTGGTACCTCCATCTCTTCGCCCCCGAGCAGCCCGACCTCGACTGGTCCCACCCGGCCGTGCGCCAGGAACACGAGGACATCCTGCGCTTCTGGTTCGAGCGCGGTGTCGCCGGCGTCCGCATCGACTCGGCCGCCCTCCTGGTCAAGGACCCGGACCTGCCGGACTTCGTCGAGGGCGAGGTGCCGCACCCGTACGTCGACCGCGACGAACTCCACGACGTCTACCGCTCCTGGCGCGCCATCGCGGACGAGTACGGCGGCATCTTCGTCGGCGAGGTCTGGCTCCCCGACACCGAACGCTTCGCCCGCTACCTGCGCCCCGACGAACTCCACACCGCCTTCAACTTCTCGTTCATGACCTGCCCCTGGGACGCCGGGCGGCTGCGCGCAGCCATCGACGAGACGCTCGCCGAGCACGCCCCCGTCGGCGCCCCCGCGACCTGGGTGCTGTGCAACCACGACGTGACCCGCACGGTCACCCGATACGGCCGTGCCGACACCGGCTTCGACTTCGCCACCAAGGCCTTCGGGACCCCGACGGACCTCACCCTCGGCACCCTCCGGGCCAGGGCGGCCGCACTGCTGTCGCTCGCCCTGCCCGGAGCCGTCTACGTCTACCAGGGCGAGGAGCTCGGCCTGCCCGAGGCCGACATCCCCCGCGACCGCATCCAGGACCCCATGCACACCCGCTCCGGTGGCATCGATCCGGGCCGGGACGGCTGCCGGGTGCCGTTGCCGTGGGCGGCCGAGGCGCCGTACGCGGGCTTCGGCTCACGCGAGGAGCCGTGGCTGCCGCAGCCCGCCGACTGGGCCGCGTACGCCGCCGACCGACAGGCGGCGGATCCCGGTTCGATGCTCGCTCTCCACCGCCGTGCGATCGAGCTCCGGCCGGCGTTCGGCGACGGCCCGCTGACCTGGTTGCCCGCACCGGACGGCGTGCTCGCCTTCACCCGAGCGCGGGGCGCGACCTGCGTGGTGAACCTCGCCGACGCGCCCGCCGACCTGCCCGCCCACACCGAACTCCTGCTCGGCAGCGGCCCTTTGGACATCGAGGGGCGGCTGCCCAAGGACACCGCGGTCTGGCTGCGCGCCTGACACCGCGGCCCGCTCATCCCCGTACCCCCACCACGAAGGGATCAGCACATGCAGCAGTACACGCACAGATCTGTCAGGCCCATGACAGTAGCGGCATCGGCCGCCATGGTCGTCGCCCTCGCCGGTGGTCTGCTCACCGCGATGGCTCCCGCCGCCCACGCGGCCGCCGGCGCCACCCTGCCCTTCACCTCGGTCGAGGCCGAGTCCGCCACCACGACCGGCGCCAGGATCGGCCCCGACCACACCCAGGGCACCCTCGCCTCCGAGGCCTCCGGACGCCAGGCCGTACGCCTCACCGCCGGTCAGCGCGTCGAGTTCACGGTCCCGCGGGCCGCCAACGCCGTGAACGTCGCCTACAGCGTCCCCGACGGCCAGTCCGGCACCCTGGACGTGTACGTCAACGGCCAGAAGATCGCGAAGACCCTCGCGGTCACCGCCAAGTACTCCTACGTCGACACCGGCTGGATCCCGGGCGCCAAGACGCACCACTTCTACGACAACGCCCGGTTGCTGCTCGGCCGGAACGTGCAGGGGGGCGACAAGGTGGCCTTCCAGGCGACGGGCACCCAGGTGACCGTCGACGTAGCCGACTTCGAGCAGGCCGCGGCTCCGACGGGGCAGCCCGCCGGATCGGTGTCCGTCACCTCCAAGGGCGCCGACCCCAGCGGCCAGGGCGACTCGACCCAGGCCTTCCGCGAGGCCATCGCCGCCGCGCAGGGCGGGGTGGTGTGGATCCCGCCGGGCGAGTACCGGCTGACCTTGTCCCTGAACGGTGTGCAGAACGTGACCCTCCAGGGCGCCGGGCACTGGCACTCGATCGTGCGCAGCTCCCGCTTCATCGACCAGTCCAGCTCCTCCGGGAAGGTCCACATCAAGGACTTCGCGGTGATCGGCGAGGTCACCGAGCGGGTCGACTCCAACCCCGACAACTTCGTCAACGGCTCGCTGGGGCCGGGGAGTTCCGTCTCCGGCATGTGGCTCCAGCACCTCAAGGTCGGCCTCTGGCTGATGGGCAACAACGACAACCTCGTCGTCGAGAACAACCGCTTCCTCGACATGACCGCCGACGGACTCAACCTCAACGGCAACGCCCGCGGTGTCCGCGTCCGGCACAACTTCCTGCGCAACCAGGGCGACGACGCGCTCGCCATGTGGTCGCTGTACGCGCCGGACACCGACAGCAGTTTCGAGAGCAACACGATCACGCAGCCGAACCTCGCCAACGGCATCGCGATCTACGGCGGCACCGACATCACCGTCAAGGACAACCTGATCTCGGACACCAACGCCCTGGGCAGCGGCATCGCGATCTCCAACCAGAAGTTCCTGGACCCTTTCCACCCGCTGGCCGGCACGATCACCGTCGACGGCAACATGCTGGTCCGCACGGGCGCGATGAACCCCAACTGGAACCATCCGATGGGCGCCCTGCGCGTCGACTCCTACGACAGCGCCATCGAGGCGAACGTCCGGATCACCGACACCACCATCACGGACAGCCCGTACAGCGCCTTCGAGTTCGTCTCGGGCAGCGGGCGTGGCTTCGCGGCCAAGAACATCACCGTCGAGGGCGCGACCGTGCGCAACACGGGCACGGTCGTCGTCCAGGCCGAGACCCCGGGTGCCGCCACCTTCCGCAACGTCACGGCCTCCGGCGTAGGCGCCGCGGGCATCTACAACTGCCCCTACCCGTCCGGCTCCGGCACCTTCACCCTCACCGACGGCGGCGGCAACTCCGGCTGGAGCAGCGCCTGGTCCGACTGCTCGACCTGGCCGCAGCCCGGCCAGGGCAACCCCGACCCCGACCCGGCCCGCAACCTCGCCAAGGGCCGCCCGGCCTCGGCCACCGGCTCGCAGGACGTCCACACGCCCGGCAGGGCGGCCGACGGTGACGCGAACAGCTACTGGGAGTCCGCCAACAACGCCTTCCCGCAGTCCTGGACGGTCGACCTCGGCACCGCGGAGGCCGTCCGCCGGCTGGTGCTGAAGCTGCCGCCGCAGCCGGCCTGGCAGGCCCGCACCCAGACACTGTCGGTGCAGGGCAGCACGGACGGCTCGACGTACTCGACCGTGGTCGCGGCGAAGGACTACCGCTTCGACCCGGCCACCGGCAACACCGTCACCGTCTCCCTGCCGAGCGGCACGAACCTGCGCCACCTGCGGCTGCACGTCACCGCCAACACGGGATGGCCCGCAGCCCAGTTCAGCGAGGTGGAGGCGTATCTGTCCTGACCGTCTCCGGCACCGCGTCCTGAGGCGTTCCGCGCTTCGCCGCCTGGATCTGCTCGTACACATGCGTACGCAGCTCGGCGAAGCGCGGATCCACCCGGGTGTGCAACTGGTCGCGCTCGGCGGGCAGATCGACCTTCAGCTGCTCCTGGACGACGGTGGGCGACGCGGACAGGACGAGGACCCGCTCGCCCAGGTACACGGCCTCGTCGATGTCATGGGTGACGAACAGGATCGTGATGCCGCGCTCCCGCCACAGCCCCAAGACCAGATCCTCCAGATCGGCCCGCGTCTGCGCGTCCACCGCCGCGAACGGCTCGTCCATCAGCAGCACACGGGGCTCGTAGGCCAGCGCCCGGGCGATGGCGACCCGCTGCTGCATACCGCCGGACAGCTGCCACGGATAGGCCTGGACGGCATCCGCCAGCCCGACCGACTCCAGCGCGTCCCGCACCAGCTCGCGCCGCCGTGTCCTGCTCAAGTCCTTCTGTTTGAGCGCAAGTTCGACGTTCTCGCCGACCCGCATCCAAGGGAAGAGGCTGCGCCCGTACTCCTGGAACACGAACGCCATCCCGGGCGGCGGCCCGGTCACCCTCCGCTGTTCCAGGCGCACCTCACCGCCCGTCGGCGTGAGCAGTCCGCCGATGCACTTCAGCAGCGTCGTCTTGCCGCAGCCCGACGGGCCGACCAGACACACCAGTTCGCCGGCGTCGACGGTGAAGGTGAGGTCGCGGACCGCCTCCACCCGCCGCCCCGACCCCTCGTAGACCTTCCGCAGGCCGGATACGGCAAGAAGCGCGTGCATGGACCGCCCTTTCACGAGGTTCACGGCGACCGCCGGGCCGAGGCGCGCAGACCGTGGTACCAGCCGAGCACCCGCCGCTCGACCAGCTGGAAGAGGACCGACAGCACAAAGCCGAGCAGGCCGAGCACGAGGATGCCGGTCCACATGTCCGGGATCGCGAAACCGCGCTGGAACTGGACGATGGTGAAGCCGAGCCCGTTGCTGGCGGCGAACATCTCACTGATCACCATGAGGATGATGCCGATGGACAGGGCCTGGCGCAGGCCCGCGAAGATCTGCGGGCTCGCCGAGCGCAGGACCACCTTCCGCAGCCGCGCCACACCCGTGATGCCGTACGACCGTGCGGTCTCCGCCAGCACCGGGTCCACCGCCCGCACGCCCTCGACCGTGTTGAGCAGGACCGGCCACACGCAGCCGCTCGCGATCACCGTGACCTTCATGGTGTCGCCGATGCCCGCGAACAGCATGATGACCGGCACCAGCACCGGCGGCGGCACCGCTCGCAGGAACTCCAGGACCGGCTCGCACACCGCCCGCACCCGCCGGTAGGAGCCGATGACGGTACCGAGGGCCACGCCCACGACGGCCGCCGACACGTAGCCGCCCGTCAGCCGCAGCACGCTGGGCAGGACGTCCGCACGCAGCCGCTCCGCCGTCCATACGTCCGGGAAGGCCTCCAGGATCGTCCGCAGGGGAGGCCAGTACACGTCCTTGCTGCCGGCCGACGCCACCCACCAGACCGTGACCAGGACGGCCGGCAGCGCGCCCACGAACACCACCCGCAGCAGTACGCGCGTCACACGGCCACCTCCCCGCGCACCGACTGATGCCAGGCCAGCGCCCGTCGCTCCACCGTCCGCGCGCCCACGTTGATCAGCAGCCCGAGCAGCCCGGTCACCACGATCAGCGCGTACATCTCGGGCACGGCCTGCGAGGCCTGCGCCACCCCGATGAGCTTGCCCAACCCCGGCGCACCGATGACGAGTTCGGCGGTGATGGCAAGGATCAGCGCGACGGCCGCCGCCAGCCGCACGCCGGTCATGACGTACGGCAGCGCGGTCGGCCACAGCACATGCCGGATCCGCGCCCAGGTGCCGAGGCCGTACGACCGCGCCGTCTCGTCGGCGACGGGGTCGACGTCCTGGACGCCGTACAGGACCTGGATCAGCACCTGCCAGAACGAGGCGTAGACGACGAGCAGCAGCACCGAGCGCAGTTCGGTGCCGTACAGCAGCACCGCGAGCGGGATCAGGGCCACCGACGGGATGGGGCGCAGGAACTCGATCGTGGAGGCCGTCACCTCGCGCAGATACGGCACGACCGAGACGACCACGCCCACCACGATGCCCGCGCAGGACGCGATCGCCAGGCCCAGCGCCCACCCGCTGAGCGTGTCGCCGAGGGCGCTCCAGAAGGCCGCGTCGGTGACCTCGTCCGCGAGCGCCCCCGCGATACGGCTGGTCGGCGGGAAGTAGGCCTCCTTGACCAGACCGAGCCGCGGCACCGCCTCGCCCAGGGCGAGGAAGGCCGCGAGGCCGGCCGCACCGAGTGCGACGTTCACGCCCTTCACGGCAGCAGGGCGTCCAGGTCGGGCGTCTTCTTGAACAGGCCGTCCTCCTCGCCGAGCTTCATGAGGGCCTCGATGGAGGAACGGTTCGGCTCGGCGGGCCACTTCGGCAGGATCACCTGGTCCAGCACCGGCGCCGGGATCTTGGTGTACGTCGTGACGATCTGCCGCGCCTCGTCCGGATGGGCCTCGGCGTAGGCGAGGGACTCGGCGGTGGCCTCCTGGAACTTCTTGACCACGTCCGGGTTCTGCTGCGCGTACTGCGTGGAGGTGAAGTACATCGCGACGGTGAGCTCCGGCGCGACGTCGATCAGGGGCGAGGCGATCTCGCGGCCGCCCTGGCTCCTGATGGTGGCGGTCGCCGGCTCGACCACGCAAGCGGCGTCGATCTGGCCCTGGTCGAGAGCGGCGGGCATCTGGTCGAAGGGCATCTCGACGAGGTTCACCTTGTCCGGGTCGCCGCCCGCCTCGCGCACCGCCTGGCGCACCGCGGTCTCGTTGATGTTCTTCAGGGTGTTGATGGCGACCTTCTTGCCCTCCAGTTCCTTCGCCGACTTGACGGGGCTGTCCTTCTTGACCATGAGGCCGTTGAAGTCCTTTCCCCGCACACCGGTCGACGCGATGCCGTTGGCGACGGCCTTCACGGGGACGCCGTTGCTCTGAGCGACCATCAGAGACGTCACGTTGCTGAACCCGAACTGGAACTGCCCGCTGGCCACGCCGGGGACGATCGCCGCGCCGCCCTGAGCGGCGGTGAACTCCAGCTTGAGGCCGTGCTTTTCGAACAGCCCCTTCTGCTGGCCGAGATACAGCGGCGCGACATCGACGATCGGGATGACTCCGAGCTTGACGGTGGTGACGCCGCCGGACGACGCGCCCGCGTCCGGCGAACCGTCGTCGGACGAGCCACAGGCCGTCGCGACGAGCAGCAGGGCGCCGGCGGTGAGACCGGCCGACAGACGACGCATGGCTCCTCCTGTACAGACAACGGTGCAGCGGTGTTCCGACAGGTTGTGCGCAAGGCGCACAGTAGTGCGCGGGAACGCTCTGCGGGAAGGTAGAAGTCTCAACGGAGACAAGGCAATTGACGGGGCACGGGCGAGGCGCGGCAGGCTGGCACGGGGCGTCGCCGACAACATTGTTGACACTATTGGAGGTGGCGATGCTTCCGGCAGACCGCGCACCACACTTCGTGAAGTCCTTCGAGCGTGGCCTCGCCGTCATCCGCTGCTTCGACGCCGACCACCCCGCCCGCACGCTCAGCGAGGTCGCCCATACCTGCGACCTGACCCGCGCGGCCGCCCGCCGGCTGCTGCTGACCCTCGCCGACCTCGGCTACGTCCACCAGGACGGCCGGCTCTTCCGCCTCACCCCGCGCGTGCTGGAACTCGGCTACTCCTACCTCTCCAGCTACACGCTGCCCCAGATCGCCGAGCCGCATCTCGAGCAACTCGTCGCCCGGGTACGGGAGTCGTCGTCGCTGTGCGTCCTGGACGGCGACGACATCGTGTACGTGGCGCGGGTGCCGACCCGTCGCATCATGACGGCGTCGATCACGGTCGGGACCCGCTTCCCCGCGTACGTGACGTCCGTGGGCCGGGTGATCCTCGCCCATCTGCCGGACGAGGAGGTCGAACTCCGCCTGCAGGACGCCGAGTTGAAGCCCCTGACCGCGCGCACCATCACCTCGCCGGACGCCCTGCGCGCGGAACTGGGCCGCGTGCGCCGGCAGGGCTACGCCGTCGTCGACCAGGAGCTGGAGGAGGGGCTCAGGTCGGTCGCCGCCCCGGTGCGGGACCGGGACGGCGAGGTGGTCGCGGCCGTCAACATCGCCGTGCACGCCGGACGCAACTCGGTCGACTCCGTGCGCAGCGACCTGCTGCCGCACTTGCTGGCGACCGTCGCCGGGATCGAGGGCGACCTCACCATCACAGGTCCAGGACGAGCCGCTTTCCCCGGCAGCGGGACACACAGATCATCATCGTCTCGCCGCTCTCCTGCTCCTCCGGCGTGAGGACGGAGTCCCGGTGGTCGGGAGCGCCGTCGAGGACATCGGTCTCACAGGTGCCGCAGGTGCCCTCGGTGCAGGAGAAGAGCAGCTCGATGCCGGCGGCGCGCACGGTGTCGAGGACGGACACACCCGGCGCGACGGTGAGCGTCAGCCCGCTCTGCGCCAGCTCCACGTCGAACTCCCCGTCCTCACCGACCGGTTGCTCCTTCGCCCGGAACCGCTCGACACGCAGCACCCCGGACGGGCAGCGCGCCTCCACGGCGTCCAGCAGGGGACCGGGACCGCAGCAGTAGACGAGGGTGCCGGTCGGGACGGCGTCGAGCACCGAGGCCAGGTCCAGCAGCCCGGACTCGTCCTGCGGAGCGACGGTCACCCGTTCACCGTACGGACCCAACTCCGCGGCGAACGCCATGGACTGACGAGTGCGCCCGCCGTACAGCAGCGTCCACGCGGCGCCCGCCGCCTCGGCCGCGGCCAGCATCGGCAGGATCGGGGTGATGCCGATGCCGCCGGCGATGAAGAGATAGCGGGGAGCGGGCTCCAGCCGGAAGTGATTGCGCGGCCCCCGTACCCGTACCTTGTCACCCTGCCCCACCTGCTCGTGCACATGGGCGGATCCTCCGCGCCCGTCCGGCTCCCGCAGTACGGCGATCCGCCAGGCCGTGCGATCGGCCGGATCGCCGCACAGCGAGTACTGGCGCTCCAGCTCCGGCCCGAGCACGACGTCGATGTGCGCGCCGGGCTCCCAGGCGGGGAGCTGCTCGCCCAGCGGGTGGCGCAGGGTGAGGGCGAGGACGCCGTCGGCCGCGAACTCCCGGTGCTCGACGACGAGTTCGGCTTCGTACACGTCACTCATGAACTGGTTCCTCGCGGCTCGTGTGCCTGGAGCCGGTGTCCCTGGGGGTGGGCGAGCATCCACTCCCACATCTCCACCGGATCCTGCGCGGTGTGCTCGCGGCCGCAGTGACACGTGCCGTGCAGGACGTCGGTGCCCGGCAGCCAGTCGATGCGGTAGATCTCACCGGTGGGACCGCTCACCGGACCTTCTCCGTCTCCATCGGCTTCGCGCCCTCCTCGACCAGCCGGGCGAGGATGCGCCGGGCCGCCAGGCCACCGGTGTCGATGTTGATGCTCAGCTCCTGATAGCCGTGGCGCTCGGTGCCGAGGGTCTGCTGGAGGAGGTTGAGGGCGGTGACGTCCTGCATGACGACGGTGTGGTTGTTGCCGCGCAGGAACTCGGTGACCTCGTCGTCGTCCGTCGCCCAGTCCCGCGAGACCGCCCAGAAGTCGTACACCTTGCCGTCGCCGGACGGCGTGATGGCGTACGTGATCTCGGTGTGGAAGCCGTTCGGGTCGCTGCCGTCAGCCTCGGGCAGCACGCCGACCGGGGCGATACGGCTGTGCAGCAGATACAGGCAGGGGGCGTGGTACTCGATGTCCTGCCAGCGCGTGATCCGGCCCTCTGTCCCGGTCGACCTGGCGTAGAACGGCGGGCACTCGGCGTCGTCCATGTGCCGGCTCACCCGGACGATCCCGGCGCCCTCGTCGACCTCCGTGGTGATCGGCGTCTCGGCCACCTCGGGGGTGCCGATGTAGCCGCCGTGGAGATAGGTCTCGTGGGAGAGGTCGAGGAGGTTGTCGACCAGCAGGCCGTAGTCGCAGTCGATCGGCTCCATGCCGCGCACGGTGACCCAGCCGGGGGAGTCGAGGTGCCCGGCCCGCGGGATGCTCTGCGGGTCGGCGAGCGCCGGGTCGCCGATCCACACCCAGATCAGCGAGTCCTGCTCGACCACCGGGTACGAGGCGACCCGCGCGGTGCGCGGAACGCGTTTCTGTCCAGGCACATACACACACGTCCCGGAGGTGTCGTACGTGAACCCGTGGTACCCGCACACGATCCGGTCCCCGTCGAGCCGGGTCGGCGCCTCGGACAGCGGGTAGCGGCGATGCACACACCGGTCGTGCAGGACGACCGGGGACCCCTCCTCCTGCGTGCGGTAGAGCACGAGGGTTTCTCCGAGAACGGTCCGACCGAGGAGCTCGCGTCCGACCTCGTGGCTGTAGGCGGCGACGTACCACTGGTTCCTGGCGAAGGCGGTGGTGTGAGGCATGGGGTTCCCGTCCCTGTCGGCGGGGCTCCGTCGCCCCGCGTGCCGTGGTTGGCATCAGGGTCGTGACGGCCGCGACCGCCGCGCAAGGCGACTTCTGCCAGGCGGAAGGGCAGGCCCTACTCAAGGCTCAGCTGACGCAGATTGGTCCTGGTGAGCTCAAGGACCTCGTCACCGCGCCCGGACAGGACGGTGCGGGTGGCGAACAACGTGAAGCCCTTGATCTGCTCAAGCGTGAGTTTGGGAGGCAGCGAGAGTTCCTGACGCTCCGTGTGGACGTCGACCAGTGCGGGCCCGTCGTGTGCGAAGGCCTCCTGCAACGCCTCCTCCAGTTCGTCCGCGCGTCGGACACGGGACGCGTGCAGCCCGGCCGCGCGGGCCAGGGCGCTGAAGTCAGGATTCTCCAGACCAGTGCCGTAGGTGACGACGCCCGCCGCCTTCATCTCCAACTCGACGAAACCCAGCGCCGAGTTGTTGAAGACGACGACCTTCACCGGGAGGTCCAGCTGCCGCAGTGTGCTCAGCTCTCCGAGCAGCATCGCCAGGCCGCCGTCGCCCGAGAGCGCGATCACCTGGCGGCCCGGATGGCTGGCCTGAATCCCGATCGCGTGCGGCAGGGCGTTGGCCATCGAGCCGTGGTTGAAGGAGCCGATCAGCCGCCGTGCCCCGTTCATGCGCAGATAGCGCGCCGCCCAAACGGTGGGTGTGCCGACATCCGCGGTGAAGGCCGCGTCACCGGCAGCCAGCCGGTCGACGGCGGCGGCGACGTACTGCGGGTGCAGCGGGGAGTCGGTGGGCTTGGCCTCGGCCAGCCGGTCCAGGCGGGAGCGCACCCGCCGGTAGTGGCCCGTCATCGTCTTCAGGAAGCTGTCGTCACCCCGACGTTCGAGGAGGGGAAGCAGCGCCTGGGCGGTGTCCTTGACGGTCCCGACCAGAGGTACCTCCACCGGCGTACGGCGGCCGATGTGCTCACCCCGCACGTCGACCTGCACGACGGACGCCTTGCGCGGATAGAACGAGCGGTAGGGGAAGTCGGTGCCCAGCATCAGCAGCGCGTCGCAGTGCTCCATCGCCCGGTAGCCGGAGCTGTAGCCGATCAACCCGGTCAGTCCGACGTCGTAGGGGTTGTCGTACTCCAGGAACTCCTTGCCCCGCAGCGAGTGCACCATGGGCGCCTTCAGCGCCTCGGCCAGTGCCACGGCCTCGTCGTGCGCCCCTTGGCAGCCGGCCCCGGCGAGGATCGTCACCCGGTCGGCCGCGTTGAGGACCTGCGCCGCTCGGGCCAGTGCGGCGTCGTCCGGCCGGATGTGGGACGACGTCCTGAGCACCGGGTGCTGAGCGGGCTTGTCGGGCGCCGGCGCCAGGAACAGTTCGCCGGGGACGACCAGCACCGCCACTCCGCTGCGTTCGAGGGCGGCGCGCGCAGCCATTGCCAGGAGCCAGGGCACCTGTTCCGGCATGCTCGCCAGTTCGCAGTACACACTGCACTCACGGAACAGCAGCTGCGGATGCGTCTCCTGGAAGTACTCGCTGCCGATCTGCTCCTGGGGAATCTGCGCGGCCACCGCGAGCACCGGCACCCGGCTGCGCTGCGCGTCGAACAGGCCGTTGATCAGGTGCAGGTTGCCTGGCCCGCAACTGCCGGCCGCGACCGCGAGGCGCCCCGTCACGCCTGCCTCGGCAGCGGCGGCGAAGGCCGCGGCCTCTTCGTGCCGGACATGTCCCCACGCGATGGTGCCGTCACGGCGCAGAGCGTCGGTGAAGCCGTTGAGGGAGTCGCCGGGCAGGCCGTACACCCGTCGTACGCCGGACGCCTTGAGCATGGAAACGATCAGGTCAGCAACCGTGTCGGCCATGATGTGACGTCCTCCTGACCCGGGCTGCGGTCGGCCGGAGGCCGAGGAGCCGGTTGAACACGCTCACCGTCACCAGCGCGTAGGCGAGGTGGGGAACGATGTCGGCGGCCCAGGCGGTCGCGGCCCAGGTCCGCGGATCGGTCACCCCCAGTACGGTCATGGGCCCGTTGGTGGCCACCAACGCCCCCACCACGCCCACCGCGTACTGGGTACTTCGAGCCGGACGCCAACCGGCCGCATGCCCCAGCCCCAGCACCACGCCCATACCGGTCCCGGCAGCCAGGCCGGTCAGCGCGCCGAGAGCCGTGGTGCGGTTCTCCTGGGCCTCACCCTCGCCGGGGACGCGCACGTGAAGCTTCTGCGCCAGCTTGCGTACGGTCGTCTCGGGCGTCGAACTGGCCGCCCGGCCCCGTAGGACCATGTCGCCGTAGGAGACCACGTTGAGCGCCGTCGTCCCCGCGGCCCCGGCGGCGGCGCCGTAGAGCAGTGGACCTGTGACACACACCATGGAAGTCCTCCTCCCGGCTGTTCGGGAGCCGGGCACGCCGGACTGCCCCGCAGCCCGCGGAACGCAGGGGGGATCCGCTCCCTACCTCCACCATGCGCCACCTCCGCCTCGCACGCCACGGGACGACGAGCTCGGGCAGCGGCGTTTTCAGGGGGCGGGCCTCGGGTCGATCCACAACGCTTCTGAGACGGCGCACAGTTCGCCCCCGGCCGTCGCGAGTGCCACTCCCATGGTGTGTTTGCGTCCGGACTCCGACCGCAGCCACGCGTACGAGATGTAGGGCTCACCGACGGCGACCGGCCGCAGAATCGTGCCCGTCAGCGAGGCGGTGACCGCTCCTGGGCGCAGGGTGCCGAGGAAGCGGCCCGCCCAGTGTCCCGGGCAGTCCAGGGCACCCCAGACCAGCGGGGCCGGGAGCCGGCCGTCCGGGTCGGCGAAGGCGGGGGACGGGGTCCAGGCGGAGGCCACCAGGCCGAGGTCCGGCACCGGCGTGCCGTGCACCCGCAGACCGCGGTCTGCGGTACGCAGCCCGCAGCCGAAGCAGTCGACCACACCCGACGGCGGCGCAGCCCGGAACCTCTCGGCCGCGGCGGCCGCCTCGTCCCAGGAGGGCGCGGCAGGCGCGTCGACCGGCAGCTCGGCGGGGCGTGCCGCGGCGAGGGGCCGCTCGGCCTCGCCCAACTCCACGCCGCCGTCCGCCGTTTCGGCGATCCGCACGGGCACCTCGACCGGCACCGGCCCTCGGAAGTCCACCCGTACCGTCCGTGCCCCGGACTGCTCCGCCAGCACACCGGCGACGTACCCGCCGAAGGCCACCTCGGGGTAGCCGACGTACAGCTCGGGCACCACGATCGCGTCACTCGTCGTCATGATCCCCACCTCACCACACCCGAGGACCGAGATCATGGCGACGGGCTGCACCGGCAGCCCGTCACCGACCCCGGCCCGGGCTCAGAGCGCCCCAGCCGCACTGTGCAGGTTCTTCGCCGCCAGGGCGAGCCCCTCCGTCTGCGAGTACGCCGCGTCCTCGTGCTCGATGTTCACCGCCATGTCCGGGTCGATGTCGGCGAGGGCCCACAGGAAGTCGGTCCAGCGTACGGGGGGCCGTCGCCGGGCCTCGCTGACCCGGCGCCTCGCGCAACTGCGGTGCCATGCCGGGGAGTTCAGCGCTCCAGAGGCTTGTGGGCCGTCTCCGGGAGGCGCAGGTACACGAGCGACGAGCCGAGGCACAGGGCGGCGACGTACCAGGGGAACAGATCCGCGTGACCCAGCTCCTTGAACAGCGTGCCGACGTACGGCGCCGTACCGCCGAACATCGCGACCGTCAGTGAGTACGGGAACCCGATGCCCGCCGCCCGCACCCGGGGCGGAAACACCTCGGCGTTCACGGCCGCACTGATCGAGGTGAACCCGGTCAGCAGCACCATGCCCGCGCACTGCACGAGCAGCAGCACCGCGAACGAGTCGCGCAGGGCGTGCAGCAGCGGGACCGTGAGGAGGGCGAAGCCCAGGCCGAAGAAGAGCAGCAGGGGGCGGCGGCCGAAGCGGTCGGAGAGGAGGCCGCCGAGGGGCTGGAGCAGGGCGAAGAAGGCGAGCGAGATCGTGCCCGCCAGCAGCGCGTCCGACTTCTCGATGCCGGCGTTGAGTTCGGCGTACGTCGGCAGGTACGAGGTCCATGTGTAGTACGCGATCGTGCCGCCCGCCGTGATCCCGCAGATCAGCAGGGACTGGCGAGGGTGGCGGCGCAACGCCTCGAACAGGGCGGGGCGCGGGGCCCGTTGCTGCTCGGTGCTCCTCGTCTCCTGCGCGCCCTGCCGGATCCAGAAGCCGACCAGGCTGAGCACGGCACCGAGGACGAACGGCACCCGCCAGCCCCAGCCGTTCATCTGCCCGTCGCTCAGTGTGTTCACCAGCAGCGTCGCGATGCCCGAGGCCACGAGTTGCCCGGCCGTCGTCGACACGTACTGGAAGCTGGAGAACAGCCCGCGGCGGCCCGGTCCCGCCGACTCCACCAGGAAGGTCGTCGACGCCGCGAACTCGCCGCCCACGGACAGGCCTTGGAGGAGACGGGCGAGGACCAGGATCACCGGAGCGAGGACGCCTGCCGTCTCGTAGGTCGGGGTCAGACCGACCAGCAGGCTGCTGCCGCCCATCAGGAGGATGGTGACCGTCAGCGCGGCGCGCCGCCCGCGGCGGTCGGCGATCGCGCCCATCACCAGCCCGCCCACCGGCCGCATGAAGAAGCCCACCGCGAAGACCGCGAACGTCGACAGCAGCGGCACCAGGGAGTTGTCCGCGCTCTTCGGGAAGACCTCGGCCGCGATGTAGGTGGCGAGGAACGTGTAGGCGTACCAGTCGTACCACTCCACGGCGTTGCCGACGGAGGCGGCGAGGAGCTGGCGTACGGGCCGTTGTGCCGGCGGGGATACCGTGCGCGTCGTCTCTGTCATGATCGCGACCATCCCCGCGTCCCGGTCCCGGCACACCTCACGTACCCGCGACTTTCACACGAGCGCCACCGGACCCTTCCCTGACGTTTGGTGCTCCTGGAACACTCCTTCCGCGCGCATTCCGTCACATGCCGTCCGGTCAAATCACCCCCTATGGGAAGAGGTCCCTCACCCATGCCCGAAGTCAATCGCCGCAGATTCCTCCAAGTCGCGGGCGCGACCACGGCGTTCACTGCTCTGTCGAGCAGCATCCAGCGGGCCGCCGCCCTCCCGGCGAACCACCGCACGGGGTCGATCGAGGACGTCGAGCACATCGTCGTCCTGATGCAGGAGAACCGTTCCTTCGACCACTACTTCGGCCAGCTGCGCGGCGTCCGCGGCTTCGGCGACCCGCGCCCGGTGGCGCAGGACGGCGGAAAGTCGATCTGGCACCAGTCGAACGGCAGCAAGGACGTCCTGCCGTTCCACCCGGACGCCGACGACCTCGGCATGCAGTTCCTCGAGGGCCTGCCGCACGGCTGGAACGACGGTCAGCAGGCGTACAACGGCGGCAAGTACGACAAGTGGATCCCCGCCAAGGGCACCACGACCATGGCGTACCTGAACCGCGAGGACATCCCCTTCCACTACGCCCTCGCCGACGCCTTCACCATCTGCGACGCCTACCACTGCTCGTTCATCGGCTCCACCGACCCGAACCGCTACTACATGTGGTCGGGCTACACGGGCAACGACGGCACGGGCGGCGGACCGGTCCTCGGCAACGACGAGCTCGGCTACGGCTGGACCACCTACCCCGAGCGCCTGGAGCAGGCGGGCGTCTCCTGGAAGATCTACCAGGACATCGGCGACGGCCTGGACGCAGCCGGCTCCTGGGGCTGGATCGAGGACGCCTACCGCGGCAACTACGGCGACAACTCGCTGCTGTACTTCAACAAGTACCGGAACGCCCAGCCCGGCGACCCCTGGTTCGACAAGGCCCGCACCGGCACCGACGTCAAGAACGGCGACGGGTACTTCGACCAGTTGAAGGCCGACGTCAAGGCCGGCAAGCTGCCGCAGATCTCCTGGATCGCCGCCCCCGAGGCCTTCACCGAGCACTCCAACTGGCCCTCGAACTACGGCGCCTGGTACATCGCCCAGGTCCTGGACGCCCTCACCTCCAACCCGGAGGTCTGGTCGAAGACGGCCCTGTTCATCACCTTCGACGAGAACGACGGCTTCTTCGACCACGTGGTGCCGCCGCTGCCGCCGAAGGACGCCTCCAAGGGCAAGTCCACCGTCGACGTCTCGCTCGACCTCTACAAGGGCGACAGCAAGCGTCCGGCCGGCCCCTACGGCCTCGGTCCGCGGGTGCCGATGCTGGTCGTCTCGCCGTGGAGCAAGGGCGGTTACGTCTGCTCCGAGACCCTCGACCACACCTCGATCCTGCAGTTCATGGAGCGCCGCTTCGGGGTCAAGGAGACCAACATCTCGCCCTGGCGCCGCGCCATCTGCGGCGACCTGACCTCGGCCTTCGACTTCTCCTGCAAGGACAGCCGCCCGGCCGCGCTGCCGGAGACGGACGAGTACGAGCCGCCGGACCGCGAGCGTCACCCCGACTACAAGCCGACACCGCCGGCCGACCCGGACATGCCGAAGCAGGAGCGCGGTCTGCGTCGGGCCCGTCCGCTCAAGTACGCCCCGCACGTGGACGGATCCGTCGACGCGGCGGCCGGCAAGTTCACGCTGACCTTCGCCTCCGGTGCCCAGGCCGGTGCCGCCTTCCACATCACCTCCGGCAACCGCACCGACGGCCCCTGGATGTACACCACAGAGGCCGGCAAGAGCATCGCGGACACCTGGAACTCGGCGTACTCGAACGGCTCGTACGACCTGACCGTGCACGGCCCCAACGGTTTCGTGCGCTACTTCAAGGGCTCGAACAAGACGGCCGGCCCCGAGGTCACCGCCCGGCACAAGGGCGACGACATCGAGCTGACCTTCACCAACAAGGGAACGGCGAGCGTGCGCCTGAAGATCGCCAACGGGTACGGCGGCCGCCCCGCGACGGTGACGGTGCGGCCCGGCGACACCGCGCGTCGCATCGTCGACCTGCAGGGGAGCCGGCGCTGGTACGACCTGACCGTCACCACGGACGCCGACCCGAAGTTCCTGCGGCGCTTCGCCGGGCACGTCGAGAACGGGCGGCCGGGTGTGAGTGACCCGGCGATCATCACGGACTAGTCCGGATCGCAGTACCGCTCAGTGTGCTGTGAGGTGCCCCGGCTCCGGTTGCCGGGGCACCAACGCCGGTGCCGGGGCAGGCGACTCGGGCGTCGGCGCCGGTGACAGTGCCGCCGACCTCTCAGCCTCCAGGGCCAGCACGGCGGCGACGGGGTGGTCGTCGTCCGCAGCGGGGCCGGGCGCGGCAGGCGCCGGGGAAGCGGGCTCGGGGGTCGCCCGGCTGAGCAGCACCACACCCCGGGACGCCAGTCCCGCCCCGGCCAGCGCGAGCAGGATGCCCGCCGCGCCGCCCTGCAGGCGTTCGCCGAGCAGGACCAGCCCGATGACCGCGGCCGCCATCGGGTTGGCCAGCGTCACCACCGCGAGCGGGGCGCCGAGGCCGCCCCGGTAGGCGGTCTGCGACAACAGCAGCCCGCTTGCCGCAAGGGCCGCGACCAGCAACGCCACCCCGACCACCTGAAGGCTGAGCAGCGGGGCCGAGTGGTCCGTCGCGGCCACCGTGACCGTCTGCGTGAGCGCCGAGGCCACCCCGGAGGCGAAGCCGGACGCGGTCGCGTGCCGCAGTCCCGGCCGGGCGCCCGGCCGCGACAGCATGCCGATCAGCATCACGGTCACCGCGGCGACCGCCAGCGCCTCGGACGTGCTCAGTACGTCGTCGGGCGCGGGCCCGGACGCCGTGACGAGGATCGCGCCCAGGCCGGCGAGCGTCAGCGCCGTACCGCGCCACTCGACCGCGCTGACCCGTCGCCCGGCGAGGCGCGCGCCCAGCGGCACCGCGGCCACGAGGGTGAGCGCGCCCAGCGGCTGCACCAGGGTCAGCGGACCGTACTTGAGGGCCACTACGTGCAGCAGCGCGCCGGAGCCGTTGAGCAGGACCGACCCCCACCAGGCGCCGGAGCCCAGCAGCCGCAGCAGACCCGACCCCGCCGCGCGGGAGGCCAGCCGCTCCTGGGCCACGGCCGCGGCGGCGTAGGCGACGGCGGAGAACAGCGACAGGACGACGGCGAGGACGGTGGCGTTCATCGGCCCGCCCCCACGAGTACGGCTTCCTCGTCGGCGCCTTCCTCACCGCGGGGCGCCGGTACGAGCCTGTCCGCGCCGCGTCCGGCCGTCGTCGCCGTGCGCTGCGGCAGCTGTGTCACCGCGAGCGCGATGCCGAGCATGGCGGTGGCCACGATCGCGTCGAGCCAGTAGTGGTTGGCCGTGCCCACGATGACCAGCAGGGTCACCAGCGGGTGCAGCAGCCACAGCCACCGCCACCGCGAGCGGGTCGCCACGATCAGGCCGATCGCCACCATCAGCGCCCAGCCGAAGTGCAGCGACGGCATCGCCGCGAACTGGTTCGAGAGGTGGTCGGTCTCGGGCGAGCCGTACACGGAGGGGCCGTACAGCTGCCCGGTGTCGACCAGGCCGGTCGCGGCCAGCATGCGCGGCGGGGCGAGCGGGAACGTCAGATGCACCACCAGGGCGGCGGCGGTGACGACGGCGAGGACGCGGCGGGCCCAGACGTAGTGCGCGGGGCGCCGCAGGTAGAGCCAGATCAGGAAGGCCGCGGTGGCCGGGAAGTGGACGGTCGCGTAGTAGGTGTTCGCGACGTGTATGAGCGTGTCGCCGTGCAGCAGCAGGTTCTGCACCGAGCCCTCGCCGGGCAGGTGGACGGTTCGTTCCAGGTCCCATACGCGGTCCGCGTTGTGGAAGGCCTCGCCGGTGTGGCCCGTGGCGAGCTGCCGGCCGAACTTGTAGACGAGGAAGAGCCCTGCGACAAGCAGGAGCTCACGGACGAGCGGAGGCCGCGCTATCGCGTCGGTCTCCGCCCGGGCAGGCTCGGTGCGGGCATTCATTCCCCCGGCCCTTTCGCTGACGGTGGGTGGTGCTGGGTGGTGCTGGGCTGAGCTTTCGAGCTCATGACTGCTGGGGCTCGGCGAACTCATCGGTACGGCGACGTACCGAAACGCCACTGTACCGATACGCCACTGTACCGATACGGGCGCGTTCCGGTACAGTGGCGTATCGATAGACGTGCGACACACTGGAAACGCGGCCTCCGTCACCCCGCGAGGCCGCCCCACCCGAGCGAGGAGAAGAGCCATGACGTCGCAGGCCGCGGACGGACCGGAGACGGTCGCCGCCTCGCGCCGCTCCAAGATCACGCCCGAGCGTGAGCGGGAGTTCTTCGACGCCGTGCTCGAACAGATCCGCGCCTGCGGCTACGACGCCGTCACCATGGAGGGCGTCGCCGCCAGCACGCGGTGCAGCAAGTCCACGCTCTACCGGCAGTGGGGGACCAAGCCCCAGTTCGTGGCGGCGGCCCT
Organism: Streptomyces sp. NPDC111606; assembly: GCF_055656945.1. NCBI lineage: Bacteria > Bacillati > Actinomycetota > Actinomycetes > Kitasatosporales > Streptomycetaceae > Streptomyces > Streptomyces sp. NPDC111606. The sequence goes on from NZ_JBVKBY010000003.1 coordinate 413,351, forward strand.
GCGCTCCAGCCGGCTCACGCGCTTCGACGGCATCGACACCGGCACGCTCGCCGACGACCTGCGCGAGGCCGCGCGGGCCGCGGGGGCGTGGTCGGCCAAGGACACGCGACTGTTCCAGGCGCTCGGGCACGCCGTGATGGAGGACCCGGAACTCAAATGCGCCCTGCGTGAGGCACTCATCGACCCCGAGATCGAGGCGCTGAGGCAGATCCTGAGGCGTGGGGTCCAGCGCGGGGAGGTCGCCGCCGGCCATCCGGCCCTGGAGTACGTCCCCGCGCAGATCTTCGGCGTGCTGCGGGCACGTCCCGTGCTGGAGGGCGAGGACGCCGACCCCGACTACCTCGTCCGTTTCGTGGAGGCCGCCGTGCTGCCCGCACTGGGCCTCACCTGAGACTCAGGCCGCCGTCCACGGGATGACTGGACGGTGACCTGTTCGCGCCGCACCGTGGGGACGGGGGCGGCGCGCACCCCCCGGCCGGGTGGGGTTCCCCTTGAGCGGAGGGGCGCCCCACCCGGCCGCATCATGTGCGGGGCACGGGGGGGAGCGGTCGGGGTGTGTCAGACGTCCTGGCCGTTGCCGCCACCGGTGGACACCTTGATGCCCTTGGTGATCTCATCGATCAGCGACTGCTTCTCACCGACGTCGACGCCGAAGCGGACCACGACCATCTGCTGCGCCCTCGCGGGCGAGGGGAAGGCGAGCGACTCGACGTAGCCGTCGACGCCCTTGCTCGTGATCGCCTTCCAGCGGACCAGGTAGCCCTTCTGTCCGGCCACGGTCACCGCCTTGGAGGCCAGCACCTCGTGCGAGGTGATCTCTCCGTAGCCCTTGCCGTAGGACTCCTCGGCGTTCGCCTCGATGTCCGCCTTGGCGACCTCCTCGGCCGTGTCGCCCTTGGTGCCGTGCGCGAGGGCGGGAGCGGAGTACGCGCCACCCTTCTGGCAGCTCTGGGAGGTGTCGGCGGGGCACTTGTACGTCTCGTCCGAGGCGACGTTCGCGCCCCAGCCGCTCTCCTGTCCGTACCAGCCGTCCGGGATGGGGATGCTGATCCCGTTCACGGCGTCGGTCACCGAACCGCTGTCCACCTTCGGCGCCTCGGACTCTTCGGGTGCGGGCGACTCCCCGCCGGAACCGCCGTCGCCGCCCCCCGAACCGCCGTCGCCGCCGTTGCCGCCGCCGGAGTCGCCGAAGGGGCCGCCCTGGCCGCCACCGGGTCCGCCCTGCCCGCCGGACCCCTGCTGCGGGGAGTTGGCGCTGCTGCCACCCGAGCCGTCGTCGGCGGTCAGCGCGTACACGCCGACACCGATGCTCGCGAGGACCACGGCGGCCACTCCCACGGCTATGCCGGTACGCAGACGGCGCCGCCCGCCCGACTGCAACTGGCCCGGATAACCGGGATGTGCCGGATACGCCGGATAAGTGCCCGCCGTCGGCAACTGCTCCGGAGGGCCCCACACGTCGGCCGACCCCGCGGGCCGGACCTGGTCCGTCCATGCCTTGCCGTCCCACCAGCGCTCGGTGGGCGGACCGTCACTTTTCTGGCCGGGGTCGGGGTACCAGCCGGGAGGAGTCACCTGCGTCATGAGCCCACCGTATGAGGTGTCGGTGAAAGCCGGATGAGAGGATCCGGCCCCGGCGGGCTCGGATTTCGGCCCGAATCACTCCAGGACCAGCCGTACCGGGCGCTCCTGCGCGGGTGGCGGAAGCCGCAGTCCGTCCCGGCCCGGGGTGATCGAACCGAGCACGCGCGCGTGCCGGGCTCCGGTGGCGGACGGCACGGTGCCGGGCAGTCCGTGCGCGGTCAGGAACCCCAGCACCGCGAAGGCGTACGCCTCCTTCGCGGCCGACGGCAGCCCCAACTCGTCGGACGTGCGCAGGGCCACCCCCGGCAGCCGTTGCCCGAGCATCCTCATCAGTACGGGGTTGCGCGTCCCGCCGCCCGAGGCGATCACCTCCGTCGCGCCCATCGCCCGCACGGCGTCGGCGACCGTCCGTGCCGTGAGCATGGTCAGCGTGGCGACGACATCCTCGGCGGGCAGCGTCCCGAACCCGGCCAGTGCGTCCCGCAGGTGGCCGAGGTGGAAGAGCTCCTTACCCGTCGTCTTGGGTGCGGGCAGCGCGTAGTACGGCTCCTCCAGCAGTCGCAGCAGCAGCGGTTCATGGACGCTGCCGCGACCGGCCAGCGCCCCGTCCACGTCGTACGCCAGCCGTCCCCCGCTGAACCCCCGCGCCGCGGCGTCGATCAGCGCGCAGCCCGGCCCGGTGTCGAAGGCGGTGCCGTCGGGCGCGGTGAGGTTGGCGATCCCGCCGACATTGAGGGCGACGGGCGTGCCCGGCCGGCCCCGCAGCCACAGCAGGTCGACGAGGCTGACCAGCGGTGCGCCCTGTCCTCCCGCCGCGATGTCGCGCGGCCGGAAGTCGGCGACCACGGGCAGCCCGGTCGCCTCGGCGATCCACGCGGGCTGCCCGAGCTGCAGCGTGCCGTGCACCTGTCCGTCCTCGGCCCAGTGGTACACGGTCTGCCCGTGCGAGGCGACCAACTCGGCTCGCCCACCGCACAGTTCACGATCCGCCCGCACCGCCGCCCCGGCGAAGGCCTGCCCGATCCGCGTATCCAGCCGACACACCTCCGCCATCGAAACCACCCCCGGAGGCAGTGCCTCCGCGATCACCTCCCGCAACGCCTCGTCGTAGGCCTCGCTCACCAGCCCCAGCGTCTTGAGAACCAGGCTGTCGCCGACGAGGTTCAGGTCGGCGGCCGCGGCGTCGATGGCGTCGTGGGAGGTGCCCGACATCAGGCCGATCACTCGCATTCGCTCAGCTCGCCTTCCGTTTCGGCTGGGATGTCCTGGCCGGCGCGAGGACGTTCACCGGGCAGGCAGCCGGACAGCTCGCGGTCCGCCGGGGCAGCCATCGCCGTGCGCGCCCGGCGCAACGCTTCGGCATGAGCCTCGTTCACCAGCCCCGGCGTCTTGAGGTCCAGGCTGTCGCCGACGAGGTTCAGGTCGGCGGCTGCGGCGTCGATGGCGTCGTGGGAGGTGCCCGACATCAGGCCGATCACTCGCATTCGCTCAGCTCGCCTTCCGTTTCGGCTGGGATGTCCTGGCCGGTGCGAGGACGTTCACCGGGCAGGCAGCCGGACAGCTCGCGGTCCGCCGGGGCAGCCATCGCCGTGCGCGCCTGGCGCAACCCTTCGGCACGAGCCTCGTTCACCAGGCCCGGCGTCTTGAGGTCCAGGCTGTCGCCGACGAGGTTCAGGTCGGCGGCTGCGGCGTCGATGGCGTCGTGGGAGGTGCCCGACATCAGGCCGATCACTCGCATTGCTCAGCTCGCCTTTCCTCTCGGTTCCCTGACCGGGGCTTGCGGCTTCCGGGTCCGGGCCTTCGGCGTCGCGGTCAGCGCGAGGACACTCACCGCGCAGGTCGCGGCAGCGTAGTACGCCGGGATGTCCACGTTGCCGGTTCGTTCGATCGTCTCCGTGATGATGAGCCCGGCGCAGCCCGAGAACACCGCATTGGACAGGGCGTAGGCGAGTCCCAGCCCCGTATAGCGCACGTTGGTCGGGAACAGTTCCGCGAGCATCGCCGGGCCCGGCCCCGCCATCAGACCCACCACGGCCCCCGCCCCGCACACCGCCGCACCCTTCACGGTGAGGGAAACGCCCGGGTCCTGGAGAAGGTTGAGCAGCGGCACCGCGAGGACCACCACCAGCACCGCCCCCGCCAGCATCACCGGCCGCCGCCCGTACCGGTCGCTGAGCCACCCCGCCGGCACGATCGTCAGCGCGAAACCGAGGTTGGCCAGCACCGTGGCGATCAGCGCCTGCTGGAAGGTCGCGTCCAGCGTGGACTGCAGGTACGACGGCAGCACGACCAGGAAGGTGTACCCGGCCGCCGCCCATCCCATGATCCGCCCGGCACCCAGCGCGATCGCCCCCGCCACCTCGCGCCCCGGTGGCCGCCCGGCCTCCCGCTCCTCCCGGAACGCAGGCGTCTCGTCCAGCCTCAACCGCAGCCACAGGGCACCCAGCCCCAGTGGCAGCGTCATCAGGAACGGCAACCGCCAGCCCCAGTCGCCCAGTTGGCTCTCGGTCAGCACGGTGGCCAGCAGCGCCGCCGCCCCCGCGCCGCCCAGCAGCCCCAGCGCCACCGTGAACGACTGCCACGACCCGTACAGACCGCGCCGCCCGGGTGGCGCGAACTCGGTCATCACCGACACCGCGCCCCCGAACTCCCCGCCCGCGGACAGCCCTTGCAGCACCCTCAGAACCGTCAGCAGCCACGGGGCGAGGGCGCCGACGGTGTCGTAGGTGGGCAGCGCGCCGATCAGCGTCGTCGCCCCGGTCATCAGCGTGATCACCAGGATCAGTACCGGTCGTCGCCCGATCCGGTCCCCGAGCCGCCCGAACAGGGCCGCTCCGACCGGCCGGAAGAAGAACGCCAGCGCGAACGACGCGTACGTCCGCACCAGCGCCTCGACCTCACTGCCGCCCTCCGGCGTGAAGAAGCGCGCCGCGATGATCGTGGCGAAGTAGCCGTAGACCCCGAACTCGTACCACTCGATGAAGTTGCCCACCGAACCCGCGACCAGGGCCCTGCGGGACCGGACCGTGCCGCGGTCGGAGGAAGTCAGCGTCATGTCCGCCCCTTCGAACGTCGTTGGGATGGCGTATTTTTGACTGTCGGTCAGTTTTTCCGGGGCAGGTCGCGGGCCGCTCGCGTCGCCCGCGCGCACCACCTGTCACCCTTCACGGCAACAGCTGCCCGGACCCGCCTCCACTTAGGCAATCCGACGGCTACGCTCGAGGTCTGTACGTCGTTCGGGCGACTTGGGGAGGGAGCGGGATGACGGAGGTACGGCCCACACAGGTCGCCTCGGCCTCCCTGTGGGAGCGCGACGAGGAACTCGCCGCCGTCGAGGGGGCGCTCGACAGCCTGTGCATGGAAAAGTCCTCCTCGGGCAGCCTCCTGGTGCTCCGGGGCGAGGCGGGACTCGGCAAGACCGCGTTGCTGGCCGAAACCCGCCGCATCGCCGAGGCCCGCGGCTGCACGGTGTGGTCCGCCCGCGCCAGCGAGACCCTGAGCTCGGTCCCCTTCAACGTCGTCCGGCAGCTGATGCAGCCCGCCCTGCTGTCGCTGATGCCGGAGGAGGCGCGCGAGTACCTCGGCGACTGGTACGACATCGCCGGACCCGCCCTCGGCATCACGGACCCCGGGGAACGGCAGGCCGACCCGCAGGGTGTCTGCGACGGCCTGGTCGCCGCCGTACGCCGGCTGGCCCGGCGCGACTGGCCGCTGGTGCTGCTGATCGACGACGCCCACTGGGCCGACCAGGAGACCCTGCGCTGGCTCGCCGCCTTCGCCGGACGCCTCGGCGAACAGAACGTCCTGGTCGTGGTGGCCCGCCGCCCCGGCGAGGTCGGCGGCGACAGCGCCCGGCACCTCGACGCCGTCGCCGCCGCGGGGAGCTCCGTCGCCACCCTGAGCGCCCTCACCCCGGACGCGACCGCCGGCCTCACCCGGGCCACCCTCGGCCCGCACGCCGACGCCCCGTTCTGCCGCGAGGTCTGGGCGGTCACCGGCGGCAACCCGTACGAGACCGTCGAACTCCTCGCCAAGGTGCAGGACAGCGAGTTCGAGCCGACCGAGTCCGCGGCCGCCGAGCTGCGCGCCCTGAACCGCGCGGCACGCGGCGGCGGCCTCGTCGCCCGCCTGGAGACACTCGGCATCGAAGCCACCCGTTTCGCCTGGGCGGCCGCCATCCTCGGCACCGGCATCTCCGTCGACCTGGTGGCCGAGCTCGCCACCATGAGCCTCGACGACGCGGTGCGCTGTGCCGACCTCCTGCGCACCGCCCGCATTCTCACCGAGCCCGATCCGGCGGGCGCCCAACCGGACGACGGCGAGCTGGAGTTCGTCCACCCCCTCATCGCCACCGCCGTCTACAACTCCATCCCCGACGCCCTGCGCACCGCGATGCACGGCATCGCCGCCCGCGTCGTCACCGACAACGGACGCGGCGCCGCGGTCGCCGCCCGCCACCTGCTCGAGGTCCACCCGGACAGCGACGAGGAACTCGTCGAGCAGCTGCGCGAGGCCGCCCGCGAACACCTCGCCGTCGGCGCCCCCGACGCGGCCCGCCGCTGCCTGGAGCGGGCCCTGGTGGAACCGCCCCTGCCCGAGGTCCACGCGCGCGTGCTCCACGAACTGGGCGGCGCGACCCTCCTCACCGCGCCCGCCACCACCATCCACCACCTCCAGACCGCCCTGGCCATGCCCGGCCTCGACGGCGACGAACGCGTCGACGCCGTGTACCGCCTCTCCCAGGCCCTGCTCCACAACGACCAGCTGGAGGAGGCCGTCCGCACCGTCGAGGCGGAAGCCGCCCGGCACCGGGCCGGCCCCGCCAGGCTGCGGCTGCAGGCGGTGCAGTTCATGTGGGAGGGCATCCACGCGGGCGAGGAGGCCTACCCGGGGCGCTCCACGCGCCTCGCCGAACTCGCCGGCACCTGCACCGGCCGCGACAACTCCGAGCGCGCCCTGCTCATCCTGCGCGGCTTCGACGCCATGGCCCGCGGTGAGAACGCGGAGGAGGTCGCCGAACTGTGCGACCGCGCCCTCGTCAACGGCCGCCTCGCCCCCGGACTCGGCTGGACCGACCCGGAGTGGGGCCTCGAACTGCTGATGATGCTGGCCAACTCCTACGCCTTCACCGACCGCCTCGACCGGGCGGAGTCCCTCTACAACGAGGCCCTGCGGGCGTACGAGTCCGCCGGCTGGAGCGGCGGCCACCTCGCCCTGGCCCACGCCTACGTCGGCGTCGGACACCGCAGGCGGGGCCGGCTCCGCGAGGCCGAGGCGTCCCTGCGCAAGTCGCTGGCGCTCGCCGAGCGGGTCGGCCGTCGACTGCCCCTGTACTGGTCGGCGACCTGCAACCTTGTCGACACGCTGCTCGCCCGCGGCCATGTCCAGGAGGCCTGGGAGCTCGCCGAGCAGCACGGCTTCGCCCCGCCGTACCCGACCACCATCGTGCTGCCGGACCCGCGCTCGGTCCGCGGCCGTCTGCTCCTCGCCGTCGGCCGCACGAAGGACGGCATCAACGAACTGGAGGCCGCGGAGAAGGCGGCTGCCGTACGCGGCCACAACAACCCGGTCCTGGTCCCCTGGGCGGTCGACCTGGCCCGTGCCCTCGCCAACGAGGACCCGGAGCGCGCCGCCCGGCTGGCCATCGACGTCCGCCGGCACGCCGAGCGCCTCGGCACCGACACCGCCATCGGCGAGGCCCTGCGCTGCGCCGCCGCCCTGGAGACCGGCCAGCGCGCGGTACGCCTCGCCGAACAGGCCGTCACCTATCTGGAGGCCTCGCCCTGCCAGTACGAACACGCCGCCGCCCGGGTCGAGTTCGGCCTCGCCGCGCGCTCGTCGGCGGAGCTGCGGCGCGGGCTGACGCTGGCGCGGTCGTGCGGCGCGGACGGACTGGTGCTGCAGGCGGAGGCGGCGCTGGCCGCGGGAGTGGTGTGACGGCTCAGAGGCTCAGCAGCTGATCGGTGACGGCCGCCAGCCGCTTGCGGACGTCCGGATCGTACGTCCGCTCATGTGCCCGCGCCCGGGACGTCCCGTCGAAGTAGCCGCCCGTGCCCAGGTCCCGGGTGGCGAGGGCCAGGACGCCCGGGGCGCCGTCGGCGACCGTGTGCCGGGGCGTGAAGCCGCCGTCGCGGACCATCGCCGTGTCCATGTGGGTCGCCGGGTGCAGCACGTTGACCGAGACACCCGTGCCGGCGAGTTCCTCGGCGAGGGTGAACGTGTGGGCCGCGAGGGCGAACTTGCTGCGGCAGTACGCCGAGAGTCCGTCGTAGCCGCGGGTCAGCTCGGGGTCGTCGAAGTCGACGGGTTCCTGACCGGCCGAGCCGACGTTCACGATCCGCGCGGGCGCGTTGGCGCGCAGCACGGGGAGCAGGGCGCGGGTCAGGGCGACGGGTGCCAAGTAGTTGACCGCGAGCCGCAGTTCGTGTCCGTCCGCGCCGGTTTCCCGTTCCGACCTGCGCGGCCCGGCGCCCACCGCCGCGTTGTTGATCAGTACGTCGAGCTCGGGATGGGCCCCGGCGACATGGGCAGCCAGCTCACGCACCTGCCCCAGCGAGGCCAGATCCGCGACAAACCCCTCGGCCTCGCCGTCGGCCCGCAACTGCTCGACAAGCCGGTACGTACGGTCCGCGTCCCGTCCGTGCGCGAGGACACGGTGCCCGGAGCGGACCAGCTCGGCGGCGACGTAGCGGCCGAGACCCGAGGTGGCGCCCGTGATCAGAACCGTGGACATGTCTCCACCGTAGGCACGTCGCGCGGGCATGTGCGAGCTGCCGCTGAGGTACGACCGCCAGGGTCACCCTGCTCTCACTGTGCTGTACCCGCGTCCGGCTCCGCCTCCTCGGCCAGCACCCGCTGGGCCGCAGCGAACGCCGAGTTCGCCGCCGGAACCCCGCAGTACACGGCCGTCTGCAGCAGTACGGCCCCGATCTCGTCCGGTGTCAGCCCGTTGCGCCGGGCCGCCCGGACGTGCATGGCCAGCTCGTCGTAGTGGCCGTGCGCGACCAGCGCCGTGAGGGTGATCATGCTGCGTTCGCGGCGGCTGAGCGTCGGGTCGGTCCAGATCTCGCCCCAGGCGTAGCGCGAGATGAAGTCCTGGAAGCGGGCGGTGAAAGGCGTCTGCCGGGCCTGGGCGCGGTCGACGTGCGCGTCGCCGAGCACTTCGCGCCGTACCTCCATGCCCCGCTTGGCACCGCCGCCGAAGTGTGCCCGCAGCGCTGTCAGCACCGCCTCGGGGCACTGCGCGGGTGCCAGATGCGAGGCCCCCGGCAGTTCCACGAGCGTGGCACCGGGCACGGCGTCCGCGATCTCCCGCAGATGAGCCGGCGGGGTCGCGGGGTCCTCGCGCCCGGCGATCAGCAGGGTGGGGGAGTAGATCTCGGGCAGCCGGTCCCGCAGGTCGAAGGCGGCGAGCGCATCGCAGCAGGCGGCGTACGCATCCGGGTCGGCGTCCCGGTGGTCCCGCACCAGCTCCGGCACGGTGAACCCGGACGTGAACCAGCGGGCGTTCGCGCCCTCGGCGAGCCCCGCCAGCCCTTCGCGCCGCACCAGCGCGGCCCGCTCCTCCCACGGCCTGGAGCCGTTGAAGTGCGCCGACGAACAGATCACGGCCAGTGCGGAGACCCGTTCGGGATGGTGCACGGCCAGGTGCAGCCCCACCGCACCACCCAGCGACACTCCCGCGTACGCGAACCGCCCGACGCAGAGTGAGTCGGCGAGCGCGAGCACCAGGCCGGCGAGGTCACCGACGGTCGCGCCCGCGCCGATGAGGCCGGCCGCCGAGCCCCCGTGCCCCGGCAGATCCCAGCGGACCACCCGATGGCCGATCGACAGCTCGGGCGCGACCTTGTCCCACAGGGCGTACGAGGTGCCGAGCGAGGGCCCCAGCAGCAGCGGGGGAGCGGAAGTGGGACCTTCGGCACGGTGGTTGAGGAGTTTGCCGGTCAACGTCGCTCCAGAGCACGGTCGGTGAGGGCTCCGGCGGAGCCGGTGTAGTGGGTGGGATCGAGGTCGACGTCCGCCAGCTCCGGCGCCTCACCCAGCGGGCGGCCCTCGGACGCCAGCCGGGTCAGGAGTTCCTTCGCGCGGGCCCGCCCCAGCACGGGAGCCAGCTCGGCGGACAGCCGCTCCGAGACGATCAACCCGTGGGTGAGATCCAGGTGTTCGCGCATGACGTCGGCCGCGACCCGCAGTCCCCCGGTCAGCTCGACGGCATCCCGGGCGGCCCCGCCGACCAGCCGCAGCAGGTCCCTGAGCGGCTCCCACTCGGCGTGCCAGGCCCCGGCAGGCCGCTCGTCCTCGGCCGCCAACGAGCCGTACAGCGTGGCCGCGAGCTGAGGCGCCCGCCGCGCGGCGGACGCGATCAGGGTGGACCGTACGGGATTGGACTTGTGCGGCATGGCGGACGAGCCCCCACCGCTGCCCTCCGCGACCTCGGCGATCTCGGTGCGGGAGAGGGTGAGGACGTCCACGGCGAGCTTGCCGAGCGCCCCCGCCGTGAAGGCGAGGCACCCGGCGAGATCGGCGATGGGCGTGCGCAGGGTGTGCCAGGGCAGCTCGGGCGCCCGCAGGCCGAGTTCGCGGGCGTACGCTGCCGGCAGCGCGGTCGGATCGCTCGCGCCGTACGTCCCGAAGGCCGCCAATGTCCCGGCGGCACCGCCGAGTTGGGCGGGCAGTGAGTCCCGTACGGCAGTCACCCGGTCCCGTGCGTCCAGCACCAGCGACCGCCAGCCGGCCGCCTTGAGCCCGAACGTCGTCGGTACGGCGTGCTGGGTGAGCGTCCGCCCGGGCATCGCGGTGTCACGGTGCTCGGCGGCCAGCCCGGCCAGGGCCTGCTGGGTGCGGTCGAGGTCGGCCAGCATTAGGTCCAGCGTGCGCGCCGCGACCAGCATCGTCGCCGTGTCCAGGATGTCCTGGCTGGTGGCGCCCCGGTGGACGTACGGGCCGTACTCCTCGCCGACCGCCTGCGTCAGGTCGGCGACCAGTGGGATGACCGGGTTGCCGCCCGCGCGCGCCCGCTCGGCGAGGGACCGTGCGTCGAAGCGCGTCGCCTCGGCCGCCTCCGTGACCGCTCGAGCCGCGTCGGCCGGGGCCTGCCCCAGTGCGGCCTGTGCCCGCGTCAGCGCGGCCTCGGCGTCCAGCAGTGCCTGGCGATAGGCGCTGTCGCCGGTCGCGGAGGCGGCGGGGGAGCCCGTCCACCCGGGGGCGAGCAGGCCGGTTTCGGCATCGGGAGAAGTCACTGGTACTCCAGGAAGACCGTCTCGCCTTCGCCCTGAAGGCGTATGTCGAAACGGTATGTCCCCTCACCCTGCTGCCGTGCGATCAGCGTGTCGCGCCGCTCGTCCGGTACCCGGGAGAGCAACGGGTCGGCGGCGAGGGCCGCCTCGTCGCCCGGCAGATAGATGCGGGTGTACAGGTGTACCAGCAGGCCGCGCGCGAAGACGCACACGCTGAGATACGGCGCGCTCTGCCCGCGCGGGCCGGGCCGTAGCGTCCGCGCGGTCCAGTGCCCGTTGGCGTCGGTCTGGATGCGGCCCCAGCCGGTGAACTCCACGCCGTTGCGGCCCAGATAGCCGCCGCTCGCCGGGTCGCGCCGGATCGAGCCGTCGACCTGCGGGACGTTCCCGTGTGGGTCGGCGCCCCACAGTTCCACGAACGCGTCCGGCAGCGGATTGCCCTCGCCGTCGCTGATGTAGCCCTGGAGGGCGATCGTGTCCGGGTGGCCGATCGGGGCGATGTCGCCGCCGCCGGGGAAGGGCAGGGCGTGTCCGTAGAAGGGGCCGACGGTGTGCGACGGGGTGGGGAGCACGGTCTCCGGGCGGCTCGTGTCGATCTTCGTCATGGCAGGTCAGCGTCCCTCTTCGGTCCAGGTGGCGTTCGGTCCGTCGAGGACGATGTCCCAGTGGTAGCCCATCGAGAACTCCGGCACCGACAGGCCGTGGTCGTAGGTGGCGACCAGCCGCTGGCGGGCCGTGTCGTCCGTCACCGACTGGATGATGGGGTCGTAAGGGAACAGCGGGTCGCTCGGGAAGTACATCTGCGTCACCAGCCGCTGGGTGAACGCCGTGCCGAACAGCGAGAAGTGGATGTGGGCCGGCCGCCAGGCGTTGACGTGCTGGCGCCACGGATACGGGCCCGGCTGGACGGTGGTGAAGCGGTAGAAGCCGCTGTCGTCGGTCAGGGTGCGGCCGACGCCGGTGAAGTTCGGGTCCAGCGGGGCGTCGTGCTGCTCGCGCTGGTGGGCGTAGCGGCCGGCCGAGTTGGCCTGCCAGACCTCGACGAGCTGGCCGCGGATGGGGCGGCCGTCACGGTCGAGGAGCCGGCCCTCGACGGTGATGCGCTCGCCGATCGGCTCTCCCGTGTGCTGCCGGGTCAGGTCGTTGTCGATCTCGGTGATGTCCCGCTCGCCGAAGGCGGGGGAGTGCAGCTCCACCAGCTCCGGGTCCTTGCTGACATCGATCGTGACCGGCGGCTGCTTCGGGTGGCGCAGGACGGAGGAGCGGTAGGGGGTGTAGTCGCGGCGCGGGTGGTGCTCGACGGGGGCTCCGTCGGCGATCCGCTTCTCGTACGCGGCGTGCTCGGCCGCGATCTCCCGGTCGATGTCGTGCTGGGTGAGAGTCATGGGGATCCTGCGTTTCGTTAACGTTCGAGGACGAGGGCGAGGCCCTGGCCCACGCCGATGCAGAGGGTGGCGACGCCGACTCCGCCGCCCTTGCGGGCGAGCTGGTGGGCGACGGTGCCGGCGAGACGGGCGCCGGACGCGCCCAGCGGGTGGCCGAGGGCGATGGCGCCGCCCCGGGGGTTGAGGATCGCCGGGTCGAACTCGGGCCACTCGGCGACACAGCCCAGCACCTGGGCGGCGAAGGCCTCGTTCAGCTCCAGCACGGACAGGTCGCCGAAACCCTTGCCCGCCTTGGCGAGCGCGCGGTTGACGGCCTCGACGGGGGCGAGTCCGAAGTAGTCCGGGTCGAGGGCGTTGACGCCGGTCGCGGAGATCCGGGCGAGCGGCTCACGTCCGGTGGCCCTCAGGCCCGCCTCGTCGACGAGGAGCAGCGCGGCGGCGCCGTCGTTCAGCGGGGAGGCGTTGCCCGCGGTGACGGTCCCTCCCCCAGCCTTCGGCCGGGGGGACCCCCAACTCGCTTCGCTCGCGGTGCGGAAGGACGGCTTGAGCTTCGCCATCGCCGCCAGGGACGCATCCGGCCGTACGCACTCGTCGGCACCGAAGACGACCGGGTCGCCCTTGCGCTGCGGGATGCTCACCGGCGCGAGCTCGGCGTCGAAGAGGCCCTCGGACTGCGCCCGGGCCGCCTTTTGGTGGCTGTGCAGGGCGAACTCGTCCTGCTGCGCTCTGCTGATCTTGTGCTTCTCGGCGATGAGTTCGGCCGACTCGCCCAGCGGGATCGTCCACTGCGGCGCCATCCGCGGGTTGACCATGCGCCAGCCCAGGGTGGTGGAGAACAGTTCGGTGTGGGCTGCCGGGAAGGGCTTGTCGGACTTGGGCAGCACGTAGGGTGCCCGGGTCATCGACTCCACACCACCGGCCACGACGATCGAGGCGTCCCCGGCGGCGATGGCGCGGGCCGCCTGGATGACCGCTTCGAGGCCCGACGCGCACAGCCGGTTGACCGTCACACCGGGCACCGAGGTGGGCAGGCCCGCCAGGAGCGCGGCCATGCGGCCGACGTTGCGGTTCTCCTCTCCGGCGCCGTTGGCGTTGCCGAAGTACACGTCCTCGATCCGGGACGGGTCCAAGTCGGGCGTGCGGCCCATGAGTTCACGGATGACGTGGGCGGCCAGGTCGTCCGGGCGGACCGAGGCGAGGGCGCCGTTGTAGCGGCCGATCGGGGTGCGGACCGCGTCGACGAGGTAGACGGTGTTCACAGCAGACCCTCCGCGACGGTGAGTTCGGCGTCGGTGGCGGCGATGATCTCGTCGACGGCCACACCCGGCGCGGTCTCGACGAGGAGCAGACCGTCCGCTGTCACGTCGAGCACGCCGAGGTCGGTGATGATCCGGTTCACGCAGCCCTTGCCCGTGAGCGGCAACGCGCACTCGGCGAGGATCTTGGGGCTGCCGTCCTTGGCGGTGTGGGTCATCACCACGATGACGGTGCGGGCCCCGTGCACGAGGTCCATCGCACCGCCGATGCCGGTGATCATCTTGCCGGGGATCGCCCAGTTCGCCAGGTCACCGGTGGCCGAGACCTGCATGGCGCCGAGCACGGCGACATCTATGTGCCCGCCGCGGATCATCGAGAACGACAGCGCCGAGTCGAAGAAGGAGGCACCCGGCAGGACCGTCACGGTCTCCTTGCCGGCGTTGATCAGGTCCGGGTCGACCTGCTCCTCGGTCGGGTAGGGGCCTGTGCCCAGGATGCCGTTCTCGGACTCGAGGATCACCTCGACGCCGGGCGGCAGATAGTTCGGGATCAGGGTCGGCAGGCCGATGCCGAGATTGACGTACTGGCCGTCCCGGAGCTCGCGAGCGGCCCGGGCGGCCATCTCTTCCCGCGTCCACGCCATGGCTAGCTCACCGTCCCGTCCGCCAGGGGCGCGGAAACCGTGCGCCGCTCGATCTGCTTGTCGGCCGCCTGCTCCGGCGCGAGCGCCACGACCCGCTGCACGAAGATGCCCGGCAGATGCACCGCGTCCGGATCGATCTCGCCCGGCTCCACGAGTTCCTCCACCTCGGCGATCGTCACCCGCCCGGCCATCGCGGCCAGCGGGTTGAAGTTCCGGGACGACTTGTTGAACACCAGGTTCCCGTGCCGGTCGCCCTTCCACGCCCGCACCAGGGCGAAGTCGGTACGGATTCCGCGCTCCAGCACGTACTCGGTGCCGTCGAACTCCCGCACCTCCTTCGGCGGCGAGGCGAGCGCGACCCCGCCGGAGTCGTCGTAGCGCCACGGCAGCCCGCCGTCGGCGACCTGCGTGCCCACCCCGGCCGGCGTGTAGAACGCGGGAATCCCGGCCCCGCCGGCCCGCAGCCGCTCGGCCAGCGTGCCCTGCGGGATCATCTCGACCTCCAGCTCACCGCCCAGGTACTGGCGGGCGAACTCCTTGTTGGCGCCGATGTACGAGCCGGTCACCCGGGCGATCCGGCCCGCGGACAGCAGCACCGCAAGCCCCGACTCCATCGCCCCGCAGTTGTTGGAGACCACCGACAGCCCGCCCACCCCGCGCTCGTACAGCGCCTGGATCAGCACGTTCGGCACACCGCTCAGCCCGAAGCCACCCACCGCGAGCGACGCGCCGTCACCCACATCGGCCACCGCCCCCAGGGCCGTGGCGACCACCTTGTCCATCCGAGAAGCCCCATCTCTTCCGAGCGCTCAGTACCAAGTTAGTCAGCGCACTGAGTATTTCTGCGAGGTTGCGTCTCACGCTGCCACCGGAGTGCGAAGCCGTCAAGAGCTCGGCAAATGCGAACGTCATGGGGTCGAGGGCGCGAGGACAGGCGAGTGGAGCTCCGGTATTGTTCAGTGCACCGACGATTTCGACCAGGGGAGCACGCATGGCCGCCGTGGACCTCACCACCCACCCCGGGCATCTGGCCCGGCGGCTCCAGCAGGCGCACCACCTGCTCTGGAACACCATGGTCTCGGAGGAGATCACCTCGCCCCAGTTCGCCGTCCTCAACACACTCGTCGCCGAGCCGGGCCTGGACCAGCGGACGGTGGGGGAGCGGGTCGGGCTCGACCGGTCCACGATCGCCGAGGTGATCAGCCGGCTCGGCCGCCGCGGGCTGCTCGACAAGGTCCGCGACCCCCAGGACGGCCGGCGCTTCCTGCTGCGTCTCACGGACGAGGGGCTGCGCACGCACAAGAAGCTGACCGTGCGCACGGCCCGGATGAACCAGGTCTTCCTGGCCCCGCTCTCCGCCGACGAGCAGGCACTCTTCTTCGACCTGATCCGCCGCGTCGCGGACGCGGCGGAGGGGCTCCGCAACCCGGCGGAACCCCTCGTCGCTCACCCCTGATCCCGCACTTCTGGGCACTCGGACGCTTAGTGCGCCTTCGCGAACACCACCCACACCTGGCCGTCCGGGAAGGTCATCCGCTTGCCGGCACCGGTCGTGAACGTGGTGCCGTCCGTGGCCTTGGGGCGGTTCCAGTTGACGTCGTAGGCGCGCCCGTCCCGCAGCACCCGCGCCTTCCCGGAGCCGACCGTCTCGGTGTACGGCGTGTAGTGGCCCAGCGTGTCGTGGAAGTCGGACTTGCGCACCTTCACGTACTGCAGGACGACCGTCGGGGCCCCGAGCCGCTTGCCGTCCGACGCCACGGCGGCTTTGCCGTCCATGGCGACCAACCAGCGGTTCTGGCTTCCGGACCAGGTGAACGTGTACTGGGCCAACTTGTAGCGCACCGTCTGCGAGGCCGTGGCCTTGCCGCCCGCCGGGGCGGCGCCGAAGCGGAAGCCGGTCGTCAGGGCGTCCCTGCCCGGCGCGGAGGGCATCAGCCGCTGGGGTCGTAGGAAGAGGTTGTGCGGCGCGGGCCGGTCGTTGCCGCGGAAGTAGGCGCCGGCCGCCTTCTCGGGTGGCTCCGCCTGTACGGAGGCCTTGTCGATCAGCGGCATGAGCTTTCCCTGCGCCCCGGAGAAGGCGAGGGTCGGCTTGTTGAACTGGGCCAGCAGCTCCAGATCGGACTCGCGTGCGCTGCGCACCGGCCCGACGGCCTTCGGCAGCTTCGTCGCGTACACCGCCATGAGGCGGCTCAGTCCGCCCTCGACCGGCTCGACGTACACGATGTCCGCGGCGTTCAGGCCGGTGTGGGGCCGGGCCGCGCGGGCGTTGTCGATCTTCACGGCCAGTACCGAGGGGCCGTTCGCCCGGCTCTCGCCCTCGCTCGGCGTCGACGCATGCGGCCGGCCGCGGCCGTCGTCGCCCGGTTCGCCCGACGTCGTGCATCCCGCCGCCAGGGATGCTCCCAGCGCGGCGGCCAGCAGCCCCGCCATGGTCGTGACGCGTCTGGAGCGCGCCCCTCGTTGTCTGCCCACCGTTTCCACTCGCACCCAACCCACCCACCCTGTGTCATCAATAGTGCGCTTATCTGTTCATAGGTGACATACCCGATCGGCTGGGAATGCCCGCGCCAATCCGCCGATCGGCCCTGGCGCGGCGAGCCGGCCGGCGTACAGCGCACGGCCGGCTCGCGGACGGATCACCGGCCCGCCCGCACGGTTCGGCGAAGGAGCGCAGGGGTACCCGGCGGCCACCGAACGAGCGAACGCGCAGTTGTTCCGGAGGGAGCGCGGGCGATGAGGGCAGTGACCTGGCAGGGCAAGCGGGACGTACGCGTGGAGACCGTGCCCGATCCGGGCATCCAGGAGCCCACGGACGTGGTCATCCGCATCACGTCCACCGGGCTGTGCGGCTCCGACCTGCACCTGTACGAGGTGCTCACGCCGTTCATGACACCGGGGGACATCCTCGGCCACGAACCGATGGGCATCGTCCAGGAGGTCGGGGCCGGGGTGCCGGACCTGCAGGCGGGGGACCGCGTCGTGGTGCCGTTCCAGATCGCCTGCGGCGACTGCTGGATGTGCCTGACCGGTCTGCCGACCCAGTGCGAGACCACCCAGGTCAGCGGCGAGGGCATGGGCGCCGCCCTGTTCGGCTACACCCGTCTGTACGGCGCGGTGCCCGGTGCCCAGGCCGAGTATCTGCGGGTCCCGCAGGCGCAGTTCGGTCCGATCAAGATCCCGGAGGGGCCGCCCGACGACCGGTTCGTCTACCTCTCCGACGTGCTGCCCACCGCCTGGCAGGCGGTCCGCTACGCCGAGGTCCCGAAGGGCGGCAGCGTCGCCGTGCTCGGCCTCGGCCCCATCGGCGACATGGCCTGCCGGGTCGCCCAGGTCCAGGGCGCCGGGCGGGTGTTCGGCGTGGACCTGGTGCCCGAGCGGCTGCGCAGGGTACGCGAGCGCGGGGTCGAGACGTTCGACCTCAGGAGCTTCCACGACGAGAAGGAACTCGTCGCCGCCATCCGCGACGAGACCGACGGCCGTGGCCCCGACGCCGTCATCGACGCGGTCGGCACCGAGGCGCACGGCAGCGCCGCCGCCCGGCTGGCCCAGCAGGCCTCCGCGATGCTGCCCCGCAAGCTGAGCGCCCCGCTCGCCGAACGCTTCAGCGTCGACCGGCTCGCCGCCCTCTACACGGCCATCGACCTGGTGCGGCGCGGTGGGACCATCTCCCTGTCCGGCGTCTACGGCGGCACCGCGGACCCGATACCGCTGCTCACCCTGTTCGACAAGCAGGTCCAGATCCGGATGGGCCAGGCCAACGTGCGCCGCTGGAGCGACGACATCATGCCCTACCTGACGGACGAGGACCCGCTCGGCGTCGACGACTTCGCCACCCACCGCGTGCCGCTGAGCGAGGCCCCGCACGCGTACGAGATGTTCCAGCGCAAGCAGGACGGCGCGGTCAAGGTGCTGATGCAGCCGTGATCCGCGCTCCCGCCGCTCGTCAGGCCTGCGGCGCGAAGATCTCCGCCAGGTCGTAGCGGACCGGCTCCTCCAGCTGCGCGTAGGTGCAGCTCTCGGGCGTGCGGTCCGGGCGCCAGCGGCGGAAGCGGGCCGTGTGCCGGAAGCGGGCACCGTTCTCCATGTGGTCGTACGCCACCTCGGCCACCCACTCCGGCCTGAGCGGCACCCAGGACAGGTCCTTCTTGCCCGACCAGCGGCTCGGCGCGCCCGGCAGCCGCGCCGACTCGTGGGCCGCCTCGTCGGCCCAGGCCGCCCAGGGATGCCCCGCGGCATCCGCCATGCGCAGCGGCTCCAGCTCTTCGATCAGCTCGGCACGCCGCTTCATGGAGAACGCGGCCGACACGCCCACGTGCTGGAGGGCGCCCCGGTCGTCGTGGAGGCCGAGCAGCAGGGAGCCCACGACCGGGCCGCTCTTGTGGAGGCGGTAGCCCGCGACGACGACGTCCGCCGTCCGCTCGTGCTTGATCTTGAACATGGCCCGCTCGTTCTGGAGATAGCGCAGCGTGAGGGGCTTCGCGATGACCCCGTCCAGGCCCGCCCCCTCGTACTGCTCGAACCACCCCTGGGCCGTGTCGACGTCGGTCGTGGCCGGCGCCACATGCACGGGCGCCGTCACCCCCGACAACGCCATGGTGAGCGCCGCCCGCCGGTCCGCGAGCGGCACCTCGAGGAGCGACTGGTCCGCCAGCGCCAGCAGGTCGAAGGCCACGAACGACGCCGGCGTCCGCTCGGCCAGCGTCCGCACCCGGGAGTCGGCCGGGTGGATGCGCTCGGTGAGCGCGTCGAAGTCCAGCCGCCCCTCGCGCGCGATGACGATCTCCCCGTCCAGCACGCACCGCTGGGGCAACCGCTCCTTCAGCGCCGCCACCAGCTCGGGAAAGTACCTGGTCAGCGGCTTGCCGGTACGGCTGCCCAGCTCGACCTCGTCCCCGTCGCGGAACACGATCGCCCGGAACCCGTCCCACTTCGCCTCGTACTGCATGCCAGGCGGAATCTTCGCCACCGACTTGGCGAGCATCGGCTTCACGGGCGGCATCACCGGCAGGTCCATGCAGACGATTCTGCTCGCATCCGGCTGCCGTCGCCCGGTGTGCGCGGCATGCGCCGTGCGCCTACCGTGTCTCGCATGGGCGAAGCGGTGGAACTGGAAGCGGGCGGCCGGACCGTGCGCCTGTCCAACCCGGGCAAGATCTTCTTCCCCGAACGCGGCTTCACCAAGCTGGACCTCGCCCGCTACTACATCGCCGTCGGTCCCGGCATCCTGCGCGCCCTGCGCAACCGGCCCACCACCCTGGAGCGCTACCCGGACGGGGTGACCGGCGAGTGGTTCTACCAGAAGCGGGCGC
Source organism: Streptomyces sp. NPDC111606 (assembly GCF_055656945.1). Lineage (NCBI taxonomy): Bacteria > Bacillati > Actinomycetota > Actinomycetes > Kitasatosporales > Streptomycetaceae > Streptomyces > Streptomyces sp. NPDC111606. The sequence goes on from NZ_JBVKBY010000003.1 coordinate 432,765, forward strand.
CCAAGAGCATGCCCGACTGGATCCCCACCGCCCACATCACCTTCCCCAGCGGCCGCAGCGCCGACGAGATGTGCCCCACCGAGGAGGCCGCGGTCCTGTGGGCCGCCCAGTACGGCACGCTCACCTTCCACCCCTGGCCGGTCCGCCGCGACGACGTCGACAGCCCCGACGAACTGCGCATCGACCTCGACCCGCAGCCCGGCACCGACTTCGACGACGCCGCCCGCGCCGCCCATGAACTGCGCGCCGTACTCGACGAGTTCGGCGGCCTGCGCGGCTGGCCCAAGACCTCCGGCGGCCGCGGCCTGCACGTCTTCGTGCCCATCGAGCCGCGCTGGACCTTCACCCAGGTCCGGCGCGCCGCCATCGCGGTCGGGCGGGAGATGGAGCGCCGGATGCCGGAGCACGTGACGATCAAGTGGTGGAAGGAGGAGCGGGGCGAGCGCATCTTCATCGACTACAACCAGACGGCCCGCGACCGCACGATCGCCTCCGCCTATTCCGTACGGCCCCGCCCGCACGCCCCGGTCTCGGCGCCCCTGCACTGGGAGGAGGTCGGCGAGGCGCACCCCCAGGACTTCGACCTCGTGACCATGCCCGCGCGCTTCGCCGAACTCGGCGATGTGCACGCGGACATGGACGACCACCGCTTCTCGCTGGACGCCCTGCTGGAGCTGGCCAACAAGGACGAACGCGACCACGGACTCGGCGATCTGCCGTACCCGCCCGAGTATCCGAAGATGCCGGGCGAGCCGAAGAGAGTGCAGCCGAGCCGGGCGAAGAAGGAGGCGCCCCCGTCGGAGGAGCCTCCCTCAGAACCCACGGCTCCTTGATCTCCTGCTTGCCGGTCTACAGCTCCTTGATCCGGATGTCCCGGTACGAGACCACATCCGTGGTGCCGTGCACCTGGAGCCCGATGTAGCCGGAGGCGAACCTGCGCCCGTCCGTGCCCGGGTCGTCCGAGCGCGGCGGGACGAAGTCCTGGCCGCCGGTGTTGTCGAACTCGTTGATCAGCACGCCGTTGCGGTAGACCGAGTAGTGCTGGTCGACCACGCGGATCTCGTAGTCGTTCCACGTGCCCTTCTGGGTGACGCCGGCACCGGCGAGCCCCACCCGGTCGAAGCCGTACACCGAGCCCGACTTGTACATGTCGCCGTCAGGACGGTCGAGCACCTGCACCTCGTGGCCGTACTTGATGGCGACCCACTCCGGCCGTGACTCCTCGGAGTGGTCGTGGACCCACGGGAAGCGGACGAAGACACCGGAGTTGGCGTTGCCGGTGCCCGGAGCGTCGTCGCGCCACTGAAGCTTGAGCGAGAAGTCACCGTACTTCCGCTCGGGGAACCACAGCATGCCCAGGCCCGCCTTGCTCGTGCCGCTGGTGATCGAGCCGTCGGCGTTCTGCGCGAACGAACCACCGCCCACCTGCTGCCACTTGGCGAAGGACGCCGCGCTGCCGTCGAGGATCGTGCGGTAGCCCTCGGTCTGGCCGGGCTTGCCGATCCCGGACTGCCGGGCCGCCTTGCGGACGGCGTTGTACTCGCGCTGGTCGAGGACGCCTTCCTTGAGGAGCTTGTCCAGGACCGTCGTCACGTGCTTGAGGAACAGCGCGTGCGACGTCCACTCCTTCTCGTCCTCGATCAACTCGTTGATCCGGCACCGGCTGTTGGTGAGCCGATTCGGTACACCCGAGTCGACCGTGCCGACGATCACCGTCAACCGCTCGTCGAACTCCGGGCAGTTGGGGGCGGGCACCTGGCCGGCCACCACGGTGAAGGTCACCGTACGGGCGGTGGAGGTGTTACCTGCCTTGTCCGTCGCCCGGTAGCCGAGGGTGTGGGTGCCGGCGCGGTCGACGACCACCGGGGCGCCGTACGCGAGGTACGGCCCGCCGTCGATCGAGTATTCGATCCGGTCGACACCCGAGCCGTGGTGCTCGTCGGTCGCCGTGACGGTCACCTTGGCATTGCCGATGTACGCCCCGTCGGAGTTCTTCGTGCCCTCGACGGTCACGCCCGTCACCGGCGCCGTCGTGTCCGGCTGGGGCGCCGCCACGACAGTGAACTGCACATTCTTCTCGGCGGCGACGTTCCCCGCCTTGTCGGTGGCCCGGTAGCGCACCGTATGAGCGCCGACCTCGTGCACCATCACGGGCGCGGTGTACGGCTGCCAGGCGCCGTCGCCGATCGCGTACTCGATGGTGTTGACGCCGGACCCGGTGTCGGAGGCGGAGACGGTGACGGTCGCCATGTCGATGAATGTGCCGTCGGGGTTCTGCTCGCCGCTGACGGTCGCCGAGGTCTGAGGCGCCGTCGTGTCGTCGGTCGGCGGCGGGACGACCGTGAACTGGGCGCTCTTCTCCGCCGAGACGTTCCCCGCCTTGTCGAAGGCCCGGTAGCGGATCTTGTGGTCGCCGACCTGGTCGACGACGACCGGCGCGGTGTACGGCTGCCAGGCGCCCGCGTCGCCGACCGCGTACTCGGTGCGGTCGAGCCCGGAGCCGCCCTCCTCGTCGGTGGCGTGGACCGCCACGCTCGCCGAACCGACGTACTGGCCCTGCGCGTTCTGCGTCCCGCTGACGTGCGCCGACGCCTGCGGTGCCGTCGTGTCCTCGCCGCTGCCCTCGGTCACCACGAGGATGCCCTGCATCTGCCCGTGACCGGGGATCGTGCAGTAGTAGCGGTAGCGGCCGGGGGTGAGCGTGACCTCGGCGGTGTGCTTGCCGCCCTGGTCGTCGTTCGGGTTGGCGAGGATGTTGAGCTGGACGTCGTTGTTGAACTCGGGGTCGGAGGTGTCGAACGTCAACGTGTGCGGCATCCCGGTGGTGTTGCCGGTCGCCGTGCTGTTCTCGAAGACGATCGTCGTCGCACCGGCGACCGCCGTCGCGGGCGCCGACGTGTACTTCGTGATGTCGTCGCCGGCCGTCCAGGTGAGCGTCTGGGCGGCGGCAGCGTTCACGGACGGGGACTCGGGCCGCCCGACGGCGGGGACGGACTGCAGCCCCAGTATCACCAGCAGCACGGCCAACAGGGCCGCCCAGACTCTTCGCCGAGGTGGACTGCTTCGCATCATCACTGGGCTCCCCTCGCCAGCTGGTCGGCGGCCGGAGTCGGAGCGCCGCCCGTGTAAGTGACCCGCCACAGCGCCGACTTGGCGTCCGATGTGAAGAAGCCGCGGCCGTAGTCGAGCACGTAGAGCACGCCGTCCGGCCCGAACTTCCAGTCCATGAGGTTCTTGATGCCGTCGTTGCCGACCGGCACGATCTTCTTCAGCGACTCCGAGTGGATCGGCAGACCGCCGTCACCGTGCGTTTTCGGGTCGGTGATCACCGCGTTGCGCGGCTGGTCGGCGTCGTAGAAGTCGCCGACGAACCACTTGCCGTCCCAGTAGGCCGGCCACTTGGTGTCACCGGCGCTCGCCGCGTCGTACCGGTAGACCGGCCCGTTCATCGCGGCCTGGCCACCGCCCTTGAGCCACGGCAGCGCGTAGGTGGACTCCTCCTGCTTGTACGACGGGACGCCGTTCGCGTCACGCGGGAAGTCCGGCGCGCCGCCCTGGGGCGAGTACCAGATGTTGTTGCCGGTGACCGGCGGAAGGTTGACGAGGCCATCGTTGTTCGGCGACTCGTTCTTCGGGTGGTCGCAGTCGTACCAGCCCAGCGGCTTCGTCGGGTCGGGCAGATTGCGGTCACGGTAGGGCTGCTTGTTGCCCATGCAGTACGGCCAGCCGCGGTTGCTCGCCTTGGTGATGACGGCGAAGGTGTCGTACTTGGCCGGACCCCAGGTCGTCGAGGGCGCACCCGCGTCGGGGCCGACCCAGCCCGCGTACAGGACGTCCGTCTGCTTGTCGACGGAGATGCGGGCAGGGTTCCTGACCCCCATCACGTAGATCTCCCCGCGTGTCTTGCCGCCGCCCTCGTCGGTCTCCCGGCCCGTGAACAGGTTGCCCTCCGGCAGTGTGTACGTGCCGTCCGGCTCCGGGTGGATGCGCAGGATCTTGCCGTTGAGGTTGTTGGTGTTGCCGGCGGTGCGGCGCGCGTCGGCGAAGGAGACGCCCTTGTAGTTGGGCTCGGGGTTGTTGCCCGAGTAACCGTCGCTGAAGCGACTGGAGTTGTTGTCGCCGGTCGCGATGTACAGGTTGCCCTTGGAGTCCCAGGCCATCCCACCGCCCGAGTGGCAGCAACTGTGCACCTGCACCGGCCACTTGAGCAGGACCTTCTCACTGCCCAGGTCCAGCTTGTTCGTGGCGAGGTCGAGCGTGAAGCGGGAGACGTACCGCTCGGCCATCCGTGTGTCGCGGTTGAGCCGGGAGTGCGGGGTGTAGTGCAGATACACCCAGCCGTTGTCCTCGAAGCGGGGATCGAGCTCGATGCCGAGGAGCCCCTCCTCGACCTTGATCAGCTCATCGCCGCCGCCCTTGTTGCCGAAGACCGTGAGCGCCCCGGCCAGGGTGACCTTCTTGGTCTTCGGGTCGTAGACGTGGATCTCGCCCTTGCCCTTGCCGATCTCCGGGTTGTTCCAGTCGGTGACGACCGGCTGGGAGGAGTCGGCGCCGCCCCTGCCGATGTAGAGCACGCGGCCGTCGGGAGCGGTGACCAGGCCGTGCGGCTCGCCGATCTGGTCGTTCTGGCCGGCCTGGTTGGGCTGGGTGAGCCGCTCGGCCTTGTAGTTGCCGGTGATCGTGGCCTTGCAGTCGGCCTGGACCAGCCGCGTCGTCCACAGCAGGGCACCGCGCAGATGGGTACGGAAGTCGGTCTCGTCGTACGACGACGCCGTGCCGCCCATACCCGTGTAGAAGGAGCGGCCGCCGTCGTAGTCACGGCACCAACTCACCGGGTGATCCCAGCCGTTGGCGCCTGTGCCCGGCTGGTACGACGACTCCCGGACTCGGGCGACCGTGTGCACCGCGCCCGACGGGTTCTTCGCCCAGTTCGGCCACTTGTCCGGCCGCTTCCACTGCACCGGCAGCTCCTTGGAGGCCGGGTGCTGCCGGTCACCGACCTCAACCACGGCCCGCTGCACGTTCGTCGGGCCGCCGGCGGCCGGGCGGGCGCCGACCAGGCCGGTGAACCAGTCCGAGTACGGTTCCGCGCGGGCCGCGTCATGGATGCCGACGAAACCGCCGCCCGCCTCCATGTAGGCCTCCAGGCCCGCCTCCTGCTCGGGGTCGAGGACGTCACCGCCGCCGGTGAGAAACACGATCGTGTTGAAGCGGCCCAACTTCGTCTCATTGGTGAAGACATTGGCGTCATTCGTGGCCTCGACCTTGAAGCGCCGGTCGGCCGGGCCCGACAGACCGATCTTCTCGATCGCCCCGATGCCGGCGTTCACCACGGGCGACTCCTCGCCGCCGGCCGCGGACCCATAGAAGATGAGCACTCGTACATTCGCGCCGCCCGGGGGCGACTTGATGGACATCGTTGTCAGGGGTGGCTCCGGGGCCGGGCGTGCGTCGGCTGCCGGGGCGGACATCAGCCCGGCGGCGACGATCCCGGCGGTCACAGTGGCCACCCAGGTCTGTCTGGTCGTGCTCAACCCTCGCAAGTGCATGGGCACCTCCACGGTCACAGCAACAGCGACAAGGAAGCTAGACCCCTTTGAACGACTCGCCAATACCTACGGCCGTACTGGGGCCAACTTTGTCCTGAGTGTGGATAAACGAGGGATCGGCCGGTACCGTCTCAGCGGTTCACCCCCGTAATTTCCGTAACGCCGTGGGGAGTTCGGCATGAGCGAAGGCAGCTTCATCAGACGCGGCTTCGACAGGCGCACCTTCAACAGACGCGTCCTGCTCGGTGGCGCGACCGTCGCGACATCGTTGTCGCTCGGGCAGGTGCCCGAGGCCGCGAGCGCCGACCCGCCGGCGAAAACCGCCCCGGCCGGCGGCGAGGTCAGGCACCTCAAGCTGTACGCCGAGAAACTCGCCGACGGGCAGATGGGCTACGGCTTCGAGAAGGGCAAGGCGACCATCCCCGGCCCGCTGATCGAGCTCAACGAGGGCGACACCGCGCACATCGAGTTCGAGAACACGATGGACGTGCCGGTGAGCCTGCACGTCCATGGCCTCGACTACGAGATCACCAGCGACGGCACGAAGCTCAACAAGAGCGACGTGGAGCCCGGCGGCACCCGTACCTACACCTGGCGCACCCACGCCCCCGGCCGCCGCAAGGACGGCACCTGGCGGGCGGGCAGCGCCGGTTACTGGCACTACCACGACCACGTCGTCGGCACGGAGCACGGCACCGGCGGCATCCGCAAGGGGCTGTACGGGCCGGTGATCGTCCGGCGCAAGGGGGACGTCCTGCCCGACGCGACCCACACGGTCGTCTTCAACGACATGCTCATCAACAACAAGCCCGCGCACAGCGGCCCCAACTTCGAGGCCACGGTGGGTGATCGCGTCGAGTTCGTGATGATCACGCACGGCGAGTACTACCACACCTTCCACATGCACGGTCACCGCTGGGCGGACAACCGCACGGGCATGCTCACCGGCCCGGACGACCCCAGCCAGGTCATCGACAACAAGATCGTGGGCCCGGCGGACTCCTTCGGTTTCCAGGTGATCGCGGGGGAGGGGGTCGGCGCGGGCGCGTGGATGTACCACTGCCATGTCCAGAGTCATTCGGACATGGGGATGGTGGGACTGTTCCTGGTGAAGAAGACGGACGGGACGATCCCGGGGTACGACCCGCACGATCACGGTCATGAGCCGGCCTCCGGGTCCGCGCACGAGCACTGACGCATCATGGATGGGTGACACTTGTACTGACACGTGGTGACCTGGAGTCCGTCCTGGAACCGGAGGCCTGTCTGGGCGTCCTGCGGGAGGGGTTCCGGACCGCGGACGCCGTGCCCGTCGCCGGGCAACGGGTACGGACCGACCTGCCGTTCCCCGGCACGGCCACCGCGCTGATCCCCGGCCTGCTGCCGGGCATCGAGGCGTACACGGTGAAGGTCAACGCCAAGTTCCCCGGTGCGCAACCGGCGTTGCGCGGAGTGATCTGCCTGCACAGCGGGCAGGACGGCGAGTTGCTGGCGCTGCTGGACTCGGCCACGGTGACGGCGTGGCGTACGGGGCTGGCGGCGGCGCTGGGGACGGATCTCCTCGCCGGTCCGGGTGAGATGGTCGGGGTGATCGGGGCCGGGGCCCAGGCCGAGTTGGTGGTACGCGGACTCGCCGCGCTACGGCCTCGCAGCGCCCTGGTCGTCCACGACACCTCCGCCGACCGCGCCGCGGCGTTCGCAGGGCGGCACGGCGGGCGCGTGCTGTCCTCCCCGGCGGAGGTCGCCGCCGCTGCCGACGTCGTCCTGTCGGCCACCTGGTCGAGGGAGCCGCTGCTGCACCTGGCGGACGCCAGAAGGGGCCAGCACTTCACGAGCCTGGGAGCCGACGAGCCGGGCAAGGCGGAGCTGGCGGTCGATCTGCTGGAGGCCGCGACGGTCGTGGTCGACGACCGTGAACTCGCCGCGACCATGGGCGCCTTGGCGCAGGGCGGGACCGCCGACGCGACCTTGGGCGAGGTGGTGCGGGGTGAACACCCGGGACGCGCGAGCGCCGGGAGCCGTACCGTCTACGCCCCGGTCGGACTGCCCTGGCAGGACCTGGCGTTGAGCTGGCTGGCGTATCGGGCGGCGCGGCGGGAGGGCATCGGGCGGCGGGTGGATCTGCTGGCGTGAGGGCCTCGTGGGTGCCAGGGGGTTCCACAAGCGGTTTGGATCATCCGAGAGCGCTCTCACCTCCGCCTCCACCACGGCTATCCTGATCCGCAACCGCCGATGAGGAGCCCCGCAGTGACCGAAACCGCACCGCGTCCCACCCTGGAGGCCGTGGCCGCCCGGGCCGGGGTCTCCAGGGCCACCGTGTCCCGCGTCGTCAACGGCGGGGACGGGGTCCGGGAGCCGCTCGTCGAGCGGGTCCGCGCGGCGGTGGAGGAACTCGGGTACGTGCCCAATCAGGCCGCCCGCAGTCTCGTGACCCGGCGCCATGACGCCATAGCCGTCGTCGTCGCCGAACCGGAGACGCGCGTCTTCGCCGACCCCTTCTTCGCGCTGCAACTGCGCGGCATCAGCAAGGAGCTGACAGCACACGACAACCAGTTGGTGCTGCTCCTGACGGAGGGCCGCGACGACCACGCCCGCGTCGGCCGCTACCTCGCCGGCGGCCATGTCGACGGGGCGCTCGTCTTCTCGCTGCACCTCGACGACCCGCTGCCCGTACTGATCCAGCACGCCGGGGTCCCCACCGTGTTCGGCGGGCGGCCCGGGTGGAGCGGCGACCAGCGTGGCGTGGTGTACGTCGACACCGACAACCGCGGCGGCGCCCGTGACGCCGTACGGCATCTCGTCGGCCTCGGCCGCAGCCGCGTCGCGCACATCACCGGCGCCCTCGACCAGACGTCGGCGGTGGACCGGCTCGACGGATACCGGGATGTCATGGTCGACGCCGATCCACGGCTGATCGTCGAGGGCGACTTCACACCGGCCGGCGGCGAACGGGCGATGCGCGAGCTGCTCGAACGCTGCCCCGACCTGGACGCCGTGTTCGCCGCGAACGACCTGACCGCGGCGGGTGCGCTGCGGGTGCTGCGCGAGTCGGGGCGGCGGGTGCCGGACGATGTCGCCGTGGTCGGGTTCGACGACATGCAGCCGATGGCGGACCAGACCGATCCGCCGCTCACGACGGTCCGTCAGGACATCGAGGAGATGGGCCGGCTGATGGCCCGGCTGCTGCTGCGCGGCCTCGACCGCCGCACCGGTGAGCAGGTGGGAGGCACGCCGTCCAGCGTCGTCCTGCCGACGACGCTGGTCCGGCGCGCATCCGCCTAGCGGTCGGTCGGGCTCAGCCCGGCACCGGTGCGCTCTTGATCACCGCGAAGCGGGCGCCGTACGGGTCGGTGAGCTTGGCGATGCGGCCGACGTCCGGGAGGTCCGTGGCGGGCATGCGGACCGTGCCGCCCAGCTCCTGCGCCCTGGCGGCCGTGGCGTCCGTGTCGGTGACCTCGAAGTACGGCAGCCAGTACGCCGGGGCGTCCGCCTCCGCCGGGTCGTCGGCCTTGTCGACGACCCCGCCGAACATGGCGTCCTCCCCTTGGCCCGCGGGGCTGAACGTCGTGTAGGTGCCGCCGTAGAAGTCGAGGGCGAAGGTCTCCATGCCGAGCGTGGTGTTGTAGAAGCCCGCCGCGGCCGGTACGTCCGTGGTGTACAGCTCCAGCCAGCACAGCGTCCCGGGCTCGTTCAAGACGTCGAGGCCCTTGTTGGTCCCCGGCTGCCAGAGGCCGAAGCCCACGCCCGCCTTGTCGGCGAGGATGGCCATGCGGCCCATGTCCAGCACATCCATGGGCTGCACCAGCACCGCGCCGTGCGCCTGCTCGGCTGCCTTGGCCGTGGCGTCCGCGTCCGGTGTCTGGAAGTACACCGTCCAGGACGGCGGGCCTTGCTCCTCGGTGGTCTGCATGCCGCCGGCCGTCGTCCGGCCGTCGAGCTGGAAGAGGCCGTAGCCGCCGGTCTCGGGCCCGCCCGGCTGGAAACGCCAGCCGAACAGGCCGCCGTAGAAGGAACTGGCGCCCTCGATGTCGGGGGTGCCGACGTCGATCCAGTTCGGCGCGCCGGTGACATAACGGGTGGTGAGCATCATCGCCCTCCTCGGAAGGGTCCCGTTGTCTGCTCTGCCGAGTCTTGCACCGCCCACTGACAATCGCTGCCGGAGTGCTGCCGTCGTTCCGGGCGACCCGTGCGGCTACCGGGGGTGACCGTGTGGGTCTCTTGGTTTTCACCCGTTTCCGCGCGCGCCGCCGTGCGTCGCCGCGTGCGGAGGGAGACCATCGGTCGGCCGGGGGCCTTGCGGCGCGGCGTTGATCCCGCGTTGATCGAACGTTTTTCGCCGCCCGGCACGATCCTGCGCATGCTCATCGACACGATCACAACGATCACCTCGGCCGACCTGGACTGGCAGCAGGAGGCGTTGTGCGCGCAGACCGGGGCGGACTTCTTCTTCCCCGAGCCGGGCAGCTCCGTACGCGAGGCGAAGCGGATCTGTGGCATGTGCCCGATCCGCTCCGCCTGCCTGGAGTGGGCCCTCGACAACGACGAACGCTTCGGCGTCTGGGGCGGCCTCTCGGAGAAGGAACGCCTTGAGCTCAGGCGTACGGCACGCTGAAGGCCGGCTCAGCAGCCCGTGCTGTCAGCCGGCCCCGCCGCGGTGACCGTAGCCGCCCGCGGCTCGGCCAGACGGCCTCAGCCAGGTTCCGTCAGGCCCCGGCGCGAGCCGCCATGCGGGCCTTGCGGGCCGCCAGCTTCTCGTCGAACTTCAGGGCCTCCGCGTCCAGGCCGCCCATGTAGAGACCGACCTCCTCCTGCGCCTTCTGGCCCTCGGGGCCGAGGCCGTCGATCTCCATGATCTTCAGGAAGCGGAGGACGGGCTGCAGGACGTCGTCGTGGTGGATGCGCAGGTTGTAGACCTCGCCGATGGCCATCTGGGCAGCTGCGCGCTCGAAGCCGGGGATGCCGTGGCCGGGCATGCGGAAGTTCACGACCACGTCCCGCACCGCCTGCATCGTCAGGTCGGGCGCGAGCTCGAAGGCCGCCTTCAGCAGGTTCCGGTAGAAGATCATGTGCAGGTTCTCGTCGGTCGCGATGCGCGCCAGCATGCGGTCGCAGACCGGGTCACCCGACTGGTGGCCGGTGTTGCGGTGCGAGATGCGGGTGGCGAGCTCCTGGAAGGCGACGTAGGCGACGGAGTGCAGCATCGAGTGCCGGTTGTCCGACTCGAAGCCCTCGCTCATGTGCGACATCCGGAACTGCTCCAGCTTGTCCGGGTCCACCGCGCGCGAGGTGAGCAGGTAGTCGCGCATCACGATGCCGTGGCGCCCCTCCTCGGCGGTCCAGCGGTGCACCCAGGTACCCCAGGCGCCGTCGCGGCCGAAGAGCGAGGCGATCTCGTGGTGGTAGCTGGGGAGGTTGTCCTCGGTCAGGAGGTTCACGACCAGGGCGATGCGGCCGATCTCGGTGACCTTGGAGTGCTCCTTCTCCCAGGCCTCGCCGTCCTCGAAGAGGCCGGGGAAGTTGCGGCCGTCGGTCCACGGCACGTACTCGTGCGGCATCCAGTCCTTGGCGACCTTCAGATGCCGGTTGAGTTCGGTCTCGACAACTTCCTCCAACGCGTACAGCAGACGGGCGTCGGTCCAGACGGCAGGGCTGCCAAGGTGAGGGGAAGTGATCGTCACGGGAACTCCAGGGGGACGCACAACACAGGAAAAGAGGACCGGCGAGCGGTTGCCGGAACCTACGGAATCGTAGGCTACGAAACCGTAGGTTACGTAGCCGTAGGTTAAGGGCGACGTAAAGACCGCTGATCAGCCCCGTTCCGTTGAGAGGTCACGGGTGTGCGAAATGCCCCGGGGCCCGCAGGTCCCGGGGCTGAACGAGTGCAGCACTCAGCCGGTCAGGCGTACAGATCCCGCATCCGGACCGAGAGACATGTCACACATCCTTCGAGCTTCTCGAACTCGCCGATATCGACCAGAACGGGCTCATGGCCGAGGTCGGCGAGCAGTTCCGCCGTCTTCGGCGCACTGGCGGCCATCAGCAGCTTCTCGCCGCCGAGCAGCACCACATGCGCCCCGGACTCCTCGGGCACCGGCAGGAAGCGGGGGAAGAGGGACGGCGCGTCCAGCTGGGGGATGCGGCCCAGAATCGTGCCGTCGGGCAGCGCCGTGATCGCCGACTTCAGATGCAGCACCTTGCTCACCGGCACGGCGACGACGCGCGCCCCCAGCGGCTCGAACGCGGCCCGCAGCTGCTGGACGCCGGCCGCGTTGGTGCGGCCGCCCCGGCCGACGTAGATCGTGTCGCCGACCTTCAGCACGTCGCCGCCGTCCAGCGTGCCCGGCTCCCAGATCCAGTTCACGGAGCAGCCGAGCGAGGCCACGGCCTCCTCGACGCCGAGGGTCTCGTCGCGCCGGGACTCGGCGCCGGGCCGGGTGATGAGCGCGACGTTCTTGTACATGACGACGGTGTCCTCGACGAACACCGAGTCGGGGCAGTCGTCGGCCGGGTCCACCTCGACCGTCTCCCAGCCGTGCGTGTGCAGGGCCTCGACGTACGCCTCCCACTGCTCGACCGCGAGATCGAAGTCGACCTTCTCGCGCTCGATGTGCGTGACCAGCCCTTCGGCGAGGCGTGGGCTCGGGCGGCGTACGAGGGCCTTCTTGCTGGGCACGACGGGATCTCCGGATCGATGGCAGGTTCGGCGCCCTGATGCATGGGGCACCGATCCGCCATCATGCAGGGCCTACCCGCCCGTACAAAACCCTCGCGGTCAGGCTGTGGCCCTCCTGAGATGCTCGGCCGTGAAGGAGTCGTGGGCCTTGAGGAGCTGCTGCGGGGTTCCCTCGAAGATCACCCGGCCGCCGTCCCGGCCGCCGTCCGGACCCAGGTCGATGATCCAGTCGGCGTGCGCCACGACGTCCAGGTTGTGCTCGACGACCACCACGGTGCTGCCCGTGTCGACCAGCCGGTCCAGCAGGCCGAGCAGCCCGTCGACGTCCGACATGTGCAGCCCGGTCGTCGGCTCGTCGAGGACGTACACCGCTCCGGTGCTGTTCCTGTTGCGCCCCTCCGGCTCCTTGTGCAGCCGCGTCGCCAGCTTGATGCGCTGCCGCTCGCCGCCGGAGAGCGTGGACAGCGGCTGGCCGAGCGTGAGGTACGTCAGCCCCACGTCCCGCAGGGCGCGCAGCCTGCGCCGCACGCCCGCGTCCTGGAAGAACTCCAGTGCCTGGTCGGCCGTCATCCCCAGGACGTCCGCGACGGAGTTGCCGTCGACGGTCAGCCGCAGCACCTCGTCCTTGAAGCGCCGCCCCTCGCAGTTGTGGCACGTCGTCGTCACCGGGTCCATGAAGGCGAGGTCGGTGTAGATGATCCCGCGGCCCTCACAGGTGCCGCACGCGCCGGTCGAGTTGAAGCTGAAGAACCCGGGCTCCGCGCCCGTCTCGCGCGCGAAGATCTTCCGTACCGTGTCCATGATTCCCAGATACGTCGCCGGCGTCGACCGCCCGGAGATCCCGATCGACGACTGGTCCACGACCACGGCGTCGCCATGCGCATCGGTGAACTCCGCGACCAGTGTGCTCTTTCCGGACCCGGCGACCCCGGTCACCACGGTGAGCACCCCGCTCGGGAACTCCACCGTCACGTCCCGCAGGTTGTGCCGGCCGGCACCCTTCACCCAGCGCCCACCGTCCGCCGTGCGCACGTCCTCCTTGAGCGAGGTACGGCGGCCCAGGCACCGCCCGGTCACCGTGCCCGACCCGGCCAGCTCGCCCGGCGCCCCCTCGAACACGACCTCTCCGCCTCCCGCGCCGGCCGTCGGCCCCATGTCGACGACGTGATCGGCGAGCGCGATGACGTCCCGGTCGTGCTCGACGACCAGCACGGTGTTGCCCTTGTCGCGCAGCCGCAGCAGCAGATCGCCGAGCCGGCCGACATCGCGCGGATGCAGACCGACGCTGGGCTCGTCGAAGATGTACGTCATGCCGGTGAGGCTGGAGCCCAGGTGCCGTACGGTCTTCAGGCGCTGACCCTCGCCGCCGGAGAGCGTGGACGTCTCGCGGTCGAGGCTGAGGTAGCCGAGGCCGATGGCGTCGATGCGTTCGAGAGCGCCGACGGCGGCCCGGGCGATCGGTCCGGCGACCGGGTCGGCGATGTCCTTCAGTACGGCGATCAGGTCGCTGACCTGCATGCTCGCGCACTCGGCGATGTTCATGCCGTTGATCCGGGTCGCGAGCGCCGCCGCGTTCAGGCGGGCCCCGTCGCAGACCGGGCAGGTCCCCTCGGCCAGGAACTCCCGCACCAGATCGCGCGTCTTCTGGCTCATCGCGGACAGATCCCGCTTCAGGTACAGCCGCTCGAAGCGGGTGGCCAGCCCCTCGTATTCGGTGGTCCAGGTGCCGCCCGTGCCGTTGACGGTGACCTTGCTGCCGGGGCGGCCGTGCATCAGGAACTCCCGCTCGGCGGCGGTGAAGCGCTTGACGGGCTTGCTCGGGTCGAGGTCGGCGCTGTTGGTGTACGCCTGCCCCTGCCAGGTGCCCGCCGCGAACGGCGGGAAGCGGACCGCCCCGTCGGCCAGCGAGCGGGCCGGGTCGAGAATGCGGTCCCAGTCCGGCCGTACGGTCCGGCCCAGGCCGTCGCACTCGGGGCACATGCCGGAGGGGTCGTTGAACGAGTACGCGGTCGCAGGACCTGCGCTCGGGGTGCCGTGCCGGGAGAACAGCACCCGGATCACCGAGTAGATGTCGGTCATCGTGCCGACCGTGGACCGGGAGTGGCCCCCGATCGGGCGCTGGTCGACGACGATCGCGGGCGAGAGGTCCTCCAGTGCCTCCGCGTGCGGCCGCTCGTACTTGGGCAGCCGGTTGCGCACGAACCACGTGAAGGTCTCGTTCAGCTGGCGCTGCGACTCGACCGCGATCGTGTCGAAGACGATCGACGACTTCCCCGATCCCGAAACGCCGGTGAACACGGTCAGCCGGCCTTTCGGGATGCGGAGAGCGACGTCCTTGAGGTTGTTCTCCCTTGCTCCGGTGATGGTGATGAAATCGGGCATGAAGTCGGCCATGCAGTCGAAGCTAGGCGGGATACCCGACAGCTTCTGGCGTGATTTCCTTCAGTTCTCCGTCCTCCACCATCAGCCAGCGCGTGATGCCGATCGACTCCAGGAACGGCAGGTCGTGACTGGCCACGATCAGCGCCCCCTCGTACGACTCCAGGGCCGAGGTGAGCTGCCGAACGCTCGCCATGTCCAGGTTGTTCGTCGGCTCGTCCAGCATCAGCAGCTGGGGTGCGGGCTCGGCGAGCATCAGCGCGGCCAGCGCCGCCCGGAAGCGTTCGCCGCCGGACAGCGTCGCCGCCTTCTGGTCGGCCCGGGCGCCCCGGAACAGGAAGCGGGCCAGCCGCGCCCGGACCCGGTTGTTGGTGGCGCCCGGCGCGAACCGGGCCACGTTCTCGGCGACGCTCAGCTCCTCGTCCAGCACATCGAGCCGCTGCGGCAGGAACCGCAGGGGCACATGGGCCTTCGCCTCACCGGCAACCGGCTCCAGCTCCCCGGCGATCGTCCGCAGCAGCGTCGTCTTGCCCGAGCCGTTGCGCCCGATCAGCGCGATCCGCTCCGGTCCGCGCAGATCGAAGCCACCGGCGACGCGCGCGCCGTACGCGAGCTCCAGGTCCATCAGCGTGAGCACGGTACGGCCCGGCGGTACGGCCGTGTACGGCAGGTCGACGCGGATCTCGTCGTCGTCCCGCACGGCGTCCACCGCGTCGTCGAGCCGGTCCTTGGCCTCGGCGAGCCGCTCCTCGTGCATGATGCGGTGCTTGCCGGCGGACTCCTGTGCCGCCCGCTTGCGCGCCCCCATGACGATCTTCGGCTCGCGCTTCTGGTCCCACATCTTCTGCCCGTACCGCCTGCGCCGGGCCAACTTGACCTGAGCGTCCACGAGTTCGCGCTTCTGCTTCTTCAGGTCGGCCTCGGCGACGCGCACCATGCGCTCGGCCGCCTCCTGTTCGGTGGCGATCGCCTCCTCGTACGCCGAGTAGTTGCCGCCGAACCAGGTGACCTCGCCGGAGCGCAGATCGGCGATCTGGTCGACGAGTTCCAGGAGTTCACGGTCGTGGCTGACGACCACCATCACCCCCGGCCAGGACGCGACGGCCGCGTACAGCCGCCTGCGCGCGTACAGGTCGAGGTTGTTGGTGGGCTCGTCCAGCAGCAGGACGTCCGGGCGGCGCAGCAGCAGCGCGGCCAGCCGCAGCAGCACCGACTCGCCGCCCGACACCTCGCCGATGGTGCGGTCCAACTCGACGTGTCCGAGCCCGAGTTCGCCGAGGGTGGCGAGGGCGCGCTCCTCGACGTCCCAGTCGTCGCCGACGGTCTCGAAGTGCTTCTCGGCCACGTCGCCCGCCTCGATGGCGTGCAGTGCGGCCCGCCGGTCCGCGATGCCGAGGGCCTCTTCGACCTTCAGGCCGGTGTCGAGGGTGACGTTCTGCGGGAGACAGCCGACCTCGCCGGCAACGCGGACGGCGCCGTCGGCAGGGGTGAGCTCACCGGCGATCAGCTTCAACAGGGTTGATTTCCCTGACCCGTTGATGCCGACGAGCCCGGTCCGGCCGGGGCCGAACGCGACGTCGAGGCCCTCGAAGACGGGGCTGCCGTCGGGCCAGGTGAAGGAAAGGGACGTACAGGTGATGGAAGTAGACATGCGGGCCTCCGCGGATGCTCGAAGCGATCAAGGGCAAACGCGTTTCGAGACACCGGCGACCGGCGGGGAGGCCTCGGGAGGGCATGAGAAAAGCCCTGTTTCCGGAGGACGGCTCGAATGCCGAGGTCGCACGCTGCGCACACACCTCAGGTGTGTGACGCGGTGTCTCAGGACCTCAGACGAGCAACGTCCTTCTCCAATCGACGGCAACAGGACCGCTGTAAACGCTAGGAGGGGACGGGGAGGGTGTCAACGCAATTAACGCGCCGCAGGCCGGGCGGCGCGTTCGGAGGGGAACGCCCGGTGGTGCGTACGCCTCAGCAGGCGTCCCGCATCAGCTCCGCCAGGTCGTGGTCCATGTCCAGCTGGAGGTGCTCCAGGCCGAGCGGCACCAGTTCGCTCGTGGACTGCAGGAAGCGGCGGATCTCGCCGGAGCGGATGTGCACGACGGCGGTGCCCTCGGGGGCGTGGAACTCCAGGACCGTACGGTCGTAGCCGTACGGCCGCACGCGGACGTCGCCGTGGCCCTCGGGTGCCTCCAGGCCGGCCAGGAGCAGCTCGCGGCTGAAGGTCCAGCAGACCTCCACGCCCTCCAGGGTGGCCGGGGCCGGGAAGGTCATGCGCACGGCGAACGGGTCGCGGCGGTCGTAGTGAAGGGTGGCCGGAATGCTCGGCATCCGCGGCGCGGCGGCGACGAGACGGGCCTCGACGGGCTGCTCGATTACGGTGGACAACGCCTTGCTCCCTTGTGACGGCTGGACGAACTTCCGGGCGGACGAGACGGGCACTGGTAGAGACGACGGAATCAGCCAATCCGTGCACACGAATGTCGAGTGACCTCTGTCACCGCCTTCATGCGCGGGAGTGGTGCGTTCGCCCTGCTGTGCCGGGAAAGTCACATGTGGTCTCTGTGGTGGACGTGGCCATCTGGACGGCGCCGTGACGGTCGGCTAGCTTCGCCCGCCATGAGGCGTTCGGGGAGCACGCGACGGGTTGGGCGTACATTTCGGACAGTGGCCGCGGGGCTGGCCTGCGGGGTGGCGCTTGCCGCACTGACGGCCGTGCCGGCACAGGCGCACGGGCCGCAGAGCCGGGCGCCGCACTGGGAAGTCAAGGACAGCGGCACACCCGAGGTGCGATTCCGGGGACTGTCCGCCGTCAGCCGGAACACCGCGTGGCTGGCCGGAACCGGGGGCACTGTTGTGCGCACCACCGACGGCGGCGCGAGCTGGCGGAACGTCTCGCCGCCGGGCGCGGCTGAGCTGCAGTTCCGGGACATCGAGGCGTTCGACGCGCGCCGCGCGGTGGTGCTGGCCATCGGGGAGGGGGAAGCCTCCCGCGTGTACCGCACGGACGACGGTGGCGCGACCTGGACAGAGTCCTTCCGCAACACCGACGCGCGGGCCTTCTACGACTGCATGACGTTCTTCGACCGTCGCCACGGCCTGGCGATGAGTGACCCGGTGGAGGGCAGGTTCCGCATCCTGTCGACCAGCGACGGCGGCCGCTCCTGGAAGGTGCTGCCCAGCGCCGGCATGCCCGCGGCGCAGGAGGGCGAGGCCGGCTTCGCGGCGAGCGGGCAGTGTCTGGTGAGCTCCGGGCCGAAGGACGTCTGGCTGGCCACCGGCGGGGCCGCACGCGCGCGGGTGCTGCACTCCCGCGACCGGGGACTGACCTGGACGGCCGCCGACTCGCCGATCCCCGCGGGCGATCCGGCCCGCGGCGTCTTCGCCCTCGCCTTCCGCGACCGCACGCACGGCCTCGCGGTCGGCGGCGACTACCGCCCCGACCAGACCTCCCCGCGGGCCGCCGCCCGTAGCGGCGACGGGGGCGCCGGCTGGCAGCCCGCCGCGCTGCCGGTGCAGGCCTACCGCTCCGGCGTCGCCTGGCTCCCGCACAGCCGCACAGCCGCCCTCGCCGTCGGCCCCACCGGCACCGACCTGACGACCGACGGCGGGCGCACCTGGCGGACCGTCGACACCGGGTCGTACGACACCGTGGACTGCACGCCGGACCTGGGGTGCTGGGCGGCGGGGGAGAAGGGCCGGGTCGCACGGCTGGAGAGCTGACGGCGCATGGTGGGTACTCGGGCGCGGACGGCGAGAGGAGCGACCCCATGCCACGCGGTTCGAGCCCCAAGCGGGAACGCCAGTACGAGCACATCAAGCAGAGCGCCCAGGACCGGGGCGAGAGCGCCGGGCGGGCCGAGGAGATCGCGGCACGGACGGTGAACAAGGAGCGCGCCCGGTCCGGCGAGTCGAAGACCGCCAGCCGCACGTCCACCCAGGACATGTCCTCCGGCAAGCGGGGCGGCCAACGGTCGGGCAAGGGCTCCCAGGGGCCCACCTACGACCAGCTCTACGAGGAGGCCAGGCAGCGCAACATCAGGGGTCGTTCGGACATGAACAAGACCCAGCTCAAGCAGGCGCTGGGCAACAAGTGAGGCTCAGTCCGGCGTCTCGCGGTACCGCTCGAGTTCCGGCGCCGTCTTGGTCGCGCAGAACTCGGTGATCCGGTAGGCACAGACCCCGGCCACCACGAACGGATCGGTCGCGGCGAGCTCCTCGATCAGGGCCCGGTCCCCCGCGACGGCGAGGATCACCCCGCCGTCGCGGGGGTTCTTGCGCCCGGACGCCAGGAAATGCCCCCTCGCGTATTGCTCGTCGAGCCACGCCACATGTGCCTCCAGCACGGCGTCGACGGCCTCGATCGGTGCGGTGTACGTCAGCTCCAGCACGAACATGATCGCGAGCCTACCCCTGGGGCCGCGGCGGCCGGCCCCCTCGCCGTACGCTCGTGCCCACCATGACGACCGTACACATCCCCGCGGGCTGGCCCGCGACCGAGGAAGAGGCCCGCGCCGTCCAGGACGAGCTGCGGGCAAGGGTGGTGCTCGACGAGCCGGGGCCACCGCCCGGATCCGGGCATGTGACCGGCGTCGATGTGGCCTACGACGACGAGCGTGACGTGGTGGCGGCAGCGGCCGTCGTGCTGGACGCCGCGACCCTGGAGGTCGTCGTCGAGTCCACGGCCGTCGGCCGGATCTCCTTCCCGTACGTCCCCGGCCTGCTCGCCTTCCGCGAGATCCCGACGCTGCTGGCCGCCCTCGACGCCCTGCCCTGCCCGCCCGGCCTGGTCGTCTGCGACGGCTACGGGCTCGCCCACCCCCGCCGCTTCGGCCTCGCCAGCCACCTCGGCGTCCTCACCGGCCTGCCCACGATCGGCGTCGCCAAGAACCCGTTCACCTTCACGTACGACGACCCCGCCCCCACGCGCGGATCGTCCGCACCCCTCCTGGCAGGCGTCGAGGAGGTGGGCCGAGCCCTCCGAACCCGGGACACCGTCAAGCCGGTCTTCGTCTCGGCGGGCCACCGCGCAACCCTCCCCAACGCCTGCGCCCACACCCTCGCACTGACCCCCGAGTACCGCCTGCCGGAGACGACGCGCAGGGCGGACGCCCTGTGCCGACGGGCCTTGAAGGAGGCGACCGGTACGAGGACTTAGGGCAAGGGGAGGGCCGGGGCCTGGGTCGACGGCCTCTCAACGGCGGCCGGTGCATCTCAGCCCGTCCGGCGTTTGAGGACGAGGCCGTTCAGGCCGACAGCGGGGGTCTGGGGGCGGCAGCCCCCAGGTACGGGACGGATACGGGCGGCGGGGGCGAAAAACCTCCCGGCCCCCGCCTGACGACGACCCGCGCCGCGGGCTGAGTACCTCGTCTGAGTACCCGTACGGATGTCAGCCCCTTGGGGTGGTCGGCAGGCTGAGTCGCATGACGACGCACCGCTCCCCCAAGCCCCTCGCCGACCCCGACCGCCCCGTCGAGCGTGCCGTGACGGCCGTGCTGGTTCTCGCCACGCTGGCCGGGCTCGGCTGGATCGTCGGGATGATCTACACGATCGCGGGGTGGCCGCTCTAGGGGCCACCCCGGGGTGCCGCTGCAGGAACGGTTCAGCGGGTGGCGGCCACCCGGAAGGTGATCCCCGCCGACCGCAGCCGCTCGATCAGGGCGTCTCCCATCGCCACGGCTGTCGTGACCTGCCCGGCCGTCGGCGGCAGGTCGTCGAAGGCGAGGGACAGGGCCCCCTCCGCGAACATCTTCGCCGTCTCCCCGTACCCCGGGTCCCCGCCCGACACCTCGGTGAAGACCCGCCGGCCGCCGCCCGCACCCACGAAGCGGACGGAGAACCAGCTCTTCGCGCGCTTCTCCGGGCCGGGCCCCTCGCCCGGCTTGAGCCGGTCGGACAACCAGCGCCGCGCGGGCGGAAGTTGGGCGGCCGTGAAGAGCCCGCCCATCGCCGCGACACCGCCGAGCGCGATCGGCAGATGCCGTACGGCGGCGTAGTGGCGGTAGCGGAAGTCGGGGCCGTAGACATCGAGGGCCCGCGCGGACCGCTTGACGACCTGCGGGTCGATCGTCGGCAGCGGCACCGCCCACGCGCCGACCTCCTTGGCGAACCGGGGCGCGCCCGTCGGCGCCTGGGCCCGTCGCCCCATCAGCCGCGGCTCGTGCCGGGCACGGTCACGCGCGGCGGCCAGCATCTGACGCCCGCGCGCGAACTGGTTGAGCGCCGACGCGAACGTGCCGCCCGAGAAGGTGGCATCGACGGTCACGAACCCGTCCACCGTCAGCGGCACGCCCTCCGGCAGCTGCTGGACGGTGAAGTACGCCCCCAGATCGTGCGGGACGGAGTCGAAACCGCAGGCGTGCACCAGCCGCGCACCCGTCTCACGCGCGCGTGCGTCGTGCCGGACGTACGTCCGGTCCACGAACTCCGGCTCACCGGACAGATCGAGATAGTCGGTGCCGGTGTCCGCGCAGGCCGCCACGAGGTCCTCGCCGTACGTCACGTAGGGGCCGACCGTCGTGGCCACCACACGCGCGTGCTCGGCGAGCCGGCGCATCGAGGCCGGATCGGAGACGTCCGCCTCCAGCAGCCCGACCCCATTGCCGCCGTCCGGCAGCCGGTCGCGCAGCCGCTCCAGCTTCTCCTTGCTCCGACCGGCGATCGCCCAGCGCAACCCCTCGGGTCCATGCGCGGCCAGGTACTCCGCGGTGAGAATCCCGACGAATCCCGTCGCTCCGAAGAGCACGATGTCGTACGGGCGATCCGTCCTGTCCAGCCTGGTCATGACACCCCTCGGTCTCGCAGCACGCGCCGTTGTCGGTGGCCGAGGCTAGCGTGAGGGGTGCGGAGCCCGACGACGAGCCCGGAGGTTAGCGGTGGCCGTTCCCAGGACTGCCCTGAAGAAGTGGGAAAAAGTACGCGAGTTCGCCCTCGGGATGCCGGGCGCCGTCGAGGAGTTCCCGTGGGGCGAGACGGTCGCGAAGGTCAACAAGAAGGTGTTCGTCTTCCTCGGCGTCGCCGACGGCAGCTATCCGATGGGCGTCACCGTGAAGCTCAAGGACGAGTCGGCCCACGCCCACGCACTGACCTGCCCGGGCGCCGAGCCCGCCGGATACGGCCTGGGCAAGGCGGGCTGGGTGAGCATCCCGCTGGAGCAGAAGGGCGCCCCGGCGGCGGAGCTGCTGTGCGACTGGGTGGAGGAGAGCTACCGGGTGATCGCGCCGAAACGGCTGATAGCCGACCTGGACGGGCGCGACTGACCCGACCGGACGGTGACCGGCCGGGTGACCGGCCGGTAAATTGGCTAAGCGCTTGCTCGTCAGGTCTTGTGTCCGCTGGAACACGTTCTTAGCATCACTGGTGTTACATCAGTTGTGTCACGCCAATGGGGGCAGGATGACAACGGCACCGACGCCCGGGCACGGCCCGCTCACCGGCGTGCGCGTGGTCGAGCTGGCCGGAATCGGACCCGGCCCCTTCGCCGCCATGCTCCTGGCCGACCTGGGCGCCGACGTCGTCCGCGTGGACCGGCCCGGCGGCACCGGGCTCGCCATCAACACCGAGTACGACATCACCAACCGCAACAAGCGCTCCGTGATCGTCGACCTGAAGTCCCCCGACGGCGCGGCCCGCGTCCTGGACCTCGCCGCCCGCGCCGACATCCTTATCGAGGGCAACCGTCCCGGTGTCGCCGAGCGCCTCGGCGTCGGCCCCGAAGCCTGCCACGCCCGCAACCCCCGCCTCGTCTACGGCCGCATGACCGGCTGGGGCCAGGAGGGGCCGCTCGCCCAGCGCGCCGGACACGACATCGCGTACATCGCGCTCACCGGCACCCTCGGCATGATCGGCAACCCCGACGAACCCCCGGCAATCCCCGCCAACCTGGTCGGTGACTACGCCGGCGGCTCCCTCTACCTCGTCGTCGGCGTCCTCGCCGCCCTCCACCACGCGCGCGCGACCGGCACCGGCCAGGTCGTCGACGCCGCCATCGTCGACGGCACCTCCCACCTCGCCGCGATGATCCACGGAATGCTCGCCGCCGGCGGCTGGCAGGACCGGCGCGGCGCGAACCTCCTGGACGGCGGCTGCCCGTACTACGGCACCTACGAGACCGCCGACGGGCGGTACATGGCCGTGGGCGCCCTGGAGCCGCAGTTCTACGACGAGTTCGTGACCCTTCTGGAGATCCCCGAACACGCCGGCGCGCGCAAGGACTGGGCCCGCTGGGGCGAGCTGCGCGAGGCCGTCGCGGCCCGCTTCAAGGCCCGTACCCGGGACGAGTGGACGGCCGTCTTCGAGGGGTCCGACGCGTGCGTGGCGCCCGTACTGTCCCTGCACGAGGCTCCGCGGCACCCGCACCTGGCGGCCCGCGGCACGTTCACCGACCACGGCGGCATCACCCAGCCAGCTCCCGCGCCCCGCTTCTCCGCGACCCCCACCGCCGTACGCACCGGACCCGCCCAGCCGGGTGCCGACACCGCGGGCGTGGCGCGCGACTGGGACGTACCCGACCTGACGAAGCGCCTCGATGTGGAGGACGCCGGTATGAAGGGCCTCGAATGAAGCGGCAGATCTTCGCCCCCGAGCACGACGCGTTCCGCGCGACCGTGCGCAGCTTCCTGGCCAGGGAGGTGCTGCCGTACTACGAGCAGTGGGAGAAGGACGGCATCGTCTCCCGTGACGCCTGGCGCGCGGCCGGAAAGCAGGGCCTGCTCGGCTTCGCCGTGCCCGAGGAGTACGGAGGCGGCGGCACCCCCGACTTCCGCTACAGCGCCGTCCTCGCCGAGGAGTTCACGCGCGCGGGCGCCCCGGGCCTCGCGCTCGGCCTGCACAACGACATCATCGGTCCCTACCTCACCTCGCTCGCCACCGACGAGCAGAAGCGGCGCTGGCTGCCAGGCTTCTGCGACGGCACGCTGATCACGGCCATCGCCATGACCGAACCCGGCGCCGGCTCCGACCTCCAGGGCATCCGCACCCACGCCGAGGACCGCGGCGACCACTGGGTCCTCAACGGCTCCAAGACGTTCATCTCCAACGGCATCCTCGCCGACCTGGTGATCGTGGTGGCGAAGACGACCCCCGAGGGCGGCGCGCGCGGGCTGTCGCTGCTGGTCGTCGAGCGCGGCACGGAGGGCTTCGAGCGCGGCCGCAACCTCGACAAGATCGGCCAGAAGGCGCAGGACACGGCCGAGCTGTTCTTCCACGACGTCCGCGTGCCCAAGGAGAACCTCCTCGGGGACCTCGACGGCGCCTTCGTCCACCTGATGACGAACCTCGCGCAGGAGCGGCTGAGCATCGCGGTCTCGGCGATCGCCGCCGCCGAGCACCTGCTGGAGATCACCACTGAGTACGTCAAGGAACGCGAGGCCTTCGGCCGGCCGCTGGCCACCAAGCAGCACGTCCGGTTCGAGATCGCGGAGATGGCCACCGAGTGTGCCGTCACCCGCACCTTCCTCGACCGCTGCATAGCGGACCACGACAACGGCGAGCTCGACGCCGTGCACGCCTCCATGGCCAAGTGGTGGGCGACCGAGCTGCAAAAGCGCGTCGCCGACCGCTGCCTGCAACTGCACGGCGGCTACGGCTACATGAGCGAATTCCCGGTCGCCCGGGCCTTCACCGACGGCCGTATCCAGACCATCTACGGCGGGACGACCGAGATCATGAAGGAAATCATCGGCCGTTCCCTGCTGGGCTAAGGCTCTTTCCTGCTCGGCTGACCCTCATCCCCGAAAGGCTTCCCAGTGAGCACCGAAGCGTACGTGTACGACGCGATCCGCACCCCGCGCGGCCGCGGCAAGGCGAGCGGCGCCCTGCACGGCACCAAGCCGATCGACCTGGTCGTCGGCCTCATCCACGAGCTCCGCGACCGCTTCCCGACCCTGGACCCGGCCGCGATCGACGACATCGTGCTCGGCGTCGTCGGCCCGGTCGGCGACCAGGGCTCCGACATCGCCCGCATCGCCGCGATCGCCGCCGGACTGCCGGACACGGTCGCGGGCGTGCAGGAGAACCGCTTCTGTGCGTCGGGCCTGGAGGCCGTGAACATGGCCGCCGCCAAGGTCCGTTCGGGCTTCGAGGACCTCGTCCTCGCGGGCGGCGTCGAGTCCATGTCCCGGGTGCCGATGGCCTCCGACGGCGGCGCCTGGTTCAACGACCCGATGACCAACCTCTCCGTGAACTTCGTGCCGCAGGGCATCGGCGCCGACCTGATCGCCACCATCGAGGGCTTCTCCCGCCGCGACGTCGACGAGTACGCGGCGCTGTCCCAGGAGCGGGCGGCGACGGCCTGGAAGGAGGGGCGCTTCGACCGCTCCGTCGTCCCGGTCAAGGACCGCAGCGGCCTCGTCGTCCTCGACCACGACGAGCACCTGCGCCCGGGCACCACCGCCGACTCGCTCGCCAAGCTGAAGGCGTCCTTCGCGGACATCGGCGACCTGGGCGGCTTCGACGCCGTCGCCCTGCAGAAGTACCACTGGGTCGAGAAGATCGACCACGTCCACCACGCGGGCAACTCCTCCGGCATCGTCGACGGCGCCTCGCTCGTCGCGATCGGCAACAAGGAGGTCGGCGAGCGCTACGGCCTCACCCCGCGCGCCCGCATCATCTCCGCCGCCGTCTCCGGCTCCGAGCCCACCATCATGCTCACCGGCCCCGCGCCCGCGACCCGCAAGGCGCTCGCCAAGGCCGGGCTGACCATCGACGACATCGACCTCGTCGAGATCAACGAAGCCTTCGCGGCCGTCGTCCTGCGCTTCGTGAAGGACATGGGCCTGTCCCTGGACAAGGTCAACGTCAACGGCGGCGCCATCGCCCTCGGCCACCCGCTCGGCGCGACCGGCGCGATGATCCTCGGCTCGCTCGTCGACGAACTGGAGCGCCAGGACAAGCGGTACGGCCTCGCCACGCTGTGCGTCGGCGGCGGCATGGGCATCGCCACGATCGTCGAGCGCATCTGACCCCCTCCCGACGGATCACACGGAGCACCTCCACATGAGCACTGAGTCCACCACCATCCGCTGGGAACAGGACCGCGCCGGCGTCGTCACGCTCGTCCTCGACGACCCCAACCAGTCCGCGAACACCATGAACCAGGCGTTCCGCGACTCCCTCGCCGTCATCACCGACCGGCTGGAGGCCGAGAAGGACACCATCCGCGGTGTCATCATCACCTCCGCCAAGAAGACCTTCTTCGCCGGCGGCGACCTGCGCGACCTGATCCGCGTCACGCCGGACACCGCGCAGGACCTCTTCGAGGGCGGCATGGCGATCAAGCGCCAGCTGCGGCGCATCGAGACCCTCGGCAAGCCGGTCGTCGCCGCGATGAACGGCGCGGCCCTGGGCGGCGGTTACGAGATCGCGCTCGCCTGCCACCACCGCATCGCCCTGGACGCGCCCGGCTCCAAGATCGGCTGCCCCGAGGTCACCCTCGGCCTGCTCCCGGGCGGCGGCGGCGTCGTCCGCACCGTCCGACTCCTCGGCATCGCCGACGCCCTGCTGAAGGTCCTCCTCCAGGGCACCCAGTACAACCCGCAGCGCGCCCTGCAGAACGGCCTGATCGACGACGTGGCCGCCACCCAGGAGGAACTGCTCGCCAAGGCCCGCGCCTTCATCGAGGCCCACCCCGAGTCGCAGCAGCCCTGGGACCGGCCGGGCTACAAGATCCCCGGCGGTACACCGGCCAACCCCAAGTTCGCGGCGAACCTGCCCGCCTTCCCGGCCAACCTGCGCAAGCAGACCAATGGCGCCCCCTACCCGGCCCCGCGCAACATCCTCGCGGCCGCCGTCGAGGGCTCCCAGGTCGACTTCGAGACCGCGCAGGCCATCGAGGCGCGCTACTTCGTGGAGCTGGCGGCGGGCCAGACGTCGAAGAACATGATCCAGGCGTTCTTCTTCGACCTCCAGGCCGTCAACTCCGGCGCCAACCGGCCGGGGGGCATCGAGCCCCGCAAGGTCCGCAAGGTCGCCGTCCTCGGCGCCGGGATGATGGGCGCCGGCATCGCCTACTCGTGCGCCCGCGCGGGCATCGACGTGGTCCTCAAGGACGTGGCGCTGGAAGCCGCAGTCAAGGGCAAGGGCTACTCCGAGAAGCTGTGCGCCAAGGCGGTCTCCCGGGGCCGTACGACGCAGGAGAAGGCCGACGCGCTGCTGGCCCGCATCACGCCGACGGCCGATCCGCAGGACGTGGCCGGCTGCGACGCGGTGATCGAGGCCGTCTTCGAGAACCCCGAGCTCAAGCACAAGGTCTTCCAGGAGATCCAGGGCATCGTCGAGCCGGACGCGCTGCTGTGCTCCAACACCTCGACCCTGCCGATCACGGTGCTGGCCGAGGGCGTGGACCGCCAGGCCGACTTCGTCGGACTGCACTTCTTCTCGCCCGTCGACAAGATGCCGCTCGTCGAGATCATCAAGGGCGAGCGGACCGGCGACGAGGCGCTGGCCCGCGCCTTCGACCTGGTCCGGCAGATCAACAAGACGCCGATCGTCGTCAACGACTCCCGCGGCTTCTTCACCTCCCGCGTCATCGGCCACTTCATCAACGAGGGCGTGGCGATGGTCGGCGAGGGCATCGAGCCCGCGTCGGTGGAGCAGGCGGCGGCCCAGGCGGGCTATCCGGCCAAGGTCCTGTCCCTGATGGACGAGCTGACGCTCACCCTCCCGCGGAAGATCCGCAACGAGTCGAAGCGGGCCGTGGAGGAGGCGGGCGGCGTCTGGGCGTCCCACCCCGCCGAGGCCGTCATCGACCGCATGGTCGACGAGTTCGGCCGCGAGGGCCGCAGCGGGGGAGCGGGCTTCTACGACTACGACGAGGGCGGCAAGCGGACAGGCCTCTGGCCGGGCCTGCGCGAGCACTTCACCCGCGAGGGCACGCAGATCCCCTTCCGGGACATGCAGGAACGCATGCTGTTCTCCGAGGCCCTGGACACGGTCCGGCTCCTGGAGGAAGGCGTCCTGACGTCGGTCGCCGACGCCAACATCGGCTCCATCTTCGGCATCGGCTTCCCCGGCTGGACCGGCGGTGTCCTGCAGTACATCAACGGCTACGAGGGCGGCGTCGCCGGTTTCACTGCCCGCGCGCGTGAGCTGGCGGAGCAGTACGGCGACCGGTTCGCGCCGCCGGCGCTGCTGGTGGAGAAGGCGGACAAGGGGGAGCGCTTCGGGGACGCGTGACACCAGGGGCGGCGGGGGAGTTCTTCGCTTCCGCTGCCCCTGCCGGCCCCGCTCCGGGGGCCGATCTGCCCCTTCCGTAAAGCCCGTTGGGGAGCACAGGCCCCCTTGCCCGGTTCCTGACGGCTCATCACACTCGCCTCATGGAGACGCGTACCGCCCTGGTGACCGGAGCGGCACAGGGCCTCGGGCAGGAGTTCGCCGTCGCGCTCGCCGGGCGGGGGTACCGGGTCGCCGGTCTCGACCTCGTCCCGCAGCCGGAGACCGCCGGAAAGGTCCTGGACTATGTGGAGTTGACGGCCGACGTCACCGACGAGGCCCAGGTGTGCCAGGGGCTGGAGCGCGTCATCGACCGGTTCGGCACGCTGCACGTCGTGGTCAACAGTGCCGACGTCCATCCCGCGAACCTCTTCGAGGAGACGTCGGTCGAGGAGTGGCGCCGGATCATGCGCGTCAACCTGGAGGCGCCGTTCCTGGTGACCCGTGCCGCGCTGCCGTATCTGAAGGCGGCCGGCTGGGGCCGCGTCGTCAACATCGCCTCGGCGGCCGTGCTCACCGCACCGCCCACGATGGTCCCGTACGTCGCCTCGAAGATGGGCCTGATCGGCTTCACACGCTCGCTCGCCGCGGCCCTCGCGCCGTACGACATCACGGTCAACGCCATAGCGCCCATCGAGCGCGGGGCCGGCGCGGACGGCGGCTTCGAGCACGTCCGCGACCGGCGGGCGGTGCCGAAGGCGCAGGCACCGTCCGACCTGGTGTCGACGCTGCTGTACGTCGTGGACGAGGGCAGCGGCTTCCTGACCGGGCAGACGCTCAACGTGTCAGGCGGATCGGCCTTCCTCTGAGACGCCGCCCAGCCAATCCCGCAGCTCCTCGCGCAGGGACCGCTGAAAGGTCGTCAACAGAGCCTGCACCACCAGGGGTTGCATGTGCGCGGACAGTGACTTCACGTCCTGCGTGGCGCGTTGCGAAACCTCACCACGAAAGAGCTGCGCCAACTCGTGCGCGGCGGACCGTGAGTGTCCGATGAGCACCCTGCGCGCCGCGAGGATCGCCTCCTGCGACAGCGGTACGTCCAGCAGCCCGACACCCAGCCGCAGCAGTCCGAGGTCGACGCGGTAGCCGTCGCCGCCGTCGTCCGGCTTCACCACACCCATCGCGACCAGCCGCTCCACGTCGTCGTCGCCGAGCGCCCGCCCCGCCCGCCGCTCCAGCTCCGGCCGCGTCACCGTCTCCACGGCGTCCGGCGCCCAGGAGGCCACCACGGCCCGGTGAATGGCGAGGTCATGGGCGTCCAGATCCGGCGGCAGCTGCTGCACATACCGCTCGATCGCCGCGAGCGTCATGCCCTGTTGCTGCAACTCCTCGATGAGCGCCAGCCGGGCCAGGTGCTCGCGCCCGTAGTGGCCCACTCTGCGCGGACCCAGCACCGGAGGCGGCAGCAGCCCTTTGGTGCCGTAGAACCGCACCGTGCGGACCGTCATGCCCGCCCGCGCGGCCAGCTCGTCGATCGTGAGGGTCGTCTCCTCGGTGCCGGTCGTCATGTGCAGCAGTATCGCTGTCTCACCGGTGCTGTGACACCTCCGGCGACTCGTGGGGCGGGGCGGCACCACCGTGTGAGAAGTAACGCTGTGTGACGTCCGCCACCGCGTGAGCCTGGTTTTCCGGGGGAAGGTGACCCCTTGGTCTGTGCACTTATCAAGCGCACAGGCCATACGTACGTCCGGCCACCCGAGCGCAATCCGCTCGGGCGCACCAGAGAGTGGTACCACCCGTGAGCAAGGACGCCGTGAACACGGCAGTGGCCGCACCTCGCACCGACGCGGCCCAGGTGCCCGCGGATGCGGGCGACGCCGGTTACAGCAAGGACCTCAAGGCCCGCCACGTCAACATGATCGCCATCGGCGGGGCCATCGGCACCGGCCTCTTCCTCGGCGCCGGCGGCCGCCTCCACAACGCGGGCCCGGCGCTGGCAATTGCCTACCTGGTCTGCGGCATCTTCGCCTTCTTCGTGGTGAGGGCCCTCGGCGAGCTCGTGCTCTACCGCCCCTCCTCGGGCTCCTTCGTGTCGTACGCGCGCGAGTTCCTCGGTGAGAAGGGCGCCTACGTCGCCGGCTGGATGTACTTCCTGAACTGGTCGACGACCGGCATCGCCGACATCACCGCGATCGCGCTCTACACGCACTACTGGAGCCTGTTCACCGACATCCCGCAGTGGGTACTGGCCCTGATCGCCCTGGCGGTGGTCCTCGCGGTGAACCTGATCTCGGTGAAGATCTTCGGCGAGATGGAGTTCTGGTTCGCGATCATCAAGGTCGCCACCCTGGTGGCCTTCATGTTCGTCGGCATCTTCCTGCTCGCCACTCAGCACGAGGTGGGCGGTACGACGCCCGGCCTGAGCGTCATCACCGACAACGGCGGTGTCTTCCCGCACGGCCTGATGCCCGTCGTCCTGGTCATGCAGGGTGTGATCTTCGCGTACGCCGCCCTGGAGCTGGTCGGTGTCGCGGCGGGCGAGACCGCCGAGCCGGAGAAGGTCGTCCCGCGCGCGGTGAACTCGATCATGTGGCGTGTCGGCCTGTTCTACGTCGGCTCGGTCGTCCTGCTGGCCCTCCTCCTGCCCGGCTCGGTCTACTCTGCCGACCAGAGCCCGTTCGTCACGGTCCTGTCGAAGATCGGCGTCCCGGCTGCCGACGACGTGATGAACCTGGTGGTCCTGACGGCGGCGATGTCCTCCCTCAACTCCGGTCTCTACTCGACGGGCCGCATCCTGCGCTCGATGGCGATGGCGGGCTCCGCCCCGAAGTTCACGGCGCGCATGAACCGCAGCCAGGTGCCGTACGGCGGCATCCTGCTCACCTGTGCGGTGTGCGTCCTCGGCGTCGGCCTGAACTACCTCATGCCCAGCCAGGCCTTCGAGATCGTGCTGAACGTCGCTTCTCTCGGCATCATCTCGACCTGGGTGATCATCATGGTCTGCCACCTCATCTTCGTCCGCCGCGCCGAGGCGGGCCTGGTGGACCGACCGCACTTCCGCCTCCCCGGCAGCCCGGTCACGGAGATCGCCACGATCGTCTTCCTGCTCGCCTGCCTCGCCATGATGTGGAACGACCCCGAGGTCGGCCGCAAGACCCTCCTCCTCATCCCGGTGATCGCCGCGATGCTGGTCGCAGGCTGGTACGCGATCCGCCGCAGGGCGAACCGCGCGGAGGACCAGGAGCTGACCGAGCTCACGAAGTAATTCGAAGGCCGTTGTCAGAGGCGGCCTCTACGGTGGCGTCATGTCGGAGATCACGTATGTCCGGGGTGACGCCACCGTTGCGTCGGGCAAGGGCGTCAAGGTGATCGCCCATGTCTGCAACGACATCGGGGGATGGGGAAAGGGCTTCGTCCTGGCCCTGTCGCGCCGCTGGCCGGAACCGGAGAAGTCCTACCGCGTATGGCACCGCGAGCGCGCCTCGAACGACTTCGGGCTCGGCGCGGTCCAGTTCGTCCAGGTCGAGCCGTACGTCTGGGTGGCCAACATGGTCGGGCAGCGCGGAATCCGCACCGGCAGCAAGGGCGTACCCGTGCGCTACGAGGCGATCGACGCGGCGCTGGAGCGGCTGGCCGACAGGACGACGGAACTCGGCGCGTCCATACACATGCCGCGGATAGGCTGCGGTCTGGCCGGTGGCAAGTGGTCCCATGTCGAGCCGCTGATCACCGAGCGGCTGGTCCGACGGGGGATCACCGTCACGGTCTACGACCACGGGGAGGACCGGAGTTGAGCCGCGACACCGACGTTCTGGTGCTGGGCGGCGCCGGCGTGGACATCATCGTGTACGTCCCCGAGCTGCCGCTCCCGTACGCCGACAGCTACATGATCGACTCAGGGATCCGCACCCGCGCCGGGCAGACCGGGGACTTCGTGGCCGTCGGTCTGAGCAGCCTCGGTCTGCGTACCCACCACGTCGACTTCCTCGGCGAGGACCCCGAGG
Source organism: Streptomyces sp. NPDC111606 (assembly GCF_055656945.1). NCBI lineage: Bacteria > Bacillati > Actinomycetota > Actinomycetes > Kitasatosporales > Streptomycetaceae > Streptomyces > Streptomyces sp. NPDC111606. Next base: position 464,516 of record NZ_JBVKBY010000003.1, read on the forward strand.
GCGACCTCGTGCGCGCCCTGCACCGGGAGCACGGCATCGCCCTCACCGCGATCCCGCAGCCCGCCGGCACCAAGCGCGCGGTCAACCTGGTCGGGCCGGACGGACGGCGGCTGTCCCTGTACGACACAAGCCGCGGATACGCCGAGGACCGCTTGCCGGAAGAGACGGTCCGGGCTCTCGCCGCCGCGAGCCGACATGCCCACGTCTCCATCACCCAACCGTGCGCCCACGCCCTGCCGACCCTCCTCGAGGCCGGTGTCACGCTCTCCACCGACCTCCACAACTGGGACGGCGAGAACCCGTACCACGAGCCCTTCGCCCACGCGGCGGACGTCGTGTTCCTGTCGACGGCCGCCCTGGACGACCCCGAGCGGACCATGCGCCGCATCGCCGAGCGGGGGAGGGCCGAGGTGGTCGTGGCCACGGCCGGAGCCGAGGGCGCCTACCTGCTGACCGACGGCGAGTTGAGTCACGTCCCGCCGGTCCGGCCCGCGGCCCCCGTGGTCGACTCCAACGGCGCCGGTGACGCCTTCGCGGCCGCCTTCCTCCACGGCAGGCTCACCGGCGAGCCACCGCACCGCTGCGCTCTGTACGGCGCGGTGGCCGGCGCCCATGCCTGCACGGTGCCGTCGACGCGGACGGCACCGATAGGCAGGGACGAACTCATCGAGCGCGCAGCCACATTCGAGGGTTCATAGGGCGCCCGTCGACGTCAGTGCTCGTGCACGCCATTCGTCGCCGCGATCTTCTTCCAGGACTTCGGCTGCACCGGATCCGTGTCCGACCTGGCGATGGACGCCGCGCGTGCGGCCGGCGCGGCCGGCTTCGACGGCTCGAACAGCCAGGTGTCGAAGAGCGCTGCCAGCGGCTGCCCGGACACCTCCTCGGCGTACCGACGGAAGTCGGCCACCGACGCGTTGCCGTAGGCGTACTTCTGCGTCCAGCCCTTGAGGATGGCGAAGAACGCCTCGTCCCCGATCTCGTTGCGCAGCGCCTGCAGGGTCAGCGCACCCCGGTCGTAGACCGCGATGTGGAACTGCTTCTCCGGCCCCGGATCCCCGGGCTTGACCGTCCAGAAGGCATCGCCGGCCGCACGCGAGGCGTACACGTAGTCGGCGATCTCCTGCGCCGTCCCCTCACCCTCGTGCTCCGACCACAGCCACTGTGCGTAGCGGGCGAACCCCTCGTTGATCCAGATGTCCTTCCAGTCCTTCACGGACACCAGGTCGCCGTACCACTGGTGGGCGATCTCATGGACCACGACAGAAGTGTTCGTCCCGTTCGCGAAGTTCGACGGGCTGTAGAACGGCCGGGTCTGCGTCTCCAGCGCGTACCCGGTCTTCGTGTTCGGCACATAGCCGCCGAGCGCGTTGTAGGGGTACGGCCCGAAGTACCCGCTCAGCCAGTCGGCGATCTCCCCGGTCCGCTCGATACTCGCCCGCGCCGCGCCGGAGTTGGCGCCCAGGTCCTTGCTGTACGCGTTGATGACCGGAATGCCGCTCTCGCTCGTCCCCGTCGTCACGTCGAACCGGCCGACCGCGAGCGTGGCCAGATATGTCGCCTGCGGTTTGTCGGAGCGCCAGTTGTAGCGGGTCCAGCCCAGGCGTGAACTCGTCGACTGCAGCGTGCCGTTGGAGATGGCCTGCGTGCCGTCCGGGACCAGCACCGAGACGTCGTACGTCGCCTTGTCGAGCGGGTGGTCGTTGCTGGGGAACCACCACCAGGCGGCCTCGGGCTCGTTCGCCGCGACTCCGCCGTCCGCGGTGCGGTGCCAGTTGGTGAAGCCGTACGCCTCCTTCGACGACGGCACGCCGCGGTAGCGCACGACCACCGTGACGTCCGTGCCCTTGGCCAGCGGCTTCTTCGGCGTGATCTCCAGCTCGTGCTCGCCCGAGGTCGCGAACGACGCCTTCGCGCCGTTGACCCGGACCTCGCTGACGTCCAGCAGGAAGTCAAGGTTGAACCGGGACAGATCCTGCGTGGTCCTCGCCAGCAGGGTCGCCGTCCCCTCCAGCTCGTCCGTGGCCGGCTGGTACTTCAGCCGGAGGTCGTAGTGGGAGACGTCGTATCCGCCGTTGCCGTAGGCCGGGTAGTAGGGATCGCCGATGCCCGGAGCGCCGGGGGAGTGGCTCGCGGCCGACGCCGGGATCGCCAGCATCAGCGAGGCGGTCGCCAGTGCGCCCGGCGCCATGAATCTGCGGTGCACGAAAGCTCCAAGTCGTAGGGGCCCGAAGTCTGTCCGGAGCCTATTCACCCCCTGTGTCACGGGTGTGTCCATGACCACCGCTGTCACACGATCGCCATTCGGCCGACATGAGTCCACTCGTCCGGCAGACGTTTATCGGCCACACGTGACCTCACATGCCATCAGTCGCCCCCTTCTGCACGAGAGTTGACCGATGTACCGTCCGCGCATGCCGAAACGCATGCGCTTCACGATCTGGAGACCGCTCGCGACGGTGGCCGCAGCCGCGCTGACGGCCACGTTCCTCTCACCCGCGACGGCGCAAGCCGCCCCGCGGGAGAGCAAGCCCGTGTACTCGTACGAGAACGCCATCCGCGAGGCCGTATGGGTGGACACCGGACTCGACGACGACCGCGACGGAAAGACCGACCGCGTCGCCGTCGACGTCGTCCGCCCCCGGGAGGCGGCGGCACAGGGCCGCAGGATCCCCGTCATCATGGACGCCAGCCCGTACTACTCCTGTTGCGGGCGCGGCAACGAGAGCCAGAAGAAGACGTACGACGCCGACGGCGACGTCGTCCAAATGCCGCTGTTCTACGACAACTACTTCGTGCCCCGCGGCTACGCCTTCGTCGGCGTCGACCTCGCCGGCACCAACCGCTCCGACGGCTGCGTGGACGTCGGCGGCCGCTCCGACATCCTCTCCGCGAAGGCCGTCGTCGACTGGCTGAACGGCCGCGGCAAGGCGTACACGACCCGCACCGGCACGACCAAGGCCAAGGCGACCTGGACCAACGGCCGCACCGGCATGATCGGCAAGAGCTGGGACGGCACCATCGCCAACGGCGTCGCCGCAACCGGCGTCGAGGGCCTGAGGACCATCGTCCCGATCAGCGCCATCTCCTCCTGGTACGACTACTACTTCCAGCAGGGCGCCCCGCTGTACGACTCCGGCCCCGAGTGGCTCTCCGACTACGTCAACAGCCCCGACGCCCGAGCCAAGTGCGGCGCAGTCCAGCAGAAGCTCGTCGACGGGGCCCCGCGCACCGGCGACTGGACGCCGCTGTGGACCGAGCGTGACTACGTGAAGGACGCGCGCAAGGTCAGGGCGAGCGTCTTCCTGATCCACGGCATGCAGGACCTCAACGTCCGTATGAAGCACGTCGGCCAGTGGTGGGACGCCCTGGCCAAGCACGGCGTCGAGCGCAAGATCTGGCTCTCCCAGACCGGCCACGTCGACCCCTTCGACTTCCGCCGCGCCGAGTGGGTCGAGACCCTGCACCGCTGGTTCGACCACGAACTCCTCGGCTACGACAACGGCATCGACCGTGAGCCGATGGCCGACATCGAGCGCCACCCCGACCAGTGGAGCACCTCCAAGACTTGGCCGCCGCGCGGCACCGACGCGACCACCCTGCGCCCCGCCAAGGGCACCGAGGCCGGCGTCGGCAGCCTCGGCCTGCGCAAGGGCAAGGGCACCGAGACCTTCACCGACGACCCGCAGCACAGCGAGACCGACTGGGCCGCGAACATCGACCGGGCCACCCCGGACAAGGCGGGCTTCGTCACCATGCCGCTCACCCGCGACCTGCGCCTGTCCGGCTCCTCCGAGGTCACGGTCACCGCGACCCCGACCACCTCGACGGCCCACCTCTCCGCCGTCCTCGTGGACCTCGGCCCCGACACCATCCGCGACTACGCGTCGAGCGGCGAAGGCATCACCACCCTCACCGACCGCACCTGCTGGGGCGCGAGCACCACCGGCGACAGCTCCTGCTTCAAGGAGACGCGGGCCCGGACGGCCGACGTCGGCCACACCGTCGTCAGCCGCGGCTGGGCCGACCTGGGCAACCACGCCTCCGACCTGAAGGGCGCACCGCTCACCCCGGGCAAGGCGTACACGATCACCCTCGACCTGGCGGCCACCGACCACGTGGTGCCGACCGGCCACCGCCTCGCCCTGATCGTCGCGGGCACGGACAAGGACCTGATCGACCCTCCGTCGACCAAGCCGACGCTCACCCTCGATCTCTCCCGTACGAAGGCCCGCGTCCCGCTGGTCGGCGGCGCCCACGCCTTCGCACGCGCCACGGCGGGCTCCGTCTCCGCCGCGGCTCCCGAGGCCGCGCCCCTCGACGGCTTGACCGCCGCGCCCCGCACCACCACTCACCGCATCCCGGAGGGAGGCCAGTGACCCGCACCCGAGCAGTCACCCTGGTCGCCGCGGCCCTCGCCGCATCCATCGTCGCCGTACCGGCCCACGCCGCCGACTCCACGCCCCGCACCGGCTTCGAGAAGTCGAACGGCGCCCGCTGGACCAGCCAGCCCGAGGAGCAGGACTTCCTCGCGGCCGTCGACAGGGCGAGCAAGCGGGTCTCCGTCAGCCGGATCGGCACGACGAAGCAGGACCGCCCGCTCCAGCTCGTCCGGATCGGCACCCACCCCACCCCGAACAAGGTGCTGCTGATCTGCAGCCAGCACGGCGACGAACCCTCCGGCCGCGAGGCCTGCCTGTCCACCGTCCGCGACCTGGCCTACGCGAAGGACCGGCAGACCCGGCGCTTCCTGGAGCGCACCACCCTGCTGGTGGTGCCCACGGCCAACCCCGACGGCCGGGCCGCCGACACCCGCGGCAACAGCGACGGCGTGGACGTCAACCGCGACCACCTCGCACTCCAGACCGCCGAGGGACGCGCCCTGGCCGCGGTCATCCGCGACCAGCGCCCCGACGTGATCTACGACCTGCACGAGTACGGCGCCACACCCCCGTACTACGACAAGGACCTGTTCGACCTGTGGCCGCGCAACCTCAACACGGACGCCCGCGTCCACGACGAGGCCCAGGCCCTCTCCGGGTCGTACGTGCGCCCCGCCGCGTCCGGCGCCGGTTACTCGACCGGCACGTACGGGATCTGGACCGACCCCGAGACGGGTGATCCGATCAAGCAGGTCGCCGGTGACGGGCAGGAACGCATCCTGCGGAACATGTCCGGCGTCAAGCATTCGGTGGGCCTGCTGATCGAGAGCCGCGTCGATCCGCTGACCGAGGAGGAGAAGGCCGACGAGTCGCTCAACAACCGGCGCCGGGTGTACTCCCAGGTCGCGGCGCTGGACGGCCTGTTCGACTTCACCGACGCCCGTCGCGGACAGGTCGAGGCGGCGACCGGCCTGGCCAGGCTCGCGGGCTTCGCCGACACCGGGCCCGTCTACGTCGGCGGCGCCGACAACGACCCGGCCGAACCCGCCGAGGTGATCGCGGACCCGCCCTGCGGATACCGGCTCACCACCGACCAGTACGCGCAGACCAAGGACGAGCTCACGCTGCACGGAGTGAAGGCGAAATCGACCGCTACGGGGGCTTTTGTGCCGCTTCGGCAGTCCTTGCGTGCCCTTGTTCCGCTCCTCCTGGATGAGCGCGCTCCGTATCACCTCGCCGCTGGTGAGCCCGACACCGACTGCTGAAACGGCTGCGATTGGCGGAATCTGTGGTAGGTCCTGGGAGACGACGTGGAGACGGCGTATCCACGGTTTCCCGGGGAAGGTGCCGCTGATGACTGACGATCTTAAGAAGAGAGGTGGCCGGGAAGGCCCTCCGGACGATCCCGGCCACCGCAGCACCGACCGAGTGGTGTTCGGCGTCACCGCCGTCATCACCCTGGCCTTCGTGATCTGGGGCTGGGCCGCCACGGACTCGCTGGAGAGCGTGTCCACGAAGATGCTCGACGGCCTGATCCACAACGCCGGCTGGGCCTTCATCCTGGCCGCCTCGGGCTTCGTGGTCTTCGCCCTGTGGCTGGCGATCAGCCGCTACGGCCGCATCCACCTCGGCGCCGAGGGCGAGAAACCCGAGTTCAAGACCGTGTCCTGGGTCGCGATGATGTTCAGCGCGGGCATGGGCATCGGGCTGATGTTCTACGGCGTGAGCGAGCCGCTCTCGCACTACAACGCCCCACCGCCCGGCACCAACCCTGCCGACTCCGCAGAGCGCATGGAGACGGCGATGGCCACCACCCTCTTCCACTGGACGCTGCACCCCTGGGCGATCTACGCGGTGGTCGGCCTCGCCATCGCCTACAGCACCTTCCGCAAGCGCCGGCGCCAGACCATCAGCGCGGTGTTCACCCCGCTGATCGGTGAGAAGCACGCCAACGGCGCCGGGGGACGGGTGATCGACATCCTCGCGATCATCGCCACCGTCTTCGGCTCCGCGGCCTCCCTCGGCCTCGGCGCGCTCCAGATCGGCTCCGGCTTCCAGGAGTTGGACTGGATGGACGACGTCAGCGAGGGCCTGCTCGTCGCCATCATCGCCGTACTGACCCTGGCCTTCGTCCTCTCGGCCGTCTCCGGCATCGAGCGGGGCATCCAGTGGCTGTCCAACACCAACATGGTGCTCGCCCTGATCCTCGCGGTCTTCGTGTTCATCGCGGGCCCCACGATCATCGTGCTCGACCTGCTGCCCACCTCGATCTTCGCCTACCTGGGCGACCTGCCCCAGCTCGCCGGCCGCACCGAGGCCAGCGGCGGCGAAGGGGTCGCCGACTGGCTCGGCAGCTGGACCGTCTTCTACTGGGCCTGGTGGATCTCCTGGACGCCGTTCGTGGGCATGTTCATCGCACGCATCAGCCGCGGGCGCACCATCCGGCAGTTCGTCGGCGGCGTCATCCTCGTGCCCAGCACCGTCAGCCTCATCTGGTTCGCGATCTTCGGCGGTACGGCGATGAAGCTGAGGGAAGGCGGCGCACTCGCCGGTGAGGACACCCCCGAGGGGCAACTCTTCGCCGTGCTGCAGGAGTTCCCGATCGCGACCGCCACCAGCCTGCTGGTGATGATCCTGGTCGGCATCTTCTTCGTCTCGGGCGCCGACGCCGCGTCCATCGTGATGGGCACGCTGTCCCAGAAGGGGGCACTGGAACCCGGCCGGTTCGTCGTCGTGTTCTGGGGCGTGGTGACCGGAGCCGTCGCCGCCATCATGCTGCTCGTCGGAAGCGGTCAGGGCGATGCGCTCACCGGCCTGCAGAACCTCACGATCCTGGCAGCCGCGCCGTTCGTCCTCGTGATGATCGGCATGTGCGTCGCACTCATGCGCGATCTGCGCCGGGACCCGATCATCGTGCGCACCGAGATGGGCTCGGAGGCTGTCGAACTCGCCGTGATCGAGGGCCACAAGAAGTATGACGGAGACTTCGAGATCAGGGTCGGCCCGGGCGCCGGCACCGAGACGGAGGGCGACCCGCTGGGCCACGACCACGGCTGAGCGGCACGCACGCACGCGGGAGGGGGCGAGCCGCAGAGCCGCCTCCTCCGCGTGCCACACCCCCCGCGCGGCCGACGCGTTCCTTCGGCCAGCCGTTCGCAGTCGTCCGGGGGCGTATGCGGAATATGTCATGCCGCGCTCATATCGGTCCCGCTCTGGGGATACTCACAGCATGTCTGCCGAGTACGCGACCTTCGGCCTGGCACCGGCAATGCGTGCCGGTGGCGTCCTCGCCAACGGTGACTACCAGGTGCACCGGGATTTCGTGGACTTCATCGTCGACGGACGCCCGCTGCTGTTCCAGCTCTCCGACCTCGACGCCGTCTCCCCTCTCGCCTCCGACGTCCCGCCCGCCATCTTCACCGCACAGGTCCGCAGCCTGCTGCTGGAGGCGGAGGCCCCGCTTCCAGGCGGCCGCTACGTCATCTACGGCTGCCCCGAATGCGAGGACCTCGCATGCGGAGCGGTCACCGCGCTCATCGACAAGGTGGGCGACGACTACGTCTGGCGGGACTTCGCCTGGCAGACCGACGAACACGCCGACCTGGAGCTCAACGGCTACCACGGCATCGGGCCCTTCCGCTTCCACGCCGCCGAGTACCGCTCGGCGCTGGGCTCCCTGCTCGACGGCGACTCCGAGGCGCCCCGCCGCCGGGTCCTGCTCATCGGCGCCCGCGTCGCCCTCCTGGCCAAGCTCGCCGCCGCCCTGCGCACCATCGGCATCGGCGTCGAGATCACCCACGACGTGAGCGGCGTCGCCGTCGACGAACTGCGCACCTACGGCGCCGTCGCCTTCGGCCGTGGCATCGGCGAGGAAAAGCGCGCCGCAGCACGCCGCGCCTTCATGGAGGCCGGAGTCGACGTGGCGTACGTCGACGGCCTCGCGCCGATCGTGCCGTTGCTGGTCGCGCAGATCGAACACGCCCTGGACCGCAGCCCGGTCGAACAGCGGCGCCTGACCCGTCTGGTGGCCGCCGACGGTGAGGCGGGCGTCGAGGTCACCTCGCCGTGCCGCGTCCAGCTCACCGCGTACCGCCTCGACCGCCTCTACCGCACCCACACCCACGAGGTCTTCGACGGCGTCCTGGAAGCGGGCCGCCACCGCATCGCGCTGGACGCGAAGGCAGTGAAGGGGGAGTCGTTCGTGGTGGCGCGGACCTCGGGGGGTGTGCTGGTGGAGGCGATGGCGCGCTGAAACGAAGGTGCTCGCGGCCCTGCGCGGCGACTAGGATCGCGCTCTGTGAGTGCCACCCTCGTCGCCAAGAACCTCGCCGCCGGTCACGGCGACCGTTCCCTGTTCAGCGGGCTCGACCTCGTCGTGGCGCCCGGAGACGTGATCGGCCTGGTAGGGGCCAACGGCGCGGGCAAGTCCACGCTGCTGCGCCTGCTCGCCGGGCTGACCGCACCGGAGGAGGGCGAGCTGCGGCTGTCCCCGCCGACCGCGACCGTCGGTCACCTCCCGCAGGAGCCGGAGCGGCGGCCGGGCGAGACCGTACGCGAGTTCCTGGCCCGGCGCACCGGAGTCGCCGAGGCCCAGCGGACCATGGACGAGGCGACACAGGCCCTCGTCGACGGGGCGCCCGGCGCGGACGACGCGTACGCCACCAGCCTGGAGCGCTGGCTCGACCTGGGCGGCGCCGACCTGGACGAGCGGGCGGAGGAGACCGCCGACTCGCTGGGCCTGGCCGTGGACCTGGACCAGCCGATGACCTCCCTGTCCGGCGGCCAGGCGGCACGGGCCGGCCTCGCCTCGCTGCTCCTGTCGCGCTACGACGTCTTCCTGCTCGACGAGCCGACGAACGACCTGGACCTCGACGGCCTGGAGCGCCTGGAGCGCTTCGTCGGGGGCCTGCGCGCCGGCACCGTGGTCGTCAGCCACGACCGCGAGTTCCTCACCCGCACGGTCACCAAGGTCCTCGAACTCGACCTCGCCCAGCAGCAGATCAACCTCTACGGCGGCGGCTACCAGGCCTACCTGGAGGAGCGCGACGTGGCCCGCCGCCACGCCCGCGACGACTACGAGGAGTACGCCGACAAGAAGGCCGCCCTCCAGGACCGTGCGCAGACCCAGCGCGCCTGGATGGACAAGGGCGTGAAGAACGCGCGGCGCAAGGCGAGCAACGACAACGACAAGATCGGCCGCAAGTTCCGCAGCGAGGCCAGTGAGAAGCAGGCCGCGAAGGCCCGCCAGACCCAGCGCATGATCGAGCGCCTGGAGGTCGTCGACGAGCCGCGCAAGGAGTGGGACCTGCGCATGGAGATCGCCTCGGCACCGCGTTCGGGCGCGGTGGTCGCGACCCTGCGCGACGCCGAGGTACGACGCGGCGACTTCAGCCTCGGCCCGGTGTCCCTGCAGATCGACTGGGCGGACCGGGTGGCCGTCACGGGCGCCAACGGCGCGGGCAAGTCGACGCTGCTGGGTGCCCTACTGGGCCGTATCCCTCTCACCGGCGGACAGTCGGCGCTCGGCTCCGGTGTCCTGATCGGCGAGGTCGACCAGGCCCGCAAGCTGTTCCACGGCGAGGAGTCGCTCCTGGACGCCTTCTGCGCCGCGGTGCCGGACACCGAACCGGTGGAAGTGCGCACCCTCCTGGCCAAGTTCGGACTGAAGTCGGAGCACGTCCTGCGCTCGGCGGCCACCCTCTCCCCGGGTGAACGCACCCGGGCCGCGCTGGCGCTGCTGCAGGGCCGGGGCGTCAACCTCCTGGTCCTCGACGAGCCGACCAACCACCTCGACCTGCCGGCCATCGAGCAACTGGAATCGGCCCTGGACGCCTATGAGGGCACGCTGCTCCTGGTCACCCACGACCGCCGGATGCTCGACGCGGTCCATGTCACGCGCCGCCTGGAGGTCGCCGACGGCAAGGTGACCGAGCGCTAGCGAGGAGCTCCGCCGCCGGCTCAGGCGAGCCGGCCGGCCAGCTCCGGGTAGTCGACGACGAACCCGTCGTCGTCGAACTCGATGTCGCTGCGGAAGTCGCCGGAGGCGAAGCGAATCCGGTTGTGCCCCAGGTGCGTGTAGGTCTGGCGGGACGGGACGACGGCCAGGTCGGGCACCGACACCCACGCCATCAGGAACTCCCGTTCCCCGGGCGCCAGACGGAGCCTGTGCCGCAGCACCGGCATCGTATTGGTGAGCGGGCACAGGCCCAGGTCGCAGTCGAGGGCGTCGTCGACTGCGGGTACGTGCTCGCCGCCGGCCGTCCACCGGCCCGCTCCGTCGTGCCGCAGGTCGAGCGTGCGCGTGCCGACCGCGGACTCGGCGGTGACGCGCAGCCGACGCGTCACGAAGCCGTCGGCCGTGTCGAGTTCGTACGTGATCCAGTACGGCTCCGGCGTCGTCCCGACCGCCCGGCCGCGGGCTCGCAGGGCATCCTCGCCGAGCTCGGTCCACGCGGTCTCGATGCCCTTGCTCCCCGACACTGCCCAGGTGATGACACGCGACTTCGGCATGCTGTCACCCTAGGTGCGAACGGGCCCGGACCCTCCGTGTCACTTCCGTGTCGCTCGGAGAGTCCGGGCCCGCCTGTCGCCTCAGCGCTTGCCCTTCGGGTCGACCAGGCCGGCGCGGCGCAGGGCGTCGGCCATCGCGCTGTTCGCCGGAGGCGGTGCCTGGCGCGAGCCGCCACCGCCACCGCCTCCACCTCCGCCGCCGCGGCTCTGGCGCTGCTGGGGCGGCCGGCCACCCCGCTGCCGGCGCTCGCCGCCGCCCCCGCCCCCGCCCTGCTGACGCTCGGGAGCGGCCTCGTCGTCGAGGCGCAGGGTCAGGGAGACCCGCTTGCGCGGGATGTCGACGTCGAGGACCTTCACCTTGACGATGTCACCGGGCTTGACCACGTCCCGCGGGTCCTTGACGAACGTCTTCGACATCGCGGAGACATGCACCAGCCCGTCCTGGTGGACACCGACGTCCACGAACGCCCCGAAGGCCGCCACGTTCGTCACGACACCCTCCAGGACCATCCCGGAGGCCAGGTCGGAGATCTTCTCGACGCCTTCCTTGAAGGTGGCCGTCTTGAAGGCGGGACGCGGGTCGCGCCCGGGCTTCTCCAGCTCCTTGAGGATGTCCGTGACGGTCGGCAGACCGAACGTCTCGTCCACGTAGTCGTTCGCCTTCAGCGACCGCAGCACGCTCGTGTTGCCGACGAGTGCGGCGACCTGCTGACCCGACGTCTTCACCATCCGCCGGACCACGGGGTACGCCTCGGGGTGCACGCTGGACGCGTCCAGCGGGTCGTCGCCGCCGCGGATGCGCAGGAAGCCCGCACACTGCTCGTACGCCTTCGGGCCGAGCCGTGCCACGTTCTTCAGCTGCGAGCGGGACTTGAACGGGCCGTTCGCGTCGCGGTGGGACACGATGTTCTCGGCGAGTCCGGAGGTGATGCCGGAGACGCGCGCGAGCAGGGGTGCGGAGGCGGTGTTGACGTCGACGCCGACGCCGTTCACACAGTCCTCCACCACCGCGTCCAGCGAGCGCGACAGCTTCACCTCGGACAGGTCGTGCTGGTACTGGCCGACGCCGATCGACTTCGGGTCGATCTTCACCAGCTCGGCGAGCGGGTCCTGGAGCCGGCGCGCGATGGAGACCGCGCCGCGCAGCGACACGTCCATGTCGGGCAGCTCCTGGGACGCGAACGCGGAGGCCGAGTACACCGAGGCGCCGGCCTCGGACACCATCACCTTGGTGAGCTGCAACTCCGGGTGCTTGGTGATCAGTTCACCGGCGAGCTTGTCCGTCTCGCGCGACGCCGTGCCGTTGCCGATCGCGACCAGCTCGACCGCGTGCTCCTTCGCCAGGCGGGCGAGCTTGGCGATCGCCTCGTCCCACTTGTTCGCCGGGACGTGCGGATGGATCACGTCCGTGGCCACCACCTTGCCGGTGGCGTCGACGACGGCGACCTTCACGCCCGTACGGAAGCCGGGGTCCAGGCCCAGCGTCGCGCGCGTGCCGGCGGGGGCGGCGAGCAGCAGGTCGCGGAGGTTGGCCGCGAACACGCCCACGGCCTCGTCCTCGGCGGCGGTGCGCAGGCGCAGCCGCAGGTCGATGCCGAGGTGGACGAGGATGCGGGTCCGCCAGGCCCAGCGGACCGTGTCCTTCAGCCACTTGTCGCCGGGGCGGCCGCGGTCGGCGATCGCGAACTTGTGGGCGACGATGCCCTCGTACGACGAGGGCCCCTCGGTGGGCTCCTCCGGCTCCAGGACGAGGTCGAGGACCTCCTCCTTCTCGCCGCGCAGCATCGCCAGGATGCGGTGCGAGGGCAGCTCGGTGAACGGCTCGGCGAAGTCGAAGTAGTCCGCGAACTTCGCGCCGGCCTCCTCCTTGCCCTCCCGCACCTTGGCGGCCAGCCGGCCGCGCCCCCACATGCGCTCGCGCAGCTCGCCGATCAGGTCGGCGTCCTCCGAGAACCGCTCCGTGAGGATCGCCCGGGCGCCGTCCAGGGCGGCCTGCGGATCGGGCACGCCCTTGTCGGCGTCCACGAACGCCGCGGCGGCCGCGAGGGGGTCGACCGCCGGGTCGCCGAGCAGACCCTCGGCGAGCGGCTCGAGGCCGGCCTCGCGGGCGATCTGTGCCTTGGTTCTGCGCTTCGGCTTGTACGGCAGGTAGATGTCCTCGAGCCGCGCCTTCGTCTCGGCGGCGCGGATCCGGGCCTCCAACTCCTCGGTCAGCTTGCCCTGCTCACGCACCGACTCGAGGATCGCGGTGCGCCGCTCCTCCAGCTCCCGCAGATAGCGCAGCCGCTCCTCGAGCGTGCGCAGCTGCGCATCGTCGAGCATCTCCGTCGCTTCCTTGCGGTAGCGGGCGATGAAGGGCACCGTCGAACCGCCGTCGAGCAGCTCCACGGCGGCCTTCACCTGCCGCTCTCGTACGCCGAGCTCCGCGGCGATCCTGTCTTCGATGGACCCTACGAGGGGTGTCGTCACGATCCCGTCCCGCCTTCTCACTGAGGTTGCGCGGCAATTGTGGCAGGTGGCACCGACAACCGGGGATCAGGGCGGCGACCCGGCCGGTCGTGGCGGGTCGCGGGCCCGATGGCGGGAGGCAATCAGACCCTGCGGCTGCGCGTGCTGCTGGAGGCTCCGCCGAAGAGCCGAGCGAGAGCGCGGAACGGCAGCGTGACGACAGTGGCGATGGCGCCACCGATCTGGCGCAGTACGTCTGCGATGGCACGGAACACGTGATCACCCTTTACTTGTGGTTGGGGATCCCGAGTACCGCGCCACCGGCTTGCTATGCAGCGTGATCCGAATGCCTGTTGCAGCCGGTCGTCCCGGCCCGGCTGGCGCCGGGGATCAGGACTTGCCGAGGAGGTCCTGGGGGAAGGCCCCCGCCGCCACCGCCGCGCGCGTGAACCCCGTGGCGAGTTCCGTGAGACGTGCGACCCGCTCCGCGCCGAGATGTTCGTACGGTGCTCGGTCGAGGCGGTCCGTTGCGGACTCGATGCGTTCGCGCAGGGCGACGCCGGCCGGGGTGAGGTCACCGGTGTCGTCCAGGAGGCCGCGCTCGCGCAGGCGGTCGGACGCCGCGTCCCAGTCCTCCCGGGTCCAGCCACGCGTGCTGCACACCCACTTCGGAGTCATGCCCTTGCCGGTCGCGGTGTGGGTCACCACCGCCTCGAGGCCGTCGAGCCCCTCGGACATCAGTACGGCGAGGTGCCCGTCGCCCCGGTGCTCGCGCAGCAGCGTCGTGGCGTGGAAGTAGGCCAGGTGGGTCTCCTCGGGGACCGGCAGGTCCGCGTGCGCCGAGTACAGGGGGCGGGCGCTGCGGGAACACGCCTCTGTGGCCTGGAGCGCCAGGTGCGCGGCCTCCGCCATCTCCGGGGACGTCACCGCCTCCTCGCCCAGCAGCCGCCGTAGGGCCGCGTCGACCGCACGCGTGCGTGCCGCCAGTACGTCCTGCGGGGACGCGATCGTCCAGACCGCCGGTACGTGCCGGGCCACCAGGTCGTACTTGTAGTTGTAGAACGTCGCCGTCACCGCGCCCGCGCCGACCGGGCCCAGCGCGGCCGCCCTGACCGCGAAGTTGACCGCCCTGGGGTGCGTGATCCCTAGGGCGCCCAGCTCCTTCCCCGTTTCGGGGGCGAAGTAGGACGTGGAGTGCAGGGAGTTGAGCATGTTGTGGCAGCGGCGGGCGGCACGCGGTTCCAGGGCGGAAGTAGTCATGGTCGGCACGTTACCAACCGCTTGGTACGTGGCTCGGGTCGATGCGGATCGTGGCAGGAAAGGTGGGGTCCTCGTCATTGCGGTCATGCGGTCGCTCTCCAAGAATCGATGACATGGCGCAGCGAACCGTTCTCTTCGTCCTCTTCGACGGCGTACAGAGTCTCGACGTGACCGGCCCGCTCGAGGTCTTCGCGGGGGCCGAGAAGCATCGCGCGGGCACCTACCGCATCCGCACGGCATCCCTGGACGGCGCCCCCGTCCGCACCTCCAGCAACCTGACCGTCGTACCGGACGAATCCCTCACCGACGTCTGCGAGCCGCACACACTCCTCGTCCCGGGCGGTGAAGGCACGCGTGATCCGCAGCCCGGGCTGACCGACTGGCTGCGCGAGCACGGACCCCGCGCCGAGCGCCTGGTGTCCGTCTGCACCGGCGCGATCCTGCTCGCCGCGGCCGGCCTGCTGGACGGCCGCCGCGCCACGACCCACTGGGCGTACTGCGACAAGCTCGCCCGTGACCACCCGGGCGTGGAGGTCGACCCGGACCCCATCTACGTACGGGACGGGCACGTCGCCACCTCCGCCGGCGTCACCTCCGGCATCGACCTCGCGCTCGCGCTGGTCGAGGAGGATCTGGGCCGGGACGTGGCCCTCGGTATCGCCCGCCACCTGGTGGTCTTCCTGCGCCGGCCCGGAAACCAGGCGCAGTTCAGCGCCCAGCTCGCCGCCCAGACCGCCCAGCGCGAACCCCTCCGGGAGGTCCAGCGCTGGATCACCGAGCACCCCGACGCCGACCTGACCGTCGAGACGCTCGCCGCCCGCGCCAGCCTCTCCGCGCGCCACTTCGCACGCGCCTTCCGGACCGAGACCGGCATGACCCCCGGCCGCTATGTGGACCGGGTCCGTCTCGAACACGCCCGGCGCCTCCTGGAGGACACGAGCGACGGCATCGAGGAGATCTCCCGGGCCAGTGGCTACGGCACGCCCGAAGCCATGCGTCGCGCCTTCATCAAGACGCTCGGGGCCGCCCCGATCGAGTACCGCCGCCGGTTCCGCCCGGTTCCAGCCGGCTGACTTTCCTTCCGAAGGGACGAACCATGCAGATCGCGATGGTCCTGTACGACCGCTTCACCGCCCTCGACATCGTGGGACCGTACGAGGCGTTGAGCCGCCTCCCGGACGCTCGGGTCGACTTCGTCGCCGAGTCCGCGGGACCGGTGCGTGCCGACACGGGGTTCCTCGCCCTCACCGCCGACAAGGCCCTGGCCGACGTACCGCACCCCGATGTCGTCGTGGTGCCGGGCGGACCCGGGACGTTTGCCGAGATCGAGAACGAGGCCCTGCTGGAGTGGCTCAGGGCCGCCGACGCCACGAGCACCTGGACGACCTCCGTCTGCTCCGGCTCGCTGCTGCTCGGCGCCGCAGGCCTCCTTCAGGGCCGCCGCGCCACGTCCCACTGGCTCACCCTGGACTTCCTGCCGCAGTACGGTGCCGAGCCCACGGGCGAGCGCGTCGTACCCGATGGCAAATACATCACCGCGGCCGGTGTCTCCTCCGGCATCGACATGGCCCTGACCCTGGTCGGGAAGATCGCCGGTGACGAACACGCCCAGGCGGTCCAGCTGCTGACCGAGTACGACCCCCAGCCGCCCTACGACGCCGGCTCCCCGCAGAAGGCGCCCGCGCACCTCGTCGAGGAGTTCCGCACGAACAGCCGCTTCAGCCTGGTGTAGGCACGTTCCAGGTGAAGCGGGGCTGCCTGCGCTCCAGGAACGCGGCGACGCCCTCCGCGGTGTCGCCGCTTCCGCGCGCCTGCTCCGCCCAGTGCTCGTCGCGGTCGGTGCGCCCGTCCGCGAACTCCTTCGCCGCGGCCTGCGTCAGCTGCGAGCGGGAGGCGAGGATCCGAGTGAACTCCAGCACCCGCTTGCCGAGTTCACCCTCGGGCAGCACCTCGTCCACCAGGCCCGTGCGCAGGGCCCGCTCCGTCTCGATCAACTCACCCGAGAACAGCAGGTACTTGGTGGTGGCCGGGCCCACCAGCGACGCCAACCGGCGCGTGGAGGAAGCCGGATACACGATCCCGAGCTTCGCCGGTGTCACCCCGAACAGCGACCCCTCCTCGGCGAACCGCAGGTCGCACGCCGCCGCCAGCTGCGACCCGCCGCCCACACAGTGCCCCCGGACCGCCGCCAGCGTCGGCTTCGGAAAGGCCGCCAGTGCCTCCTCGGCGGCCACCGCCAGCCGCTGAGCCTCCTGCGGCGAGCCCTGGAGCGTGGAGATGTCGGCGCCCGCGCAGAACGTCCCGCCCTCACCGGTGAGCACCAGCGCCCGAACGCCCGGATCGGCGGCCAGGGTGCCGAGCAGCGGCGGCAGCGCCCCCCACATCGCGGCCGTCATGGCGTTGCGCTTGGCCGGATGGTGGATGACGACGGTGGCGACCGAGTCGGTGACGCTGTGCAGCAGCTGGGGCTCCATGCGGCGGATGCTATCCGCTTGCGCCGAACGGCCGATCAGGAAGGGTCGCGCGGCCGATTACGACAGAAGGTGCAAAGTGAAGTAAAGGAAGAGTGTCGGCCGAGGAGGCGCTGATGGCCAGGTCCAGCAAACCCACGGGTGAGGCCGCGAAACTGCAGCGCGGCTTCGGCCTGCTCGCCGCCCTCGGCGTGCTGCTGGTCGTCGGGGGAGTGATCGGCCTGCTCTACACCGCCTTCGCCACGCTGACCTCGATGCTGCTGTTCGGCTGGCTGCTGCTGATCGGCGGCGTCGTAGGCCTGTTGCACGCGGTCCAGGCGCGCGGCACCAACTTCTTCTGGCTCGGTGTGGTCGTCGCCGCGCTGAACATCGCGGCCGGCGTGGTGGTGATCCGCAGACCGGAGGCGGCGGCCGAGGCGCTGGCCATGTTCGCCGCCCTGCTGTTCCTCACGGGCGGGCTGTTCCGGCTGGTCGGGAGCCTGGTGGTGCGCGGTCCGCAGTTCGGCTGGACCCTGCTGCAGGGCGCGTTCGACCTGTTCCTCGGCATCCTGGTGCTCAGCACCTGGCCCAGCAGCAGGTACGTCATCGGTACCCTTTTCTCCCTCGCCCTGCTCTTCGACGGGCTCGGCCTGATCGCCACGGGCTACGGCGGCCGCCGGATCGTCGGGATGGTCACGGAGAAGGACGCCGCCAAACCCGTACAACCCGAATAGTTCGTGAAGTCGGCACCAAGCGGCGCCGGAGCGGTCCCACAACTGACCGTGTCATACGCCAACGATCAGAAACGCTCGATATCTGCTGACTTCTGTTCAGTCCTACGGCGCGGACCTGCGCGTTATCAACACTCGACGTGTGGTGACAATCGAGCGCGAGGGTGGCGACCGGACGATGGAGAACCACGGGCGCGGGTCCGGCCCACGCCCAGCAGGCGGCGCGGACGAGCCCCTCGTCCAGCGGCCGCCGAGTCCACTGCCGTACGAGGGCGTCTGGCGGTTCACCGCCCCCGCCGTCGACGCCTCGGTCCCGCAGGCCCGGCACGCCGTACGGGACCTGCTGTACCGCCAGGGCGTGCCGGTCCCCGACGATCTGGTCCAGGGGGTGTTGCTGATCGTGTCGGAGCTGGTCACGAACGCCGTCCGGCATGCGGCGTTGCTGTCGCCGACGCTCGCCGTGGAGGTCGCCGTCGGTGCCGAGTGGCTGCGGGTGTCGGTGGAGGACAACCACCCCTACCGCCCGACCGCCCTGGAGGCCGATCACGGCCAGACAGGTGGCCGCGGGCTGCTGCTGGTGCGCGAGGTGACCCGGGAGGCGGGCGGTGTGTGCGACGTCGAGCACACGGCGAGCGGGGGCAAGGTGATCTGGGCCGCCGTGCCGCTCAAGCCCGCGCGCGTGCCCTAGGGCCTGCCGGACCGGCCCCGGCCCTCGTCACCAGCCGGCCGACGGACCCGTCAGCTCCTTGACCGCGGGGCGAGCCGCGTCGAGCACGGTCATGAACCAGGACGAGAAGGTGTCCTTCGCGTGGCGCTCCGCCAGCTCGGCCGGCGTCACGAAGGCCGTCTCGCCGACCTCCTCCGGGTCCGGCCGCAGCGGGGACTGCACAAGTCCGACGAAGAGGTGGTTGTACTCCTGCTCCACCAGGCCCGAGTCCGGGTCCGGGTGGTTGTAGCGGACCGTGCCCGCCTCGGCGAGCAGCGACGGGGAGACGCCGAGTTCCTCATGGGTGCGCCGGGCCGCGGCGGCGAAGGGCGCCTCGCCGGGGTAGGGGTGGCCGCAGCAGGTGTTGGACCAGACACCGGGGGAGTGGTATTTGCCGAGTGCGCGCTGCTGGAGCAGCAGCCGGCCGTGCTCGTCGAAGAGGAACACGGAGAAGGCGCGGTGCAGCTGCCCGGGAGGCTGATGGGCGGCGAGCTTCTCCGCGGTGCCGATCGTCACACCGTTCTCGTCGACCAGTTCCAGCAAAATCGCGTCTGCGGCGCCGTTCGACGGACTGTGCGTCGCGGTGGCAGGTGTGATCGGCATACCCATCCTTCACTTCGGTCTTGCGCCCCAAGTGTGCCGTACGAATCCGGCACTCCCGGCAGTTGATCGTGCCCGGCGCGGCGGGCACGGAACCGTCGGCGGGGGCGCTGTGAGCATGAGGACGCGGCCTACCACCGGATCGCTGCATTCCGTCCGTACTGACGTCTTATCGGACCGTACGGTTGTTTCAGTGACAGAGTCGGGCCTCGTGCTCGGCGTGCCCGACCGGCTCCAGCTGGAAGGTGCAGTGCTCCACGTCGAAGTGGTCGCCGAGGCAGCCCTGGAGCTCGTGCAGCATCTTCTCGTGGCCGATCGCGTTCAGTGCGTCGGAGCGGACCACCACATGGGCCGACAGCACCGGCATGCCGGACGTGATCGTCCAGGCGTGCAGGTCGTGGATGTCCTCGACACCGTCCAGGGCGAGTATGTGGGCCCGCACCTCAGCCATGTCGACGTCCTTGGGAGCCGACTCCAACAGGACGTCGAGGGTCTCGCGCAGCAGCTTCACGGTGCGCGGCACGATCATCAGGCCGATGACGAGCGAGGCGATCGGGTCGGCGGCCTGCCAGCCGGTGGTCAGGATCACCGCCGCGGAGATCAGCACCGCGAGCGAGCCCAGCGCGTCCGCGGCCACCTCCAGGAACGCGCCGCGCACGTTCAGGCTCTCCTTCTGGCCCTGCACCAGCAGCGTGAGCGAGATCATGTTCGCGACCAGGCCGACCGCGCCGAACACGATCATCAGGCCGCCGTTGGTCTCGGCCGGCGTGAGGAACCGCTCGATCGCCTCGTACAGGACATAGCCGCCGACGCCCAGCAGGAGCAGACAGTTGGCGAGGGCTGCGAGGATCTCCGCGCGGGCGAGGCCGAAGGTGCGCTTCTCGCTCGGCGGGCGGTTCGCGAAATGGATGGCGAGCAGGGCCATGGCCAGGCCCACCGCGTCCGTTGCCATGTGGGCCGCGTCCGCGATCAGGGCGAGCGAGTCCGCGGCCACACCGCCGACGATCTGGACCACCATGACGCCGAGGGTGATCGACAGCGCGACGCGCAGTCTTCCGCGGTACGCGGCTGCCGCTGTGCCGGTCGTCGGCGCGTGCGCATGCCCGTGCCCGTGATCGTGCCCAGCCCCCATGAGAAAGCCGCCCTTCCGCGGTCCGTCGACGATCGGAATGTCCGATCGGAATTCCGTCCGGGATCACAGTGAACTACGGGTGGGGGGTATCCGGCAACGCGGCACTGAACACCGTTGTCATGTGCCCTGACCTGCGGAAACGATCCGCAGGTCAGGGCGCTTCACATGATCAGTCGGCCGCTCGGTCGCCGTGGTGCAGCAGCCACCCCTGCCACGCCGACTCGACCATCTCGGGTACCCCGCGCCGAGCCGTCCAGCCGAGCTCCTCGGCGGCCAGCGCGGCCGACGCGACCGCGCGCGGGGCGTCTCCGGGGCGCCGGGCCTCGACGAGGGCGGGGCGGGCGTCGCCGGTGACTTCTCCGATCACAGTGATCAGCTCACGCACGGAGACGCCCTCGCCGCGACCGATGTTGACCGTCAGATCGCCGTCCGTGTCCGCTTCGGTGAGACGCCGGGCCGCCGCCAGGTGCGCCTCGGCGAGGTCGGCGACATGGATGTAGTCGCGCACGCAGGTGCCGTCGGGCGTCGGATAGTCGTCGCCGAAGATCCGCGGGGCCTCGTCACGGGTGAGCCGGTCGAAGACCATGGGGACGATGTTGAAGACGCCCGTGTCGGCCAGTTCGGGCGACGCGGCGCCGGCGACGTTGAAGTAGCGCAGGCACACGGTCGAGATGCCGTGCGCCCGGCCCGCCGCCCGCACCAGCCACTCCCCGGTGAGCTTGGTCTCGCCGTACGGGTTCACCGGCGCGCAAGCAGTGTCCTCCGTGATGAGGTCCACATCCGGGTTGCCGTAGACCGCCGCGGACGACGAGAACAGGAACCGCTTGATCCCCGCCTCGGCGACCGCCTCCAGGAGCGTGGCGAGGCCGCCCACGTTCTCCCTGTAGTAGCGGGTCGGCTGCGCCACGGACTCGCCGACCTGCTTGCGTGCGGCGAGATGCACCACACCCGTCACCGCGTGCTCCGCGAACACCCGCTTCAGTAGGTCACCGTCCAGCGACGAGCCCTGGACGAGCGGGATGTCCGCAGGGAGCCGTGCGGGATACCCGGCCGAGAGGTCGTCCAGTACGAGAACCCGCTCCCCGGCGTCCGTCATGGCCCGCGCCACATGTGCTCCGATGTAGCCGGCTCCGCCTGTGATCAGCCATGTCATGGTCGCCCACCCTATGACGGGTCCCCGGCGGGGCATGCAATGTCCCCGATGCCCCGGTCTGCGAGCGCGAGTTTGTGGGCGGACCCCGCGATCCGTGATGATGATCGCGGCAAAGCTCAGGGCAAACCACGTTGATCGCTCCGCCAAACGGCCGGTGAACGCTGGCTTCCAATCATCCGATAGCCTCTGCCGACACGCCGCCCGGCCGACACCGGCGGGGGCGCCGCCACCATGTACATGACCGGCGCGAATGCCGGTATCCAGGGAGTGAGTTCGGTTGTCGACCGCCATCCTCACCGGTCAGCCGGTGCCCGGATCGTCGATCGAGGGCGATCTGCGGTCCCTCGGCTATGACGTGCGGGTCGCCGCCGACACCGCCGACGCCGAGACCCTGCTCGCCCAGGTGCCCGGCGACCAGCGGGTCGCCGTGGTCGACGCCGGCTTCGTCGGCCACCTGCACGCGCTGCGCCTCGGCCTGACCGACCCCCGCTTCCCGCTCGCCGCGATCCCGGGCGCCGTCACGGCCCAGCCGGCCGGACGCCAGGCGCTGACCCGGGTGATGGCTCGCGAGAACTCCGCGGGCGGCGGTACGGCCGTCGCCGTCGACAGCCTCGCCGACCGCATCGTCACCGCCCTCGACCACGACGGCACCGACGTGCACCGCCCCGAGCTCGGCAGCCTGGTCGCCGCCGTACCGGCCGACCCGCAGGCCCGCAACGAGGCACGGCAGGCCGTCGCCGCCGTCGACGACGAGGCCGTACGTCTGAAGTCAGCCGTGAAGTCCCGGGACGGCTTCTTCACGACCTTCTGCATCAGCCCGTACTCCCGCTACATCGCCCGCTGGTGCGCCCGCCGGGGCCTGACCCCCAACCAGGTCACCACCGCCTCCCTCATCACCGCGCTCATCGCGGCGGGCTGCGCGGCCACCGGCACCCGGGGCGGGTTCATCGCGGCCGGCGTCCTGCTGATCGCGTCCTTCGTCCTGGACTGCACGGACGGCCAGCTCGCCCGCTACTCCCTGCAGTACTCCACGCTCGGCGCCTGGCTCGACGCCACCTTCGACCGGGCCAAGGAGTACGCCTACTACGCCGGCCTCGCACTGGGAGCCGCCCGCGGCGGGGACGACGTATGGGCCCTCGCCCTCGGCGCGATGGTCCTCCAGACCTGCCGGCACGTCGTCGACTTCTCCTTCAACGAGGCCAACCACGACGCCACCGCGAACACCAGCCCCACCGCCGCGCTCTCCGACAAGCTCGACAGCGTCGGCTGGACGGTGTGGGTGCGCCGGATGATCGTCCTGCCGATCGGCGAGCGCTGGGCGATGATCGCGGTGCTCACGGCCGTCACGACGCCCCGTATCACCTTCTACGTCCTGCTCGTGGGCTGTGCCTTCGCGGCGACGTACACCACGGCGGGGCGGGTGCTGCGGTCGCTGACCCGCAAGGCGCGCCGCACCGACCGGGCCGCGCAGGCACTGGCCGACCTCGCGGACTCGGGGCCGCTCGCGCAGGGCCTGGCCGGGGTCTTCAAGAACGCCGCGGGCCGACTGCCCGGCATCGCCGCCCCCGCCCTGGCCCTCCTCGGCGGTCTCGCCCTCCTCGGCCTGGCCGCACAGCCCGGCTTCGGCGGTCCGTGGGCGGTCATCGGAGCCGTCGTCTACGCCGTCACCTCGGCCCTGGCTGTCGCCCGCCCCCTCAAGGGCGCGCTCGACTGGCTCGTCCCGCCCTTCTTCCGGGCCGCCGAATACAGCCTCGTGCTGCTGCTCGCAGCCAAAGCCGAGGTGAACGGAGCCCTTCCTGCGGCTTTCGGCCTGGTGGCCGCTGTCGCCTACCATCACTACGACACGGTGTACCGCATCCGCGGCAACGCCGGAGCGCCCCCGGCCTGGCTGGTGCGCGCCATCGGGGGGCACGAAGGACGGACGCTGCTCGTCACCGTCCTCGCCGCGGTGCTCTCCGCGTCGCAGTTCAGTGTCGCGCTCACGGTGCTCGCCGTGGCCGTGGCCCTCGTGGTGCTCGTCGAGAGCATCCGCTTCTGGGTGTCCTCCGGGGCACCCGCCGTACACGATGAAGGAGAACCCGCATGATCGGCCTCGTGCTGGCGGCCGGCGCCGGACGGCGTCTGCGCCCCTACACCGACAGCCTTCCCAAGGCTCTGGTGCCGGTGGGGCCCGCGGGCATAGAGGGCGAACCCACGGTTCTCGACCTGACTCTCGGCAACTTCGCCGAGATCGGTCTGACCGAGGTCGCGATCATCGTCGGCTACCGCAAGGAGGCCGTGTACGCGCGCAAGGAAGCCCTTGAGCAGAAGTACGGCCTCAAGCTCACCCTCATCGACAACGACAAGGCCGAGGAGTGGAACAACGCCTACTCCCTGTGGTGCGGCCGTGACGCCCTCAAGGACGGCGTGATCCTCGCCAACGGCGACACCGTGCACCCGGTCTCCGTCGAGAAGACGCTGCTCGCCGCCCGCGGCGACGGCAAGAAGATCATCCTCGCCCTGGACACGGTGAAGAGCCTGGCCGACGAGGAGATGAAGGTCGTCGTCGACCCCGAGAAGGGCATGACGAAGATCACCAAGCTGATGGACCCCGCCGAGGCGACCGGTGAGTACATCGGCGTGACCCTCATCGAGGGCGACGCCGCCCCCGAGCTGGCCGACGCCCTCAAGGCGGTGTGGGAGACCGACCCGCAGCAGTTCTACGAGCACGGCTACCAGGAGCTCGTGAACCGCGGCTTCCGCATCGATGTGGCGCCGATCGGCGACGTCAAGTGGGTGGAGATCGACAACCACGACGATCTCGCCCGCGGACGGGAGATCGCGTGCCAGTACTGACCCGGCTGATTCCCTCGCCGGTGGTCGTGGACATCCGCCCGGGTGCCCTCGACGACCTGGCCTGCGTGCTCGCCGACGAGCGCATCTCGCACTCCGGCAAGCTGGCCGTCGCGGTCAGCGGCGGTTCCGGTGTCCGGCTGAAGGAGCGGCTCGCTCCCGCGCTGCCCGGCGCCACCTGGTACGAGGTCGGCGGCGGCACCCTCGACGACGCGGTCCAGCTGGCCGGTGCCATAAGGGCCGGCCACTTCGACGCGGTCGTCGGGCTCGGCGGAGGCAAGATCATCGACTGCGCCAAGTTCGCCGCGGCGCGCGTCGGTCTGCCGCTGGTCGCCGTACCGACGAACCTGGCGCACGACGGGCTGTGCTCGCCGGTCGCCACCCTCGACAACGACGCCGGGCGCGGCTCCTACGGTGTGCCGAACCCGATCGCGGTCGTCATCGACCTGGACGTCATCCGCGACGCCCCGGTGCGCTTCGTGCGGGCCGGCATCGGCGACGCCGTCTCCAACATCTCCGCGATCGCGGACTGGGAGCTGGCGAACCGCGTCAAGGGCGAGAAGATCGACGGCCTCGCGGCGGCGATCGCCCGGCAGGCCGGCGAGGCGGTGCTGCGCCACCCCGGCGGCATCGGGGACACCGACTTCCTCCAGGTGCTGGCCGAGGCGCTGGTGCTCAGCGGTATCGCCATGTCGGTGTCGGGTGACTCCCGGCCGTCGTCCGGCGCGTGCCACGAGATCAACCACGCCTTCGACCTGCTGTTCCCGAGGCGCGCCGCCGCCCACGGCGAGCAGTGCGGACTGGGCGCGGCCTTCGCGATGTACCTGCGCGGAGCTCACGAGGAGTCGGCCTACATGGCCGAGGTGCTGCGTCGGCACGGGCTGCCGGTACTGCCGGAGGAGATCGGCTTCACGGACGACGAATTCGTCCGCGCCGTCGAGTTCGCTCCGCAGACCAGGCCCGGCCGCTACACGATCCTCGAACACCTCGACCTGACAACCGACCAGATCAAGGACATCTACGCCGACTATGTCAAGGCCATCGGTAGCTGAACTCCGCCCCGTCGTCCACCCCGCGGGGGTGAAGGACAGGCGCAGCGGTGAGCACTGGATGGGACGCCTCTACATGCGCGAGGTGTCCCTGCGGGTCGACCGCTACCTGGTGAACACCAGGGTCACGCCCAACCAGCTCACATACCTGATGACCGTATGCGGCGTACTCGCGGCCCCGGCACTTCTCGTGCCGGGGATCCCGGGGGCCGTGCTCGGCGTGGTCATGGTCCAGCTCTACCTGCTGCTGGACTGCGTCGACGGCGAGGTCGCGCGCTGGAAGAAGCAGTACTCCCTGGGCGGGGTCTACCTCGACCGCGTCGGTGCCTACCTCACCGACGCCGCGGTGCTCGTCGGCTTCGGCCTGCGCGCGGCGGACCTGTGGGGCAGCGGCCGTATCGACTGGCTGTGGGCCTTCCTCGGCACCCTGGCCGCCCTCGGTGCCATCCTGATCAAGGCCGAGACCGACCTCGTCGGGGTCGCCCGGCACCAGGCCGGGAAGCCGCCGGTCCAGGAGGCCGCGTCCGAGATGCGCTCCTCCGGCATGGCGCTGGCCCGCAAGGCCGCCGGTGCCCTCAAGTTCCACCGCCTCGTCCTCGGCATCGAGGCGTCCCTGCTGATCCTGGTCCTGGCGATCGCCGACCAGATCCGCGGCGACCTCTTCTTCTCCCGGCTCGGCGTCGCGGTGCTGGCCGGCATCGCGCTGCTGCAGACCGTGCTGCACCTGGTGTCCATCCTCGCGTCGAGCAGGCTGAAGTGAGCGCGCCGATGAAGGTCGGCGCGGTGATCATCACGATGGGCAACCGCCCCGACGAACTGCGCGCCCTCCTCGACTCCGTCGCCAAGCAGGACGGCGACCGGGTCGAGGTCGTCGTCGTCGGCAACGGCTCGCCGGTCCCGGACGTCCCCGAAGGCGTCCGGACGGTCGAGCTGCCGGAGAACCTCGGTATCCCCGGCGGCCGCAACGTCGGCATCGAGGCCTTCGGCCCCAGCGGTCACGAAGTCGACATATTGCTCTTTCTCGACGACGACGGTCTCCTCGCCCACCACGACACCGCCGAGCTGTGCCGCGCGGCCTTCGCTGCCGACCCGCAGCTCGGCATCATCAGCTTCCGCATCGCCGACCCGGACAACGGCGTCACCCAGCGCCGGCACGTCCCCCGGCTGCGCGCCTCCGACCCGATGCGCTCCTCCCGGGTCACCACGTTCCTCGGCGGCGCCAACGCCGTCCGTACCCAGGTCTTCGCCGAAGTCGGCGGGCTGCCGGACGAATTTTTCTACGCGCACGAGGAAACCGACCTGGCATGGCGGGCCCTCGACGCGGGCTGGATGATCGACTACCGGTCCGACATGGTGCTGTACCACCCCACGACCGCGCCCTCGCGGCACGCGGTCTACCACCGCATGGTCGCCCGCAACCGCGTCTGGCTCGCCCGCCGCAACCTTCCCGCCCCCCTTGTCCCGGTCTATCTGGGCGTCTGGATGCTGCTCACCCTCGCCCGCCGTCCCTCCCGCCCCGCCCTGCGGGCATGGTTCGGCGGATTCCGGGAAGGCTGGACCACTTCATGCGGTCCCCGCAGGCCCATGAAGTGGCGTACGGTGTGGCGGCTGACCCGACTGGGCCGACCTCCCGTCATCTGACAAGCTCGACCCTGAGAGCAGCCACCGGACCGTACCCCGGCCCCAGGTTCATGCCATGCCCGCACAGGCTGCGCATCTCGAAGACGAAAGTTTCAACTGGTGAGTGAGACAACGCACGACGGCTCAGTCGCGGTGAGCGCGCCTCCGTCGCCCGACGAGGGACTCACGGCGGCCGAGCTGGCCGCCAAGTACGGGCTGTCCGTGAGCGGCGCCCGCCCCTCGCTGTTCGAGTACGTCCGTCAGCTCTGGGACCGGCGGCACTTCATCCTCGCGTTCTCGCGGGCGAAGCTGACCGCCCAGTACAGCCAGGCGAAGCTCGGCCAGCTCTGGCAGGTGGCCACCCCGCTGCTGAACGCGGCCGTGTACTTCTTCATCTTCGGCCTGATCCTCCAGGCCGACCGCGGCATGTCCCGCGAGGTGTACATCCCGTTCCTGGTCACCGGCGTCTTCGTCTTCACCTTCACGCAGAGCTCGGTGATGGCGGGCGTACGCGCGATCTCCGGCAACCTCGGCCTGGTCCGTGCCCTGCACTTCCCGCGCGCCTCACTGCCGATCTCCTTCGCGCTCCAGCAGCTCCAGCAGCTGCTGTTCTCGATGATCGTGCTGTTCGCCGTGGCCCTGGCCTTCGGCAGCTACCCGGCGATGTCCTGGCTGCTGATCGTTCCGGTGCTCGTCCTGCAGTTCCTCTTCAACACCGGCCTGGCGATGATCATGGCCCGGGCGGGTTCCAAGACGCCGGACCTGGCGCAGCTCATGCCGTTCGTGATGCGTACGTGGATGTACGCGTCCGGCGTGATGTTCTCCATCCCGATCATGCTCGAGGGCAAGCCGGAGTGGATCGCGACCGTCCTGCAGTGGAACCCGGCCGCCGTCTACATGGACCTGATGCGCTTCGCCCTCATCGACGGCTACGGCTCCTCGAACCTGCCCGACCACGTCTGGGCGGTCGCGCTCGGCTGGTCCCTGCTGGTGGCCGTCGGCGGCTTCGTGTACTTCTGGAAGGCGGAGGAGAGGTACGGCCGTGGCTGAGCAGAGGACGGATTCCCACATCCCCACCGTCATCGCGGACGAGCTGCACATTGTCTACCGCGTCAACGGCGCCAAGACCGGCAAGGGCAGCGCCACCGCCGCGCTGAGCCGCATTCTCAAGCGTGGCGAGGAGCGGGGCGTGCGCAAGGTGCACGCGGTCCGCGGCGTCTCCTTCGTCGCCTACCGCGGCGAGGCCATCGGCCTGATCGGCTCCAACGGCTCCGGCAAGTCCACCCTGCTGCGCGCCATCGCCGGACTGCTCCCGCCCGAGACGGGCAAGGTCTACACCGACGGCCAGCCCTCGCTGCTGGGCGTGAACGCGGCGCTGATGAACGACCTCACCGGCGAGCGCAACGTCATATTGGGCGGGCTCGCCATGGGCATGTCCCGCGAGCAGATCAAGGAGCGCTACCAGGAGATCGTCGACTTCTCGGGCATCAACGAGAAGGGCGACTTCATCACCCTGCCGATGCGCACCTACTCCTCCGGCATGGCGGCCCGGCTGCGGTTCTCCATCGCCGCGGCCAAGGACCACGACGTCCTCATGATCGACGAGGCGCTGGCCACCGGCGACCGCAAGTTCCAGAAGCGCTCCGAGGAACGCATCCGTGAGCTGCGCAAGGAAGCCGGCACCGTGTTCCTCGTCAGTCACAACAACAAGTCGATCCGCGACACCTGCAACCGCGTCCTGTGGCTGGAACGTGGCGAGCTGCGCATGGACGGACCGACGGACGAGGTCCTCAAGGAGTACGAGAAGTTCACGGGCAAGTAGTCCACCCCGACATGGGCCGAGCGGCCCAGCAGGCTTGACCGGGCCCCGCCGGAACTGCCCCGGCGGGGCCCCGCGTCTGCAAAGGAAACGTCAACTTCGCCTGGTCCTGGGAAGCTTGACGCCAATCGGTGTGTTGTTGTGATGTGCAGGACACCCCCACGGGCCCCGCATCGTTGTACAACGTAAGCTGTACCGGTACCGAAACGCGGCAAGTAGGGCGATAAGGCACGACACCCCTCTCTCCGGGCTGCGGCGCGGACGTCCGGGCGGCGTGTCCGAAATAGTGTGCATTGGGTCTGCGGTGTAGAACGGGAGATGTGACGGCAATGGCTACGGAAACTCCCCAGCTCCACGCAGCATGTGCCGTCCTTGCGCCGGGCAGTCCACGGTGACGGGAAAGTCCGCGCGCCCAGGTGAACCGGAGCGCGACACACTCGACAAGGCCGCCGCGGAGAACTTCCCCGTGGCGCCGTTCTTCCTGCCCAGGGCCTGGCGGACCGACCTCATGGCCGTCTACGGCTTCGCCCGCCTCGTGGACGACATCGGCGACGGCGATCTCGCCCCCGGCGGTGCCGACGCCCGTCTCCTCGGCGTGTCGCCCGAGGAGGCCGAGGACCGCCTTGCGTTCCTCGACGCCTTCGAGGCCGACCTGCGCCGGGTCTTCGACGGCACCCCCGGCCACCCCCTGCTGCGCCGCCTGCAGTACACCGTCCGCCGCTGCTCGCTGACCCCCGAGCCGTTCCTCGGCCTGATCGCCGCCAACCGCCAGGACCAGCTCGTCGGCCGGTACGAGACCTACGACGATCTCCTTGCCTACTGCGAACTGTCCGCCAACCCCGTCGGCCGGCTCGTCCTCGCCGTCACCGGCACCGGGACGCCCGAGCGGATCCGCCGTTCCGACGCGGTGTGCACGGCGCTGCAGATCGTCGAGCACATCCAGGACGTCGCCGAGGACCTCGGCCGTGACCGGATTTATCTGCCCGCGCAGGACATGAAGCGTTTTCACGTCCAGGAAACCGATCTGGCGGCAAAAACAGCGGGCGCATCGGTGCGCGCACTGGTTGCATACGAAGCCGAACGTGCTCTGGACCTCCTGAATGAAGGCACCCCCCTGGTGGGTAGCGTCCACGGCAGACTCAAGCTGCTGCTGGCGGGTTTCGTGGCCGGGGGGAGGGCGGCGATCCGTGCGATCGCCGCCGCCGAATACGACGTACTTCCCGGCCCGCCCAAGGCCAGCAAGCTCCAGCTGCTGCGCGAGGTGGGCGTGACTCTGCGAGGAGAGGGGTGATCCGGACCGTGGAGTCTGCACCACACGCGTCCGCACCGGTACTCGCCGCCTACAGCTACTGCGAGGCCGTCACAGGGCAGCAGGCCCGGAACTTCGCCTATGGCATCAGGCTGCTGCCCACGTCCAAGCGCCGCGCGATGTCGGCGCTGTACGCGTTCTCGCGCCGCGTCGACGACATCGGCGACGGCGCCCTGAGGGGCGAGGTCAAGATCGCCAGGCTCGAGGACACCCGGAAGCTGCTGACCCGCATCCGCGACGGAGCGGTCGCCGAGGACGACACCGACCCCGTTGCCGTCGCTCTCGCCCACGCCGCCGGCGCCTTCCCGATTCCGCTCGGCGGCCTGGACGAGCTCATCGACGGCGTCCTGATGGACGTACGCGGCGAGACCTACGAGACCTGGGACGACCTGAAGGTCTACTGCCGCTGCGTGGCGGGCGCCATCGGACGGCTCTCGCTCGGCGTGTTTGGCACCGGGCCCGGCGCGCGCGGCGCCGAGCGCGCCCCCGAGTACGCCGACACGCTCGGGCTGGCCCTCCAGCTCACCAACATCCTGCGGGACGTCCGCGAGGACGCCGAGGGCGGACGCACCTATCTGCCCTCCGACGATCTCGCGAAGTTCGGCTGCTCGGCCGGCTTCAGCGGGCCGACCCCGCCGGAGGGCTCCGACTTCGCGGGCCTCGTGCACTTCGAGGTGCGTCGGGCCCGCGCCCTGTTCGCCGAGGGCTACCGGCTGCTCCCCATGCTGGACCGGCGCAGCGGCGCCTGCGTCGCCGCGATGGCCGGCATCTACCTGCGCCTCCTCGACCGCATCGAGCGCGACCCGGAGGCCGTGCTGCGCGGCCGGGTCTCACTGCCCGGCCGCGAGAAGGCCTACGTCGCCGTGCGGGGTCTGTCCGGTCTGGACGCCCGGCATGCGACCCGCCGAACCGTCAGCCGTGCCGTCAGGAGGCGCGCCTGATGGACATTCCGGTCCAAGGTGATGCCACCGGCGAAAAGTGGCGGGCAACCCTCCGCTGCCGAGGCGCGTCCCTGACTGAGACGACCGGCCGTGCACCGTTCAAGCACTTGCACGGCGGTCGGTCAGGGGAGGGTGCACGATGACCGACGGCACGCCGCCACAAGGGTCGCTCGCCGACGTCCCGTCAGGGTCCGGGAAGGACGCCGTCGTGATCGGCGGTGGGCTCGCCGGTATCACCGCCGCGCTCGCCCTCGCCGACGCCGGAGTGCGCGTCACCCTGATCGAGGGCAGGCCGAGACTCGGTGGCCTGGCCTTCTCCTTCCAGCGCGGCGACCTGGTCGTCGACAACGGACAGCACGTATATCTGCGCTGCTGCACCGCCTACCGCTGGTTCCTCGACCGGATCGAGGGCACGGCGCTGGCACCGCTGCAGGACCGCCTCGACGTGCCCGTCGTAGACGTCGCGCGGCCCGAGGGACGGCGCCTGGGCAGGCTGCGGCGCGACGCGCTGCCCGTACCCCTGCACCTGGGCCGGAGCCTGGCGACGTATCCGCATCTGTCGCTCGCCGATCGCGCCAAGGTCGGGCGCGCCGCGCTCGCGCTCAAGGGGCTCGACCTCGCGGATCCGACCCTGGACACCCAGGACTTCGGCAGCTGGCTGACCTCGCACGGTCAGTCGGCGCGTGCCGTCGAGGCCCTGTGGGACCTGGTCGGGGTCGCCACGCTCAACGCGGTCGCGGGCGACTCCTCGCTGGGGCTCGCCGCGATGGTGTTCAAGACCGGTCTGCTGTCCGACCCGGGCGCGGCCGACATCGGATGGGCGCATGTCCCGCTGGGCGAACTGCACGACCGGCTGGCCCGCAAGGCGCTCGACTCCGCGGGCGTTCGTACCGAGGTCCGTACACGAGTCACCTCCATCTCCACTGACGAGAACGGACGTTGGAGCGTTCAGGTTCCCGGCGAGACCCTGCGGGCGGACACCGTCGTGCTCGCCGTTGCCCAGCGTGAGGCCTACGACCTGCTGCCCGAGGGTGCCCTCGACGCTCCCGAACGGCTGCTGGAGATCGACACCGCACCGATCCTGAACGTGCATGTCGTGTACGACCGCCAGGTGCTCAGCCGGCCCTTCTTCGCGGCGCTCGGCACCCCGGTGCAATGGGTGTTCGACCGCACCGCTGCCTCCGGGCTGCGCGGCGGCCAGTACCTCGCCCTGTCCCAGTCGGCCGCGCAGGACGAGATCGACGCACCCGTCGCCGCGCTGCGCGAGCGGTATCTGCCCGAGCTGGAGCGGCTGTTGCCCAAGGCGCGGGGCGCGCAGGTGAAGGACTTCTTCGTGACCAGGGAGCGCACGGCGACGTTCGCTCCCGCTCCAGGCGTCGGGCGGCTGCGGCCCGGCGCTCGTACCAAGGCACCCGGTCTGTATCTGGCCGGAGCGTGGACCGCCACAGGGTGGCCCGCGACCATGGAGAGTGCGGTCCGCAGTGGCGTGAGTGCGGCCGGCGCCGCGCTGAGCGCCCTGGGCCGGCCCCGCCCCAGCCACCTCTTCGACGTAGAGGAGGCGGCGTGATGCTGAACCAGCACAGGGCGGCAGGCCCCCGCATCCCCGGTACCGCAACAAGAGGAGAGAACGTGCCCACTGTGCCCCCGGCCTCGAAGGCCGCTCGAGAGACCGCGGTCGACGTGACCGCGCTCCTGGAGCGCGGTAGGACCCTGGCCACGCCGGTACTGCGGGCGGCGATCGACCGCCTGGCCCCTCCCATGGACACCGTTTCCGCCTACCACTTCGGCTGGATCGACGCCGACGGCAACCCCACGGCCGGCGACGGCGGCAAGGCCGTACGCCCGGCCCTCGCGGTGCTCTCCGCCGAGGTCACGGGCGCCGCGCCCGAGGCCGGCATCCCCGGCGCCGTCGCAGTCGAGCTGGTCCACAACTTCTCGCTGCTGCACGACGACCTGATGGACGGCGACGAACAGCGCCGCCACCGCGACACCGTCTGGAAGGTGCACGGGCCCGCGCAGGCCATCCTCGTCGGCGACGCCATGTTCGCGCTCGCCAACGAGGTCCTGCTGGAGCTCGGCACCGTCGAGGCCGGCCGCGCCACCCGCCGCCTTACCACCGCCACCCGCGCCCTCATCGACGGCCAGGCGCAGGACATCTCCTACGAGCACCGCGACCGCGTCAGCGTCGAGGAGTGCCTGGAGATGGAGGGCAACAAGACCGGCGCCCTGCTCGCCTGCGCCAGTTCCATCGGCGCCGTGCTCGGCGGCGCGGACGACCGCACCGCCGACATCCTGGAGAAGTACGGCTACCACCTGGGCCTCGCCTTCCAGGCCGTCGACGACCTCCTCGGCATCTGGGGCGACCCCGTCTCCACCGGCAAGCAGACCTGGAGCGACCTGCGCCAGCGCAAGAAGTCCCTGCCGGTCGTGGCCGCACTCGCGGCGGGCGGCTCCGCCTCCGAGCAACTCGGCGAGATCCTCGCCGCCGACGCCAAGAGCAGCGACTTCGAGAACTTCTCCGAGGAAGAGTTCGCCGCCCGCGCCGCCCTCATCGAGGAGGCGGGCGGCCGCGAGTGGACCGCCGACGAGGCGCGCCGTCAGCACGCCATCGCCGTCGAGGCCCTCGATGCCGTCGACATGCCCGACCGGGTGCGGGACCAGTTCACGGCACTCGCCGACTTCGTCGTCGTACGAAAGAGATGATCACCACCGGGCGAAAAGAGATGATCAGTATCGGTCGAATAACCCTCGCTTAGTCGCCGGCCGGTGCAGCGTGAACCAGCGCACCGGCCGACGGCGGACCCACAGCAGACGCACTATCAGTAGCACTGCACGAAGGGGAAGCCATGACAGCGACGACCGACGGAAGCACCGGGGCACTGCCACCCCGGGCAGCCGCGGCCAGCGACACCGACAGCGAAATCCCCGTGGCGGCCGGGGTCCACGAAGCCGCCGTACGCGCCGCCCGGCGCGCCACCGACTTCCTGCTGGCGCAGCAGGACGCCCAGGGCTGGTGGAAGGGCGACCTCGAGACGAACGTCACCATGGACGCCGAGGACCTGCTGCTCCGTCAGTTCCTGGGCATCCGCGACGAGAAGACCACGCAGGCCGCCGCGCTCTTCATCCGGGGCGAGCAGCGTGAGGACGGCACCTGGGGCACCTTCTACGGCGCGCCCGGCGAACTCTCCGCCACCATCGAGGCCTACGTCGCCCTCCGCCTGGCCGGCGACGCGCCCGACGCCCCGCACATGGCGACAGCGTCCGCCTGGATCCGCGAGCAGGGCGGCATCGCCGCCTCCCGTGTGTTCACCCGGATCTGGCTGGCCCTGTTCGGCTGGTGGAAGTGGGAGGACCTGCCCGAACTCCCGCCGGAGCTCATCTACTTCCCCAAGTGGGTCCCGCTCAACATCTACGACTTCGGCTGCTGGGCCCGGCAGACCATCGTCCCGCTGACGGTCGTCTCCGCCAAGCGCCCGGTACGGCCCGCGCCCTTCCCGCTCGACGAGCTGCACACCGATCCGGCCCGCCCCAACCCGCCCAAGCCCCTTGCTTCGGCGGCCAGTTGGGACGGCGCCTTCCAGCGACTCGACAAAGCACTGCACCAGCTGCGCAAGGTCGCCCCGCGCAGGCTGCGCAGAGCCGCCATGAACAGCGCCGCCCGCTGGATCATCGAGCGGCAGGAGAACGACGGCTGCTGGGGAGGCATCCAGCCGCCGGCGGTGTACTCGATCATCGCCCTGTACCTGCTCGGCTACGACCTCCAGCACCCCGTGATGCGGGAGGGGTTGGCGTCGCTGGACCGCTTCGCCGTCTGGCGCGAGGACGGGGCCCGGATGATCGAGGCCTGCCAGTCGCCGGTCTGGGACACCTGCCTCGCGACCATCGCGCTGGTCGACGCGGGTGTGGCCGCCGACCATCCGCAGCTCGTCAAGGCCGCCGACTGGATGCTGGGCGAGGAGATCGTCCGGCCCGGTGACTGGGCGGTCAAGCGGCCCCAACTGCCTCCGGGCGGCTGGGCGTTCGAGTTCCACAACGACAACTACCCCGACATCGACGACACCGCGGAAGTGGTCCTCGCGCTGCGCCGGGTCAGACACCACGACCCGGAACGGATGGAGCGGGCGATCGGCCGCGGGGTGCGCTGGAACCTCGGGATGCAGTCGAGGAACGGGGCGTGGGGCGCCTTCGACGTCGACAACACCAGCCCGTTCCCCAACCGGCTGCCGTTCTGCGACTTCGGCGAGGTCATCGACCCGCCGTCGGCGGACGTCACGGCCCACGTGGTGGAGATGCTGGCCGTCGAGGGTCTCGCCCACGACCCGCGCACCCGGCGCGGCATCCAGTGGCTGCTAGCCGAGCAGGAGCCGGACGGCTCGTGGTTCGGGCGCTGGGGCGTGAACTACGTCTACGGCACCGGATCCGTCGTACCCGCCCTGGTGGCGGCCGGCTTCCCGGGCTCGCACCCGGCGATCCGCCGCGCGGTGAGCTGGCTGGAGTCCGTCCAGAACGACGACGGCGGCTGGGGCGAGGACCTGCGCTCCTACAGGTACGTCAAGGAGTGGAGCGGCAAGGGCGCCTCCACGGCCTCGCAGACCGCATGGGCGCTGATGGCGCTGCTGGCGGCGGGGGAGAAGGACTCCAAGGCCGTCGAGCGCGGCGTCGAGTGGCTCGCGGCGACCCAGCGCGAGGACGGCTCCTGGGACGAGCCGTACTTCACCGGCACCGGCTTCCCCTGGGACTTCTCGATCAACTACCACCTCTACCGGCAGGTCTTCCCGCTCACCGCACTCGGCCGGTACGTCCACGGGGAGCCCTTCGCCGACAAGTCCGAGCCTTCCCTCGCCGGGGCCAAGGTGAGCTGATGAGCCCACAGCCCGCCCCGGCCCCGCTGCTGATCGCCTGCGCGCTCGGCATCGAGCACTTCGCCCTGCGCACGAGCGATCGCGGCGGAGCGGGCGGGCCGGTCACCGTACTGCGGACCGGCATGGGCCCTCGGGCGGCGGAGCGCTCCGTCACCCGGATCCTGCGTGACCCGGCCCTCAGCGGTGCCGCCGTGCTCGCCACGGGGTTCTGCGCGGGGCTCGCGCCCGGAATGCATCCCGGCGATCTGGTCGTCGCCGAGGAGACCCGGGATCCGGGTGGAACCATTCCGTGCGTCGGGACCGACCTACTCGTCAAAGAGCTCGCGCGGACCATTCCCGGCCGCACCGTCCACACCGGACCCCTCACCGGATCCGATCACATCATCCGTGGTCAGGAACGGTCCGATCTGCTCTCGACCGGCGCAATCGCGGTCGACATGGAATCGGCGGCCACGCTGCTGGGCGCGGTGCGCGCGGGCGAGCGCCCAGTTGCGGCCGTCCGGGTGGTCGTGGACGCTCCAGAACATGAACTCGTCCGGATCGGCACGTTGCGCGGTGGAATATCAGCTTTCCGCGTCCTTCGTTCCGTTCTACCCGCATTCTTTGAATGGCACCGTTCTTTGTTGCTCCCCAGGAGGTGAGCCAGATGGCCATGCCGCTGCGTCAATCCATCAAGGTCGCTACTTACTTGGCCGAACAGAAGCTCCGCAGGCGGGACAAGTTTCCGCTGATCGTCGAGCTGGAACCGCTCTTCGCCTGCAACCTCAAGTGCGAGGGCTGCGGCAAGATCCAGCACCCGGCCGGCGTTCTCAAGCAGCGCATGCCGGTGGCCCAGGCCGTGGGAGCGGTGCTCGAGTCCGGTGCGCCGATGGTGTCCATCGCGGGCGGTGAGCCCCTGATGCATCCGCAGATCGACGAGATCGTGCGGCAGCTGGTGGCCAAGCGGAAGTACGTCTTCCTGTGCACCAACGCCTTGCTGATGCGCAAGAAGATGGAAAAGTTCAAGCCCTCCCCCTTCTTCGCCTTCGCCGTGCACATCGACGGCCTGCGCGAGCGCCACGACGAGTCCGTGGCGAAGGAGGGTGTGTTCGACGAGGCGGTGGAGGCGATCAAGGAGGCCAAGCGGCGCGGCTTCCGGGTCACCACCAACTCGACCTTCTTCAACACCGACACCCCGCAGACCATCATCGAGGTGCTCAACTTCCTCAACGACGACCTCAAGGTCGACGAGATGATGATCTCGCCCGCCTACGCCTACGAGAAGGCCCCCGACCAGGAACACTTCCTGGGCGTCGAGCAGACCCGTGAGCTGTTCAAGAAGGCCTTCGCGGGCGGCAACCGCCGCAAGTGGCGGCTGAACCACTCGCCGCTGTTCCTCGACTTCCTCGAGGGCAAGGTCGACTTCCCGTGCACCGCCTGGGCGATCCCGAACTACTCGCTGTTCGGCTGGCAGCGCCCCTGCTACCTGATGAGCGACGGGTACGTCCCGACGTACCGCGAGCTGATCGAGGAGACCGACTGGGACAAGTACGGCCGAGGCAAGGACCCGCGCTGCGCCAACTGCATGGCGCACTGCGGCTACGAGCCCACCGCCGTCCTCGCCACCATGGGCTCGCTCAAGGAGTCGCTGCGCGCCATGCGCGAGACGGTCTCCGGAAACCGGGAGTGACGCCATGACCGCCATCTCCTTGGGCGTCCCCGAGGTACCCCTCCGGCCGATCGCCGAGCGGCGTGTGTCGCGGCAGATCCAGGTCGGTCCGGTGGCGGTCGGGGGCGGTGCCCCTGTGTCGGTGCAGTCGATGACGACGACGCGTACGTCGGACATCGGCGCCACTCTCCAGCAGATCGCGGAGCTCACGGCCTCCGGCTGCCAGATCGTGCGCGTGGCGTGTCCGACGCAGGACGACGCGGACGCGCTCGCGACGATCGCCCGCAAGTCCCAGATCCCGGTGATCGCGGACATCCACTTCCAGCCGAAGTACGTGTTCGCCGCGATCGAGGCCGGCTGCGCGGCCGTACGGGTCAATCCCGGCAACATCAAGCAGTTCGACGACAAGGTCAAGGAGATCGCGCGAGCGGCCAAGGACCACGGCACGCCGATCCGCATCGGCGTGAACGCCGGGTCGCTCGACAAGCGGCTGCTGCAGAAGTACGGCAAGGCGACGCCGGAGGCCCTGGTCG
Source organism: Streptomyces sp. NPDC111606 (assembly GCF_055656945.1). Classification (NCBI taxonomy): domain Bacteria; kingdom Bacillati; phylum Actinomycetota; class Actinomycetes; order Kitasatosporales; family Streptomycetaceae; genus Streptomyces; species Streptomyces sp. NPDC111606. Next base: position 502,501 of record NZ_JBVKBY010000003.1, read on the forward strand.
AGTCGGCGCTGTGGGAGGCGTCGCTCTTCGAGGAGCACGATTTCCGGGACATCAAGATCTCGGTCAAGCACAACGACCCGGTCGTGATGGTCGAGGCCTACAAGCAGCTCGCCGCCCGGTGCGACTACCCCCTCCACCTCGGTGTGACGGAGGCGGGCCCGGCGTTCCAGGGCACGATCAAGTCGGCCGTCGCCTTCGGCGCGCTGTTGTCCCAGGGCATCGGGGACACCATCCGGGTCTCCTTGTCGGCCCCGCCGGCCGAGGAGGTCAAGGTGGGCATCCAGATCCTGGAGTCCCTGAATCTCAGGCAGCGGCGCCTGGAGATCGTCTCCTGCCCGTCCTGCGGCCGCGCCCAGGTCGATGTCTACAAGCTGGCCGACGAGGTCACGGCGGGCCTGGAGGGCATGGAGGTGCCGTTGCGTGTCGCCGTCATGGGGTGTGTGGTGAACGGCCCCGGTGAGGCGCGGGAGGCGGACCTGGGGGTTGCCTCCGGCAACGGCAAGGGCCAGATCTTCGTCAAGGGCGAGGTCATCAAGACCGTCCCCGAGTCCAGGATCGTCGAGACCCTGATCGAAGAGGCGATGAAGATCGCCGAGCAGATGGAGCAGGACGGGGACGCCACGGGCGCCTCCATCGTCACGGGGAAACCAGAAGTGACTGTGAGCTGAAACCAGGCACGGACCGAGAGGGGGCCCGAGCGTGACGATTTTGGAGAGCATCCGGGGACCACGCGACCTGAAGGCGCTGTCCGAGGCGGAACTCGGTGAACTGTCCGACGAGATCAGGGAGTTCCTGGTGCACGCGGTCGCCAGGACCGGTGGACATCTCGGACCCAATCTGGGGGTGGTGGAACTCTCCATCGCGCTCCACCGGGTCTTCGAGTCGCCGGTCGACCGCATTGTCTGGGACACCGGTCATCAGAGCTACGTACACAAGCTTTTGACGGGGCGCCAGGACTTCTCCAAGCTGCGCGGCAAGGGCGGCCTGTCCGGCTACCCGTCGCGGGAGGAGTCCGAGCACGACATCGTCGAGAACAGTCACGCCTCCACCGCGCTCGGCTGGGCCGACGGGCTCGCCAAGGCGCGCCAGGTCCAGGGCGAGAAGGGACACGTCGTCGCGGTGATCGGCGACGGTGCGCTGACCGGCGGCATGGCCTGGGAGGCGCTCAACAACATCGCGGCCGCCAAGGACCGGCCCCTGATCATCGTCGTCAACGACAACGAGCGCTCGTACGCGCCCACCATCGGAGGCCTGGCCAACCACCTGGCCACCCTGCGCACGACCGACAGCTACGAGAGGGTCCTGGCCTGGGGCAAGGACGTACTGCTGCGGACACCGCTGGTGGGCCCCACGGTCTACGAGTCGCTGCACGGCGCGAAGAAGGGCTTCAAGGACGCCTTTGCGCCGCAGGGCATGTTCGAGGACCTGGGTCTGAAGTACGTCGGCCCGATCGACGGGCACGACATCGGCGCCGTCGAGTCCGCGCTGCGGCGGGCCAAGCGCTTTCACGGGCCGGTGCTGATCCACTGCCTCACGGAGAAGGGGCGCGGCTATGAACCCGCCCTCGCCCACGAGGAGGACCACTTCCACACCGTCGGCGTGATGGACCCGCTGACCTGCGAGCCGCTCGCGCCGTCCAACGGCCCGTCCTGGACGTCGGTGTTCGGCGACGAGATCGTGCGGATCGGCGAGGAACGCGAGGACGTCGTGGCGATCACGGCGGCCATGCTGCATCCCGTGGGGCTCGGCAAGTTCGCGGAGCGGTTCCCGGACCGGGTCTGGGACGTCGGGATCGCCGAGCAGCACGCGGCCGTGTCGGCGGCGGGGCTCGCGACGGGCGGGGTGCATCCGGTCGTCGCCATCTACGCCACCTTCCTCAACCGTGCCTTCGACCAGTTGCTGATGGACGTCGCGCTGCACGGGTGCGGGGTGACCTTCGTGCTGGACCGGGCCGGCGTCACGGGCGCCGACGGGCCCTCCCACAACGGCATGTGGGACCTGTCGATCCTCCAGGTCGTGCCTGGCCTCAGGATCGCCGCGCCGCGCGACGCCGACCAGCTGCGGGCGCAGCTGCGGGAGGCGGTGGCCGTCGACGACGCGCCCACTCTGGTGCGGTTCCCCAAGGAGTCGGTCGGACCGTCGATCCCGGCGGTGGACCGGGTGGGCGGCCTGGACGTGCTGCACCGGGACGCGGGCGAGCCGGAGGTCCTCCTGGTCGCGGTCGGCGTGATGGCGCCGGTGTGCCTCCAGGCCGCCGAACTGCTCCAGGCGCGCGGCATCAACTGCACCGTCGTCGACCCACGGTGGGTCAAGCCGGTCGACCCCGCGCTCGCGCCGCTCGCCGCCGAACACCGGCTGGTGGCCGTCGTCGAGGACAACAGCCGGGCGTCCGGGGTCGGCTCCGCCGTGGCGCTCGCGCTGGGCGATGCCGAAGTCGACGTACCCGTACGGCGGTTCGGCATCCCGGAGCAGTTCCTCGGACACGCCAAGCGGGGCGAGGTGCTCGCCGACATCGGGCTCACGCCCGTGGAGGTCGCCGGACGGATCAGCGCGAGCCTCGCCCTGAAGGAGGCGGAGGGCGGCCACGACGGTCGTACCGGCCGCGATCAGGGTCGTGCCGGCGGCCATGAAGGTCGTGCCGTCGTGCCGGTCAAGAAGAAGGCCGTCAAGGAGAAAGCCCTCAAGGAGAAAGCCGAATGACCACGGAGTTCGACCTCGGCAGACTCCTCGCCGAGCGCGGAGCCGAGCGCTACGAGCTGCACACCAGGCACCTCAACCACCAGCTGCCGCGCATGCTGCACACCATCGGCTTCGACAAGGTCTACGAGCGGGCCGAGGGCGCCTACTTCTGGGACGCGGACGGCGACGACTACCTGGACATGCTCGCCGGGTTCGGGGTGATGGGCCTGGGGCGCCACCACCCCGTCGTCCGCAAGGCGCTGCACGACGTCCTCGACGCCCAGCTCGCCGACCTCACCCGCTTCGACTGCCAGCCGCTGCCCGGTCTGCTGGCCGAGAAGCTGCTCGCACACAGCCCGCACCTGGACCGCGTCTTCTTCGGCAACAGCGGTACGGAGGCGGTGGAGACCGCGCTGAAGTTCGCGCGGTTCGTCACCGGCAGGCCGCGGATCCTGTACTGCGACCACGCCTTCCACGGGCTGACCACCGGCTCGCTGTCGGTCAACGGCGAGTCCGGCTTCCGGGACGGCTTCGCCCCGCTGCTGCCCGACACGGCCGTACCGCTCGGCGATCTCGACGCCCTGGCAAGGGAGTTGAAGAAGGGCGACGTCGCCGCCCTGATCGTCGAGCCGATCCAGGGCAAGGGCGTGCACGAGGCCCCGAGCGGCTACCTGCGGGCCGCCCAGGACATGCTGCACAAGCACAAGGCACTGCTCATCGCCGACGAGGTGCAGACGGGACTGGGCCGCACCGGGGACTTCTACGCCTACCAGCACGAGGACGGTGTGGAGCCGGACCTGGTGTGTGTGGCCAAGGCGCTCTCCGGCGGATATGTGCCGGTGGGCGCCACCCTCGGCAAGGACTGGATCTTCAAGAAGGTCTACTCGTCCATGGACCGCGTGCTGGTCCACTCGGCGAGCTTCGGATCCAACGCACAGGCCATGGCCGCGGGGCTCGCCGTGCTGTCCGTCATCGAGGACGAACAGATCGTCGCGAACGCGCGGGCGACGGGGGAGCAGCTGAGGTCGCGGCTCGCGGCGCTGACCGACAAGTACGAGCTGCTCGCCGACGTCCGCGGCCGGGGCCTGATGATCGGCATCGAGTTCGGCAGGCCCGACTCGCTGAAGCTGCGGAGCCGTTGGACCATGCTGCAGGCCGCGCGCAAGGGCCTGTTCGCGCAGATGGTCGTCGTACCGCTGCTGCGGCGGCACCGGATCCTCACCCAGGTCTCCGGGGACCACCTGGAGGTGATCAAGCTGATCCCGCCGCTCATCATCGGCGAGCGCGAGGTGGACCGGTTCGTCGACGCCTTCACGGACGTGATGGATGATGCCCACAGTGGGGGCGGGCTGATGTGGGACTTCGGCAAGACGCTGATCAAGCAGGCGGTCGCCAACCGCTGACATCCGGGGCCGTGAGCAGCTTTTGCCTCTGAGGCAAGAAATTTGCCGCAGAGGCAAGTATCCGGCTGAATGGAGAGCATGAGCTCTCCCGAGACCGAGCCAGAACCCGAGACCGAGACCGAGCCGGGACTCGGGGCGGAGACTGACGCGTCCGGGCCGGTCGATGCCCTGCCGGCCGTCGCGCCCCAGCTCCGCGCGCTGCGCCGCCGTGCCTCCCTCACCCTGGAGGCCGCGGCCCGCGCCGCCGGGCTGTCGCCCGCGCATCTGTCCCGCCTGGAGACCGGGCAGCGCCAGCCCTCGCTGCCGATGCTGCTCGCGCTCGCACGCATCTACGGTACGACCGTCTCCGAGCTGCTCGGCGAGACGGTCGCCGACCGGGACGCCGTGGTGCGTGCCGCCGACATGGAGCCGATCGCGGCCGGCGGCTGGACGTACTGGCAGGCGGGCGCGTCCGGGCGTGGCATGCAGGCCCTGCGCGTGCACGTGCCGTACGGCTCGCAGGGCGACATCGTGCGCGTGCATCCCGGCGAGGAGTGGCTCCACGTCCTCGAGGGGCGGCTGCGGCTGCGCCTCGGGGACGCCACGCACCGGCTCGCGCCCGGCGACAGCGCGCACTTCGACTCGCTCACCCCGCACCGGATCGCCGCCCTGGATCAGGACGGGGTCGAGCTCCTGTTCGTCCACACCCTGCTGCAGAGCCCCACGGCCACGCTGTGCCTGGGCCCCACCCCTGGAGAGACGCCATGAGCAACATGGAGGAGAAGTTCCCTCGCGCCCTGTGGGTGCGGCTCATCATCTACATCGCGGTGGGGCACCTCTTCGCGGCGTTCATCTACCTGCTGTTCGAGATGGGCGCACAGCAGTAGCCGGGAGGGGGCCGCTCGGCGTCAGTCGAGCAGTCGCTCCCGCAGCCGCTCCCGGGTCTCCGGGGTGAGCCGCAGGCCCTGCTCCAGGTACGTTTCGACGCCGCCCCAAGCCTCGTCGATCGTGTCGAAGGCCGCCGTCAGGTACTCGGCCCGCGCGTCGAACAGGGGGCTGAGCAACTCCATGACCTCGGGCGAGTAGGCCGAGGCGTCGCTGCCGCTGCGGCGCACCTTGTAGCGGCGGTGCTTGGCGTTCGACTCCAAATAGTCGGCGACGATCGCCTCGCGCTCGACGCCGAGGGCGAGCAGTGTCACGGCGATGGACAGGCCTGCGCGGTCCTTGCCGGCCGCGCAGTGCATCAGGGCGGGGACGCTGTCCTGCGCGAGGGAGTGCAGCACCTGGGAGTGCTCGGCGGTGCGCTCCTTGATGATCATGCGGTAGGAAGCGATCATCCGGCCGGCGCCCTTGCCGTCGGCCAGGATCTCGCGAAGCTGGTCGAGGTTGCCGTCCCGGACCATCTTCCAGAACTCGGCACCGTCCGCGGGGTCGGACAGCGGCAGGTTCACATTGCGTACGCCCCGCAGCTCCACGTCGGCGCCTTCGAGCTTCTGGTCGGCCGCGTTGCGGAAGTCGAAGATCGTGTGCAGCCCAAGGGTGTCGAGGAAGGCCGCGTCGTCCTCGGTCGCGTGCGCGAGGTGGCCGCTGCGGAACAGAACCCCGTGTCGCACCCGCCGTCCGTTCATGGTCGGCAGTCCGCCCACATCACGAAAATTGCGAACTCCGGCCAGCTCGGGCTCGGTCGACGGGATCTGCTGCGTCACGGGGGCTCCTCCCAGTCGGCCCCGTCGACGCGGCTCGGCGATGCGGTCGACGGGGTGCGCACTCGACGATACGACATGGCTTCCTGGGCCAATGAGTTGTCCACAGGCGTTGCCTCGGGATCGCCGGACCCTTGATGATGTTGGTACTTGGTGGTACCTGTTCGTATCTGTTTCAGATCTGTGAGGGCTTGATGCTGGAGATCTCCGACAACGGCCGTACGTGGCTCCTCTCCGGGCCGACCAGCAGTTATGCCGTCCATCTGACGGACGCCGACGAGCTCCTGCACCTGCACTGGGGCCCGCGCATCGCCCTCGCCGACGCAGAGGCCCTCGCCGTACGCCCGCTGCCGGAGTACTGGCCCTTCGAGTCCCCGCTCGATGGCCGTGAGGAGTACCCGGTCGAGGGCGGCCCCCGCTTCGTACGACCCGCCTTGTCCGTTCGCACCGACGAGCGGCGTGGCACCGAGTGGGCGTTCGAGCGGTACGAGACCGAGGGCGACGAGCTGCGGTTGCGCTTTCGTGACGGCGGGCTGGACGTCACCCTGCACTACCGGATGCGCGCGGACGTCGTGGAGCGCTGGGTGACCCTGGACAACCAGGGACCCGTCCTGGAGCTGCTGCGCGCGGACTCGGCCACCTGGACGCTGCCCGACCGGGACGGCCGGCGGTTGTCCCAGCTGCACGGACGGTGGGGCGCCGAGTCCCGGCTCACGCAGGCCCCCCTCACCTATGGGGAGAAGGTCATCGGCAGCCGTCGCGGACACACCGGGCATCAGCATCTGCCCTGGGTCGCGCTCGACACGGACGCCACCGAGGAGCGCGGCGAGGTCTACGGCTGCGCTCTCGGCTGGTCGGGGTCCTGGCGTATCGCCGTGGCGCACCTCCCAGACGCGCGCGTCCAGATCACCGGTGGTGCCGGATACGACGACTCGGGCCTGCTGCGCCTCGCGACGGGGGAGTCCTTCACGACGCCCGTCTTCGCCGGCCTGTGGAGCGACGGTGGCTTCGGCGGGGCCAGTCGCGCCTGGCATGCGTACCAGCGCGCGTACGTGATCCCGGACGCGGACCGGGACCGGCCGGTGCTGTTCAACTCCTGGGAGGCAACGGAGTTCGACATCTCCGAGGAGCAGCAGAGCCTGCTCGCGCGGCGTGCCGCGGCCATCGGCGTGGAGCTGTTCGTCGTCGACGACGGCTGGTTCGGGAAGCGCACCAGCGACCGCGCCGGACTCGGAGACTGGACACCCAACCCCGACCGCTTCCCGTCCGGGCTCAAGCCGCTCGCCGAGTACGTGCACGCGCTCGGCATGCAGTTCGGCATCTGGGTCGAACCAGAAATGGTCAATCCGGACAGTGACTTGTATCGCGCGCATCCAGAATGGATTCAGCATCAAATGGGACGAAAGCGGACGGAGCTCCGTAATCAGCTCGTACTGAATCTCGCGCGCGACGACGTTCAGGAATACCTGTGGGGGCAGCTCGACGGACTCCTCTCCTGCGCCCCGATCGACTATGTGAAGTGGGACTTCAATCGCTGCTTCACCGACGCCGGCTGGCCCGGTGAGGCGTACCCGCAGCGCCTGTGGCTCGACCATGTGCGCGCGCTCTACGACCTGCTGGACCGGCTGCGCGCCGCTCACCCCGGCGTCGCCTTCGAGTCCTGCTCGGGCGGCGGCGGACGGATCGACCTCGGCGTGCTCAGCCGTACCGACCAGGTGTGGACCTCGGACAACACCGACCCTCTCGACCGGCTCGCGATCCAGCACGGCTTCAGCCAGATCCATCCGGCGAGGGCCACGGCCGCCTGGGTCACCGACAGCCCGAACGCCATGCTCAACCACCGGGCCGCCTCCCTGCGCTTCCGGTTCGTGAGCGCCATGGCCGGCGTGCTCGGCGGCGGCGGCGACCTGACCCGGTGGACCGAGGAGGAGCTCGCCGAAGCGCGGGAGTGGGTGACGCTTTACAAGCAGATCCGGCCCGTGGTGCAGCGCGGCGACCTCTATCGGCTGCGGCCTCCGGCGGGCGGCCTCAGTGCGGAGCAGTACGTGCTCGGTGACGAGACGGTCGTCCTGGCCTGGCTCCAGGCCCAGAGTTTTGGCGAGCCCGCCCCGGCGCTGCGACTGCGTGTCCTCGACCCGACAGCATCGTACGAATGCCTTGAAACGGGCGAAGTTCACCGAGGGGCGGTATTGGTGCATCACGGACTTCGCACCGACCTGCGTGGCGACCTTGATGCGACGGTTATCCGACTGCGTCGCATCTAGGAGTTCTGTCCGAATTGGCACCTTCATTCCAACTCGCTCTGGAGTAAAGGGAGCTGGAGAAGTGTCACGTGAGGAGCGTCATATTCGTGACCGTGCGTCGCTCGTCATGTTCACGTAATTCACGTGCTTTTCGAGGGGTTTTGAGTCGGGCGACGTCCCGACAATTTACGGAGTGTGACCGGTAATTCCCACAAGGGATCAACAGGAACGCATTCGGACGGAACCCCTCACTTGTTCCCGTGCGTCTTTCTCGCTTACGTTCCACACCAATCCGGACGGACGCCTAATCCTGCCGCCGACCGGATCCCGCGCTAACTCACCCGTACCCGGCAGGAGCGGGGGACCCACAGGTACAACCGCCTGTTCCGGTCTCCGGAACGGCTTGGGGTCAAGTCGCGTCCCGACGCGACCGGGCATCTCCAGCCCGCACCCGACAGCTCACCTCGCAGGCGCCGGAGAGGAATTCGCCATGCCCGCGAAGGGTAAGCATCGCCGCCCGAAGTCCCTGCGCTTCACCCGCTCCATCGCCGTCGCCGGAACCGGTGGCGCTGCTCTGGCTCTCCCGCTCATCGGAGCCACCGGCGCCCACGCCGCTCCTTCTCAGTCCGTTTCGGAAAAGGCCGTTCAGTCCGCTCCGGTCGCCGAGAAGAAGGCCGAGAAGAAGGCCACCGACAAGAAGGCGAACGCGCGGACCTATTCGGTCAAGGTCGGCGACTACCTTGCGAAGATCGCCGACGACCAGAACGTCAGCGGTGGCTGGAAGAAGCTCTACGCCGACAACCGTGAGGCCGTCGGCGCGGACCCGGCGCTGATCCACCCGGGTCTGAAGCTCACCATCGGCGGCAAGAAGGCCGAGACGAGCGCCCCCAAGTCCTCGTCCGCGCCCTCGTCTTCCTCCTCCGCGCCTTCGAAGTCGTCCTCGGACACGACCGCCTCGAAGTCCTCGGCGTCCAAGGCTGCCGCGTCGAAGACCACCACGACCGCCCAGAGCGCCGAGAACACCAGCGCCTCCAGCGGCTTCTCCGCCCCCCTCGACGGCGCCACCCTCGGCACCGCCTACAAGGTGGCGGGCAGCATGTGGTCCAGCGGCTACCACACCGGTGTCGACTTCTCCGCCCCGACCGGCACCCCGCTGAAGGCAGTTGGTGCGGGCACCGTCGTCTCGGCCGGCTGGGGCGGCGCGTACGGCAACCAGGTCGTCATCCAGCTCGCCGACGGCCACTACGCCCAGTACGCCCACCTGTCCTCGCTGTCCGTCTCCAGCGGCCAGTCCGTGACGGCGGGCCAGCAGGTCGGGCTCTCCGGCGCGACCGGCAATGTCACCGGCCCGCACCTCCACTTCGAGATCCGCACCACCCCGGACTACGGCTCGGACCTGGACCCGGTCGCCTACCTCCGCTCGAAGGGCGTCTCCGTCGGCTGACGCCTGCCGCGAAGCCACCTGCCTGACACGCTGCCGAAGGCCGGACCCCGATCCCCGGGTCCGGCCTTCGGTCTGCGTGCGGAGGGCTGTGTGGCGGTTGCGCCCACAACACCCCTGATCAGAGGGTTATTCCACGTTTGGTGAACACTTTAGGAGTGGCTTATCTCACCGATCGTCAACCCCGTCCTACGGTCGCGTAGGTCACATTCGAAGGTGAATCATGGGCCGATGTGGCAGACGATTCGAAGAGTGACAGCAGATCAGTGATCGGGTCGTACGTTGCGGTGGGGGACAGCTTCACCGAGGGCGTCGGCGACCCCGGCCCCGACGGGGCGTTCGTCGGTTGGGCCGACCGGTTCGCGGTCCTGCTCGCGGACCGACGACCCGAGGGCGACTTCAACTACACGAACCTCGCCGTGCGCGGCAAACTGCTCGACCAGATCGTCGAGGACCAGCTTCCGAAGGCCGTCGAACTGGCCCCGGACCTGGTCTCGTTCTGCGCGGGCGGCAACGACATCATCCGGCCCGGCACCGATCCCGACGAGGTCGCCGAGCGCTTCGAGCGGGCGATTGCCCGGCTCACCTCCGAGGTCGGCGCCGTCATGGTGACGACCGGTTTCGACACCCGTGGCGTGCCCGTGCTGAGACATCTGCGCGGCAAGATCGCCACCTACAACGGTCATGTACGGGCCATCGCCGACCGGTACGGATGTCCGGTGCTCGACCTGTGGTCCCTGAAGACCGTTCAGGACCGCCGGGCCTGGGACCACGACCGGCTCCACCTGTCTCCCGAGGGGCACACGCGCGTGGCGCTGCGCGCGGGCCAGGTCCTCGGTCTGGAGGTCCCGGCCGACCCGGACCAGCCCTGGCCGCCGCTCCCGCCCCGTGGCACCCTCGACATCCGCCGCGACGACGTCCAATGGGCCCGCGAGTACCTGGTGCCCTGGATCGGGCGGCGCCTGCGCGGCGAGTCCTCGGGGGACCACGTCACGGCCAAGGGCGCGTTGTCCCCGGACGACATCAAGATGCGGATCGAATCGGTGGCTTGAGAGCGGTTCGCGACCGACCCGCGATCGGCTTCGCGGGTGACGTGCAGGTGTGGGCCGTGCCGACGTGTGATCGGTACGGCCCACACATGCGCCGGCGTCAGCGCGACGACGCCGTCAACGCCTCCCGCTCCAGCCCCAGTTCCCGGGCGAGCGCCTCGTCCACCCACTCCTGGGCACGCGCGCGTGAGACCGCGCCGCGGTACGACGTCATCTGCACGGCGAGCCCGTCCAGGAGGGCCGTCAGGCGCAGGGCTGCGCCCATGGGATCCGGGCAGCGGAACTCGTCCGCGGCCACGCCCTCCGCGATGACCTCGGCGATGGCGGCCTTCCACTGCCGGTCCAGGTCCCGCGTGACCTCCTGCAGCGCGGGTTCGCGCAGCGCCGCCGCCCAGCCCTCGATCCACAGTCGCCAGCCCTTGGCCTGGCCGGTCGGCGCGTACCAGCGCACTGCCGCGCGCAGCCGGCGCAGTGCCGTCGTACGACGCCCGAGGACCCGTCGCAGACGGGCCAGGTCGCCCTGGGCCGCGTACGTGAACGCGGCGGCGACCAGCTTCTCCTTCGTGGCGAAGTGATAGAGCACCAGCGCGTTGCTCACCCCGAGCGCCGCGGCCACGTCGGCGATCCTGACCGCCGCCACGCCCCGCGCCTCTATCTGCTCCACGGCGGCACGCAGCAACTCCTCACGCCGCTCCGCCACGCTCAACCGCACTCTTGCCACTCGGCCACCCTAAGGCTTGCAGCGGGCCGTTCCCGGGCCGCGGTCGAGTCGGGGCCCGGGGCCTTTGCGGTCACCGGAGTTGACCGAACCGCTCGGCGATCACCGGCAACCGGTCCTCCGCGATCGCGTGCGCGGCGGCCCGGGGCGTCGTCCCGTCGGTCTCGGCCCGGGCCAGGGTGAGGTCGGTCAGGGCGCGCATCGAGCGCCGGGTGTGGGCGAACGCCTCGTCCGCGTCCGGACCCACGTCGCCGAACAGCGTCCACCACCACCAGGCGTTCGTGGCCGAGTTGACCACGACGTCCGGCAGCACGGTCACGCCCCGCGCGGCCAGCAGCTCCTCCGCCTCCGGCCGTACCGGCATGTTGGCCGCCTCGGCGATCCAGCGGGCGGTGATCCGCCCCTGATTGGCGGCATCGATCACATAGGAGACGGCTGCCGGAACCAGCACCTCCGTCTCGGCCGACAGCCAGGCGTCACCCGGCAGTTCGCGGTCGCCGGGCCGCAGCGCCGCCCGGTCGACCGTGCCGTACGCGTCCCGTGCCGCCAGCAGGGTCTCGATGTCGAGGCCCGCCGGGTTGGCGATCGTGCCCTTGATGTCGGCGACGGCCACGACGGTGAGCCCCGCGCGCGTGAGGAAGCGCGCCGTGGCCCCGCCCATGGTCCCGAGCCCCTGCACGGCGGCGCGCGTCCTCCAGTACGGCACACCGGCCCTGTCCAGGGCGGTGAGCACCGACTCGGCGACCCCGCAGCCGCCGACCAGCTCGTCGAGCCCGATGCCGTCCACCTCGACCGCGAAAGCGTCCGCGAGCCGGGTGCGGGCGCCGGCCTCGTCGTCGAGCAGCGGATACACGGCCTGGACGGACGAGACGAGCCCCGCCTCGGCGGCGGCCCGCTCGACCACGTCCTGGGAGAGCCCGAGGTCCTCGCCCGTGGTCCAGAGGTTCTCGATGTAGGGCCGCATGGTCCGCAGATAGCGCACGAGGACCCCGTACGCCTCCGGATCGCGGGGGTCGCAGTCGATGCCGCCCTTGGCGCCGCCCAGGGGGATGTACCTGGCCTCGGGGTCGTAGTGCAGGGCTTCCTTCATGCTCATGCCGCGGGCGAGCCCGGTGACCTCGTCGAGCGTGCAGCCCGGACGCATGCGCAGCCCGCCGCTGGACACGCCCCGTACCAGCCGGTCGACGACCAGGAAGCCCTGGCGGCCGGTGACGTGGTCGGTCCAGGTGAGCGACAGCAGGGGCGTGGCCATGGGGTCTCCGGGGTGAGGGAGGGGAGAGGGGAGGGTGAGCGAGGGCCGCGTGCCGCGCGCGGCTACTGAACGATGGGTCAGTATCGGAGGGAGGGCGGGGACATGTCAATGATTGGCCTGGATCTCCAGGGGCGGGGTGACTTGCCGAGGCGATTCAGGACCACCGGCCGGGGGGCAGGGGGCGTGGGACCGGGGGGCGTCCGGGGTTGTCGGAGGGGCCGACCATAATGGAATGCCTCACCGACTCCACCTGGAGGTACCGTGGCCGGTTTCCGTCTTCCGAGCTCCGGGCTGCGTGCCCTGCGGCCCGAGGCTTTCGGCGTGGACCCGAGCGGTGAGCGCATGGCGCGCATCCGCAGATCACCGCACTTCCGGGACGGGGTCTTCCAGAACCCCGGGGGTACCGCGCGGACCAGACCTTCCGGATCGATGCTGGAGTTCGCCAAGGTCTTCTTCGACCGGGACACCCGGCCCCACCGTGTCCCGAAGGGCACCGTGCCGGTGCACCCCACCACCTACGCCGACCTGGCGAAACCGCCTGTCAGCGGGCTGCGCCTGACCTGGATGGGGCACTCCAGCGTCCTCGCGGAGATCGACGGCCACCGCGTGCTCTTCGACCCCGTGTGGGGCGAGCGCTGCTCCCCCTTCCCCTTCGTCGGGCCCAAGCGGCTGCACCCCGTGCCGCTGCCGCTCGCCCAGCTCGGCCCGGTCGACGTCGTGGTCATCTCGCACGACCACTACGACCACCTCGACCTGCCCACGATCAAGGCACTGGTCGGCACGGACACGCTCTTCGCCGTACCGCTCGGCGTCGGCGCCCACCTGGAACACTGGGGCGTCTCGGCCGACCGGGTGCGCGAGCTGGACTGGCACGAGACGACGAAGGTCGGCGGCCTCAGCCTGACGGCCACCCCCGCCCGCCACTTCTGCGGCCGGGGGCTGCGCAACACCCAGCACACGCTCTGGGCGTCCTGGGTCGTCGCTTCCGACGAGCACCGGATCTACCACAGCGGGGACACCGGCTACTTCGACGGCTTCACGGACATCGGCGCCGACCACGGCCCCTTCGACGCGACGATGATCCAGATCGGCGCCTACTCGGACTTCTGGCCCGACATCCACATGACGCCGGACGAGGGCGTCCGCGCCCACCTCGACCTTCAGGGCGGGGACCCGACCGCGGGCGTCATGCTGCCGATCCACTGGGGCACCTTCAACCTGGCGCCGCATGCGTGGGCGGAGCCGGGGGAGTGGACGATGCGCGCCACGCACAAGGCCGGGGCCACGATGGCGGCCCCGCGCTGCGGCGAGCCCTTCGAACCTGCCTCGATGCCGCCCCTGACGCCGTGGTGGCGTGAAGTGGCCGAGACGCCCGCCGAGGGATGGCCGACCTGGCCGCCGGTCGCGTCGGGGCCGGACGGGGCGGCGGTCGTCTAGCGAGGGTTCTGTACGGGGCCGGTTGCTGTATTGAGTGCCTGCCCCAGTGCAGCTGCCGCCCCACTTGCTGCGCCTGCCCGAGTGCAGCGTCCGCCCAGTGCAGCGGCCGTCCCATTTACAGGGCCCCGCCCCGTGCGGCCACTGCCCCAGTGCGGCGGTCGCCCCCACTTGCTGCGCCTGCCCGAGTGCAGCGCCCGCCCAGTGCAGCGGCCGTCCCATGAATGGCGCCGGCCCCAGTGCAGCGGGCCCCATCCACAGCGCCTGTCCGAGTGCAGCGGCCCCCGTGCAGCGGCCGCCTCATTTACAGGGCCCGCCCCCGTGCGGCCACTGCCCCAGTGCAGAGGTCGCCCCGTGTGCGGCGCCTGCCCCAGCGCAGCGGTCGCCCCATCTACAGGGCCCCCAATGCTGCGCCCGCCCCAATGCCGCGGCCGGCGCAGGGCTGCGCCCGCCGCAGGGCCGGGTGCCGGAGTGGCGTCCGGCGAGACAGTGTGGCCGGTCAATGGTTCCGTGCGCCCTTGCGGGACCGTTCGCGCGGGGCGTGCGTGAGTGTGGCGGGGCGCCCACGGGACTGTGCGCGCCGTTACGGCCCGTGACGCTTTGGGGGATGGAGGGGCGGGCGTGCGGGTGCTGAATCGTCCCGGCCAGGGTGGGCAAGGGCATGGGAACCAGGAGTCGGCGCGGCGTGCGGCATGCGAAGTGCCTCGTAACCCGACCTTTGATCATGACCACTTCTGACCAGCTCTGATCGTTCGATTTCCGCTTGTGTGTGAACGGTGGGGCGGGTTATCGGTCTGTCGTACGAGGCCTCATACCAGAGCGGGATGCTGCCTGCGGGACTTTGTCAACTGCCCACCGCACTTGATGCGGAGGCGACTACTGTCAGTGTCCGTCGGGCGACGCGGAGCCGAATTCGTCGGTTCTGCCGACCGACATCGCTATGGCGCACGCCCCGGGCCGCGCAGACCGCGCGCATCCCAGGCCCCGACCGACGGACCAGTACGAGGACCCCGATGTCTCATCTCCGCGCCCCGGCCGCACGTGCTGACCGCCGTGAGGGCGGGCGGCACGGGCGCCCGGCCGTCCGCACCGCTACCGCGCTGCCCGAGACCCACATACGGCCCCAACTGCTGCGTCTGGCCGTGCTGCCGCCGGTCGCGGTGACCCTCAGTGCCTTCGCGGCCGTGCTGTTCGTCGTGCGGTCCACCGGAGTACGGCCGAGCCTCCCCCTGTGGGGCGTGCTCGCCGGCGCGGTCTCGGTGACCCTGGCGGGCATCCTGATCGCCGCGGTGGCCGCCAACCGCACCGCCAGGTCCGTGAGCGACCGTATGGGCGCACTGCGCCGCAGGAGCGCACGCGGCGAGGCCGATCTGCGGGCCCTCGTCGAGACCCTGCGGCGCGGCGAGGCGCCGCCGAAGCGCAGGCAGCGCAGCGGTCCGCCCGACGGCGCCGACGACTTCGAACTGCTCGCTGCCGATCTGGCCCGCGCGCAGGACGGGGCCGTCACCGCCGTCGTCCAGGCCTCCCAGCTCTCCAGCCAGGCGGGCAGCGAACAGAAGCTCGAGGTCTTCGTCAACCTCGCCCGGCGCCTTCAGTCGCTCGTGCACCGCGAGATCTCCATCCTCGACGAGCTGGAAAACGAGATGGAGGACCCCGATCTGCTCAAGGGCCTCTTCCACGTGGACCACCTCGCCACCCGCATCCGCCGTCACGCCGAGAACCTCGCCGTGCTCGGCGGCGCCGTCTCCCGTCGGCAGTGGAGCAACCCGGTCTCCATGACCGAGGTGCTGCGCTCCGCCATCGCCGAGGTGGAGCAGTACTCGCGGGTCAAGCTCGTGCCTCCGATCGACGGCACCCTGCGCGGGCACGCCGTCGCCGACGTCATCCATCTGCTGGCCGAACTGGTCGAGAACGCCACGGTGTTCTCCGCCCCGCACACCCAAGTGCTGCTCCGCGCCAACCTCGTGACCTCGGGGCTGGCCGTCGAGGTCGAGGACCGCGGCCTCGGCATGCCGGTGGGCGAGCAGAACCGCATGAACGCCCTGCTCGCCGACCCCGACCAGGTCAACGTCGCCAGCCTGCTGGCGGACGGGCGCATCGGGCTGTTCGTCGTCTCGCAGCTCGCCAAGCGGCACGGCATCCATGTGCGCCTGCAGACCAACATCTACGGCGGAGTCCAGGCCGTACTCGTCGTGCCGCAGGGGTTGTTGGGGACGGAACCTGGAGCTCGCGCAGGCGCGGAGGGCGCGCAGGAGCCGCACAGGGGGGCGGGCACGCCCGTACAGCCGCACGTCCCGTCGCCGGCACGCCCGCAGCAACCGCGTCCGCCACAGACGCCGGTGCCACCGCAGCAGTACGGGCAGCATGCGTCGGCCGCGTCGGAGGGCGGGCACCGAGGTGCGGCCGAGGCGTCCACGGGCGCGCCGCGTCGGCAGCAGCCGCCGGCCGGCGGGATGGGCGCGGCCCCCGGAGCGAACGGCACCGGACCGGCACCGCTGCCCGTGCGCGGCGCCCACGACGAGCGGGCCAACCCCGCGGAGGCCGTGCCCGGCATCAGGCCCGACGAACGTGGCCGCGTCGAGGAGAACACCGCCGCACCGCTGGCCCCGCGCACCGGCACCGTCCGCGGCACCATGGGCAAGCCCCAACTGCCCCGGCGCCGCGCCCAGGAACACATCGCCCCGCAGCTGCGTGACGGCCCCACACCGCGTCAGGAGTCCGACCAGCTTGCCGGGCACGACCCGGGGCTGATGGCGGCATTCCAACGGGGTGTCGGGCTCGCGGAGACACAGCAGCACATGGAGTCGGCACACGTGGAGTCGCCGCACATGGAGGCGGCGCACACCGCCACCACGCAGGGGACCACTTCCGCCTACACCTCCTCCCCGCACCAGGCCTCCGACACGACGTCGGGCGACCCGGACCCCACAGGCCTGGGCCACACGTCCCCCGAGCCCACCCGTCTGGAGTCCGTGCGCCCGGTGCAGACCCACCTGGAGTCGACGAGCCTCGACACGCGGCACCCGGTGCCCCCACTCCTGCGCCCGACGGCCCTGGACGGACTGCACACAGACGTGACCCCCATGACCACCCGTCCCTCCATGGACGTATCGCCCATGGACCCGGTCCACACCACCGAGAGGCAGCCCGGGTCCGCGCCCGGCGCCGACCACACCCCCTGGCACGACGGGAGCGCACCAGCCGGATGACCACGTTCATGACCAGTTCGACATCCGCCTGGAAGTCCACCCCCACCCCCAGCGCTCCCGCTGACCTTCGTACCTCAAGGAGTCGATCCATCATGGCGAGCGAAGCGCAGACCGCCCATGTGTCCGATCTCGACTGGCTGATGAGCGGCCTCGTGCAGCGCGTACCGCACACCACCAGTGCGGTCCTCCTCTCCTGCGACGGGCTCGTGAAGTCGGTTCACGGCCTCGACCCGGACAGCGCCGACCACATGGCCGCCCTGGCCTCAGGTCTGTACTCCCTCGGCCGGAGCGCCGGCGTCCGCTTCGGTGACGGCGGAGAGGTGCGCCAGGTCGTCGTCGAACTCGACTCGACCCTGCTCTTCGTGACCACGGCCGGCTCCGGCACCTGTCTGGCCGTCCTGGCCGGCCGTGAGGCCGATGCGGCGGTGCTCGGCTACGAGATGGCGATGCTCGTCAAGAGCGTCCGCCCCTACCTGGTCACCGCTCCCCGGCAGCACTCCGTCGAACCCTCGGCGCTGAGGCCTTGAACGTGACGGCGGCCGGCGATGGGCCCTGGCTCGACGACGCGGCCGGACGGCTGGTGCGCCCTTTCACGGTCAGCAACGGCCGTACCCGGCCCACCATCGCGCTCGACCTCATGTCGCAGGTCATGGCCACCGGGGCGACCCCCCTCGGCTACCTCGGCCCCGAGCACGAGCAGGCGCTCGACCTGTGCCGCGGCCCGGTGTCGGTCGCCGAGGTCGCCGCCCATCTCAAGCTGCCGGCGGTGGTCACCAAGGTGCTGCTGTCGGACCTCGTCGACTGCGGGGCGGTCACCACCAAGCCCCCCGAGTTCCACCACAACCCGACTGACCGGGCCCTTCTGGAGGCAGTGCTCGATGGACTACGACGACAGCTCTGATCCCTTCCCCACCGCGCTGAAGATCTTGGTGGCGGGAGGGTTCGGGGTAGGCAAGACGACCTTCGTCGGCGCGGTGAGCGAGATCGCGCCGCTCAGTACGGAGGAGCTGCTCACCACGGTCAGCGCCGCGACCGACAGCCTCGAAGGGATCGAGAACAAGGTCGAGACGACGGTGGCCATGGACTTCGGCCGCATCACACTCGATCCGGAACACGTCCTGTACCTGTTCGGCACGCCCGGACAGGAGCGTTTCTGGTTCATGTGGGACGAACTCTCCGAGGGTGCGCTCGGCGCGGTCATCCTCGCCGACACCCGGCGACTGGAGGAATGCTTTGCCGCCGTCGACTTCTTCGAACAGCGGGGCCTCGGATTCATCGTGGCGATCAACGAGTTCGACGGGGGCTTCCGGTACGACCCGGAGGAGGTCCGAGCCGCGATCGACCTCGACCCGCAGGTCCCCGTCGTCCGTTGCGACGCCCGGATCTCCAGCTCAGGTGTTCAGACCCTGCTGACCCTGGTCCGGCACCTCATCGCTCACGCGCCGGCACCCGCGCCGAGCCACGGCGCCCACATGTGACAGACGCACACACCAGCACGGAGCCGCATATGACGTACGCCCACAGCGACGGAATCCGCCCATGAGCCACGGCCCACCCCATCCGGTCGCTCGCCTGCTGCTCACCCCCGAGGACAAGGAGGCCCCTGCCCGTGCGCAGCGGTTGCTTCGCATGGGCCTGGGGGAACACCCCGACCCGGCCCTTGACGTCTTCGCGGACCATCTGGCCGAGCACACCGGGGCGCCGTACGCCATGGTCAACTTCATCGGCGAGAACCGTCAGTTCTTCGCCGGCCTGCATGTGCGGCCTGCCGTGAACCTCGCCCGCGCCGACGACAGCAAGCCCCAGCTGGGCCGTCATATGGAGCGCGACCATGGGTTCTGCCCCCATGTGGTCGTCCGACGCAAGGCGCTGGTCCTGGAGGACGTCCGCGACTATCCGCGGTTCGCCGGGAACCCGATCGTGGACGAGTTCGGCATCCGCTCCTATCTGGGCGCACCGCTCATCGACAGCACGGGGATGGTGATCGGCACTGTGTGCGTCGTGGACGTGGAGCCGCGGCCGTGGGGGAGAGCCGGACTGGAGACCATCAAGGCGTCGGCGGCGGACCTCGTCATCCGGCTGGAGCGGCGGGAGGCCGACGGGCTCCCCCTGCTGTGACTGCTCCGGGTCCGGGAGCGGCGGCTAGAAACCGCGCCACACGTTGTCGAACGCGGCGTCCTCGATCGCCCGCCGTTGCCTTACGGCCTCCAGCTCCACGACCGCGTTGCCGACGGCGGCGAGGACGGTCGTGACCGTGTCGTCGGTGAGGTCGTCGGTGAGGTCGTCAGGGGAGTCGTCGGTCATGTCGCGCAACCCGGCGGCGGCAGCCAGGGCCGCGAGGACGGGCTCGCCCGACGCCCAGCGCTCCTCGGCCTGCTGCCGGGCCGTCGAGTCGACCGGCACCGACCGCCCGGCCCGCAGCGAGATCCGGTGGGCCCGCGGCCGGGCCGTGAGCCCCATGCTCTCCAGATCCGCGACATAGGCCGAGGACAGTCCGCGCCCCCGGCGCCACAGCCAGTCCTCGACCGACTCGTAGGGCTCCTGCCGTACGAGTGACGAGGCGGCCTCGTCCAGCAGCCGGTCGCCCGTCGGAGCCTGTGCGCTCGGCGTGATGCGTTCGTCGTCGAGGACGAGGGCCCCGGCCTCGATGAGGTCGAAAACTTCGGCCGCCGCGAGCGCGAGCGACAGTTCGCCCTGCCCCACGGGGCGGTCGGGTGCCATGTCCAGCGCGACGATCGCGAGGTCACGTGCGGTGTTCATGAGCGACTCCAGGTCAGTCGGCCGAGTACGGGGCGGGAGCACCGGGACCGGCCGCGACGGCGGTCCCGGGGGCTCTACCTCGATTGTCGCCGCCCGGAGGGTGTGAGGGGGCGCGAGTGGAGGGCGTGAAGGAAAGCTGTGGCGCTGCTTAAGAAATCCTCGATGGACCGCGGCGCCGCCGTACGGCAGATTGCTAGGCGATTCCACCCCCCTCCCCGGCCGCGGGCGCCTTCGGCATGCCCGAGGCCGGGACTCACCGTCAGGAGCCGTTGCGTGAAGGCGCTGGTCAAGGAGAAGGCGGAGCCCGGGCTGTGGCTCGCGGACGTCCCGGAGCCGGCCGTCGGACCGGGCGACGTACTGATCAAGGTGCTGCGCACCGGCATCTGCGGAACCGACCTGCACATCCGGTCCTGGGACGGCTGGGCGCAGCAGGCGATCCGCACCCCGCTCGTGCTCGGGCACGAGTTCGTCGGCGAGGTCGTCGAGACCGGGCGTGACGTCACCGACATCGCCGCCGGCGACCGGGTCAGCGGTGAGGGCCATCTGGTGTGCGGCAAGTGCCGCAACTGTCTGGCAGGCCGCCGTCATCTGTGCCGGGCCACCATAGGCCTCGGCGTCGGACGCGACGGCGCCTTCGCCGAATACGTCGCCCTGCCCGCCGCCAACGTGTGGGTGCACCGTGCGCCCGTCGACCTCGACGTGGCCGCGATCTTCGACCCGTTCGGCAACGCGGTGCACACCGCGCTGTCGTTCCCGCTGGTCGGCGAGGACGTCCTGATCACCGGCGCGGGCCCCATCGGTCTGATGGCGGCGGCCGTCGCCCGGCACGCGGGCGCCCGCAACGTCGTGATCACCGACGTGAGCGAGGAACGGCTCGAGCTGGCCCGCAAGGTGGGCGCGAGCCTCGCGCTGAACGTGTCCGAGGCGAGCATCGCCGACGGCCAGCGCGAACTCGGGCTGCGCGAAGGCTTCGACATCGGCCTCGAGATGTCCGGCCGCCCCGAGGCCATGCGCGACATGATCGCCAACATGACGCACGGCGGCCGGATCGCCATGCTCGGCCTGCCGGCGCAGGAGTTCCCGGTCGACTGGGCCCGGATCGTCACCTCGATGATCACCATCAAGGGCATCTACGGCCGTGAGATGTTCGAGACCTGGTACGCGATGTCGGTGCTCCTGGAGGGCGGCCTCGACCTCACCCCCGTGATCACCGGCCGGTACGGCTACCGCGACTTCGAGGCGGCGTTCGCCGACGCGGCGAGCGGCCGTGGCGGCAAGGTCATCCTCGACTGGACCGCGTAAGTCACCCGCGTAAGTCATCTGCCTTTCTAGGAGCTTTGAGATGTTCGACTCCGTGCGCGACGACCTGCGCGCCACCCTCGACGAGATCCGCGCCGCCGGTCTGCACAAGCCCGAGCGCGTCATCGACACCCCGCAGTCCGCGACCGTGAACGTCGCCGCGGGCGGCCGTCCCGGCGAGGTCCTCAACTTCTGCGCCAACAACTACCTCGGCCTCGCCGACCACCCCGAGGTGATCGCCGCCGCCCACGAGGCCCTCGACCGCTGGGGCTACGGCATGGCCTCGGTGCGCTTCATCTGCGGCACGCAGGAGGTGCACAAGGAACTGGAGGCCAGGCTCTCCGCGTTCCTCGGCCAGGAGGACACCATCCTGTACTCCTCCTGCTTCGACGCCAACGGCGGCGTCTTCGAGACGATCCTCGGCCCTGAGGACGCGGTGATCTCCGACGCTCTCAACCACGCGTCGATCATCGACGGAATCCGGCTGTCCAAGGCCCGCCGCTTCCGGTACGCCAACCGTGATCTGGCCGACCTCGAGCGGCAGTTGAAGGACGCGTCGGACGCGCGGCGCCGGCTGATCGTCACCGACGGCGTCTTCTCCATGGACGGCTACGTGGCCCCGCTGCGCGAGATCTGCGACCTCGCCGACCGCTACGACGCCATGGTCATGGTCGACGACTCGCACGCCGTCGGCTTCGTCGGCCCCGGCGGCCGCGGCACCCCCGAGCTGCACGGCGTCATGGACCGCGTCGACATCATCACCGGCACCCTCGGCAAGGCCCTCGGCGGGGCGTCCGGCGGCTACGTCGCGGCCCGTGCCGAGATCGTCGCCCTGCTGCGCCAGCGCTCCCGGCCGTACCTCTTCTCCAACACCCTGGCCCCGGTGATCGCGGCCGCCTCCCTGAAGGTCCTCGACCTGCTGGAGTCCGCGGACGACCTGCGGGTCCGGCTCACCGAGAACACGGAGCTGTTCCGCCGCCGGATGACGGAGGAGGGTTTCGAGATCCTCCCCGGCGACCACGCCATCGCGCCCGTGATGATCGGCGACGCGTCCAAGGCCGGCCGGCTGGCGGAGCTGCTGCTGGAGCGCGGCGTGTACGTGATCGGTTTCTCGTACCCGGTCGTGCCCCAGGGCCAGGCCCGCATCCGCGTCCAGCTGTCCGCCGCGCACTCGACGGACGACGTCAACCGTGCCGTGGACGCCTTCGTCTCGGCCCGCGCCGAACTGGAAGGCTGACGTCCGGCCCACGCCGGACCTTGCGATAATCGATCTCATGATCGAAGCGCGGCGGCTCCACATCCTCCGTGCGGTGGCCGACCACCGCACCGTGACGGCGGCTGCCGCCGCGCTGTATCTCACGCCCTCCGCGGTCTCCCAGCAGCTCGCGGCCCTGGAGCAGGAGACGGGGCACCGTCTGGTGGAGCGCGGCGCGAAGGGCGTACGGCTGACCCCGGCCGGTGAGATCCTGCTCAGCCACACCAACGCCGTCCTCGCCCAGCTGGAGCGCGCGGAGGCCGAGCTCGCGGCGTACAGCTCGGGCGCGGCCGGCACGGTCACGGTCGCCTCCTTCGCGACCGGCATCGCCCTGGTCGTCGCGCCCGCGGTGGCCCGTCTCGCCGGAACCGCCCCCGGTATCCGCATCCGCGTCCAGGACGCCGAGGGCGACGCCAGCCTGCCGATGGTGCTGGACCGGCAGGTCGACATCGCGGTGGCCGTCGAGTACCGGGGGGCGCCGCCCGCCGACGACCCCCGCCTCGCGCACGTACCGCTGTACGCCGAGCCCTTCGACGCGGTCGTCCCCGTGAGCCACCGGTTGGCGGACGCGGCCGAGGTCCCGCTCGCGGAACTGGCGAAGGACTCGTGGATCGGTCAGTACCCCGGCAACCCCTGCCACGACGTGGTTGTCCTGGCCTGCGAGAACGCCGGCTTCCAGCCCCGCCTCGAACACTCCTCGGACGACTTCCGCGCGGTCGTCGCCCTGGCGTCGGCCGACGCGGGCGTGGCGCTCGTGCCGCGCTCGGCGCTGCGCGGCATGGACCTCGCGGGGGTCGTCGTACGGCCCGTGGACGGGGTGGCCCCCACTCGCCGGGTGTTCGCGGCAGTGCGCCGGGGCGCGGAGGAGCACCCGTTGATCCGGCCGGTGCTGGACGCGCTGGGCGAGGTGGCGGGGGAGTGAGGCTCCCGTAACACCGGTGTTTCATATCTGGGATAGCGTCCCGGATATGAAACAAGCCGAAGGTGATGCCGAAACTCCGGACACGGTCGACGCCCGCCTCGGTGCCCGCCTGGCCGAGCTGCGGGCCGAACGTGGCTGGTCCCTCGGCGAGTTGGCGGAGCGCAGCGGCATCAGCCGCTCGACCCTGTCCCGCGCCGAGCGGGCGGAGATCAGCCCCACCGCCTCGCTGCTGAACCGCCTGTGCCACGTCCACGGCCGGACCATGTCCCAGTTGCTCAGCGAGGTCGAGTCCGAGCCCGCGCTGCTGGTGCGGGCGGCCGAGCAGCCGGTGTGGGAAGACCGTTCCTCCGGGTTCGTACGACGGTCCGTGTCACCGCCGCACGCCGGGCTGCGCGCGGAAATCGTCGAGGGGCGGCTCACCGAGGGCGCCGACATCGTGTACGACCGGCCACCCGTGCCGGGACTGGAGCAGCACATCTGGGTGCTGGAGGGGGCGCTCGACGTGACGGTTCAGGAGGCCGAGCACCATCTCGGCGCGGGGGACTGCCTGCGGATGCGGGTGTGGGGTCCCACGCGCTTCCGGTGCGCAGGGCCCGGAGCGGTGCGGTATGTGCTGGCGGTGGTGCTGCCGTGATCGTGACGCGCCTGGACGAAGACCAACTGCTGGGCCAGGCGGCGGACTTGGCCGCCCTGCTGGTGGACACCGTGGAGGACGGGGCATCCGTCGGGTTCCTGGCCCCACTTGACCGTACGGCGGCCATGGCCTGGTGGCAGGAGCGCGCGGCGGCCGTGGCCACCGGGCAGTGGGCGGTGTGGGTGGCGCGCGAGGGCGAGCGAACCGTGGGCACGGTCAGCCTGGACTTCCCCGCCAAGCCGAACAGCCGCCACCGGGCCGAGCTGGTCAAGCTGATGGTGCACCGGGACACGCGGGGACAAGGCCTCGGCCGCAGACTCCTGACGACCGCGGAAGAGGCGGCGATCCGGGCCGGAGTCACCCTCCTCCACCTCGACACCGAGACCGACAGCTTCGCCGAGCGGCTGTACGGGGCGGCCGGCTGGACCCGGGCCGGGGTGATCCCGGACTACGCGGCGAACCCGGACGGAGCGCTACGGCCGACGACGATCTACTTCAAGCGCCTGTGACCGATCGGCCCCTTGTCAGTGCCGCGTGGAACACTCTCCGACGTTGATCGACCAAGACTTCGACCCGGCGGTCGAAGAGGCAGTACACACAGGGGGATTGGCAGTCATGGGCGTGACCATTTCGTTCGTCGGTGCGACCGCGGAGGAGCTGGACAGGGCGGAGAAGGACCCGAATTGGGCCGATGACCACCTCTCCGAGCTGTACGGCAAGGACTACCCGATGCCGGACCGTCCCTACGGCGGCCCGGACAAGGCGTTCGGCGGCCTTCAGTTCCTGTTCGACGAGGCCGAGATATCACTCGAGTTCGTCATGGACGGTTTCCAGATCCGGGACGACGGCACCCTCTTCGGGTGGGCCGCGGAACAGATCGACAGCGTGGCCCGGGAGCTGCGGGCGACCCCGTGGGAGCGGCTGGCGGCCCACTACGACGCGGAGCGGATGGGGGAGAAGGATGTGTACCCCAACATGTGGCGGTTCGACCCCGAGGGGGAGCTGGAGTGGCTGGAGGGGGCGTACGAGGAGCTCGTCGAGTTCTTCGGCGCGGCGGCCGACCGCGGCCTCGGAGCGTTCATGACCTTCAGCTTCTAGAGGGCCTCCCATACGTCGGGCCGACCCCGCTCACCAGGTGGTTGTCAGTGGCAGCCGCTACCGTGCCTGTCATGCCGGATGCCGAAGACGTACGCCGTATCGCCCTGTCCCTGCCGGATACGACGGAGAAGATCGCCTGGAGCATGCCCACGTTCCGGGTCGCGGGCAAGATGTTCGCCACGCTGCCCGAGGACGAGACCTCCATCGCCGTGCGCTGTCCCAAGGAGGAGCGCGACGAACTGGTGCTGGCCGAGCCGGACAAGTTCTGGATCGCCGACCACGAGGCGCAGTTCGCCTGGGTGAGGGCTTGGCTCTCCGCCCTGGAAGACGAGGACGAACTGCGCGACATCCTCGCCGACTCCTGGCGCCAGGCAGCACCGTCGAGCCTGCTGGAGGCGCATCCGGAGGTGGGGCTGCCGACGCGTGAGTGAGACCGGATCACACCCGGTGTGGTCGCGTGACTTCGGCCTGTTCTTCGTTGCCCGGGCCGTCGCCCAACTCGGCGACACCATGCTGCCGGTGGCCCTCGCCACGGGCCTGCTGCAGCACGGGTACGGCGCCGGAGCCGTCGGCCTCGCCCTGGCCGCGACGTCCGCCGCCTTCGCCGGGCTCATCGTCTTCGGCGGGGTCATCGCGGACCGCTTCAGCACGCGCAAGCTGATGATCGGCGCCGACCTGGTCCGCCTCGGCACCCAGTCCCTGGCCGCCGTGCTCTTCTTCTCCGGGCATGTCTGCTGTGGCAGATCTGCGCGATCGGCTTCGTCAACGGTGCGGCGGGCGCCGTGTTCCAGCCCGGCGTCGCCGGCACGGTGCCCCGGCTCGCCGCCGACGTCCAGGGCGCGAACGGCGCCATACGCGTCGCCGAGGCCGTGGCCCAACTCGCGGGCCCGGCCCTCGCCGGAGTGCTCGTCGGATTCGCGTCACCCGGCGGCGTGTTCGCGGCACACGCGACCACCTACGCGGTGAGCGCCCTGTGCCTCCTGCTGCTCCGCCTGCCCCCACCGGTCCCCCCGCCCGGCGACCGCGCGGTCCGCGGGACCAGGGCCTTCCGGGCCGATCTGGCGGAAGGCTGGCGGGAGTTCAGGGCTCGCACCTGGCTCTGGGGCGTCATAGCCATCTGGTGCGTCTACATGATTGCCGTGTGGGGCCCGACCGTCCCGCTCGTGGCGACGGAGGTGGTCCAGCAGCACGGACCGCGCGCGTACGGCCTGATCAACTCCGCGCTCGGCGCGGGCACCGTCGTGGGCGGTCTGCTGGCGCTGCGGCTGCGCTCGCGCCGCATGCTCCGCGCCGGCGCGATCGCGCTCTTCGCCTTCGCGGGCTTCCCCATGACGGTCGGCGCCGGCCTCGACGTTTTGGCCATGGCGGCCGGAGCCGCTGTCGCCGGGGCGGGCATGGCCTTCTGGAGCGTGATGTGGGCGACCAGCGTCCAGACGCAGGTCCCGGCCGATGTCCTCAACCGCATCCACGCGTACGACGTGGCGGGCTCCCTGGCGATGATGCCGGTCGGCCAGGCGCTCGCGGGCCCGGCCGCGGCGGCCATGGGCACGGACCACGTGCTCCTGGTCGCCGCAGGCATGAGCCTCGTCGTCGTGGCTGCGCTGCTCTCGGTGCGTCCGATCCGGGACCTGGTGCGGGCCGACACCCCGACGACACTGGGACCGGCCCCGTCTCCGGCCGCGGCAGGCGAGGGCATGTGCCCCGAGCGGACCTGAAGCGGCCGGGCACGCGGAAACGAGTGCGCGACCACCGACCCGAGTGCGGTATTGTTTCCATGCGCGTTCGGCCGGGGGAAACCCCAGGTCAGACGGCACCGGGACGTGGCGCAGCTTGGTAGCGCACTTGACTGGGGGTCAAGGGGTCGCAGGTTCAAATCCTGTCGTCCCGACGGTGCGAAGGGTCTTCGCAGGCGAGAGCCTGTGAGGGCCCTTTTTCGCTTGGGTTCCCGGTGCCGACCGGATACTCAGCCGGCGGCTCCGAACCACCGCGGCAGATGGCCGAGCAGCTCCTGCTGATCCTCGCCGGCCCAGGCCACATGACCGTCCGGCCGCAGCAGCACCGCGGGCACGTCCAGTTCCTCGCTCGCGTCGACGACATGGTCGACCCGGTCCGACCAGCCCGCCACCGAGAGCCGGCCCGTCCCGTCGAGCAGCAGTCCGCGGCCGCCGCGCATCAGCTCGTAGAGGCGGCCCTGCTTCAGCTTCACGTCCCGCAGCCGTCGGCCGAGCAGTTCGTGGCCCTCGCCGAAGTCGTAGTGGACCCCGATGGCGGTGATCTTCTCGATCAGGTAGCGGTTCACGTCCTCGAAGTCCATCAGTTGCGACACCAGCCGACGCACCGACTGCGGACCCGGTTCGGTGGCCATCAGGTACATCTGCGCGCGGGTGTTGTCCAGCACGTCGGCCGCCACCGGGTGCCGTTCGCTCTCGTAGCTGTCCAGCAGCCCGTCCGGTGCCCGGCCGCCCAGCTCGGCGGCCAGTTTCCAGCCCAGGTTGAACGCGTCCTGGATGCCGAGGTTGAGCCCCTGGCCGCCGGTCGGCGGGTGGATGTGCGCCGCGTCGCCGGCCAGCAGCACCCGGCCGGACCGGTAGCGCTCGGCCTGCCGGGTGGCGTCGCCGAAGCGGGACAGCCAGCGAGGTGAGTGGACGCCGAAGTCGGTGCCGGCGGTCGCCCGCAGCTGCTGCCGGACCTCCTCGAAGGCCGGCGGGACGGCGCGGTCCTCGGTCAGCCCCTCGGCAGGCACGACGACGCGGTACACCCCGTCTCCGAGAGACATGAAGCCGAACCGCTTCTGGGTCTTGCGGACTTCGGTCATCGCGGCGACCAGCGTTTCCTGGGGTACGGCCACCTCCATCTCGCCCAGCAGCGTCTCCACCGTGGCGGGCTCGCCGGGGAAGCCGACGCCGAGCAGCTTGCGCACCGTGCTGCGGCCGCCGTCGCAGCCGACGAGGTAGCGCGAGCGCAGCCGTGTGCCGTCAGCCAGCTCGGCGGTCACCCCGTCGTCGTCCTGGCTCAGACCGACCAGCTCGCAGCCGCGCCGGATCTCGGCGCCGGCCTCGGTGGCGTGCTCGGCGAGCAGGCGGTCGGTGAGGGTCTGGGGGATGCCGAGGGTGTAGGGATGTGCGGTGTCCAGCCGGTCGGGCCAGGGCTTGTCGATGCCGGCGAAGAAGCCGCCGACCTGGTACTGCTTACCGTGCGCGAGGAACCGCTCCAGCAGACCCCGCTGGTCCATCACCTCGATGCTGCGCATGTGCAGGCCGAGCGAGCGGACCACCTTGGTCGGCTCCGGTTCCTTCTCCAGCACGCGCACATGCACGTCGTGCAGCCGCAGCTCGCCGGCCAGCATCATGCCGGTCGGTCCGCCGCCCACAATGATCACGTCGATCATCACAACACTCATTTCCGCAGGTACTGGCTTCGGCCGGAGATTCTGCGGTACGAAGGGGGCCTTGTCGCAAGACCCCCAGTGCGCTATACGTTGAGAGTGGCAAGGAGTGAGTGACCTCCTTGCCCTTCGTCTTTTGTCGCCCGGTCCTCGTAGCCCGGTTCTCGTGGCCCGCCGGCGGTCAGATCACGCAGCCCACGTGCGCCAGCGCCTGCTTCAGCAGCACCCCGTGGCCGCCCGGCATCTCGCTCTGCACCGCCGGGGACAGGGCCTCCTGCGGGCTGAACCAGACCAGGTCGAGGGCGTCCTGGCGGGGTCGGCAGTCGCCGGTGACCGGGACGACGTAGGCGAGCGAGACCGCGTGCTGGCGCGGGTCGTGGTACGCCGTGATGCCCTGCGTCGGGAAGTACTCCGCGACGGTGAAGGGCTGGAGGGACGTCGGGACCCGGGGGAGCGCCACCGGGCCGAGGTCCTTCTCCAGGTGCCGCAGGAGGGCGTCGCGGACGCGCTCGTGGTGCAGCACACGGCCGGAGACCAGGGTCCGGCTGACCGTTCCGTCCGGTCCGATGCGCAGCAGCAGGCCGATGCTGGTGACCTCGCCGCTGTCGTCGACCCGCACCGGCACGGCCTCGACGTACAGGATCGGCATGCGCGCGCGTGCCATCTCCAGTTCGTCGGAGGACAGCCAGCCGGGCGTGGTCTCGGTCATGTCAGACATTGCTTGATCATACTTTCCGGGAATTGCGAACGCTCAGTCGCGAGGCGGGCGGGGCTCGAGGGCGGAGTCGGGTTCGGGGGCGGGAAGTCCGTAGAGACGGCGGGCGTTGTCGCCGGCCGCCCACGCCGCGATCCGCAGCGCGTCAGGCAGATCCAGTTCGTCGGCGTCCACCCGGTCCTGGAGCAGTTCGCCCAGGCCGCGGCGGAACGCCAGTGCGCCGAGCTGGTAGAACTCCGCCAGACCATACGCGTCGGAGGCGTACAGCAGCTTGCGGAACGGAGTGATCTCCATCGCCTCCGCCAGGATCGCCCGGGACCGGGCGGGGCCGACGTGGTGCAGGGTGAGGCCGACGTCGAGATACACCTCCTCGAAGACCGCCGCCAGATAGGCGGCCTGGCGCTGATAGGGCCAGCAGTGCAGGAGCAGCACCGGAATCGTGCCCTTGATGAGGTGCAGCCAGTCCGTCAGGTGGGTCGGGTCCACGCGGTGCAGTCGGATGTCGCTGTCGCCGAACCCGGTGTGGAGTTGGAGGGGAAGCCCCAGATCGACCGCCGTCCACAGGAGATGACGTACCAGGACCGGGTCGGTCAGGGGGCCGCCGTTCGCCAGCCACTGCCGGGCCGCCGCGGTGACCAGCGCGTCCGAGGGGCGCGCCGGGTTCAGGTCGAAGCCGGTCCGGTAGGCGGCCACCGACTTCACGGCCACCACGCCCGCACGCCGCACGGCCTCCTCGGCGGCCGTGCGGAAGGCGGCGGCGTACGCGTCCGGTTCGACCCCCTGTGCCGCCAGTGCCTCGGCGACCGCCTCCAGCCGTACGACCTCGTACGCGGTCGCATCGGCGGTCTCCGCCAGCTCCTGGGGTGTCGTGAGGCGCTGTGGGGTGTAGCCGGTGTCCACGCAGAACACCTCCGTTCCGGCGGCGGCGAGCAGCCGGCGGTCCACCTCGCGCCGGCCCAGCTCCGCACGGCGGGCCAGATACGCGTCGGCGGGGGCGTGCCGCGGCAGATCCAGCAGGGGTGCGCAGTGGCGGCGTACGGCCACGCCGACCGGGGTGTCGAAGGACGAGATGCCGGTCCAGGGCTCGCCCTCGGTGAGCAGCGACTCGAAGCCGTCCCTGCCCAGGTCGGAGGTGACGACCCCGTGGCAGTGGTGGTCCACCAGCGGCAGCGCCGCGAGCGCCTCGTGGACCGGCCCGGTGGCGCCCACGTCAGTACTTCCAGCGGTACGCCGCCGCGACCTGATCGTCGTCCAGCCCGGCGACGGCGTCGGCCTCGCCCTGCCGTACGGCGATCACGGCGTCGGCGAGGACGGGGCCCAGCGCGGCACGCAGCGGCTCGTTCGCACGGAACTCCTCCACGGCCTCGGCGAGCGAGGTCGGCAGCCGGCGGACGCCTCGGGACGCCGCGGCCCGCGCGTCGAGGTGCGCCGGATCGCCGGTGATCTCCTCCGGCAGCCGCGCGCCCGACACCAGTCCGTCCAGCCCGGCGGCGATCAGGCAGCCGAGGGCGAGGTACGGGTTGGCGGCCAGGTCCACCGGTTTGACCTCCAGGTTGGCCGCCTCGGCGCGATGGCCTGCCGTACCCGTGACGACACGCAGCCCGGCCTCCCGTGTCTCCCGGCCCCATGCGGTGAACACCCCTGCCCACTGCGAGGGTCTGAGCCGCAGATGGCTCGCCGGGCTCGGCGCGGTCACGGCCGTGAGGGCGGGGAGGTGGGCGAGGATGCCGGCCGCGAAGGACTCGGCCTCGGCCCGCATGCCGTGCCGGCGGTCACCGCCCGCGTGCAGATTGACTCCCTCGCGCCAGGCGGAGAGGTGGACATGGCCGCCGTTGCCGACGCCCTGACCGAGGACCGCCGGGGCGAAGGACACCGCGAGCCCGTGGCGCTGCGCCACCGCCCGGATCGTCTGCCGCACCAGCACGCTGCGGTCGGCCGCCGCCACCGGATCGAGCGCGGCCACCGACAGCTCGAACTGCCCGGCCGCGTACTCCGGATGGAACTGGTCGACCTCCACCCCCTGCCGCGCGAGCGCCGCCAGCAGCTCGGCGGCGCAGTCGCTCAACTCGACCTGGCGGGCGGCGCCGTATGCCGGCCCTGCGACCGCCGGCACGAACTCACCCTCGGGACCAGGGGGTTGGGCGACGGCCCACTCGATCTCGATGCTCGCCTTGAAGGTGACGTCGTGCCGCTCGGCCGCCTCAAGGACCGTCCGCCGCAGGAACGTACGGCTGCACCCGGGATGCCGCTCGCCCTCCTGGGTGATCCGGTCGACCGGCGCCCACGCCCAGCCGGGCTGCGCGGACAGCTCCACCAGGAGGTCGAGGTCGGGGTAGAGGCGCAGGTCGCCGTCCGGGGAGCCGAGGACATCCGTGGTGACGATGGAGTCGCCCGCAAGGAAGGTGTCGAACACCGGGGACATCCCGATGCCCCAGGCCGCCGCGGAGGCGAGCTTCGCCGTCGGGATCGTCTTCACCCGGGCGATGCCCGCCGTGTCGACGTAGGCCAGGACGATCCCGTGCACGCCCCGCCCGGACAACTCGCCGCTCAGCGCGCCCGCCCGCTCGACGTCACCGGGACGCCCGCCCGGGACGGGATCGGCAAGGGTGGTCATACGGTCTCCTCGACGAGCTCGGCCGGTGGGTTCCGGTCCCTGCCGGTCCGGGCCGGCACGTGTGGTCCCTGCTGGGCGTCAGGGTTTCACGGCGACCGCGCCGTACTGCGGTACCGCAACGGGAGAGTCGGGGGCGCGCCACTGCGAGCAGGACACCATGCCCGGCTCCAGCAGCTCCAGGCCCTCGAAGAAGGCCGCGATGTCCGTGCCGCTGCGGGCCGTGATCGGCGGCGTGGCGTTCTCGTTCCAGAACTTCATCGCCGGGATCTGGCCCTCGCCGCCCAGCTCGGAGTCGAACGTCGGGTGCGTCAGGACCAGGTGGCTGCCGGAGGGAACCGCGGCCAGGACGCGCCGCACGATCTCGCGGGCCTCGTCGTAGTCCAGGACGAAGTTGAGGATGCCCAGCATCATCACCGCGACCGGCTTCGTGAAGTCCAGGGTCTGCGCGGCGCGTTCGACGATGGCGTCGGGGTCGTGCACATCGGCGTCGATGTAGGCGGTGACGCCCTCGTGGGTGCCGGTCAGCAGCGTGCGGGCGTGCACGAGCACGATCGGGTCGTTGTCGACGTACACGATCCGTGAGTCGGGGGCGACGCGCTGGGCGATCTCATGGGTGTTGTCCGCCGTCGGCAGTCCGGTGCCGATGTCGAGGAACTGCCGCACGCCCTGCTCCTCGGCCACGCAACGCACCGCCCGGCCGAGGAAGTCGCGGTCGGCGCGGGCGATGTCCCGGATGATCGGGAACATCCCCGCGACATGCTCGCCGACCTGCTGGTCGACCTCGTAGTTGTCCTTGCCGCCGATCCAGTAGTTCCACACGCGCGCGTTGTGCGCCACACCGGTGTTCAGCTTCGCCGACCCGCCCGACGGGGTGTGGCCATCACTCACGACTCGTCCTCTCCTCGCACGAACGACCGAAACCGGCCATCGCCGCCATTGTGCCGCTCCGTTGATCACGCTGTCCCGGGAATCGGCAGAGCCGGGAGGGCTGTTGGAGGCTGTTGGACGGCGCCGGCTCGGAGTGCGGCGGGAGGGCGAGAGGGAGAGGGAACCGCCCGGCCGTGCTACTCGATCTCGCTGGGCGTCGAGGCGGGCGACTTCCCGGCCAGGACGTCCTGGAGGCGCTGGGTACCGAGCTTGACCGCCTGCTCCACGGAGTCGTGCTCGTCCCCGTCGAGGCCGCCCGCCGTGACGGTGATCGCGTCGTTGCCCACACGTACGGCGGCGACGTCGAGGGTGAGCGTGGCCTGCTCGCCGCCGGTCGTGCCCTGCACCGTCACACGCAGGCCCTCGTGGGCGTCGCCCACGTCGGGCAGCGAGGTCTCGATGACCTGGACGGTGCGCTCCTCGCCGTTCTCGGTCATCGTGAACTGGTCGCACTCGTCGGGCAGCTTCGCCATCCAGTTCAGGGAGTCCTGCGGATCGCTGCGGTCGTAGGCCGCGACCTGGTAGAGCAGCCGCGAGTCGTCCTGCGTGAAGCCGCGCAGCGCGTTCGCTCCCGACGGCTTGCCCAGCAGGTCGTCGTCGTAGAGCGAGTCCATGAGCCGCTGGCAGTCGGCGGCGTCGGCCTTGGCGGTGAGGAAGTCCGAGACGTCCACGGTGCCGATGAGCAGGCTGTCGTGCCAGTTCTCGGCCTCGGTGTCCTTGACCTGGGTCCAGTCGTCCTCGATGTCCGCCTCGGTGATCAGCGCGGTCTGTGCGCCGGACTCGGTGAGGGTGGCCCCGGTGGGAGAGCCGGTCGTGGTGGGGGAGCCGGTCGGCTGCTTCCTGGCGGCCGGGGACGCGGTGACGCCGGAGGCCCGCGAGCCGTCTTTGTCGCCGTCGTCCGAGCAGGCGGCGGTGGCCAACAGCGTGCCTGCCGCCAGGGCCGAGGAGAGGACGCGGACGAGTCGGGACGTACGACGGGTCATCGAGGTGCCTCCTGAGAACGTGACGAGTGCCCTCAGCGCACCACCGGAACCAACGGCCCACCACCGGCACCGGCCCGTTCGAGTGACCACCCCCGGGGAGCGCGCCGACGCCGCGCCGACGCCTCAGCCGCCCGGCTGCCCGTATCCGTGCTGCCAGGCCCACGCCGCGATCTCGACGCGGTTCCGGGCGGACAGTTTCAGCTGGACGCTGGACAGATGCGTCTTGACCGTGGACAGGGAGACGTACAGCTCGGCGGCGATCTCGGCGTTCGTACGACCGAGGGCGACCCGGCGGACCACGTCGAGTTCGCGGTCAGTGAGGGGCTCCGTGGGCGGCGCCGGCCGGACCGGGGCAACGGCGACGGCCTGCGGGGCGGTGACGTGACTCAGCAGGCGGACGGGGACCGACGGCGAGACCAGCGATGGCGCGGACCCAGCGCAGGAACTCGACCCCGTCCTGGCCGGCATCGAACGCGCCGGCACGCGGCCGACGCCGCGCACATCGAGGTCCGCCTGAGCGACGACGCCGGGCGTCTGGAGGTGTCGGTCGCGGACGACGGCCGAGGCGGCGTCCAGCTGCCGGCGGCCGCCCACGGCCGTGGCTTCGGCCTCGTCGTTGCAGTACCGCGCGTGCTCCGCTCGCTGTTCAATGGGAGCGAACAGTCCGTCCTGTCCCGCCGAGAGGAGCCACCCATGCCCTCCGCCGCCGTCCCGCCGGTAGGCACCCGCATCCGGCAGGCCCGCCTGGCGCGCGGGACGAGCCTGCGGGCGCTCGCCCGGGAGGTCGGCGTATCGGCGAGCCTCATCTCGCAGATCGAGAACGGCAAGAGCCAGCCCTCGGTCAGCACCCTCTACGCCATCACCACAGCCCTCGGCATCTCCATCGAGGTCCTCTTCGAGGCGGGCGAAGCTGCAACGGCCTCCCTGGCGGCGGCAGCCCCCGGCACCGTCCTGCACGCCCTCGCCGCTTTCGCCGCCGACCCCGGTCGCCGCATCGGCCCGCTGGTCACGCCGGAGGAGCGGGAAGTGCTGGAGCTGGACTCGGGTGTGGTGTGGGAGCGTCTCGGCCACGTTCCCGGCACCGACGTCGACTTCCTGCTCGTGACGTACCGGCCCGGCGGGGCCTCCTCCAGCTCCGGTGGCCTCATGCGCCACACCGGCACCGAATACGGCTGCCTGACCTCGGGCGAGCTGATCCTCACCCTCGGCTTCGACGAGTACACGCTGCGTCCCGGCGACTCCGTCTGCTTCGAGTCGACGACCCCGCACCGCTACCGCAATGATGGTGACGTACCGGCTACAGGCATCTGGTTCGTGTCCAGTGTTGTTCAGTGAGACTTGACACTCACCGCGTACAGTCGTTGACTCCCAAGCGGGGGTGGTCGCCATGGCGATCCGCACTTTCGGACCCAATGCCGTCGACTGGGAAGAGCGCGTCGACCTGGACCGGCTGCGCAAACAGCGGCTGGCCCGTCTCAACGAGACCCTGAACCGCTCCGATCTCGGCGCGGTGCTCAGCTTCGACTTCGCCAACATCCGCTACATGACGGCCACGCACATCGGCACCTGGGCGATGGACAAGCTGATCCGCTTCGCCCTGCTGGTGCGCGGCGGCGAGCCGATCGTCTGGGACTTCGGCTCCGCGGCCCGCCACCACCAGCTGTACAACCCGTGGCTCGACTACAGCGACGGCAAGGAAGACGGCCCGCCCACCGGCGCCCGCGCCGGGATCTCCACACTGCGCGGCGCCTTCCACCCGCAGGCCGGGATCGCCGCGGACGTCGCCGCGAAGATCGTCACCGAACTGCGCGCACACGGCCTGGCCGACGAGCCGCTCGGCATCGACGTCGTCGAGATGCCGGTCCTCACCGCCCTGCGCGCCGAGGGCATCGAGGTCGTCGACGGACAGCAGGTCTTCCTGGAGGCCCGCCGCATCAAGACACCGGACGAGATCTCCCTGCTCACCCAGGCCTGCGCGATGGTCGACGCCGCGTACGAGGAGCTGTACGGCTATCTGCGTCCCGGCGTGCGCGAGAACGAGTGTGTCGGGGTGGTCAGCAAGGTGCTGTACGACCTCGGCAGCGAATACGTCGAGGGCGTCAACGCGATCTCCGGCGAGCGTTGTTCACCCCATCCGCACGTCTACAGCGACCGTCTGATCCGTCCCGGCGACCCCGCCTTCTTCGACATCCTGCACAGCCACCTCGGCTACCGCACCTGCTACTACCGCACCTTCGCCGTCGGCAGCGCCTCCCGCGCCCAGCGCGACGCCTACGTCCGCTGCCGCGAGTACATGGACCAGGCCATCGACCTCGTCCGCCCGGGCGCCACCACCGCCGACATCGTGCAGGTCTGGCCGCGCGCCGAGGAGTTCGGCTTCGCCGACGAGACCGCCGCGTTCGCCCTCCAGTACGGCCACGGCGTCGGCCTGTCGATCTGGGAGAAGCCGATCTTCAGCCGGCTGGTCTCCCTCGACCACCCCGAGGTCCTGGAAGAGGGCATGGTGTTCGCGCTGGAGACCTACTGGCCCGCCGCCGACGGCTGGTCCGCCGCCCGCATCGAGGAGGAAGTCGTCGTCACCGCCGACGGTTGCGAGGTCATCACCAAGTTCCCGGCGGAGGAACTGCTCGTGGCGGGCCGCAAGTACTGGACGGTCGGCGGCGAGCTGAACACCCGGCGCGAGTCGCAGTCCCACCTCAACACGTCCCGCAGCACACCCCTGAACCCCTCCCGCAGCACCTCCCGTGACGAGGGGTCCCGCTGATGGAACCGGCCGAACTCCTCGCCGCCTACGAGCAGATGACCGTCATCCGCCGTACGGAGAAGGCCGCCCACGACCTCTTCCTGCAGGGTCTCGTCAAGGGCACCACTCACCTCGCGGCCGGACACGAGGCCATCGCCGTCGGCGCGAGTGCCGCCCTGCGCCCCGACGACTACGTCTTCGCCACCTACCGGGGACACCATCACGCGCTGGCACGCGGCGCCACCCCCGAGGAGTGCCTCGCCGAACTCATGAGTCGGGCCACGGGGTTGTGCGGGGCCAAGGGCGGCTCCATGCACCTGACCAAGGCGGCCACCGGCATGCTCGGCTCGTACGCCATCGTCGGCTCCCACCTTCCGATGGCGGCCGGCGCCGCCTGGTCGGCCCGGCTGCGCGGCACCGACCAGATCGCGGTCGCCTTCTTCGGCGACGGCGCCACCAACATCGGCGCCTTCCACGAGGCACTCAACCTGGCCGCCGTATGGAAGCTGCCCGTGCTGTTCGTCTGCGAGAACAACCTCTACATGGAGTACACGCCGATCGCCGACGTCACGGCGGTGCCTCGTCCGGCCGCCGACCGGGCGCCCGCCTACGACATCCCGGGCGAGGTGGTGGACGGCAACGACGTCCTCGCGGTCGAGGAGGCGGTGGCCCGGTTCGCGGCTCGGGCCCGGGCAGGAGACGGGCCCGCGCTGCTGGAGGCGCTGACCTACCGCCACTTCGGGCACAGCCGCTCCGATCCGGCCACCTACCGCCCGGCCGAGGAGGTCGAACGCTGGCTGAAGCACGACCCGTTGGACCTGGCGCGGGGCAGGCTCGTCGAGATGGGGGTGCCGGAGGCGGTGATCGGCGAGGCGGACGACCGGGCAACCTCCCTCGTCCAGAAGGCGGTCGAGGCCGCGAAGGCGGCACCTGCTCCCGATCCGGACGAGGCGCTCACCGACGTTTGGGCGGACGGAGGCGCGGCGTGGCGGACGTGATCAGTTATCGGGAGGCGGTCGCCGAGGGCATCGCGCGGGAGATGCGGCGCGATCCGTCCGTCGTGTGCCTGGGTGAGGACATCGGTGAGGCGGGCGGGGTGTTCAAGACGACCGTCGGGCTGTTCAAGGAGTTCGGGCCCGAGCGCATCTGGGACACGCCGATCTCCGAACAGGCCATCGTGGGGGCCGCCATGGGCGCCGCGATGACCGGGATGCGGCCCGTCGCCGAGATCATGTTCTCCGACTTCCTGGCCTGCTGCTGGGACTATCTCGCCAACGAGATCCCCAAGGTGCGGTACATGACGGGCGGCCAGGTCACCGTCCCGCTCGTGGTGCGCACCGCCAACGGCGGCGGGCTCGGCTTCGGCGCGCAGCACTCCCAGGCGACCGAGAACTGGGCGCTCACCGTGCCCGGCCTGAAGATCGCCGCACCGGCGACTCCCGCCGACGTGATCGGCATGATGGCCGCGGCGATCCGCAGCGACGACCCGGTCGTCTTCTTCGAGCACAAGGCGCTGCTCGCCTCCAAGGGCGCGCCCGCACCGCCGGACCATGTCGTCGAGCTGGGCCGGGCCGCAGTCGTCCGCGAGGGCGCCGACGTCACCCTCGTCGCCCTCGCCTCGATGGTGCCGCTGGCGCTGCAGGCCGCCGACCTGCTGTCCGGTGAGGGCATCGAGGCGGAGGTCGTCGACCTGCGCTGTCTGGTGCCGCTGGACATGAGCACCGTGCTCGCGTCGCTCGGGCGGACCTCGCGGCTCGTCACCGTCGAGGAGAACCCGTACCAGGGCGGCTGGGGCGCGACGGTCGTCTCCGTCGTCGCGGACGAGGGGTTCGGCCTGCTGGACGCGCCGGTCAGGCGGGTGGCGGGGGAGTGCGTACCGCTGCCGTTCGCCGACGCGCTGGAGGAACGGGTGATCCCCACCGTCGACAAGGTCGTCACGGCCGTGAGGACCCTCACCGCCTATTGAACGTCCCGTCCGAAACACCGCATGGGAGGAAGAGCGATGCCCGATCGGATACTCCTGCGAGCCGGTCACGTGCTGTCGATGGACCCCGCTGTCGGGGACCTCCCCCAGGGGGACGTCCTCATCGAGGACGGGAAGATCGCGGCGGTGGAGCCGGACATCAGCGCCGACGCGGACGTGCTCGACATGACCGGCCGTATCGTGATCCCCGGCTTCGTCGACACCCACCGCCACACCTGGGAGGCGTCGATCCGCAACGTCGCCCCCGACGCCACCCTGGACGACTACTTCGTCGACATCCTCGACTCCTTCGCGCCGCTCTACACCCCCGAGGACGTGTACGCGGCCAACCTCGCGGGATCGCTGGAGTGCCTCAACGCGGGCATCACGACCCTCGTCGACTGGTCCCACATCAACAACACACCCGAGCATCCCGACGCCGCGATCCAGGCGCTCACGGAGACCGGCATCCGCGCCCAGTACGCGTACGGCAGCGCCAACACCTCACTGGCCGACTACTGGTTCGACAGCAAGATCGCGATCCCGGGCGACGACGTACGACGCATCCGCAGCGCCCACTTCTCCTCCGACGACGGTCTGCTGACCATGGGTCTGGCCACCCGCGGCCCCGGCTTCTGCACGAACGACGTCGTCACCGCCGAGTGGGCCCTCGCCCGCGACCTGGGCATCCCGATCACCGTGCACGTCGCGATGGGCCGCCTGGCGGGCCGCTTCGGCATGGTCAAGCAGCTCCAGGGCCTGGGGCTGCTCGGCCCCGACACCACCTACGTCCACTGCTGCTACTTCAGCGAGGAGGAGTGGCAGATGGTCGCCGACAGCGGCGGCACGGTCTCGATCGCACCGCAGGTCGAGGAGCAGATGGGGCACGGCTGGCCGCCCGTCATGAAGGCCATCGAGTTCGGACTGCGGCCCTCTTTGAGCATCGATGTCGTCACCACCGTGCCCGGCGACATGTTCACCCAGATCCGCGCGGCCTTCGGCGCCGAGCGCGCCCGCGTCAACGCCGACTGCTGGAAGGCCAATCTGCCCGTCCCCGCAACGATGTTGACGGCACGTCAGATGCTGGAGATCGCGACACGCAACGGCGCCCACGTCGCGGGCGTCGAGGACCGCACCGGCTCCCTGACCCCCGGCAAGCGCGCCGACGTCGTCGCGATCGACGCCACCGCACTGAATGTCGCCCCGGTGCACGACGCGGCCGCCGCGGTGACGCTGTCGGCGGATGTCTCCAACGTCGACACGGTCGTCGTCGACGGCGTGATCCGCAAGCGTGACGGCCGGCTCGTGGCCGACGTCGACCGGGCCCGCCGGCTGGTCCAGGATTCCCGCGACCGTCTCCTGGCCGCAAAGGAGGCGAAGAGCGCCGCATGACCCGACACCTGGTGCGCCGGGCCGCCGACGTCCCGGAGCCGCCCTACGACGAACTCGGCCATCGGCGGCGGGAGTTGGTCGGCGAGGGCGACGGCAGCGTGCACACCGGCTTCGGTGTGTGCGAGATACGGTCCGACGGCCGGGTCGGCGCGCATGTGCACTCGTACGAGGAGAGCTTCCACGTCCTCGACGGGGCCGTGATCCTCGATGTGCCCGAGGGGTCGTACCTCCTCGAGGAGGGCGACTACGGCCTCCTCCCGACGGGCGTCTCGCACGCCTGGCGCGGCGCCGGGGACACCGTCGGGCGCTGGGCCGACATGCTCGCGCCGGTGCCGCGGGCCCGCTACGGCCACGACACCCAGGCGGTGCCCGCGCTGCCGGCCCGTGCCCCCGTCCGCATCGACGTCCGCGACCCGCGCACCCGGTCCTTCGGTCACTTCGAGGCCGCGCAGATGGATCCCGGCAAGCAGGCGCAGGACCTGCTCGCGGTGTCGGCGAGCATGCGGACCGCGTTGCTCGTGTACAGCGGGATCACCGTGAAGATGATGGTCGACAGCGATCTCGGCGCCGTCGCCTCGACCATGTTCATGGTGCAGTACGCGCCGGACGGGGTGGCCGGTACGCACGACCATCCCTTCGAGGAGACGTACCTGTTCCTGGAGGGGACCGTGGACGCGACCTTCGACGGAGAGCGGTACCGGCTCGGCCCCGGCGACCTCGCGTGGGCGGGCGCCGGTTGTGTGCACGGGTTCGCCAACGCGGGGGAGGGGCCGCTGCGCTGGCTGGAGACCCAGGCGCCGCAGCCGCCGCCGCAGCACTCCTACCGGTTCACGCGGGACTGGGAGTATCTGAGGGAGGCGCTGGGGTCATGAGCAGTGTGCTCGTCGTGGGCGGTACCTCCGGGATCGGCCGCGAGTTCGCCCGCTTCCGCGCGCGGCGGGGTGACGAAGTGGTCCTCACCGGCCGCGACGCCCATCGCGCCGACACGGTGGCCAAGGAGATCGGCGCTGCTCAGGGCCTCGCGCTGGATCTGTCGCAGCCCCGGGAGATCGCCGCCGCACTGGCCGGCGTCGGGCGTCTGGACCACCTGGTGATCGCGGGCGTCTCCCGGGACGACAACCGGGTCACCGAGTACGACATCGACGCCGCCCTGCGTCTCGTCACGCTCAAGCTCGTCGGCTACACCGAGGTCGTGCACGCCCTGCGTCCACGGCTGCACGACGACAGCGCGATCGTGCTGTTCGGCGGGCAGGCCAAGGAGCGCCCGTACGTCGGCGCCACGACGGTGGCGACCGTCAACGCGGGCGTGGGCGGGCTGGTGAACACCCTCGCCGTCGAGCTGGCGCCGGTACGGGTCAATGCCGTGCATCCCGGGGTCGTGGGGGACAGCCCCTACTGGCTGGCCAAGCCCGGCGAGGTGCTGGCGGGGCTGCGCGCCAGAACCCCCACCGGGCAGCTCGCCACGATGGCCGACGTCGTGGACGCGGTGGACTTCCTGCTGCGCAACCGGTCGGTCAACGCGGTCGAACTCGCGGTGGACGGAGGGTGGTTGCTCGGGTGAGCGGCTTCGAGCCGCGGGCTGGGTCAGGCCTCAGGGCCTCAGGGCTTCAGGCCGACCGCGCCGTACAGCGACACGGGAATTTCGTTCGCCCCGAGCTCGCCCTCGCCCGGCCGCCAGTCCGACAGGGAGACGATCCCAGGCTCCAGCAGCTCAAGTCCCCTGAAGAGGCGGCCCATTTCGGTGTGCGAACGGGCCACGAGCGTCACGCCGCTCGCGTTGTAGGCTGCGATACCCCGGCGGACGTTCTCCGGTTCGAAGTCCGCCGTCATCGCCGACAGCACCAGGCAACTGCCCGGCGCCAGCGCGCCGACCAGCGTGTCCACCAGCCGGTGGGCGCCGTCGTCGTCCGCGATGAAGTGCAGCAGTGCGATCAGGGACAGGGCGACGGGCCGGTCCAGGTCGAGGACCGACGCTGCCTGTTCGAGAATCCGCTCCGGCTCACGCGCGTCGGCCTGCACATACTCCGTCACGCCTTCCGGAGTGCCGCGCAGCAGGGCCTCCGCGTGAGCGAGCACGATCGGGTCGTTGTCGACGTAGACCACCCGTGCGTCCGGGACGACGGACTGGGCGATCTGGTGCAGGTTGGGCTCGGTCGGGATGCCGGAGCCGATGTCGAGGAACTGCCGGATCCCCGTCTCCTGGACGACCGCCCGGGTGGCCCGCTGCATGAACCGGCGGTTGGCCCGCGCGTGCCGCGGAGCGTCGCCCTGCATCGCCGTGATCCGGCGGCCGAGCTCCTCGTCGACCGGGTAGTTGTCCTTGCCGCCGAGGAACCAGTCGTACACCCGGGCCGGATGCGGTCTGCTCGTGTCGATACGGGATACGGCCGACCGGTTCGCCGACTCGGTTCCCGACTCGGTCCCCGCCACGCAGGCCTCCTGTGCTCGACAACGGTGTGCTGCGAGCAGTCTTCCACGATCATGCGGCCCGGCGGAGACTGTCTTCGGCCACCTCCTTGTCGAGCGAGGCCCGCACCAACGCCGCGGCCGGCACGGCCGGTTCGGTGTTCCCGGCGATGCCGGTCACCCCTTCCGGCTCCTTGGGCAGGCCGAGCCGCTCGGCGCCCGTGAGCGCCTTGGTGCCCAGGTAGGGCGCCACTTCCGGCCGGACCCGCTGGGCCTCATGCAGGAAGATGGCGGCGCCTTCGCCGAGTTGGGTGGCCGTACGCTCGTCGTGGCGCCGCTAGCCGCCCCGGCCCGGCGCGGCGACCCGTTCCTGCCAGTCGGCGTCGGCCACCCGGCGCGGATCGCGCCCGTGCGCGCGGACGAGTTCCCGTACGACCTGCTTGTCGTTGCTCATGGCCTCAGCGGGTCGTGGCCGATCGTCATCAGCTGATGCCGACGGCGTGTCTGTTCGGGCTCGGGCTCGTTCTCGAGGTCCGCCTGGTCGGTGACGGTGTCGACGACGTCGTACATGATCTGGACGTCGGCGTCCGTGAGGTCCGTGCGCCGCTTCTGGAGGATCGCGAGGACGTGCTGCCCGGTCGGCGTCCCGGCCTGGTCCGGCAGCGGCTCGGTCTCCTCGTCCGCGTCACTGACCCGCAGCCAGGTGGCCAGCTCCTGCGAGGTCATGTTCACGACGCGGTGGAACTCCTGCCACAGTGCGTCGAGTTCGAGGGCGTCGGTCACGATGTGCCCCTTCTTTCCGGGTACGGCTCTGCGTGTACGGCGTATCGCGGTGTCGGTGTGGGTGTCGGTGTCACTCGTCGCGCGGCCAGTTCTCGGCGTCGAACATCCAGCGCTGCTTCTCCAGCTCGCTCGTGATGCCGATCAGCAGGTCCTGCGTCACCGGGTCCGGCTCGGCGGTCGCGTCGATGCGCGCGCGCAGCCGCTCTATGGCCGCCGTCAGGGAGTCCACGACGAGCTGGACGACCTCGTTGTCGCGGACCCAGCCCTCCTTGGGGCCGGGCAGCGTGTAGGCCGCGGCGATGGTCTCCGGCCGGCCGTCGGGCGGCAGGCCGAGTGCGGCGGAGCGTTCGGCGACCGTGTCGGAGAACGAGCGGGCCACCGAGACGACCTCGTCGAGCTGCAGATGGATCGAGCGGAACCGTGGGCCCACGATGTTCCAGTGCACCTGTTTTCCGATCAGCGAGAGTCCCAGAAGATCGACGAGAGTGCTCTGCAGCGCCTCGCCGGCGACGCGGCGGGCCGGTTCGGGAAGCGTGCTCTTGACGACAGTCATTTCGCGCTCCTCCATTTCTGGCGTGGTCGGGCCAGTACGGAGCGGTGCGACGCCGGTGCGACGCTGGTACCGCCCCGTGCGGGCGCGGGTGCCCAGGGCGAACCGGTGCAAAACGCGAGGTGTCTCAGTGTGCGAACACACCGTCCAGGAAGTGGAGCAGGTCCGCGAAGACGTCCGCCTTGTTCGTCTCGTTGAACACCTCGTGCCGGGCTTCCGGATAGATGTGCTCGCCATGGATGTGCTCGTCATGGACGTGCTCGGACGGCTCGCCCCCGCGCAGCTCCTCGACGCCGACACGGCTGCCGGTGAGTGGGACCAGCCGGTCGTTGTCGCCGTGCAGCCACAGCAGCGGCAGGCGTCCGAGGTCGCCGCCCTTGGACACGGTGTCCAGCATCCGCACGAACGCCTCGACCGTCGGCCGCTTCATCGGCCCGTGCCAGACCAGCGGATCCGCCACGTACGCCGCGCCCACCCCGGGATCGCGGGAGAGCGCGGCCGGGCTGATGGGCGTGTCGGGGATCTCGTCGAGGGCGAGCAGCCGGCGGGGCAGCTCCCAGTCGCCGATCACGGGCCCGGACAGCACCAGGGCGGCGAGCCCGTCGCCGTGGAGCTGGGCGTAGCGGGCCGCGATCAGGCCGCCCATGGAGTGCCCGACCATGACGACCGGCACATCCGGATACGCGGCCCGGGCCAGCCCGGCGACCGCGTGCACATCGGCGACCAGGTCCTCGAAGTCCTCGATCAGCACGCGCTCACCCGCCGACCTGCCGTGCCCGACGTGATCGGGCCCGAACACGGCAGCACCGTGCCTGACCAGGACGTCCGCCACCTCGCCGTACCGGCCGACGTGCTCGCCGTAGCCGTGGATCACGAGGGCGAGGTAGCGGGGCCGGTCGCGGCTCGGCCACTCGCGTACGACGATCGATCCCCGGCTTCCGTCGAGTGCGTGCTCGCGGGCGTCGGCCATGGTTCCTCCGGCTGCGTCGGTGCAGGGTTCCCGGAGGATCTTCCCAGGGGGCGGCGAGGCGGTCTATAGTCCAAAACTAGCGGTGCTAATTAATTGGGTGCCGATTC
This sequence comes from Streptomyces sp. NPDC111606, assembly GCF_055656945.1. Classification (NCBI taxonomy): domain Bacteria; kingdom Bacillati; phylum Actinomycetota; class Actinomycetes; order Kitasatosporales; family Streptomycetaceae; genus Streptomyces; species Streptomyces sp. NPDC111606. The sequence continues at coordinate 547,117 of NZ_JBVKBY010000003.1, forward strand.
ATACGGCCCGGTCAGGAGTCCTGTCGTGCGTCCCGTCCACTTCGCGGCCGCCCGCCGCACCCCCATCGGCAAGCTGCGCGGAGCGCTGTCGTCGGTACGGCCCGACGACCTCGCCGCGACCGTGATCCGAGGCCTCGTCGCCGAGGTGCCCGCACTCGACCCGGCGCGCATCGACGACGTCTACTGGGGCGCCGCCAACCAGGCAGGCGAGGACAACCGCAACATCGCCCGCATGGCCGCGCTCCTCGCGGGGCTGCCCGAGTCGGTCCCCGGCGCCACGGTCAACCGCCTGTGCGCGTCCGGACTGGAGGCCGTGACGTCGGCCGCCCGCACCATCGCGGCCGGCGAGGCCGACATCGTGCTCGCCGGCGGCTCCGAGTCGATGAGCCGCGCCCCCTTCGTCCTGCCCCGCCCCGACGAGGCCCTGCCGCACCGCATCGAGACCGTCGACACCCGGCTCGGCTGGCGTCTGGTCAACCCGGCGATGAAGGAGCTGCACGGCCTGCTGTCCATGGGCGAGACGGCCGAGGAGGTCGCCGAGCGCTACGGCATCCCGCGCGAGCGACAGGACGACTTCGCCCTGCGCAGCCACCAACGGGCCGCCGAGGCCCGCAAGAACGGCCACTTCGACGACGAACTCCTGCCGGTCGAGCGCCCGGACGGCGTGCTGGTCGACAGCGACGAGTGCATCCGCGAGGACACGTCGTACGAGAAGCTGGCCCGCCTGAAGCCGGTCTTCCGGCAGGGTGGCACGGTCACCGCGGGCAACGCCTCACCGATGAACGACGGCGCGGCAGCACTGCTCCTCGTCAGCGAGGAAGCCCTCAACGAACTCGGCCTGGAGTCCCTGGGCCGCTATGTCGCCGGCGGTTCGGCCGGCGTCCACCCCGACGTGATGGGCATCGGCCCGGTCCCCGCCACCCGCAAGGTCCTCGCCCGCGCCGACTGGACGATCGGCGACATCCAGGAGGCCGAGTTCAACGAGGCGTTCGCGGCGCAGGCCCTCGCCTGCGTCGACGAGCTCGGCATCGATCCCGAGCTGGTCAACGCGAGCGGCGGCGCGATCGCGCTGGGACATCCGCTGGGCTCCTCGGGTGCGCGGATCCTCACGACGCTGCTGCACCGGATGCGGCGCACGGGGGCCGAGCGGGGGCTGGCGACCATGTGTGTGGGTGTCGGGCAGGGGAGTGCGGTGCTGGTGGAGCGGCACTAGCAATCTCCCAACTGGCGAGACGGTCCTTACCAGTACCTGTTGTCTGCACATACCATCGGTCTCCGCATGGACACGATGACGCTCTGGCACATAACAGGCTGGGAGTTCGCCACGCTCGCCTTCGCGGCCCTGCTCGTCGGCTTCTCGAAAACGGCCGTGAGCGGGGCCAACACGGTCAGCCTCGCGATCTTCGCCGCCGTCCTCCCCGCCCGCGCCTCCACCGGTGTGCTGCTGCCGATCCTGATCGCCGGGGACGTCCTCGCCGTCCTCACCTACCGACGGCACGCCCACTGGCCCACGCTGTGGCGGCTGTTCCCCGCGGTCGCGGCCGGCGTCGTCTTCGGCACGCTGTTCCTCGTGTGGGCCGACGACGGCATCGTCCGCACGTCGATCGGCGCGATCCTGCTGATGATGGCGGGCGTGACGGTGTGGCGCCGCCGTACCGCCGAGCAGGAGGCGGAGCCGGACTCGGTCACCAGCCGGGCCGGCCGGGTCAAGGCCCGCTCGTACGGCGTCCTCGGCGGCTTCACCACCATGGTCGCCAACGCGGGCGGCCCGGTGATGTCGATGTACCTGCTGTCGGCCGGCTTCCGCAAGCTCGGCTTCCTCGGAACGTCCGCCTTCTTCTTCCTGATCGTCAACGTCTCCAAGGTGCCCTTCAGCGCCGGACTCGGCCTGATCGACGGCCCTTCGCTCCTGCTCGACGCGGCGCTCGTGCTCTTCGTCGTGCCCGGTGCGATCCTCGGCAAATGGGCGGTGAACCGGATCAACCAGCGGCTGTTCGAGCAGCTGGTGATCGCGGCGACGATCGTCGGCGGCCTCCAGCTACTCCTGCGCTGACCCCTACCCCTGCGCCGACCCCCGCAGTTCCCTCAGCAGGGCGGGCAGATCGGCGAAGGAGTCGATCACATGGTCGGGCGTGCCGCTCGCGGCCCGGTGCGTCTGAGGCAGATACTTCCCGGTCCTGACCAGCACGCCCCGCACCCCGGCCCGCTGCGCAGCCAGCACATCGGACTCGACGTCGTCCCCGACCATCACCGCCTCGCCCGCGCCGGCTCCCACATGCGCCAGGGCCGCCTCGAAGAACGCGGCCGACGGCTTCCCCGTGATCTCCGCCTCGACCCGCGCCGCCTTCTCCAGGCCGACGAGGAACGCGCCGGTGTCCAGCTGCAACCCGGCATCGGTACGCCAGTACAGATTCCGGTGCATGGCCACCAGACGCGCCCCGCGCTGCAGATGCCCGAAGGCCCGGTTCAGCGCCGCGTAGCCGAACTCGGGCCCGGCACCCCCGACGACCACGACGTCCGGAACGGCCCGGTCGCCCGCGCCCTCGTCACCGTCCTCGTCATCTCTCACGACGGTGACTCCGCCCAGGTCCTCCGTGATGTCCCCGCTGTTCAGCAGCACACACCGCGCCCTTGGACAGTGCTCCGCCAGATACGCGGCGGTGACGGCGGGCGCGGTCAGGATGTCCTCGGCGGACACCGGGAACCCGGCGTCCGCCAGCGTCCGCGCGATCGACGCCCGGGTCCGCGAGGTCGTGTTCGTGACCAGCGCGACACCGAGCCCGGACTCGCGGATCTCCCGCAGCGCCTCAACGGCACCGGGCAGCGGCTGCCACGAGACGGTGAGCACCCCGTCGATGTCGATCAGGACGGCACGCAGGGATTCCATGCCACGTACGGATTCCATGCCAGGACCCTAACCATCGATCCACCCGGCACAGGTCAGGACGCTATCCCGACACCCTCGATCCTGCTCCACGCCCGCTCCTGAGCCGACGTCATGGCGGGCCACCGCAGCCCGCCCGGTCGTGGCTCGACGCGCGTGGCGTACGGGGCCGGGCGGAACGCCGGGTCGTAGAAGCAGCCCGTGCCGTACGTGCCGTCGAACGCCGCGCACGACGCCGCGACCGACCCGGCCGTCGGCTTCTTACCGCTGCGCACCCACTTGTCGAGGGCGGCAATGGAGTTGGCGTACTCGGCGTCGCTCAGCTCGCTGTGCTCGGCCTCCCGAGTGAATGTCTGCAACAGGTGCCCGTCCCGCCGGGCCCCGTGCAGCGTGGCCCGGTAGGCGGCCTCGTGCTCGACGAACGCCGTCGGGTCATCGATCGCGTGCATCGTCAGCACCGGGATCGAGACCTTGCCGGTGAGATCGCTGTCGTAGGACAGATCGCGTACGGCCGTCGGGTCGGGGGCGAAACGCTCGACACCGGCGTTGAGCGCCTCGTCGTCATGCGACCCGGAGTACCGGACGCCTTGGTTGCCGAACGGGTTCCGGTCCCCGAGGCGGTCGTGCACGATGTCCCGGAACGTGAAGGTGGCGAACCGCAGATGCGACTCCAGCGTGCGCTCCGGGATCCGCGTGACGGCGAGGATGTCGTCGAGGTTGCGCTGCTGGAGCGCGGTCCGCTCCTGTGGCGCCGACGCGTGGCCCGTGCACTCCTGCAGCCGGGCGCGCAGCCCGGCGCTGGTCATGGTCGAGCCGGCGCGCAGGCCCTGCCACAGCGGGTACTGCGGCTCGGTCGGGCGGGGGTGGTTGCCGCAGTAGTACTGGTAGACGACGCGCAGGTCGACGCGGTAGTCGTAGCCGCGCGAGCCCCCGCCGAGGACGCCGTTGGTGAGCAGCGCCCCGTCGTACGCCCCCCGCCGGTTGCCGTACGTCTCCACGACCTTCGCGGCGACGTTCCCGCCCCACGACTGGCCGTGCACATACGTCCGCCGGGGCTTGCCGAACTCACCGACGAACAGTCGGCGCACGCTCTCCGTGTCCGCGGCGGCCATCCGCGTCCCGTAGCCGCCCCGGCGGTACGACGAACCCGCCCAGGCGTAGCCCTCCTTCACCATCACCGACCAGCGCCCCAGATCTTCGAGACTGCGGCCGGGGTCGGACTCCGCACCGAGGTCGGGGCCGCCGTGGGCGTGGACGACGAGGGAGCCGTTCCAGTCGTTGGGCACGGCTATCGCGTAGTAGGCGCCGTTGGGGTCGAGGCCGGTGTAGCAGGTCGCCTTGTCGGCGACGGCGGCGGGGCATTCGGCCGGAGCCGGGCCCGCCGTCTCGCCGGTCTCTCCCCGGGCGTTCGACGCGCCGACGAGAAGGCCGGCGGCGAGGGCGCCGGCCAGCAGGGCGGTCAGCGTCGTGCGCCGGTGAGGGGTCCATGGGACAGATCTGCGGATCACTGCGTGGGTTCTCGTCCAGTCCAAGACGCTGCTCCTCGTTCCTCTTCGGCGCGTCGTCGAGCCGTGCGCCGCGATGCTAGGGAGCGGCGGGGCGAGGAACCACGGGTCCGATCGTTGTGTTCATAGTGTTCGCGGTGTTCAGGGCGGCGGCATCGCAGCGGGCGGCACGACGTACGCTCGCCCCATGTCCCCCCGCCACGTCCTGATCCTCGGCGGCACCACCGAGGCCCGCGAACTCGCCGCCGCGCTGGCGGCGCACCCCGGCGTCCGCGTCACCACCTCGCTCGCGGGGCGCGTGGCACGGCCGGGCGCGGTCGCCGGGGACATACGCATCGGGGGTTTCGGCGGGGCGGAGGGCCTGGCCGACTGGCTGCGCGCCGAGCATGTCGACACGGTCGTCGACGCCACGCACCCCTTCGCCGAGTCGATCACGGCGAACGCGGTCCGCGCCGCGACGGCGACCGGGGTGGCGGCGGTGGTCCTGCGCCGGCCCAGCTGGCGCCCCGGCCCCGGGGACCGCTGGCACGAGGTCGCTTCGCTCGACGAGGCCGCGGCCCTGCTGCCCAGCCTCGCCCACCGCGTCTTCCTGACCACCGGCCGCCTGGGCCTCGCGTCCTTCGCCCACCTCACGGACCTGCACTTCGTCGTACGCTCCGTCGACCCGCCCGAGCCGCCGATGCCCCCACACACCGAAGTACTCCTGTCCCGCGGCCCGTTCACCCTCCCCGAAGAGTCGGCCCTTCTGCAGGAACACCGCATCGACACCCTCGTCACGAAGGACAGCGGCGGCACGGCAACCGCGGCCAAGCTCACGGCCGCCCGCCAACTCGCCCTACCCGTCGTGCTCGTACGCCGCCCGCCGCTGCCGGGGGGCGTGGAGGCGGTGTCGGAGGTGGCGGGGGTGCTGGAGCGGCTCGGCCTCAGCCTGTGACGACGGAGGCACGGAGGCGGTCGATGGCGCGCAGGATCTCGTCGCGGTTCTTCGCCTGCTTGATCCAGGCAGGCAGCCGTCCGATGTAGGTCATCTTCCGCCCGTGCTCGTACCAGGGCGCCCGCTCCCGCAGCGATGCCGCCACGAAACGCCTGAGCAGGTCCAGATGTTCGAGGTTGTAGGCCCACACCACCCCGTGCCTGGTCTCGGTCTGCAGCCACAGATCCGGCCGGGCACACCGCCCGTCGGCACGTGACGAGTGCCGGGCCAGGCCACAGGACCGGCACACCAGACGGCGCTGCGGGTACGTCGCACCGTCCGCGTCCGCAGCGACGGTCGACCGACGCGTGTAGTGAGCGATTCCCTCGCAGCGAGGGCAGCGCACCAGGACCGAATCGGTGAACTCGTACAGCTCGGTGAGGGGGTCGCGGAAACGCACCGGTGCGGACATACGGCAAGTATCACGGCGGACTGCCGCACGCCGCACCGGCATTTCGGCGCGGCGCTCAGCTCGCCGGCCGGCCGCAGTCCCGGTGGCCCAGCGGGCGTACCGCCTACTGCTCCTTCGGATTCCGTCGCAGCAGATACGTGTCCATGATCCAACCCTTGCGCTCCCGTGCCTCCGCGCGCAGGGTCTCGATGCGTGGGGCGGTCTCGGCGATCGGGCCCGAGGCGAGGATCTCGTCGGGGGTGCCGATGTAGGCGCCCCAGTAGATGTCGATGTCCTGGTCGGCGTACTTCTGGAAGGTCTGGTGGGCGTCGAGCATCACGACGACGTCGTCCACGCCGTCCGGGAAGCCTTCGGCCAGTCGGCGGCCGGTGGTGATCTGCACGGGGCGGGCGACCCGGTTGAGTCCCGTCCGGTGGCGGGCGACGAGGGCGGAGACGCTGCTGATGCCGGGTACGACGTCGTACTCGAAGGTCACGTCGCCCTTGTCCAGTACCTCCTCCAGGATCCCGAGCGTGCTGTCGTACAGCGCGGGGTCGCCCCACACCAGGAACGCTCCGGTCTCGTCCTCGCCCAGTTCCTCGGCGATCAGCCGCTCGTAGATCCCGGCGCGCGCACTGCGCCAGTCCCCGACGGCGGGGGAGTAGGCGGTACCGCCGGCGGACCGGTCCCGCTCGGGGTCCCGGGCCTCGACCACCCGGTACGTCCCCTCCGCTATGTGCGCGTCCAGCATGTCCCGGCGCACCTGCGTGAGGTCCGACTTCACCTCGCCCTTGTCGAGGATGAAGAACACGTCCGTACTCCGCAGCGCCCTGACCGCCTGCAACGTCAGCTGCTCAGGGTCGCCCGCGCCGATACCGATGACATGAATCTTTCGCACACCCCGAGTCTGCCCCACGCCACCGACACCGAGGACACCGCGTCCACCCCGCCCGTGCTCAGGCCCGCCGACCCCGCCTCGCCCCTACGCCCCGCCCCTCAACCTGGGCGCCCGCCCCCGCGCGTCCACGGCCTCCCCGCTCTCCTCCACGACCCCCGCCAGTTCCCGCGCCCATGCGCTCAGCCCCGCGAGATCCATCCCGTACGGCCGTCGCTCCCCGGCAGCGGACGCCCACTCCTCCACGGCCCCCGCCCCGCGCCGCAGCAGCCGCGGCCCGCCCGTCACGTTCCCCCGCGCCGAGTGCGTGAGCCCCACGGCAAGCTGCGCGAGCCCCCGCCACAACGCCCGCTCCCCCTCCGGCCCCGCCTTCCACGCGTCCTCGAACACCTCATGCGCATGGAACGGCTTCCCGGCGTCCAGCAGCTCCTGCGCCTCGGCGACGGTCTGCCCCGGCGTGCGTACGACGCCCTCGGGCTGGCGGTCGACGCCGTCCGCGTCGTACGGCAGGGGGCGCCCGAGGCCGTCCCGGGGCCGGGCGCTGCGTGCCCGCCCCTCGCTGTCCCGGTCCCGCGCGGCGGCCTGGCGTCCTGACGATGTGCTGCCCATACACCGATTGTCCATCGTCCGGCTCCTCGCCGGATGCCCCCCTTCGGCGCACTCGTCCCCGTACGGTAAAGTGCTGTCCGCGCGATCACGCGGTTCACCGCGCGAGAGGCACCGGGACGTGGCGCAGCTTGGTAGCGCACTTGACTGGGGGTCAAGGGGTCGCAGGTTCAAATCCTGTCGTCCCGACGGTGCGAAGGGTCTTCGCAGGTGAGAGCCTGCGGGGGCCCTTTCTCATGCGGCCGGTCAAGGCCAACGGGGCCGGATTCACGCGCTGTTCGGGACGTAGGCTCGCGCCGAGAGATCTTCCGCAGCGAAGGGGCCCGACATGACCACCGTCTTCTCCCGCATCATCGACGGAGAGCTTCCCGCCCGGTTCGTCTGGCAGGACCCGCACGCGACGGCGTTCCTGTCCATCGCACCGCTGACGCCCGGCCACACTCTCGTCGTGCCCCGGCGTGAGGTCGACCAGTGGACGCAGGTCGACGGTGAACTGCTGTCCCACTGCATGCAGGTCGCCCAGGCCGTCGGCCAGGGCGTGCAGCGGGCGTGGGACGCTCCGCGGGCCGGGCTGCTCATCGCCGGTTTCGAGGTGCCCCACCTGCACATTCATGTGGCGCCCATGTGGGGCCTGGGCGATCTGAACTTCGCCCACGCCAAGCCGGAGGAGGACATGTCGGCGCTGGACGAGCCGGCCGACAAACTCCGCACCGCCCTGCGCGAACTCGGCTTCGAACAGGCCGTGCCGCCGGGGGCCTGACAGCGCCGGAGCCAGGGCTCTGGACGCCCTGCCCGGGGCTGGTAGGCTCCCGCTCCCGATCATGGGCATGGTCATGTCGATGATCGGGAAACGGGGTAGCGGGGACGGAGCGGGGGCTCGATGCGGACGATTCCCATGACGGCGGCGCTGCTGTGTCTGTTCACCGGAGCCGCGCTCACCGGGTGCGGGGCCGGTGACGGCGGTTCGGAGAAGTCGGCGGCCGATCTGCTCGACGAGGCCAACGACATGATGCGCGACTTGCGTTACGTCACCGTCGAGATGACCAACACCGCGGACGGCGGCAAGGTGACGACACGCCTGAGGACCGACCTGAAGGACCGGTGCACGGCGAAGACCACCTGGGGCGACAACGGCAGCCTCGAACAGATCAGGATCGGTGGGACGGACTACGTCCGCCCGGACGAGACGTACCTCGAGAAGTGGCGCGGCAGGCCGAACGCCGACGTACGGCCGAAGCAGTGGGTGAAGGTCCCCGCCGACGAGGCGCAGCCGGGCGACGGACTGGCCGCGTGCACCTGGCCCTTCGAGTCGTTCGGCAAGGCGAAGAAGGGCGAGGTCACCCGCGTCGGCGACCGCGAAGCGCTCGCGCTGCACGTCACGGACAAGGCGGACAAGGAAGGGACGTACACCTTCTACGTGGCCACCGAGGGCGAGCCCCACCTGCTCAAGACCGTCTACAAGGGCGGCGGGAACGTCACCACCACGTCGTTCAGCGCCTTCGACGAACCGGTGGACGTCCGGCCTCCGGCGTCTGCGCAGGTCCTGGACAAGGCGGACGTCGCGGGCTGACGCCCGGATGCCCCGCACCCCCTCACTCCTCACCTTCCCGCGCGACGTACGCCATGCCGGGGTGGTAGAAGCGGGCCATGACCAACTCGCTCATCCACCCGGCCGGTGCCCGATGACCGCCGGCATCGACACCCCCGATCACCGTGGCCGCACCGGACTCGACCAGGCGGGCCGGGACCTGACCGGCAATCCCCGCATCAAGGTGCGGGAGGTGCGGCTCCTGTCCAGCCACTGGTACGTCGAGCGCGCGACGACCTTCGACTTCCAGCACGCCGACGGCACCTGGAGCACCCAGCAGCGCGAGACGCACGACCGCGGCAACGGCGCGACCATGCTGCTGTACGACGCCGAACGCGAAACCGTCCTGCTGACCCGCCAGTTCCGATTCCCGGTGTACGTCAACGGCCACCCCGACGGCATGCTGGTCGAAACGCCGGGCGGGCTGCTCGACGACGATGACGAGCACCCGGAGATCGCGGTGCGGCGCGAGGTGGTGGAGGAGACCGGGCACACCATCGGCGAGGTCCGGCACGTCTTCGACGTCTACATGAGCCCCGGCTCGGTCACCGAACGCGTCAGTTTCTACGCCGCCGCCTACGGACAATCGACCCGCACCCACGAGGGCGGTGGCCTGGACGAGGAGGGCGAGGACATCGAGATCGTCGAGCTGCCCTTCCGCCGGGCCCTGGAGATGATCCGCAGCGGCGAGATCGCGGACGCCAAGACGATCATGCTGCTGCAATGGGCGGCACTGGACGGCCCGTTCGCCAAGTAGGCGCCTCCGCCCTTGACTTGAAGTGCGCTTCAAGATGAAGACTCCCGTTCGTGCCCCCGGAGCGGGTGCACTAACGGGAGGGAAGTCATCCATGAAGTACCGCACCATAGGCACCGCCCCGAACACCCGCCGCGAGGTCAGCGTCCTCGCGCTCGGCGCCATGCTGTTCGGCTCCCGGACCGACGAGGAGACCTCCTTCGCCGTCCTCGACCGCTATGTCGAGGCGGGCGGAACCTTCATCGACACGTCCGACAACTACGCCTTCTGGGAGGACGGCGGTCAGGGCGGACAGAGCGAGGAACTGCTCGGCCGGTGGCGCCGCAGCCGAGGCGTCGGCGACGAGATCGTCATCGCCACCAAGCTCGGCGCCCGCCCGCTGGCCCCCGGCACCGGCTATATCGACAACGCGGAGGGCCTGTCGGCGAAGGTGATCCGCGAGTCCGCCGAACGCAGCCGCGACCGGCTCGGCGTGGCCAGGCTGGACCTGCTCTACGCCCACATCGAGGACCAGCGGGTCCCCCTCCAGGAGACCGTCGAGGGGTTCGCCGAACTGGTCGCCGAGGGCACGGTCGGGCTCCTCGGCGTCAGCAACCACGCCACGTGGCGCGTCGAGCGGGCCCGCGCCCTCGCCGCCGCGGCGGGCCTGCCCGGGTACGAGGTGCTCCAGTACGCCCACAGCCACCTGCGGCCCCGCCTCGACATCCCCGAGGGCCTGTTCCCCGACGGCAGCCTCGGCCACGTCGGCCCCGACCTGCTCAGCTACCTGCGCGCCGAGCCCGGTCTCACCCTGGTCGCCTACTCGCCGCTGCTGAAGGGCGCCTACACCCGCCCGGACGTCGCCCTGCCCGGCGACTTCGACCACCCGGGCACCCCGGCCCGCCTGAAGGTGCTCCGCGAGGTCGCCCAGCAGACCGGGGCCACCGTCAACCAGGTCGTCCTGGCCTGGCAGATCGGCGCCGAACTGCCGGTCCTCCCGCTGGTCGGAGCGTCCTGCGTGGCCCAGCTGGAGGAGAGCCTGGCCGCCGTGGACCTGGAGCTGACCGCCGACCAGCGGGCCCGGCTCGACGCGGCCCACTGACCCCTCCCGGAGTACGCTCCGAAGAGGAGCCGAAGGAGAGTGGCCATGCCTCTGTTCCCCACCGAGCAGAACGTTCGTACGACCCCCGAAGGCCTCCTGTGGGAGCCCAGCGAGCGTTGGGTGCGGGGCGTCAAGGGCGATGTCACCGTCGTCGACAGCCGGCATCCCGTCCTGGTCTGGGAACCCGATCTGCCCGTGCCGGGCTACGCGTTCCCACGCGAGGAGGTCCGCACGGACCTGCTCCGCCCCGCCAAGAACCCGCAGCCGGGCAAGCACACGGGCTCGCAGATCTTCTACGACCTCGAGGTCGACGGCGAGCTGGTGGAGAACGCGGCGTGGACCTTCCCCGCCGCCGACCTCGCCGGCCACATCGCCTTCGAGTGGTTCCTGCGCTGGGGGACCGGCCTCGACCACTGGTACGAGGAGCAGGAAGAGATCTTCATCCACCCCCGTGACCCGCACAAACGGGTGGACGCCATGCCCAGCGGCCGCCATGTCCAGGTCGAGATCGGCGGCACGGTCGTCGCGGACACACACCGCCCGGTGCTGCTGTTCGAGACCAGCCTGCCGACGCGGTACTACGTGCCCCGCGAGGACGTCCGGCTCGACCTGTTCGAACCCACCGACCACAGCACCGGGTGCCCGTACAAGGGCACGGCCCAGTACTGGAACTGGCGCGGCGAAGGCGAGATCCCGCGGAACATCGTCTGGAGTTACGCCGAGCCGCTGGCCGCGGTGGCTCCCGTCAAGGGGCTCCTGGCCTTCTACAACGAGGCGGTGGAGATCACCGTGGACGGCGAACGGCTGGAGCGGCCGGTCACTCCGTTCACCGCGAGCCTCAAGCCCTGACCAGTAGCTGGAAGTCGAACGCGTACCGGGACGCGCGGTAGATGTGCGTCCCGTACTCGACCGCCCGGCCCGTGTCGTCGTACGCCGTGCGCTGCATGGTCAGCAGCGCGGCGCCCTCCTTCTCGTGTAGCCGTTCGGCCTCTCCGGCGGTTGCGCTGCGGGCGCCGATGGTCTGGCGGGCGCTGTGCAGGGTGATGCCGACGGCCCGCATCATCCGGTACAGGCCGGTCGACTCCAGCCGGGCCGTGTCGAGGTCGAGCAGGCTCGCGGGCAGGTAGTTGCAGAGGATCGCGACGGGCTGGCCGTGCGTGCAGCGCAGCCGCTCCAGGAACGTGACCTCGGCGCCCTCCGCGATGCCGAGCGCGGCGGCGACATCGGCGGCCGCAGGGACACGCTCCTTGCGGACGACCTGCGTGGTCGGACCCTGCCCGGCAGCCTCCAGGTCGTCGTAGAGGCTGCTGAGCTCCAGCGGGCGCTTCACCTGGCTGTGCACCACCTGGGTACCCACCCCGCGCCGCCGGACCAGCAGCCCCTTGTCGACGAGCGACTGGATGGCCTGCCGGACGGTGGGCCGGGACAGGCCCAGCCGCACCGACAGGTCGACCTCGTTGCCCAGGAGGTTGCCCGGGGCGAGGGCCCCGTGCTCGATCGCCGCCTCCAGCTGCTGGGCGAGCTGGTAGTACAGCGGCACGGGACTGCCCCGGTCCAGGGCGAAGTCCAGCGAGGCCAGCGCGGAGCCGGACCCGGCACGTGCGGAGCCGCGGGTCTTCGCCATGGGACGACCTCCCTGTCAGGCTGTCAGGAGTTGCTGGGGAAACCGAGGTTGATGCCGCCGTCGGACGGGTCCGGCCAGCGCGTGGTGATGACCTTGCCCTGGGTGTAGAAGGCGATGCCGTCGTTGCCGTAGACGTGCAGATCGCCGAAGAGCGAGTCCTTCCAGCCACCGAAGGAGTGGTAGCCGACCGGCACCGGGATCGGCACGTTCACACCGACCATGCCCGCCTTCACCTCCAGCTGGAAGCGGCGGGCGGCGCCGCCGTCCCGGGTGAAGATCGCGGTGCCGTTGCCCCAGCGGGAGTCGTTGATCAGCTTGATGGCCTCTTCGTACGTCTCCGCACGCACCACGGCCAGCACGGGGCCGAAGATCTCCTCCCGGTACGCGTCCGCCGTCAGCGGCACCCGGTCCAGCAGCGAGACACCGAGGAAGAAGCCGTCCTCGTGGCCCTCGACCGAGTAGCCGGTGCCGTCGACGACGACCTCGGCACCCTGCTCGGCGGCCGAAGCGACATAGGACGCCACCTTGTCGCGGTGCTCGCGCGTGATGAGCGGGCCCATCTCGCTCGCCGGGTCGTTGCCGGGGCCGATGCGCAGGTTCTTCGCCCGCTCGGCGATCTTGCCGACCAGCTCGTCGCCCGTGTCGCCGACCGCGACGACGACGGACACGGCCATGCAGCGTTCGCCCGCCGAGCCGTAGGCGGCGTTGATCGCCTGGTCGGCCGCGAAGTCCAGGTCGGCGTCGGGGAGCACGAGCATGTGGTTCTTGGCGCCACCCAGGGCCTGTACGCGCTTGCCGTGCTCAACCGCCTTGAGCTGGATGTACTTCGCGATCGGCGTCGAGCCGACGAAGGACACCGCCTCGACGTCCGGGTGCTCGAGCAGCCGGTCCACGGCCACCTTGTCGCCCTGCACCACGTTCAGCACACCCTCGGGCAGCCCGGCCTCGGAGGCCAGTTCGGCCAGTCGGAAGGACGCCGACGGGTCCTTCTCGCTCGGCTTCAGCACGAAGGTGTTGCCGCACGCGATGGCCAGCGGGAACATCCACATCGGCACCATGGCGGGGAAGTTGAACGGCGTGATGCCGGCGACCACACCCAGCGGCTGGCGGATCGAGGCCACGTCCACGCGGGACGACACCTGCGTCGACAGCTCGCCCTTCAACTGCACGCTGATCCCGCAGGCCAGCTCCACGATCTCCATGCCGCGCGCGACCTCGCCGAGCGCGTCGGAGTGCACCTTGCCGTGCTCGGCGGTGATCAGCTCGGCGATCTCGTCGCGGTGGGCGTCCAGCAGCTCGCGGTACTTGAAAAGGATCCCGGTGCGCTTGGCCAGGGAGGACTGACCCCAGCTCTCGAACGCGGCCTTGGCGGAGGCGACGGCGGCGTCCACCTCGTCCACGGTCGCGAAGGCGACCTGCTTCTCCTGGGCGCCGGTGGCCGGGTTGTAGACGGGGGCGAAGCGGCCGGAGCCGCCCTCCACGGGCTTGCCGTCGATCCAGTGGGTGATGGTCTTCATGGTGCGCAAGGGCCTTTCGGGTGCGGGGCGGGTGCGGGGAGTTCAGAGGTGGTGGCGACGGTCGGTGACGTGCTGGTCGTACCGTGCGCGGGCTTCGACGGCGGCCTCGCGGGAGGCGACCTCGGCCACGGGCACGTCCCACCACGCCTCGGCGCCCGGCGCGGTCGGGTTCGTGATGTCGGTCTCGACGTACACACAGGTCGGCCGGTCCGAGGCACGGGCCCTGGCCAGCGCCTGGCGCAGCTCGCCCACCGTCTTGGCGCGCAGCACGTCCATGCCGAGGCTGGCCGCGTTGGCGGCGAGGTCGACCGGGAGCGGGGCGCCGGTGAAGGTGCCGTCGGCGGCCCGGTAGCGGTAGTCGGTGCCGAAGCGCTCGCCGCCGGTCTCGGCCGAGAGCCCGCCGATGGAGGCGTAGCCGTGGTTCTGGATCAGGACGATGTTGACCGGCAGGCCCTCCTGGACCGCGGTCACGATCTCCGTCGGCATCATCAGGTAGGTGCCGTCGCCGACCAGCGACCACACGGCGACGTCCGGGGCGGCCTGCTGGATGCCGATCCCGGCCGGGATCTCGTAGCCCATGCAGGAGTAGCCGTACTCCAGGTGGTACTGGCGCGGCGAACGCGCCCGCCACAGCTTGTGCAGGTCGCCCGGGAGGGAACCGGCCGCGTTGATGACCACGTCGTCGTCGCCGACGATCGCGTCCAGCGCGCCGAGGATCTGTGTCTGCGTCGGTACGGCCGTCTCGTCGTCGGCGCGGTAGGCGGCCTCGACGACCGCGTCCCAACGCTCCTTGCCGGCGCGGTACTCGGCCTCGTGGGCGGCCTCCACGCGATGGCCGGAAAGCGCCGCCGTCAGGGCCGTGAGCCCGGCCCGCGCGTCGCAGACCAGGGTCCGCGCGGCCAGCTTGTGCGCGTCGAAGCCGGTGATGTTGAGGTTCAGGAACCGCACGTCCGGGTTCTGGAAAAGTGTGCCGGAGGCGGTGGTGAAGTCGGTGTATCTCGTGCCCACGCCGATCACCAGGTCGGCGCCGCGGGCGATGTCGTCGCTGACCGAGGTGCCGGTGTGGCCGATGCCGCCGAGGTCGGCGGGGTGGTCGTGGCGCAGTGAGCCCTTGCCGGCCTGGGTGGAGGAGACCGGGATGCCGGTGGCCTCGACGAAGGCCTTCAGCGCCGCCTCGGCCTCGCTGTGGTGGACGCCGCCGCCCGCGACGATCAGCGGGCGCTCGGCGGCACGGATCGCCTCGACGGCCGCCGCCAGCTCGACCGGGTCGGGCGCGGGACGCCGTACGTACCAGACGCGATCGGCGAAGAACTCCTGCGGCCAGTCGTACGCCTCCGCCTGGACGTCCTGAGGGAGGGCCAGCGTGACCGCGCCGGTCTCGGCCGGGTCGGCGAGCACGCGCATGGCCTTCAGCGCGGACGGGATCAGCGCCTCGGGGCGGGTGATCCGGTCGAAGTAGCGGGAGACCGGGCGCAGGGTGTCGTTGACCGACACGTCCGCCTCGGTCGGGTGCTCCAGCTGCTGGAGCAGCGGGTCGGGGGCGTGCGAGGCGAAGTAGTCGCCGGGGAGCAGGAGGACCGGGAGCCGGTTGATCGTCGCCAGGGCCGCACCCGTCACCAGGTTCGTCGCGCCCGGTCCGATCGACGTCGTCACTGCCTGCGCGGAGAGCCGGTTGAGCTGGCGGGCGTAGCCGACGGCCGCGTGCACCATGGACTGCTCGTTGCGGCCCTGGTGGTACGGCATGACGTCCTCGCCCGCCTGGAGGAGGGCCTGCCCGACGCCGGCCACGTTGCCGTGGCCGAAGATGCCCCAGGTGCCGGCGATCAGCCGTCGCCGGACGCCGTCGCGCTCGGTGTACTGCACGGACAGGAACCGCACCAGCGCCTGAGCGACGGTCAGGCGGATCGTGGGCTGGCTCATCTCGGGGGACCTCACTGGGACTCAGCGGTGTAGAGGGGCAGACGGGGGTCGACGGGCTGGTCCGGCCAGGTGTCGCGGATCCAGGCGTGGTCGGGGTGGTCGCAGATCAGCCAGGCGCGCTCGGCCTCGGGGCCCGCCATGACGTTGAGGTAGTACATGTGGTGACCGGGCACGGCCATGGACGGCCCGTGCCAGCCGTCAGGGATGAGCACGACGTCGCCGCCGCGCACCTCGGCCAGCACATCGGTGTCACGGCCGTGCCCGGACGGGGAGACGCGCTGGTAGCCGAGGCCGGGGGTGCCCTCGTGGTCGGCGAACTCGAAGTAGTAGACCTCTTCGAGGACCGACTCCTCGCCGGGGCGGTGCTCGTCGTGCTTGTGCGGCGGGAAGGACGACCAGTTGCCGCCCGGCGTGATGACCTCGACCGCGATGAGCTTGTCGCACTCGAAGACCCCGGCCGCGCCGAAGTTGTTCACCTGACGGCTGCTGTTGCCGGTGCCGCGCAGCTCCACCGGCACCGACGACGCCGGTCCGTACCGGGCGGGCAGCCGTCGCGAGCACCGTGCGCCGGTCAGCGCGAACCGTCCGCCGCTTGGCGACGAGACGGTCGTACGGGCGTCGCGCGGCACATAGGCGAAGTCACTGACGGCGGTGAACACGCTGTCACGGCCGGTGAGTTGAAACGTGTCATGGCCGAAGTCGTCGGTGGCCTCGACCGTGCAGCCACCGTTCAGCGACAGCACGATCCACTCGCTGTCGCCGGTGTCGAAGCTGTGCGAGCCGCCGGGCGGCAGCTCCAGGATCCGCAGGCTGGAGTAGCCCCAGCCGGCCTTCTCGGGCGTGACGTCCACGACGTACGGGCCGCCGAGCGCCTTTCCCGCGGGAAGGTGATACGTCATCTGTTCCTCCGGGTCACAACAGGCCGACGGCCGTGTCCACCGCCGTCTCCACGCTGCCCTCGGCCGGGTAGAGCAGCGAGCGGCCGACGACCATGCCCTGGACGGTCGGGAGCCGGAGCGCCTTGCGCCAGCGCTCGTATGCCCCCTCCTGGTCGTCCCCGACCTCGCCGCCCAGCAGGACGACGGGCAGTGTGGACGTCTCCAGAACTTCGGCCATGTCGTCGGGGTCATGGGTGACGGGCAGTTTCAGCCATGTGTACGCCGAGGTGCCGCCCAGGCCCGACGCGATGGCGATCGACTTGGTGACGGCCTCGGCGGAGAGGTCGTTGCGTACTTTGCCCTCGACCCGCCGGGATATGAACGGCTCGACGAACAACGGCAGTTGGAGCGCGGCCATGGCGTCGACGGCGCGAGCCGTGGACTCCAGGGTGGTGAGCGAGCCCGGGTCGTCGTAGTCGATACGGACCAGCAGCTTGCCCGCGTCGAAGCGCAGCCGGGCGATGTCCTCGGCGCGGTGGCCGGTGAAGCGGTCGTCCATCTCGAAGGACGCTCCGGCCAGGCCACCGCGGTTCATGGAGCCCATGACAACCTTGTCGTCGAGGACGCCGAGCAGCAGCAGATCCTCCAGGATGTCGGCGGTGGCCAGCACCCCGTCCACGCCGGGCCGGGACAGCGCGGTGCAGAGACGTTCCAGCAGATCGGCCCGGTTGGCCATCGCGAGCCGGTGGTCACCGACGCCCAGCGCGCCGCGTGCCGGATGGTCGGCGGCCACGATCATCATGCGGCCGCTGTCGCCGACCAGCGGGCGGCGCACCCGGCTTGCCGCTGCCTCCGCGATCGCCTCGGGGTGCCGGGCTCTGACCGCGGTGAGGTCGGGGATGCTGATGCTCAAGGAAAGCTCCGTTCAGGGGTGGCTCGGTCGGCCGTCATGACGCCTGGGCGAGGAGGCTCTCGACCTCGGACTCGGTGGGCATCGCGGAGGAGCAGGCGAGGCGGGACGCGACGAGGGCGCCGGCGGCGTTGGCGTACCGCATGGTTTCGGCCAGGTCCCACCCGGACAGCAGCCCGTGGACCAGCGAGCCGCCGAAGGCGTCGCCCGCGCCGAGGCCGTTGGTCACCTCGACCGGCACCGGTGGCACCTCGGCCTCCGTGCCGTCGCGGTGGACCGCCAGCACGCCCTTGGGCCCCTGCTTGACGACCGCGAGTTCCACGCCGGCCGCCAGCAGAGCCTCGGCGCAGGCGCGCGGCTCGCGGACGCCGGTGGCGATCTCGCACTCGTCGAGGTTGCCGACCGCGACCGTCGTGTGCCGAAGTGCCTCGGCGTAGTACAGGCGGGCCTCGTCCGGGTCGCGCCAGAACATCGGCCGCCAGTCGAGGTCGAAGACCGTCGTGCCCGCCTTGTCGCGGGCCTTGAGGGCGGCGAGGGTGGCCGAGCGGCTCGGTTCCTCGCTCAGGCCGGTGCCGGTGATCCAGAACACCCGGGCCGAGCGGATGGCCCAGTAGTCGAGTTCGTCGGAGTGTATCTCCAGGTCAGGGGCCTTAGGCTGCCGGTAGAAATACAGCGGGAAGTCGTCCGGCGGGAAGATCTCGCAGAACGTCACCGGCGTCGGATACGCCGCGACGGGCGTCACCCAGCGGTCGTCGACGCCGAAGTCCTTCAGGGCCTCGTGCAGGTACGCGCCGAACGGGTCGTCGCCGGTGCGCGTGATCACGGCGGTGTCGCGACCGAGCCGAGCGGCGGCCACCGCGACGTTCGCGGCCGAGCCTCCGAGGAATTTGCCGAACGTCTCCACCTGCGTCAGAGGTAGGCCAGACTGCAGGGGGTAGAGATCGACTCCTATCCTTCCCATCGTGATCAAGTCGAAGGACTTGGCTGACTCGGCCATGCGCGACGCTCCTACAGCTGGACTGGGGGTGCGGGTCCCATCGGGCCTGCCGCCCCCAAGGTGTAGGTCGTGGAGGCCGACGCTGTCAATAGTTTGTACTTACATTCGGACCTGAGCGTGAAATGATGTCTTAACAAAGTATTGACAGCGGGCGCATCCAGGGATTGGATCCCGTGTCAGCGAACCCGCCGTGTTCCACGACATACGACCCGGACTTCCCAAGGGTCCGGGTCTCGGATCCAGTGATCATCCCTTTCCCCCCGTCGCACACCCGTCGCACAGTGAGGTGCTGGAAAGATGGACCGCTACTACCCCCGCTCCCGCAAGCTGGCCCCCATGGTGGCTCTGGCTGCCGCGGCTGCGCTGACCCTCGCAGGCTGCTCCAGCAGCTCCGGTGGCAAGCAGGCCGAGGAGGGTGGGGAAAACGCTTCTGCGGGCAAGGCCACCACTCCCCGTATGACCGTCGCCCTGGTGACGCACCAGGCGCCCGGTGACACCTTCTGGGACATCGTCCGCAAGGGCGCCGAAGCGGCCGCCGCGAAGGACAACATCAAGCTGGTCTACTCCGCCGACCCGAACGCGGGCAACCAGGCCAACCTGGTGCAGAACGCGATCGACCAGAAGGTCGACGGCATCGCGATCACGCTCGCCAAGCCGGACGCGATGAAGGACGTCGTCAGCAAGGCGAAGGCGGCGAACATCCCTGTCGTCGGTCTCAACTCCGGTGTGAGCGACTGGCAGAAGCTCGGCCTGATGGAGTTCTTCGGCCAGGACGAGACCGTGGCCGGCGAGGCGCTCGGCAAGCGCCTGAACGAGGAGGGCGCCAAGAAGGCCGTCTGTGTCATCCAGGAACAGGGCAACATCGGCCTCACCCAGCGCTGTGACGGTGTGAAGAAGACGTTCGAGGGCACGACCGAGACCCTGAACGTCAACGGCACGGACATGCCGTCCGTGAAGTCCACGATCACCGCCAAGCTCAAGACGGACAGCGACATCGACTACGTCGTCGCCCTCGGCGCCCCGTTCGCGCTGACGGCCGCACAGTCGGTCGACGAGACGGGCAGCAAGGCGAAGGTCGCCACGTTCGACCTCAACAAGCAGCTGACCGGAGCGATCAGCAAGGGCGACATCGAGTTCGCCGTCGACCAGCAGCCCTACCTCCAGGGCTACCTGGCGATCGACTCCCTGTGGCTCTACAAGAACAACGGCAACTACATGGGCGGCGGCGAGGCCCCGGTGCTGACCGGGCCGGCCTTCGTCGACAAGACGAACGTCGACGTGATCGACAAGTTCGCCGCGAAGGGCACCCGGTGATGAGCATGACCCGACAGGCTGAGCCGGCGGTGACCACACCGCCGGCCTCCGGCCCCGGCAAGGAATCCGACGGGCGGACCAAGGAGCGCCCCCTGGCGCTGCGCCTCCTCGCCCGTCCCGAAGTCGGTGTCTTCCTCGGCGCCGTCGCGGTGCTGATCTTCTTCCTCATCACGGCCCCGGCCGTGCGTGACGGCAGCTCGATGGCGAACATCCTGTATCAGTCGTCGACGATCGGGATCATGGCCCTGCCGGTCGCGCTGCTGATGATCGGCGGCGAGTTCGACCTGTCCGCCGGCGTCGCCGTGATCACCTCGGCCCTGACCGCGAGCATGGTCGCCTACCAGCTCAGCATGAACGTCTGGGTCGGTGTGATCGTCGCCCTGATCGTGTCCCTCGCGGTCGGTCTGTTCAACGGCTGGCTGCTGGTCAAGACCGGTCTGCCGAGCTTCCTGGTCACCCTCGGCACGTTCCTGATCCTCCAGGGCGTGAACCTCGCGGTCACCAAGCTGATCACCGGCAACGTCGCCACCGACGACATCAGCGACATGGACGGCTTCGACCAGGCCAAGGCGATCTTCGCCTCGTCCTTCGACGTCGGCGGTGTCCAGGTGAAGATCACCGTCGTGTGGTGGCTGGTCTTCGCTGCGCTCGCCACGTGGGTGCTGCTGCGTACCAAGTACGGCAACTGGATCTTCGCGGTCGGCGGCAACAAGGAGTCCTCGCGGGCCGTCGGTGTGCCGGTGACGTTCACGAAGATCTCACTGTTCATGCTGGTCGGCTTCGGCGCCTGGTTCGTCGGCATGCACCAGCTGTTCTCGTTCAACACCGTCCAGTCCGGTGAGGGTGTCGGTCAGGAGCTCATCTACATCGCGGCCGCGGTGATCGGTGGCTGTCTGCTGACCGGTGGCGCCGGTTCCGCGATCGGGCCGGTCTTCGGCGCGTTCATGTTCGGCCTGGTGCAGCAGGGCATCGTCTACGCCGGCTGGAACCCTGACTGGTTCAAGGCCTTCCTCGGCGTGATGCTCCTCGGCGCCGTCCTCATCAATCTGTGGGTCCAGCGCACGGCGACCCGGAGGTGACCCGAATGACAAGCAACGAAACCGGCACCCACGGTGCCGTCCTGCAGGACAAGACCCCGCAGAAGGACGCCCCGGTCGTCGATCTGCGCAACGCAGGCAAGTCCTACGGCAACATCCGTGCCCTGCACGGCGTCGACCTGAAGGTGTTCCCGAGCCAGGTCACCTGTGTTCTCGGTGACAACGGCGCGGGCAAGTCGACCCTCATCAAAATCATCTCCGGGCTGCACCAGCACACCGAGGGCGAGTTCCTCGTCGACGGCGAACCGGTGCGCTTCTCCACCCCCCGCGAGGCGTTGGACAAGGGCATCGCGACGGTCTACCAGGACCTCGCTGTCGTCCCCCTGATGCCGGTGTGGCGCAACTTCTTCCTCGGCTCCGAGATCACCAAGGGCCCCTGGCCCGTACGCCGTCTCGACATCGACACGATGAAGAAGACCGCCGACGAGGAACTGCGCAACATGGGCATCGTCCTGGACGACCTGGAACAGCCCATCGGCACCCTGTCCGGCGGCCAGCGCCAGTGCGTGGCCATCGCCCGCGCCGTCTACTTCGGCGCCCGCGTCCTCATCCTGGACGAGCCCACCGCCGCCCTCGGCGTCAAGCAGTCCGGCGTCGTGCTGAAGTACATCGCCGCCGCCCGCGACCGCGGACTCGGCGTCATCTTCATCACCCACAACCCCCACCACGCCTACATGGTCGGCGACCACTTCAGCGTCCTGCGCCTTGGCACCATGGAACTCAACGCCTCCCGCGACGAGGTCAGCCTCGAAGAACTCACCAACCACATGGCCGGCGGCACCGAACTCGCCGCCCTCAAGCACGAACTGGCCCAGGTCCGCGGCGTCGACGTCGAAGAACTCCCCGAAGCCGCCGACCTCACCGCACCCGTGGCATCCTCCGAAGGGAAGTCCTGACATGCCCCCTGTGCTGGACCGCATCCGGGTCGGCTCGGCCCCCGACTCCTGGGGCGTCTGGTTCCCCGACGACCCCGTCCAGGTGCCCTGGGAACGCTTCCTCGACGAGGTCACCGAAGCGGGCTACGAGTGGATCGAACTCGGCCCGTACGGCTATCTGCCGACCGACCCGGCCCGGCTCACGGACGAGGTGAACCGGCGCAACCTGAAGGTGTCCGCGGGCACGATCTTCACCGGCCTGCACCGCGGCCCCGCCGTCTGGGAGTCCACCTGGGAGCACGTCAGCCAGGTCGCCGGTCTCACCCAGGCCATGGGCGCCAAGCACCTGGTCGTCATCCCGTCCTTCTGGCGCGACGACAAGACCGCCGAGATCCTGGAGCCGCCGGAGCTCACCGGCGAGCAGTGGGCCCATCTGACCAAGGGCATGGAGCGGCTCGGTCACGAGGTGAAGGAGCAGTTCGGCCTCGACATCGTCGTGCACCCGCACGCCGACACCCACATCGACACCGAGGCCCACGTCGAGCGCTTCCTCGACTCGACCGACTCCGACCTGGTCAACCTCTGCCTGGACACCGGCCACTACGCCTACTGCGGTGGTGACAGCGTCAAGCTGATAGAGACCTACGGCGAGCGCATCGGCTATCTGCACCTCAAGCAGGTCGACCCGGAGATCCTCGCGGACGTGGTGAAGAACGAGATCCCGTTCGGACCCGCCGTCCAGCGCGGCGTGATGTGCGAACCCCCGGCGGGCGTACCGGAGTTGGGGCCGGTCCTGACGGCCGCGCAGAAGCTGAACGTGGACCTGTTCGCGATCGTCGAGCAGGACATGTACCCCTGCGAGCCGGACAGGCCCCTGCCCATCGCGGTCCGTACCCGCAAGTTCCTGAGGTCCTGCGGCGCCTGACGACCCGAAAGGACGGCCGATCACCATGACCCAGCGTCCGCACACGCTCGGAGTCGCAGTCATCGGTACCGGAAAGATGGGAGCGGACCACGTCCGCCGTGTCCAGGAGGTCATCAGCGGGGCACGGGTGACCGCCGTCGTGGACGTCGACGCGGAACGCGCCAAATCGGTGGCCGCCCGCGTCGACGGCTGCTCCGCCCACACCGACCCGGCGGCCGCGATGGCGTCTGCCGACGTCGACGCGGTGATCATCGCCTCGCCGGGGCCCGCCCACGAGGCGGCACTCCTCACGGCCTTCGAGCACGATCTGCCGGTGCTGTGCGAGAAACCCCTCACCCCCGACGCGGCGTCCGCGCTGCGCGTCCTGCAGGCCGAGCAGAAGCTGGGCCGGCGCCGGGTCCAGGTCGGCTTCATGCGGCGCTACGACGCCGAGTACACGAAGCTCAAGGCCCTGCTGGAGACAGGCCAGTTGGGCCGTCCCCTGATGCTCCACAACCGGCACCGCAACGTCGCCAGCCCGCCCGGCTGGACGTCCGAGATGCTCATCAACGACTCGGTGACGCACGAGATGGACGTGACCCGCTGGCTGCTCGGCCACGAGATCACGGCCGTCACCGTGCTCGCCCCGACCCCGTCCGCGAACGCGCCGGACGGCATCCGCGACCCGCAGTTCGTCGTCTTCGAAACCGACGGCGGGGCGATCGTCGACGTCGAGATCTTCGTCAACTGCGGCTTCGGCTACCAGGTCCAGGCCGAGGTCGTCTGCGAACGCGGCACCGCCCGCGTCGGCGACGGCCACGCCATGGTCACCAACGCGGCCGGCCGCTGGGGCGGCATCATCGCCCAGGACTACATCGAGCGGTTCGCCGACGCCTACGACCGTGAGGTGCAGGCCTGGGTCGACGCCACCCGGCGCGGCGAGGTCACCGGCCCCACGGCGTGGGACGGGTACGCCGTGGCCGCGGTGTGCGAGGCGGCCGTACGGGCGCTGGAGGAGGGCGGCCGGGTCGCTGTGGAACTCGTCGACAGGCCCGCGCTGTACCAGTGAGGGTGCAGGTGCCACCCCGGTCGAGACGGGATCGGCGTCCGCCGGTAACGGGCCGGCGCCTGCCGGGGACCGGCCAGGGCCTGTGGCGTGTGCTGCCGGTCCGGCCGGCGGTGGCCCTGGACGGGGAGGTGCCGTCCCGGAATGCCAGGACCGCGTCCCTGCGCCGCCGGGCTGCCGCGAACCGGCCTGTGCGGCCAGGGACCCGCGGAACAAGGCTGCGGCCGGGACCCCCAGAAACCCATGGCCGGTCGGCGCCCCGGTGGGGGAGCCGGGATCGAGATCCGGTTCAGCGTGCGCTGCGAGGCGGCCTCGGCACGAATCCGGCAGTCCCGGATCGGTGACCGCGTCGAGATCACCGGACCCGGTGGCCGGACCCAACGGGCCACTGTCGCCGACCAGTTTGACGCGGAAGGGCATCGCTTCACGCCGATGGCTCCGGCCCACGGCCCCTCGGCGCTGCGCAGAAGCGTTCAGCGGCTGGCGGCGAGCGCCGCGAGGACGGCGTGTGTGAGGCGGGTGACGTAGGCGTCGTCGGTGGGGCCACCGACCGTGAGCATCCTGAAGTACAGCGGAGCTCCGAAAATGTCGACGGCCAGGCCCATGTCGATGTCGCCGGGCAACTCGCCGCGGTCCACCGCCTGGCGCAGGAGCGTCGCCACAGCCGCGCGCCGGGGACCGAGGACCGCCTCGTGCAGCGCCTCGCGCAGGGAAGGGTTGCGGGCCGACTCGGCCACGAGGTCGGGGATGATCCGGCCGGCGAGGGGATGCCGCAGGTCGGCCATGGTGTGCCGGATGAAGCGCTCGACGTCGTCGTGCAGCGCCCCGGAGTCGGCCGTCGCGGGCAGGTGTGCGGCGGCGGCCTCCGAGACCAACTCCACCACCATGGCCTCCTTGGCGGGCCAGCGGCGGTAGAGGGCCGCCTTGCCGACACGGGCCCGGCGGGTCACGGCCTCCATGGACATCCGGGCGTACCCGGTCTCGGCCAGTTCCTCGAAGACCGCCCGCCTGATCGTCTCGGTCACGGATTCCCGTAGCACCGCCGAGCCGCTGGGCCTGCGGTCGAACGTGTTCCTGCTGGTGGAGTCCACCGCGCGAGATTAACACCGAACGGAACGGTTGCGTTCCGCCGAGGCCGGGTGTACGTTCCGCGGCGAGACGGAACGGGTCCGTTCCGTTCCGCCCCGGAGAAGTCCGGGAAAGGGGGTCACGATGAAGTTCCTCTTCGACGATGTGGCGTTCTC
Organism: Streptomyces sp. NPDC111606; assembly: GCF_055656945.1. Classification (NCBI taxonomy): domain Bacteria; kingdom Bacillati; phylum Actinomycetota; class Actinomycetes; order Kitasatosporales; family Streptomycetaceae; genus Streptomyces; species Streptomyces sp. NPDC111606. The sequence continues at coordinate 572,140 of NZ_JBVKBY010000003.1, forward strand.
CTTCCAGGCTCTGCGCACCGCCGGGCACGCCGCCTACGCCGGCGCGGACCTCGGCGAGGTCCTCGTCACCTGCCGGAACATCCCGGACGGCGACGAGCAGGCCTGGTACCGCGAGTGGACCGCGCTCGCCGAACGCCTCCACCGCATCGGCGACGAGGCGCTGGCCGCAGGCCACAGGGTCAGCGCCCGTGAGGCACTGCTGCGGGCCTCGAACTACTACCGGACCGCGGACTTCTTCCGCGTCGAGAACCGCGACGCCGACACCGAGTCGGACCGGCTCGCCCGGTGCTCGCGGCAGACCTTCGCACGGGCGGCCGAACTCTTCGACGTGCCCGCGCTGCGCCTGGAGATCCCTTACGAGGACACCACCCTGCCGGGATACCTGTTCCGCGCCGACGGAGCCGGCGATGCGGCCCGCCGACTGCCCACCGTGATCCACCACGGCGGCTACGACTCGACCCTGGAGGAGCTGTACTTCATGGTGGCGGGCGGCGCGTTGCGCCGCGGTTACCACGTGCTCGCCTTCGAAGGACCCGGCCAGCAGTCCGTCCGCCGGGAGCAGGGACTCGTCTTCCGGCCGGACTGGGAACACGTGGTCGGCCCTGTGGTCGACCACGCCCTGACCCGTCGGGAAGTGGACCCTGAGAGGCTCGTGTTGTGGGGCACCAGCTTCGGGGGGCTGCTGGCCGCCCGCGCGGCCGCGTTCGAGGACCGCCTCGCCGCGTGCGTCCTGCACAACGGGATCTACGACTTCTACGAGCTCCCGCTCCGCGGCATCCCGCCCTACCTCGCCGAGTGGGTGGCGGAGGGCCGCGACGACGTGGCCGGGCCCGCTCTGGACGTCAGCATGGTGCAGAGCACGCGAGTGCGCTGGTTCCTGCGGCACGGCATGTGGGTCTTCGGGGCAAAGACGCCCCCCGAGGCGCTGCGCGCCTGCGCGCCGTACAACCTCGACGGCGCGGCCGAGCATGTCACCTGCCCGACCCTGGTCCTCGACGCGGAGAACGACGTGATCTGCCACGGTGAGGCCAGGCGGGTGCACGGCGCGCTGCGCTGCCCGAAGGAGTTCACGATGTTCACCGACGCCGAAGGGGCCGGTGAGCACTGCCAGGAGGGCGCGGCGCTCCGCTTCCACCAGCGTACGTTCGACTGGCTCGACGAACGGCTGTCCCTGGCATGACCGTCGAAGCGGACACCCGGCCGGCCGCCGCGGACGACACCCGGCGCCGCAGGCGCACCGTACTGACCCTGCTCGCGCTGTTCATCGTGATCAACGCCGCCGACAAGGCCGTGCTCGGTCTGACCGCGGGCCCCATCAAGGACGATCTCGACCTCACGGCCACCGAGTTCGGCACCATCGCCAGCAGCTTCTACCTGTTGTTCAGCCTCTCGGCGGTCTCCGTCGGCTTTCTCGGCGACCGCATCCGTCCCCGGCCCCTGCTCGCCGTGCTCGCCCTGGTCTGGGCGGCGGCCCAGCTGCCGATCCTCCTCCCCGCCACAGGATTCGCGGCGCTCGTCGCCACCCGGGTGGCGCTCGGTGCGGGTGAGGGGCCGGGGTACCCCCTGGCCAACTACACGGCCTTCACCTGGTTCCCGGAGAAGCGGCGTGCCCTTCCCTCGGCCGTCGTGGTCGCGGGTGCCGCCGGCGGCACCGTCCTGGCCGCCCCGCTGGTCGTCCTGGTCAGTAACAGCCTCGGCTGGCGGGCCGCGTTCGGCCTGCTCGGGGCCGTCGGGGTGGTGTGGGCCGTCGTCTGGCTCAGGCTCGGCGGCGGCGGCCCGTACACCGCACGCCTCGGCCCCGCCCAGGACGAACCGTCCAGGGCGGCAAAGGAGCAGCCGTCCGTGCCGTTCTGGCGCGTCGTCACCACCGGCACCTGGCTGGGGGCGACGTTCTCGGCGTTCGCGGTCATGTGGACGCTCGCCCTGGGCTTCGCCTGGCTCCCGCTGTTCCTGGAGGAACAGGCCGGCTTCAGCGACGCGGAGGTCAGCGGGATCGTCGGCCTGCCCGCCCTGTCGATGGCCGTGCTCGTCCTCACCGCGGGAGCCGTCGCGCACCGGTTACTGCGGCGAGGGGTGACCGCCCGGGTCGCGCAGGGGCTGATGGGCGCGTCACTTCCGCTCCTGGCTGGTGTCTGCCTGCTCCTGACGACCCGGGTCGGCCCCGTCGTCCTGCTGCCGCTGCTCGTACTCGCGTTCTCCGCCGGCAACGGACAGACCCCGCTGACCAACGCGGCGATCGCGGACATCTGCCCGCCCGGACGACGCAGCGCGGCTCTGGGACTGTCCTACGCCCTCGCCGCCCTCTCCAGCCTGCTCGCCCCCTACGTCACCGGCCGCATCATCGACGCCGCGCCCACCGAGGCCGTCGGCTACGGCCGGGCCTTCGACCTGACCGCCGGCCTGCTGATCACCGGTGCCGTCCTCTCGGTGTTCCTGATCCGTCCGGACCGGGACGCCCTCGCCCTGCTGCCCGAACCCCCGGTGGCGTCCCCCGCGTTCGGCACGGACGCGGAGCCCTCAGTGAAGGAGTGACCCCGATGCCCGTAGACATCGCCGTCGTCCACGGGGCCCGCACCCCGATCGGCCGGTACAAAGGCGATCTGAGTTCGGTGCCCGCCCACCAGCTGGGAGCCGTAGTGATCCGGGAGGCGGTCCTGCGCGGCGGACTGGAACCCGGCGCCGTGGACGAAGTCGTCCTGGGCTGTGTCGGTCTGGTCGGCCCCGACGCGTTCAACGCCCGGCGCGCGGCACTGCGTGCCGGGCTTCCCGTGCGGACCACCGCGTACAACGTCAACAGGCTGTGCGGATCAGGTCTCCAGGCGGTCTGGTCGGCCGCGCAGAGCCTCACCCTCGGCGCGACCGATGTCGCCGTGGCGGGCGGAAACGAGTCGATGACCCGTCAGCCGCTGCTCGACTACGGCGAACGGGCCCCCGACGAGCTGACCGAAGGAACGACCATCGACGGCACGGTCTCCCTGGTCACCGACCCCTTCGGGGACTACCCCATGGGCATGACGGGCGAGGCGGTGGCCGACCGGTACGGCATCTCGCGGCGGCGCCAGGACCGATGGGCCGCCGAGAGCCAGCGGCGCGCCTCCATCGCCGTGGAGGAGGGACGGTTTCAGGAACAGATCGTGCCCGTGGCCACCGCGCACGGCATCGTCGAGCGGGACGAACACCCCCGGCCCGGTACGACGGAGGAGAAACTCGGGGGCCTGCGCCCCGTCTTCGCGGAGCACGGCACGATCACCGCCGGGAACTCGGCCGGCATCAACGACGGTGCCGCCGCCGTGCTCCTGATGCGCGCGGCCGACCTCGACTCCGGCATCGCACCACTGTGCCGACTGCGTGACGCCGCCGTCACGGCGCTGGAGCCGGAGATCATGGGCGTCGCCCCCGCGGAGGCGATCCGCACCCTGCTGCGCCGCAACGACCTCACCCTGGACGAGATCGACGTGATCGAACTCAACGAGGCGTTCGCAGCCCAGGTCCTGGCCGTCATGGACCTCCTCAAGCTCGAACCGGACCGGGTCAACCCGAACGGTGGGGCGATCGCCCTGGGCCATCCCATCGGCGCCACCGGATGCGTCCTGCTGCTCAAGGCGGCGCACGAACTGCGCCGCACCGGCGGCCGGCTGGCCGTGGTCGCCCTGTGCATCGGCGGCGGCCAGGGCATCGCCGCACTGATCGAGAATCCGAGCGCGGCCCGATGAGCGCGTACGCCTGGTATCCGACGCGGGAGTTCACCGAGCGGAGCAACATCACGGCGTTCTGCCGCAGGCACGGCGTCGACGGCGGCTACCGCGCGCTCCAGGCCAGGTCCGCGGCCGACCCCGAGTGGTTCTGGGAGCGGGCCGTGCAGGACATCGGCATAGTCTGGCACCGGCCGCCGCTGTGCGTGTGCGACGAATCCGGAGGCATCGCGTTCACGCGCTGGTTCCCGGGCGCGTACACCAACCTCGTGGACTCCTGTCTGGAGCGCCGGGTGCGGCAGGGGAGCGGGCAGGCTCCGGCACTGCGCTGGGAGCGGGAGGACGGCTCGCGCGGGGTGCTGACCTACGGTGAAGCGGCCGCGTACAGCGCCCGGGTGGCCGGCGGGCTGCGCGGGCTCGGTGTCATGTCCGGGGACCGCGTGGCCGGCTACCTGCCTCCCGGTCCCGAGGCTTTCGTCCTGCTCTTCGCCTGCGCGCGCATCGGTGCCGTACTGGTTCCGCTGTTCTCGGGGTTCGGCGCCGAGGCCATCGCGATCCGGCTCGTCGATGCCGACGTCCGGGTCCTGGTGACCGCCGGGGACGCCGTCCGGCGGGGGCGTCGGCAGGACATGGCGGCGGTGGCCCGCACGTCACTGGAGAGCGCCACGTGCGTACGCCATCTCGTCGTCGTGCGGGAGCCGAGCGGGCCACCTTCGGTGGGTGGCGAGCGTGGTGAGCCGGAGACATCCGAGAGGCCCTCCCCCGCAGGCGGCGAGCAGGAGGGGCGAACGGTGCCCTCAGGGCCCGGCGGCCACGACCGCGTCGGGCTCGCGACGACGGACTGGCACCGGCTGGCCGCCGCCGAACCTGTCCCGGTCGTCTCGGTGCCCGTCACTGCCCCGTTCCTCCTGTTGCACACCTCCGGCACCACCGGCCGCCCGAAAGGCGCGGTCCACACCCACGGCGGCTTCCCGGCACAGGTCGGCAGCGAGACCCGGTACAACCTCGACCTGCGGCCGGACGACGTGGTCTTCTGGGTGACCGACCCCGGCTGGATCATGTTCCCGCTCATCGCCTTGGGCGGCACCCTCGCAGGCGCCTGCGTCCTGGCCTACGAGGGCGCGATCGACCACCCGGACGTCACCCGCCTGCGGCACCTGCTCGACGACCACGAGGTCACCGTCTTCGGCAGTTCGCCCAGCCTGGCCCGCATGCTGATGGGCCGTGAGCCGCGCGACCCGGTCGTGCCCTCCCGGCTACGGCTCCTCGGCTCGACCGGGGAGCCGTGGACCGAGGACGCCTGGCGCTGGTACTTCGCCGAGTTCGGCGGCAAACGCTGCCCCGTGATCAATATCTGCGGCGGCACCGAGGCCGGCGGATCCCTGCTCGCCTCCGCGCCCACCCTGCCCCAGTCGCCGTGCGGCTTCGCGGGCCCCTGCCTGGGCATCGCCGCGGTTGTCGAGGACGACTCCGGCGCGCAGCCACCGGAGGGGCAGCTCGGCGAGCTGGTCGTCGAGCGCTCCTGGCCGGGCATGACCCGGGGGCTGTGGCGGGCACGCGAACGCTTCGCCCAGACCTACTTCGGCCCCAGGCCGGGGCGTTGGTCCCACGGCGACCTCGTCTCACGCACCGGCGACGAGTGGTTCGTCCACGGGCGGCTCGACGATGTCATCAAGCTGGCCGGCAAACGGCTCGGGCCCACCGAGGTCGAGGACGCCGTCGTCGGCGACCCGGCTGTCGCCGAGGCGGCCGCGGTCGGCATCCCGCACCCTGTCAAGGGGGAGGCCCTGTGGTGCTTCGCGGTCCCGGCCGACGGCCGGTCGCTGGGCGAGACGGAGGCCGAGCGGATTCGCGGGCGGGTGGCCGGTGCGCTCGGCGCCGCGTTCCGCCCCGCCCGGGTGGTCGCCGTGCCGGAGCTGCCCAGGACCCGCAACGGCAAGGTGATGCGGCGGCTCGTCCGCGGCCTCGTCACCGGCGAGGCACCCGGCGACCTGTCCACACTCGTCAACCCGGCCTGCCTCGACGCGATCCGTGCCGCCCTGCACGAGCAGTGAAGTCAGGACCCGTTCAGGCGGGCCACCCGTCCCGGCACCCATGCAGGCGGACCAGACGTCCACAGCCCGACACGCCCACCACCCAAGGGAGTTCCATGCCGACGATCGACATCCTCCTGCCCGGCTTCGCCATCGACACGGACCAGGGCTATCCCGCCTTCTGCGGGGTGTTCCTGGTCCGCGGTCCGGACGCGGCCGGACGGGAGAGGAACATCATCATCGACGCCGCCCACGTCGGCCGCCGCCCCTTCCTCCGGAACGCGCTCGCCCGACACGGCCTCACCGCCGAGGACATCGACACCGTCGTCCTCACCCACGCCCACTGGGACCACGTCCAGAACGTCGACCTGTTCCCGCGGGCCACCCTCGTCCTGCACCCCGACGAACGCCGGTACGCGCACCTCCCGCACGCCAACGACTGGGCCACGCCCGCCTGGACGGGGTTGTTGCTGGAACAGCTCCCCGTCCGCGAGGTCACGGACGGGGAGGAGATCATCCCGGGGGTCGGCGTCATCGGCCTGCCCGGCCACTCGCCCGGCAGCATCGGCGTGATCGTGCAGACCGAGTACGGCCGCGCCGCCATCACCGGTGACGCCCTGCACTTCGCGTACGTCGCCCGCACCAGGCGCAACCCCCTGGTGTTCTGGGACGCCGACCAGGCCGCCCACAGCATCGAGCGGGTCCTGACGGTGTCCGATCTGATCTACCCGGGCCACGACCGGCCGTTCCGGCTCACCGCGGCCGGTGACATCGACTACCTGGAGTCGTTCGAGCTCACCCTGACCGGGCTGCGGCCCGACGACCACGGCCTCGCGTTCGCCGACGCCTCCGCGCGGCCGCTGTGGGTCATGCCCGGCATCCAGGAGCAGCGCACGCTGTACGAGAAGAATGCCGAGGACGTCCGGCGGCGGATCAGCCGGGTGCCCCGGGTGGTGCCCCCGGCTCCGCGAGAAGCCGGGCCAGCGAACGGTTGAGCCGGTCGAAGAACGCGTCGGGCGCCTCGCGCGGGAAGAAGTGGCCGCCGGGGACCGGAGTCAGTCGGAAGCGGTGCACATACCGCCCCCAGGCCCGCACGGCGGCCGGGTCGACGAGCGGGTCGTCGGTGCCGGCGAACGCCTCGACGGTCAGCGGCAGCCGGGCCCGCTCGTCGTCCGGGTCCGGCAGCCCCGCCCGCTGGTGGCTCGCGCAGATCCGCAGATCGTCGCGGAGGATCGGCAGCAGCACCCGCAGCCAGTCCGCCCGCCCCAGGAACCGCGGGTCCAGCCCGCCGAAGTCCACGAGCAGGCGGGCCAGTTCGCCGTCCTCGTACCGGTCGGGCGGCGGCAGCGTCGGCGTACAGTGCGGGGCCGCGTAAGCTCCCAGGAACAGCGCATCCGGACCGCGCCCGCCCGCGCGCAGCCGGGCCGCAGCCAGCGCGAAGGACAGCAGGGCGCCCATGCTGTGGCCGTACGCGGCCCACGGTCCCGCATCGAGACAGGGAGCGAGGTCACGCCCGAGGGCGTCGACCACCTCCCCGGCGTCCTGGTACCGCGGCTCGCGGTAGCGCGCCTCGCGGCCCGGCAGCTGCACCGGCAGGACGTCGACGTCCGACGACACGCGCCGGTCCCAGGAACTGAAGAACGAGGCCCCGCCGCCGGCGTGGTGAAAGCAGAACAGCCGCAGCCGGGCGTCCGGACGGGGCGCCCGGCTCAGGCAGGAGACCGAGGCGCTCGTCGTCATGCGGGGTCTCCGGCCGACGTACGGGCGAGGCGGTGGCGGGCGCGCAGGACGCGGGCGCGGGCCGAGGCGGCCCGGCGTACGGTACCCGCCGTGCCGGTCATGCGCAGCGCCTGCGACAGCAGCCACAGCCGGGTCTCGGCCGCCCGGTCGGGCCGGCCGCCGAGGACGTCGTTCTCCACCAGGCGCAGGTGCGGCACGGTACGCTCCAGCAGCTCGACGTCCGAGGGGGGCGCGATCTCGTCGGCGCGGCTCGCCGCGTAGGCGACCGGCGTGCGCAGCCGGGTGAGCCGCTCCTCGTCCAGCTCCCAGTCGGCCAGGGCGGCCGGAAGCCGGTCCACCGGTGTGCGCATGACGTGGGAGAGGGTCAGGTTCACCAGGCGCGGCAGCGGCGTGTGGTCCGCGGCGCGGACGAAGAAGTCCCGTACCGGAGCCCCGACGGTGGCCAGCCCCCGGATACGGTCGTCCTCCAGGGCCTGGCGCAGCGCGAGATGCCCGCCGAAGCTCAGGCCCACGACGCAGGTGCGGGAGGCGTCGGCGGCGCGGCCGAGCAGGTCGAGGAGGTAAGTGAGCATGCGTGTGCTGTCCGTTCCGTAGGTGAGGGTGTTCTCGCCGACGCCGGGCAGTTCCGTGACCACTACGGCCGCGCCGAGCCGGTCGGCTCCGGCGAGCACCGGGGCCCACTGCTCCTTGGTGCCGGTGATGCCGCCCAGGACGATGATGAGCGGGAGCCTGTTCTGGGTGGACAGGCCGGCGGCCCAGCAGGCGAAGCCTTTCTCCCCGTAGGGCAGGTCGAGCCGGGAGATGCCGCGTACTCGTTTGCGCCAGCGGTCGAAGGCCTCGACGCAGGCGCTCTGCGCCGCCTGCCGGAACGGCCCGTCGACGTAGGGGAAACGGGCCATCGCGTAGCAGCGGACGGCGTCCAGGTCGCGGCCGCGGGCCTCGGCCGCGATGCCGAGCGACGACCACTCGTGCACCCAGGCGTCGGGGCCCTCGTCCCCGACGTCCGTGCTGAGGCTCCGCATCACCCGGTCGATGACATCTGCGGGGATGCCCTGGGCGTGCGCGTGGGGCAGGGCGAACCTCCGCAGCTCCGCGAGAGGAATCATCGGGCCGCTCCTTTCTCTTCCGGGATCCGTTCCGGGGCATCGGGCGTGCCGTCGGTCGCCCGGCTGTTCCCGCGGCCGGTGAGGAAGCGGGCGAGACCGGCCCGCACCTGCCTGCCGAGGCCGGGGGAGAGGAACACGTCGAGCTGGGTGTCGAGGAACAAGGCGTGGAAGTGCAGGCAGGTGTCGGGGGCGTCGGGCGCGGCGTCGGGCCGAGGGGTGGTCACGGGCCGGCCACCACCTCGAACATCTGGCGGAACGTGCGTGCCTGGAGCACGTCGGCCACCGGGACGCGTCGGCCGACGACGTCCTCCACGACGGTCACGAGCCTGAGCAGCAGCACCGAGTCCCAGTCGGGGAAGTCGTCCAGCGGGCGATCGAGGTCGTCGGCCCGGACGTGCAGGCCGAGTTCCTCCTCCAGCAGCAGGCGGAACTCCGCGATGTCGGCGAGGGCGGTGGTCATGTCGGGTCTCCGTCGAACGGCCCGAACGCGGCGTGCAGCCGCAGATGGGCAGGGGCGGGCGCGATATCGGTCAGGTCGTGCCGGAAGAAGACGGCCTCGGGATCGTCCGGGTCGGTGCCGACCGGGGCGAAACCGTGGCTGGCGTAGAAGGAGGCGAAGGCCGCGTTGCGGGGCGAGGGAAGGTAGCGGCCCGTCACCGCGCTCGCTCCGGTGTCGCGGGCGAAGCGCAGCACCGCCGCCACACAGGCGCTCTCGATGCCGCGGGAGAACACCCGGCAGCTCAGGACGAAGTTGTCGATGCGCAGCACCTCTCCCTCACGCCGCAGGAACAGCGCGCCGACCAGACCGTGGTCACCGAACCGGTCACGCGCGCGTACGGCGGGCACGTGGTGCCCCGGGCGGTCCACCTGCGCCGACACCTGGGCCGCCTGCAGACGTTCGGTGGCCAGGTGGAACTGGTTGGTGCGCAGGGTCAGCTGGGACACCCGAGCGATCTCGGACTCGTCCGGCGGCCGCAGGTCGACCTCCAGGCCGAGCCCGTCGAGATAGTCCTCGTAGGAGCCGACGTCCTCACGGAACTCCTGCCGCAGCGTCTCGGTGCGGTAGCGGCCGGCCCGCTCCAGGTCGGCCTCGGTCAGCTCGAACATGTCGAACCAGCCGTCGGCCAGCAGCGCCGCGGGATGCAGCGCGGGCTCCTCGTCGACGCGGACCACGGCGACCTCGGGCAGCTGCTCGCCGACCAGCCCGCACTCGAAGGTGCTGTCGTCGACGAAGACGAAGCTGTCCAGGCCGAGCCCGAGCCTGTCCGCGATGTCGCGGAGATTGTCGTGCTTTGCCTTCCAGTTGGCGTTGACGCGGACGAAGTCGTCCTCGCGCAGCAGCATGCCCGGGTGGGTGCGCAGCGTCGCGCGGACCAGCTCGGCGTCGTTCTTGCTGCTGACCGCGAGCAGTACGCCCTGCGCGCCGAGCTGCTGCACCGTCCGCTGGAACTCCTGGAAGGCCTCACCGCGCAGGCCCGCGCCGAGCTCGATGCCACCGGGCCCGGCCTCGCCGAGCACCCCGCCCCACAGCGTGCCGTCCAGGTCCAGCACCAGGCACTTGCGGGTGCGGCCGAGGCGGGCGCGTACGACGTGGGCGGTCTCCCGGGCATAGGCGGCCAGCAGCGCGTCGGAGAGCCGGGCCCGGGCGTACTGCGCGATGCGCGGTTCGCACGCCGGTACGCCCTCGGCGACCAGCGGGTCGAGGTCCACGGTGACCACGCCCGGGTACTGCTCGGCCAGGGTCAGCAGCCCGCCGTTGAACTCCCGCCACACCGCGCCGAGCCGGGCCCGCGAGCGCAGGTCGACCAGCTGGTGGGTGTAACGGCGGTGCAGCGGCACGGTGTTGAGAACGAGCAGGCCCCGGCCGGCCTGCTGGTGGGTGCGCACGGCGCCGGTCAGGAGCGAGAGCCTGGCCCGTGCGGCGGCCTCCACGTCCTCGGCTCGCCACGGCACCGTGACGTCGTCGAAGACGGTGTGCGCGTCGAGCACGCAGAGTGTGAGTTGTGGCTGGTCCTCGACGGCCGTGGCCGGGCGCATCAGATCCTGGAGGTAGGCGCCGTACGGCGAGACCTTCGCCTCCAGCAGCAGCCCGTGCCGGGCCAGTTCGGAGGTGAGGGGAGCCACCAGCCCAGCCACCGTCGAGTGGCCGGTGACGGTGGCGGTGACCACCGGCACCTCCGCGTGGCGGCACACCTCCTCGGGATCGAGCCGGGCCAGCAGCTGGCCCGCGGCCGGGAGGTCGGCCACCGGCATGCGCGACAGCAGGGACCGTACCGAGCCGTACTCCGCCGGGAGCCTGCCCGCGCGGTGCAGGGCGCGCAGCGCGCTCAACGCCTCGGGGTCGTGCCAGGTGGCCGCCGGGTCGGGTGTGCGGTGCTTCCTGGTCGCGGTCATGAACGCTCCAGTGCGACACCGGACTTGATCCACTTGCTGGACTCGATGGCGACGGCGAGGGCGCGCCCGGGGCCGTCCCACTGCCGCAGCAGCTCCTCCAGCTGGAGGAACGGCAGCGCGTTGCCGTTGTTGCCGACGTGGCGCACCACGTTGACGCGGCGGGCGTTCGGGGCGGGCATGCCGTCGGAGATGCGGTCGCTCATCCGGCCGGACAGCTGCGGGGGCAGCAGGAAGTCCAGCTCGTGCGTGCCCCAGCCCAGGTCCTCCATGAGCTCCCAGAACGTCTGCTGGGCCAGCGCGGGCACCGCCTCCTCGATCGCCTTGTAGTCCTCGAAGACGGCGGTGCGGTCGGTGTGCCGGTCGCCGAGCCCGAACCAGTCGACGACCTGGCCCGGCTCCCGGCCCAGCCCCACCAGCCGGTTGAGCACCTGACGGATCACGACGCGCTGCCCGAGCGCTTCATTGCTGAGCACGGCCGCGCCGGCGCCGTCGCCGAAGAGCACGTAGTTGACCAGCTCGGCCGATGTGCGCGATCCCAGGTCGAAATCCGTCTCCAGGTGCTTGGCGCACACGTCGCCGCCGATCACCAGCACCGTGCCGCAGCGCTCGGCGAGCAGCAGCGTGCGGGCCACGTCGAGGGCCTGCACGGCGCCGGCGCAGCCGGACTGCAGCTGGTAGGTGGGGACGTTGTCGATGCCGAGCCGGTCAGCCACCAGGTTCACCGTGGCCGGCATCAGCTGGTCCGGCGTGGCCGTGCCCATGACGACGCAGTCGATGTCGTACGGCTCCAGACCGGCCTGAGTCAGCGCCCGGTCGGCGGCGGTCGCGGCGATGTCGGCCAGTGTGTGCCGTACCTCTCCGGTCGGGAGGTCGACGGTGAAGTGCCGGGTGGCGTTGCCGATGAACATCTCGGCCCAGGTCTCGTCGACACCGACGAGTTTGGCCAGGGTCGCGTTGTCCACGGGGTCACCGGGCAGACAGGTGCCGACCGAGGCCAGATGGACGGTGGGTGCGGTCATCAGCGGGTTCCTTCCGGGGTTGTGGGTAAAGGAGCCGCGGTGCCCTCGGCGACGTGCCTCTCGCGCAGGAACCCGACGAGGTCACCCACGGTGCGCAGGCCGGCGAGCAGGTCTTCGATCGGGAGAGTGCCCAGTCGTGGGAGCGCGTCCTCGATCCGGGCCTTGAGCTCCATCACCCGGATCGAGTCGAAGCCCAGGTCCTCGTGGAGCCGGTCGTGGTCGTGCACCTGCTCGGGGTCGTGCCCGCCGACCCGGCACACCAGTTGGCGTGTCAGGACGCTGAGAGTGTCCGGCAGGTCAGCCGCCGGGGCCGGCGGGCACGATTCGCCGCGGTCCGCACCCCCACGGACCGCGGTGTCCGCGCCAGGGGGGACGTCAGGCGCGGACAGTTCCGGGAGGCCCGGGGCGGTGCCGGTGCGCCAGGCGCGGAACGAGTCGTCGAACACGTACGGCGGCAGTCGGCGGGGCACCCGGTCGGCCTCGGCGTACAGCACGTCCCACTCCGGCGCGAGCCCGGCGCACCACAGCTCACCGAACAGCTGCTGGGGCCGGTGGTCCGAGGCATGCTCGCCCGGGTGGGCGGCGTGCAGGCGCACCGGGTGACCGGCGTCCGGCTTGAGCCGGGCCAGCAGCGGGGTCAGCACCGCCCGCGGGCCGATCTCCACCACGTGGGTCACGCCTGCGGCCAGCAGAGCGCTCGCGGCATCGGCGAACCGCACCGGCGCGGTGATCTGCCGGGCCCAGTAGTCGGCGTCCATGGTTTCCCCGCCGGTGAGTTGATGGCCGTTCACCGTGGAGAAGAGCGGAATTCGTGGTCCCCGGGCGGGCACGTCCGCGCACTCCCGGCGGAAGTCCTCGACCACGGGTTCCATCAGCGGCGAGTGGAAGGCATGGGAGACGGTGAGCCGCCGGGCGGCCACCCCACGCTTGGCCAACTGCTCTTCCAGTGCGGCCAGTTCACCGAGGTCCCCGGCGACCACCGTGCTGCCCGGTCCGTTGACGGCGGCCAGGCCGAGCCGCCGCCGCCTCACCAGCAGCGACTCGACCTCCGCGGCACCCATGCTCACCGCGAGCATCCCGCCGTCCCCGGGCAGCGCCTCCATCAGCGCTCCGCGCCGGGCGACCAGCCGGGCGGCGTCCGCCACGTCCAGCGCACCGGCCAGGCAGGCGGCGGCGAACTCACCGATGCTGTGCCCGAGGACGTACGACGGCGCGATCCCGGACTCGACGAGGGCGGCGGCCATCGCGTACCCCACGGCGAACAGCGCCGGCTGGGCCGAGCGCGCCCGGTGGACCTCCGGATCGCCGTCGAGGACCAGGTCGCGCACCGACCGTCCGGTGTGCGGGGCGAGTACTTTGTCGATCTCGTCGAAATGCCGTGCGTAGGCGGGGAACGACCGGTACCAGGACGCGGCCATGCGGGGGTGCTGGGCGCCCTGCCCGGTGAAGGCGAACGCCACCGACGCCGCCGCGCGCCGCCCGCCGTCCACCCGGGCGGCCTCCTCGACGTGCTCCGCGGCCTTGCGCAACTCGGCGGCCAGCGTGGGCAGATCGGCGGCGGCGACGGCAGCCCGGTACGGCAGGCGGGACTTGACGCGATTGCTGGTCCAGCACAGCTGCGCCAGCTGGTTCTCCGGGCGGCGTGACAGGGCGTCGGCCTGCGCCAGCAGATTGGCACGCAGCCGTTCGGGGGACCGGGCGGAGACCGTGAACACCCCGGGCGCCCGGTCGCGGCCGCGATGCACCGCTCGGGGGGCGGAGGCGAGCACGGCGTGGGCGTTGCTGCCGCCCATGCCGAAGCTGCTGACCGCGGCGTGCACGGTGCCGGACGGCAGCCTGAGCGGTGCCTTGAGCAGGGAGAGCCGGCGCCCGGGCAGGTCCAGCCTCGGGTTCGCGTCGGCCGCGAACCGGCTGGGCGGCACCGTGCGGTGGTGGAGCGCCAGCACGGTCTTGATCAGCCCGGCGATCCCGGCCGCCCCCTCGGCGTGCCCGAAGTTGCTCTTGACCGAGCCCAGTCCCACGCTGCCGCCGCTGCGGCCGCTGGTCAGCTCGCCGAGCGCTTGCGCCTCGATGAGGTCGCCCAGCAGGGTGCCGGTGCCGTGCGCCTCGACGAACCGGATGTCGTCGGCGGTGACGCCGGCCCGCTGCCAGACGGACTCGATCAGCCGTTGCTGCGCCCAGCGGTTGGGCGCGGTGATGCCGTTGCTGCGCCCGTCCTGGTTGATCCCGGTCTCCTTCAGCACGGCGTACACGGGCTGACGGTCCGTCAGGGCGTCGCTGAGCCTGCGCAGCACCAGCACCGCCACGCCCTCGGCCCGTCCGATGCCGTCGGCCGAGGCGCTGAACGGCTTGCAGCGACCGTCGGGCGCCGAGAGGCCGGCCTGGGTGTAGAAGATGTTGATGACCGGCGTCATGATCAGGTTGGTCCCGGCCGCCAGCGCGTAGTCGCACTCCCCGGAGCGCAGTGAGCCCATCGCGAGGTGGACGGCGTAGAGCGAGGAGGAGCAGGCGGTGTCCACGGCGAGACTGGGGCCCTTGAGGTCGAGGTGGTACGAAACCCGGTTCGCGCCCATGAAGTAGCCATTGCCGGAGCCGTACCGGGCGGTGATCCTGTCGTAGTCGGCGAGCTGGAGATACGCCCACTCGTTGGCCATCACCCCGACGAACACGCCGGTGTCGGTGCCGGCCAGGTCCTGCGGGGCGACGGCTGCGTCCTCGATGGCCCGCCACGAGCACTGCAGCAGCAGCCGCTGCTGCGGGTCCATGGCCGCGGCCTCCCGCGGAGAGATCCCGAAGAAGCCCGGGTCGAACGCGTCGGGGTCCTGGATGAACCCGCCGCGCACGGTGTTGCTGCGGCCCGGCGGCCGGGCTTCGGAGGCGCTCTGCGGCGCGGTCGACGAGGCGGCGTGGTAGCGGTCGGCGTCCCAGCGCTGGCCGGGAACCCGGTCGGTGCCGTCGCGTCCGTCCATGAGGAGCGACCAGTACTCGCGGGCGTCGCGGGCGCCGGGGAAGCGGCAGTCCAGGCCGACGACGGCGATCGGTTCGCGCTCGGTCATGACGGGTCCCCGGAGGCCAGGCGCTCGGCGAGGTGCTCACTGATCGCGTGGACGGTCGGGAAGTCGTAGGTGATGGTGGGGGAGACCGCGAGCCGGACGTGCGCCTCGATCTCGCCGCAGATGCTGATCGCCGCGACCGAGTCGATGCCGTAGTCGGCGAGCGGGGTGTCCGGGTCGATCTCCTCGGAGGCCCGGCGCAGATGGAAGGCCACCCGCTCGGTCAGCCACCCTTCGAGGTCCGGGGCGCCGGGGTGCGGCGACGGCTGGTCCACGGGGGCGGTGCCGACGGGGGTGAGGGACTGGTCGGTGATGCTCATGGCGTGCATCTCTCTTCCGGATCTCAGCTGCTGGAGGACACGGCGGCGGTGGGTTCGGGCGCCGGGTCCGGGGCGGGGAACAGGGCGGCGACCGGTTCCTGGAGGCGCTGGTGCAGCACGGGCAGGGCGCCGTCGAGGAACAACTGCCGCATGAGCGTGCGCTGCGTCTTCCCGCTGGTCGTCTTGCGGATCACCCCGGGGCGGACAAGCACCACGCTCACGCCGGGCAGCTGCAACTGCCGGCTGAGCAGCGCCTGGACGTCGGCTGCGAGGCGGATCAGGTCCGCCTCGCTGCCGCCCGCGCGGGCCGTGAGCTCCTGCACCACGACCACGTGCGAGCGGTCGGACGCCTCGTCGGTGACGGTGAACACCGCGCCGCCGCCGCGCCGGAAGGCCTCCCCGGACTCCTGGACGGCCTGCTCGATGTCCTGCGGGTAGAGATTGCGGCCGTGCTGGATGAGCATCTCCTTGATCCGGCCGGTGACGTAGAGCTCCTCGTGGAGCAGGGCGCCGAGGTCGCCGGTGCGGAAGTAGCCGGCCCGGCCGTCGGCCGTGACCGCCTGGAACGTCTCGGTGGTGAGCTCGCGCCGGTTCCAGTAGCCGGCGGCCACCGAGGGGCCGCGCAGCCAGATCTCGCCGATCCGGCCGCCGGGCAGCGCCTGACGGGTCATCGGGTCCACGATCAGGATCTCGGTGTCCTTCGGCCGGCCGCAGCCCACGAGGGTCCGGGCCGGGCGGTCGCTGCGCACGGGCCGCAGCTCGTCCTGCTCCAACGCGACGGCGTCGACGGTGAGTTCGAGGTGCGGCGCCTCGGTGTCGCCGCCGGAGACCAGCAGGGTGTTCTCGGCCAGGCCGTAGCAGGGCAGCAGGGACTCGGCGCGCAGACCGTTGCCGGCGAAGCGCCGGACGAAGGCGCGCAGGGTGTCGGCGCGCACCGGCTCGGCCCCGTTGAGCGCCACCCGCAGGCTGGACAGGTCCAGCCCCGCCGACTGCTCCTCGGTGACGCGCCGGACGCACAGGTCGTAGCCGAAGTTGGGCGAGGCGGTGCCCTCGACGCGATAGTCGTGGATCATACGGAGCCAGCGGTGTGGCTGCTTGATGAAGGAGACCGGTGACATCTGCACGCTGGTACCGCCCACCCACAGTGGCTGGAGGGTCATCCCTATGAGCCCCATGTCGTGATAGAGCGGCAGCCAGCTGCCCGCCACGACACCCTCCGGGGTCCGCATCGCGGTGCGGATGGCCTCCTCGTTGGCGGCCAGGTTGGCGTGCGTGACCATGACGCCCTTGGGTTCGCTGGTGGAGCCCGAGCTGTACTGGAGGAAGGCCACGTCGGTGTCGCGCACGACGGGCGGTACCCACAGGTCGGGATCGGCTCCGTCCTGGTCGTCCGGGCCGGTCGACAGACACACCACGTCCCGCTCTCCGGCGGCGGCCAGCCAGGCCCCGATGGCCTGCCGGAACTCGGGGAGCGTCAGCACCGCCCCGACCCCGGCGTCCCGCAGGATGCCGCTGACCCGTGCCAGCCGCTCGCCCGGCTCGTCGGGCAGGGGCGCGGGAATCGCGGTACGCCCGGCGTAGAAGCAGCCGAGGAAGGCCGTCACGAAGTCCAGGGTCGGCGGATAGAGCAACAGGACCGGGCGGGAGGGGTCGCCCTTGGACGCGTGGTGCAGCCGGGCGGCGACGAGACGCGCCCGCCGGTCCAGTTCCGCGTAGCCGATCTCTTCGGATCGCATGGCCTGGCCGTCCTCGTGCAGATACACGAACGCGGCACGTTCGGGATGGCGGTCCACGCCGGCGCGTACGGCGTCGGTCAACGTTCGGTGCTGAAGCTGGTGAGCCACAGGCATTCCTTTCGGCGGTCGGTGACCGGTGTGGTGTGGAACGTCCGGGAGGCACCGAGTGCCATCCGGCGTCTCTCAGCCTCGATGCGCCGTGAAAAGCCGGCGTAAAGCGGAAATTGGCGCGCACGTCAAGGGTTTGGGGTTCAGCGGACGACGCCGTCGGGAGCCGGTACAACGGTGTGTGCACGGAGTGGCACATTCAGTCCTGGCACGGGGTGCCGGTCACCGGGTGCCGGTCACGGGGTGACAGAAGGGGTTGTCATGGTCGAACAGGACGCTCTTCCTGTGAGGGGCGAACCCCTCCCCGTCGGTCCGCTGCCCGCGGTGGGTTGGCGTGCGGTCCAGGAGGCCGCGCGGCGGCACGGCTACGCCGTCTGCCACGGCCGGCCGGTGGACTGGGGGCGACATCCCGGCCCCGGCGCGCGCGAACTCCTCGGGCCGGACTGGTCGCGGTACTGCGCGGCACGCGAACCCCGCGTGCGGGCGCGGCTGCTGGGCTCGCGGCTGCTGCTGCGCCACACCGTTGCCGCCGTGGCCGGCGTGGAGCCGGACCGGGTCGTGCTGGGCCGCGACCGCAGTGGGCGGCCCGTCCTCCACGAGCCTCCCGGGCTGGACGTGGCCATCAGCCACACGGCCGGAAAGCTGGTGGTGGGGGCCGCCCGCGGCCGCCTGATCGGAGTGGACGTGGAGGTGTCGGACCGCCCGCTGCTGACGCCAGGACTGGCCGATAGGTTCTGTCATCCGCGGGAGCTGGCGGAGCTCTCCGGGCTGCCGCCGGCCGAGCGGAATCAGAGGCTGGTGCGTCTGTGGACGCTCAAGGAGGCCTATACGAAGGCGCACGGCGTCGGACTGGCGTGGGACTTCGCACGACTGCGCCCTCGCCCCGGACCGCACGGCGACGGCTGGTGGTCCCTTGAGGCGGCGCCGGGTTGGCGACTGCGCTGTGACCGAGTGGCGGGGCGGTTCCTCGTTGCCGCGGCGCTGGGTCCTGACGGTCTGTAACCGCCCTTTCGTCAAGCCGAGTTCCGGTGGATGCACAGCAACCGGCAATCGAGTCACGGATGTTTCGATACACCGTTGACTCGATTGGTTGCCAGGTCTAGCGTCGGCAGTACACGGCACGAGAACGGCACTCAGCTCACGCACCCCCTCTTTACGAGGAGCGGAATCCGTGACTTCTCAGCCTCACCTCAAGCCTGCCGAGCAAATCCCGTCGGCCGCGCACCCGCACAGGTGGCGCGTGCTGGCGGTACTGCTGGTCAGCCTCCTGCTCGTCGTCCTGGACACGTCGATCCTGAACGTGGCCCTGAAGACCCTCGCCGAGCCGGCACCCGTCGGCCTGGGGGCCACGCAGAGCGAGTTGCAGTGGTCGATCGACTCCTACACGCTCGTCTTCGCCGCCCTGCTCTTCACCACCGGTGTGCTCGCCGACCGCTGGGGACGCAAGCGGACGCTGCTGGCCGGGCTCGTCGTCTTCGGTGGCTGTTCCCTGTGGTCCGCCCACGCGGACAGCGCCGGCGAACTCGTCGTCGCCAGGGCAGGGCTGGGCGTCGGCGGCGCGCTCGTGCTGCCCGCCACTCTGGCGATCATCATGGCCGTCTTCCCACCCGCCGAACGGGCCAAGGCCATCGGTGTCTGGGCAGGCGCCGCCGGACTCGCTGTGGCGCTGGGCCCCGTCACCGGTGGCGTGCTGCTGGAGCACTTCTGGTGGGGCTCGGTGTTTCTGATCAACCTGCCCATCGTGCTGATCGGCGCCGTAGCCGCGCTGTTCGTCGTACCCGAGTCCCGCGACCCCGGGCGCGGCGGCCTCGACCCGCTCGGCGTCGCCCTGTCCGTCGCCGGCCTGACCGTCCTGGTGTACGGCGTGATCAAGGGGGGCGAGTCCGGCGACTGGGCGGACACCGCCGTCTGGGTGCCGATGCTCTGCGGCCTCGCCGTCCTGGGCCTGTTCGCCGTCTGGGAACACCACAGTCGGTGCCCCGCGCTGGACCTCGCCCTGTTCACCGACCGTCGCTTCAGCGCCGCCGTGGCCGTCATCGGGCTGGTCTTCTTCAGCCTGCTCGGCGCCACCTTCTTCCTGGTCTTCTACCTCCAGAGCGTGCGCGGCTGGACGCCCCTGGAGGCCGGCCTCCTGCTGCTGCCCCTGGCGGTGGCCCAGCTGACGTTCGCACCGGCCGCGACGCTCGCCGCCAAGCGGATCGGGGACCGGCCGGTGTGCGCCGGCGGGATGCTGCTCACCTCGCTCGGCTTCCTCGCGGTCGCGACCGTCGACGAGCGGACCGAGGTCTGGGTCCTGGAGTCCGTCCTGTTCGCGATGGGCGTCGGCATCGCCTGTGTGATGCCCCCGGCGACCTCTGCCGCCATGTCCGCCGTCGGCCCGGGCCGGTCCGGCACCGGAGCGGCGGTCAGCACCACCTTTCGGCAGGTGGGCGGCGCCCTCGGCGTCGCGGTCCTGGGCTCGGTGCTCTCCGTGGCCTACCGCTCCCGGATCGAGGACCACCTGGCGCTGCTGCCCGCGGCGATCCGCGACCCGGCGGAGGAGTCCGTCGCCGCCACCCTCACCGCCGCGCGGGAACTGGGCCCGGGCGGCGCCGCCATCGAGGACCGCGCGGTCGACGCGTTCGTCTCGGCCATGCACCTCACGTCCCTCGTCGCCGCGGGCGTCACGCTCGTCGGTGCCCTCGCCGCCCTGCTGCTCCTGCCCTCCCGTACAGCCGCCGGCACGCCCGGCGCCGAGGAGGCGACCGCCGAAGAACCCCACACCGCGGAGGTATGAACCCGTATGCCGCCACACCTCGACCGATCGGCAGCCGCCCCGGGACGCACGGCCCGGGGCGGCCGCCAGCGCGATCCCGCCGCCGACCGGGCGATCCTGGACGGCACCCTCGCCCTGCTCAGCGAAGGGTGCAGCTTCGGCGACCTGTCCATGGACCTGGTCGCCCAGCGAGCCGGGGTGGCCCGCGCCACCATCTACCGCCGCTGGCGCAACAAGGAGGAACTGGTGCTCGCCGCGCTGAGCACCCTTGACCTTCCCGTGCCGCCGCTGACCGGACTCAGCCTGCGGGACAAGCTGGTGACCCTCGTGGACCAGCTGCGCCACCGTGGCCAGGACACCCCGCTGCACCGGCTGATCGGCAGCCTGCTCGGTGAGGCGGTGCGCCGCCCGCAACTGGTGGAGCGATTCGAACAGACCGTCACCGCCGCCCGGCGTGAGGCCCTGCTGGCGACGCTGCGCGACGGCGTCGACAGCGGTGAGCTGCTCGCCGACCTCGATCTGGAGGATGCGGTCGAGATCCTGACCGGACCGATGGCCGCCCGGCTGATCCTGCGTCAACGCACCGTGGAATCGAGTGCGTTCGCCGAGACGATCGTCGACACGTTCCTGAACGGAACCCGCACGACCTGTGCCGGAGCGGGACCCGGTACAGCACCGGAGCACTCCCCACCACCACAGGAGCCGCAGCCATGAAATTCCTCTTCGACGACCCCGCCTTCGACTACCAGGCGCTGCGCACCGCCGGTTACGCCGATTACGGCGGTGCGCAGCTGGGCGAGGTCGTCGCGGTCGCCTCGCGCATCCCGAACGGCGACACCGAAGCCTGGCGGCACCAATGGGCCTCCCTCGCCGAACGGGCCCACCGGCTGGGCGCCGCCGCACTGGGCGAGGGCCGCCGCGACGACGCGCGCGCCGCACTGCTGCGGGCACACAACTACTACCGGACCGCCGAGTTCTTCCAGCGCGACAACGCACGGGACCTGGAGGCCCTGCGGCTGATGCGGCTGTCCCGGGAGACCTTCGCCGACGCCGCCCAACTCATGGACCGGCCACCGGAGTTCGTGCGCATCCCCTATGAGGACACCTCGCTGCCCGGCTACCTGTACCGGGCGGATGACTCCGACGAGCCGCGGCCGATGGTCATCCATCACGGCGGCCTCGACTCCACCCTCGAGGAGGGCTACTTCTTCGTGGCGGCCGCGGCAATCGCCCACGGCTACGACTGTCTGTGCTTCGAAGGGCCGGGCCAGGGCTCGGTCCTTCGCGACCAAGGGCTGGCCTTCAGGGCCGACTGGGAGAACGTGGTCACGCCGGTCGTGAACCACGCG
Organism: Streptomyces sp. NPDC111606; assembly: GCF_055656945.1. Lineage (NCBI taxonomy): Bacteria > Bacillati > Actinomycetota > Actinomycetes > Kitasatosporales > Streptomycetaceae > Streptomyces > Streptomyces sp. NPDC111606. The sequence continues at coordinate 593,445 of NZ_JBVKBY010000003.1, forward strand.
CTGTCCCTGCCGGGTGTGGACCCCGACCGCCTGGTCCTGGTCGGGACCAGCCTCGGCGGCCTGCTCGCCGTGCGCGCCGCCGCGTTCGAGCACCGGCTGGCCGGCTGCGTCGCCCACGACGCCGTCTGGCAGCTGGGTGATGTCGTGGCGCTGCCGCCGTTCGTGCTGGAGTGGGTCGAGCAGGGGCACGACGACTTCGCCAACCCGGTGATGTGGGGAATTGCCGCGCAGCAGACCTTCACCCGCTGGATGCTGCGGCAAGCCCTGTGGACCTTCGACGCCGAGACCCCGGCCCAACTGCTGCGCCGGTTACCGGCGTTCGCCCTGTCCGACGTGATCGGCCAGGTGCGTTGTCCCGTGCTCGTCCTCGACGCGGAGGAGGACCTGTTCTTCACCGGGCTGGAGCACGCGAAGAAGGTGTACACGGGGCTGAACTCGCCCAAGACGCTGCACGTCTTCACGGCTGACGAGGGCGGCGGGGCGCACTGCCACTCCGGTGCCATGCGCCTGTTCCACGACCGGCTCTTCTCCTGGCTGCTGGAGACTCTCGGGGCGGACCGGCCGGCGGCGATCTGACCGGCGGCGGCCGGTCCGCGGCACATCCAGCTCGAAACAGCCCGGCCCGCTCCCCGCGGGCCGGGCTGCTCGGCTCAGAGCCGTCCGGCGGTTCGTGGGAGGCGGCCGATTTCTTTCCGGCTGCATGTCGTCGGACCGCCGAATTTCATTCTCCTTAATGGCCGTGTAACGAGCGAGACTGGTACCGAAGAACAACCTCGCATATGCTGCACGCCATAGCGACGAAATCGCTGATCATTGTGCCGCCCCCAGACCAGGGGCGGACGGGGGATCCGAAGATTAGTTGAATGCGTTCCACGCATTCGGGGGGTTTGTCGTGTCCCTGTCCCCTTTAGTGCCTGACCACACTCTGCACTATGCGCTGCTGGGGCGGCTGCGGGTGTCCCGCGGCGGCGCCGATCTCACACCCGAGCCGCCCAAGCTCGCCAAACTCCTCGCCCTTCTGCTGGTCAGGGCGGGTGAGACGGTGCCGGGGGAAAAGCTGATGGCGGAACTGTGGGAGCGGGAGCCGCCGCGCTGCGCGTCTACCAGCCTGCGCGTGTACGTCTCACAGCTGCGGAAATTGCTGAATGGCGATCAGCAAGCATCCCCGATCGTCACGACCCCGCCCGGGTACATTCTTGATCTGAGCGGCGCGGTGACCGATTCTCATGAATTCGAAACGCTCTACAGTCGTGGCCGGGAACGGTACTTGGCGGCCGATTTCCAGCACGCATCCGAGCTCCTGCACAGGGCACTGTCCCTGTGGCGAGGACCTGTTCTGGAGGGTATTCCAGGGTCGCTGGACATAGAATCGTTCGCGGCCGTGCAGGAGGAGAAGCGGCTGAACTGCACCGAGCTGAGCATCGATTCCTCGCTGGCACTCGACCGGCATCATGAGGTGTGCGAGCAGCTGAAGGGCCTGCTCGTGCAGCACCCCATGCGGGAGCCCTTCTACCGTCAGCTGATGGTCGCCCTGTACCGGGCGGGCCGCCAGGGAGACGCGCTGCAGGTGTACCGCCGCGCGCGCAGGGTGCTCAAGGAGGAACTCGGGGTCGAGCCCGGGCCGGCACTGAGGCTCGCCCAGGAGGCCATCCTGCGGGCGGACCCGGAGCGGCTCGAGGCCTCCGGGATGACCTCGTCCGTCCACTGACCGTCAGGGCCCCGACCGGCCCTGACGTCCTCCCACCCGGTCGGGCCCCGCACGGCGTCTTCTTATCCGGCGTTTGCGCTCCCTTAACCGCTCGCCCATAGCGTGCGGTCGATCCCGCATGAGCGGGAGAGCTGAGCTGTCGTGCTCGTTCGTGCGCGAGCGGGCACCGGCCACGGTGCCGTGACCGTGGTCCCGGCCGATGCCGCTTACGGAGGGCCGTTGCCCGCTCGACCTGCCCCGTCCGGCACCGTTCCCGCACACGGGAGGAAGAGCCGTGGCCGGTCCGACAGCCGTCCTCCTCACACTGCGCCTGATCGGGCTCACCGCCGGCCCGGCGGCGCCCCTGCGCACGGCGACACCCCAGGGCGGCTGAACACTGCGAGCACGGTGGGATCCCCGCGGTTCGGGCGTCAACCTACTGTCGTGCACGGCCGCGGCTCGAACCCCGCCGCCCGGTAGGCCTCGTCGATCAGCGACATCGTCGCCAGCGCGTCGTCCGCGTCCAGCGCCAGCGGGGCGTCCCGGCGTATGTGCGCGGCGAGCGCCTCCAGTTGGTAGGTGTACGACGAGCGTGTGCCCAGCCGCTCCGTCCGCTCGCCCTGCGCCGTACGCACCACGACCCGGTCGTCGCGGTGCGGCAGCACGAAGTTCGGCGCGAACGCCTCGCCCCGCGAGCCGACGATCCGGCAGCTCATCTCCAGCTCGCCGTACGCCATGTGACAGCGCGCGGACGCCGTCGCCCCGCCGGGGAACTCCAGCTCGGCGTCCAGCCACTCGTCGACGCCCGGAGCCCCGGCCCGCTCCCCGCCCCGCGCGGAGGTGAGGCGCGGCGCACCGCCGCCCCAGGGCGCGAGCATCCGCACCGCGTGCAGGCTGTAGCAGCCGAGGTCCATCACGGCGCCGCCCGCTAGAGGCAGCGACCAGCGCGGGTCCAGGTCGCCGGGGGCCGGGATCGCGACGAGCGTCTCCACCCGCTGCAACTCGCCCAGTTCACCGCTCTCCACGATCTCGTGCAGGCGCCGGGTGACCGGGTGGAAGAGGTAGTGGAACGCCTCCATGAAGACGCTTCCGGACTTCGCGACCGCCTCCCCCACCTCGGCCGCCTCCTCGGCGTTGCTCGCCGACGGCTTCTCCGTCAGGACGTGCTTGCCGGCCGCGAGCGCGGCGAGGTTCCAGGGCCCGTGCAGGCCGTTGGCGAGCGGGTTGTAGACGACCTCGACCTCGGGGTCGGCGAGCAGGTCGGCGTAGGAGTCCACCACCCGCTCCACGTCGTGCTCGTCGGCGAACGCCGCGGCGCGGGCCCGGTCGCGCGCGGCCACCGCCACGAGGCGGTGGCCGGTCGTCCGGGCCGGGCCGACGAGGGAGAGCTCGGTGATGCGTGCCGCGCCCAGTACCCCGATGCGCAGCGGTTCCCGGCCCGAATCGTTCATCCCTGCCGTACCTCCTCGATCGTCACCGGACGGTGCTCGTGCAGCGACAGTGTGCAGGCGTCGGCGATCCAGCCCGCCTCCAGGGCGTCCTCGATCGTGCACGGTGAGGGCCGGGTACCCGCGACGACCTCGGTGAACGCGGTGAGTTCGGCGCGGTAGGCGGCGGTGAAGCGGTCCATGAAGAAGTCGTGCGGGGTGCCCGCCGGGAAGGTCACGCCCGGCTCGACCGAGCGCAGCGGCAGCTTGTCCTCCAGGCCGACCGCGATGGAGTCCGTGAAGCCGTGGATCTCCATACGGACGTCGTGACCGCGGGCGTTGTGGCGGGAGTTGGAGACGACCGCGATCGTGCCGTCGTCCAGGGTGAGGATCGCGCCGGTGGTGTCGGCGTCGCCCGCCTCCTTGATGTAGTCGGCGCCCCTGTTGCCGCCGACGGCGTACACCTCGGTCACCTCGCGGCCGGTCACCCAGCGGATGATGTCGAAGTCGTGCACCGAGCAGTCCCGGAAGATGCCACCGGAGGCGGCGATGTACGCGGCGGGCGGCGGCGCCGGGTCCAGGGTGGTCGAGCGGACCGTGTGCAGCTTCCCGAGCTCGCCGCTCTGCACGGCGGCGCGGGCGTTGACGAAGCCGGTGTCGAAGCGGCGGTTGTAGCCGATCTGGATCGGCACGTCCTTGCCCTGGACTGCCTTCAGTACCTCGACGCCCTCGGCCATGGTCCTGGCGACGGGCTTCTCGCAGAAGACGGGGATGCCGGCCTCGACGCCGGCCAGGATCAGCGCGGGGTGGGCGTCCGTCGCCGCCGCGACGACGATGCCGTCCACGCCGGCGGCCAGCAGGGCCTCGGGCGAGTCCACGACCTCGGCGCCGAACCGCTCCGCGGCGGCCTTGGCGGCGTCCGCGAACGGGTCGGTGACGACGAGGGAATCGACCGCGTCGAGTCCGGAGAGGGTCTCGGCGTGGAAGGCGCCGATGCGGCCGAGGCCGAGGATTCCGATACGCATGAGCTCTGCTGCTTTCTTGGTGTGTGGTTGCTGTTCGTTGCCGGGGCTCCGCCCCGGGCCCCGGTCGCCTTTCGCGCTCGTCCTCAATCGCCGGACGGGCTCACCTGCTTCAGTCCAGGCCGCCCAGGACGTTCTGGTCCCAGTCGATCACCGATCCCGTCACCACCCCGGACCGGTCCGACAGCAGGAACACCGCGAAGTCCGCGATTTCGTCCGGTTGCCCGAGCTTCCCCATCGGCAGCCCGGCGGCAGCCGACTCGCGCCAGCCGTCGTCGGCACCGTGGAAGGCCTTCTGCGTGGCGTCCTCGCCCTCGGTGGCCGTCCAGCCGATGTTGAGGCCATTGATGCGGACCCGGTCCCAGCGGTGGGCGTGCGCGGCGTTGCGGGTGAGGCCGATCAGGCCGGCCTTGGCGGAGACGTACGGCGCGAGGAACGGCTGCCCGCCGTGTGCCGAGGACGTGATGATGTTGACGATCGTGCCGGGCGCCTGGCGGGCGACCATGTCCGAGACGGCGGCCTGCATGGCGAAGAACGGTGCCCTGAGATTGATCGCGATGTGCTGGTCGAACAGCTCGGGCGTGGTGTCGAGCAGCGTGCCCCGGGAGGTCAGCCCCGCCGAGTTGACCAGGCAGTCGATCCGGCCGTACGCGTCGACGACCTCGGCGACGGAGGCCTTCGCCTGCTCGGCGTCCGACAGGTCGGCCCGCACGAACAGGGCCTTGCCCCCGGCGGCGGCCAGCTCGGCCACCAGGGCCTCACCGGGTTCGGTGCGCCGCCCGGTGACGGCCACGACCGCTCCCTCGCGCACGGCGGCCCGCGCGATGGCGGCGCCGACGCCCTGGCTGCCGCCGTTGACGAGGACGACCTTGTCGTCGAGAAGTCCCATGTCTTTCCGGGTCCTTTCAGCTCTGGCGCCGCTCGGCGCCGGCCCGTAGCTCGTCCCGCAGAGCCTCGGGAGTCCATGCCTCGCGCAGCGCACGCCGTACGACATCCGCCTGGGAGGGCGGGGCCAGGCCGTCGACCGGCGGATCGCTGTCGAGGTTCGTGGGGAAGGGGTAGCCCTCGGCGCTCGCGGCGATCACGTTCGCCGTCCATGCCTCGTCCACGCCCGCGCGGGCCAGCAGCACCGGATAGACGGCGTTCGTGACGGCCTCGCGGTCGACCGTCTCCATCGCCCGTCCGAACGCGGAGGACACCTGCAGGAGGTTCGCCATGCGGCGGATGTCCGCCGACCGGTTGGTGCCGGCCGCGTGGAACAACGCCGGGTTGAAGAAGGCCGCATCGCCCTTGGCGAGGGGGAGTTGGACGTGGTGCGCCTCGAAGTACTCCTGGAACTCGGGCAGTCGCCAGGCCAGGTAGCCCGGCTCGTACGTCTGCGAGTACGGCAGGTACATCGTCGGCCCGGACTGCACCGGCATGTCGCAGTGCGCGACGGCGCCCTGGAGGGTGAGCACGGGGGAGAGGACGTGGACATGGGCCGGGTAGGCGGCCGCGACCTCGTTGGAGAGGAAGCCCAGGTGGTAGTCGCGGTGCACGGTCTGCGCCGCGCCGCCCGGGTTGACCACGTTCACCTGCGAGGTCACCTGGTAGCCGGGGCCGAGCCAGGCGCGGGAGACCAGCGCGAGGATGTCGTTGGCGTAGTAGTCGGCGAACGCCTCGGGGTCGTAGAGGGCTGCCTTCTCCAACGCGTTCCAGACCCGGTCGTTGGCGCCCGGCCTGGCGAAGTGGTCCCCGGCGCTCGCGCCCGAGGCGCGCTGCTCGGCGATCAGGGCGTCGAACACGGCACTGAGCCGGTCGACGATCTCGGGGTCCGTGAAGGCGCCCTGGAAGACCACGATCCCCGGCCCCTCGGTGAGGGCGCGCACCAGCTCGGCCCGCACCGCCCTGCCGTCCTCGGCCTTGCGGAGGCGGTCGCTGTCGTAGATCAGGACGTTGCGCTCCACCAAGGAGGCGTACGGGTAGTCGGCGAGGTCCGTGGTCCGCTCGACCACCTCACGGAAGTCGGCGAGGTCGCAGTCGTGCTCGGACAGCCAGGCCCGGCGGTGTACGGGGGTGAAGGACATCGGCGTCCTCTCGGTGACAGGGGCGACTCAGCGCTGCCATTCTTGTCATGACAATCCCGTCGAACAACCAGCAGACGACCATCAAAAACCCCTCAAGGAGCCGTCGCATGGGTCACCCGTTCCCGATCCGGGAGATCGCACGTCAGGCGGGCCTGAGCGAGGCCACGGTCGACCGGGTTCTGAACGGGCGGGGCGGGGTGCGTGAGAGCACCGCGCGCGAGGTCCGCCAGGCGATAGCCGACCTGGACCGGCAGCGCACACAGGTCCGGCTGGTGGGCCGTACCTTCATGATCGACATAGTGATGCAGACGCCGGAGCGGTTCTCCACGGCCGTACGGGCCGCCCTGGAGGCCGAGCTGCCGGCCCTGCATCCGGCCGTCGTGCGCTCGCGCTTCCACTTCCGCGAGACGGGCCCGGTGGAGGAGCTCACGAGGACACTGGACCGGATCGGTCGGCGCGGTTCGCAGGGCGTGATCCTGAAGGCCCCGGACGTCCCCGAGATCACCGCCGCCGTCGCACGGCTCGCGGAGTCCGGCATTCCCGTGGTGACCCTCGTGACGGACCTGCCGGCCACACCGCGCCTCGCCTACGTCGGCATCGACAACCGGGCCGCCGGCGCGACCGCCGCGTACCTCATGGGCCAGTGGCTCGGAAACCGGCCCGGCCATGTCCTCACCAGCCTCAGCAGCGGCTTCTTCCGCAACGAGGAGGAGCGCGAGATGGGCTTCCGCAGCGCCATGCGCGCCCGGCACCCCGAGCGCACACTGGTCGAACTCGCCGAGGGGCAGGGCTTGGACGCCACCCAGTACGACCTGGTGAGGGCCGCCCTGGAGCGCGACCCGGAGATCCGCGCGGTCTACTCGATCGGCGGCGGCAACATCGCCACGCTGCGGGCCTTCGAGGACCTCGGACGTCCGTGCGCGGTGTTCGTCGCGCACGACCTCGACCAGGACAACACCCGCCTGCTGCGCGAGCACCGGCTGTCCGCGGTCCTCCATCACGACCTGCGCCAGGACATGCGCGAGGCCTGCCACATCGTCATGCGGGCCCACGGCGCGCTGCCGCCCGCGGGACCCACGCTGCCGTCGGCGATCCAGGTGGTGACCCCGTACAACATGCCCGCGCCCATCGGGTGACGATCGCGGCCGTGTCCCGGGCGTGTACGCCCGCTCGCCGCGCCCCGGCTCCCTACCGTCGTGCGCATGTGGAAATCGAACCCGGAAGGTGGGCCCGAACGGCTGGTGGCGCTCGCCGACGGCGTGTTCGCCATCGCCATCACCCTGCTCGTCCTGGACATCAACGTGCCGCGGGAGCTGACCGAGCGGCAGTACCACGACGCGCTGCGCGATCTGGTCCCGGACTTCGGCGCCTACGCCCTCAGCGTGGTGGTGCTGGGCAGCTTCTGGCGCGACCACCGCAACATCTTCCGCACCGTCCGCGTGATCGACGGACAGATCATCACCCTGTCCGTCTTCGGCCTGGGCATCGCGGCACTGCTGCCGTTCCCCACCAGGCTGATCTCCGAGTACGGCCGCGACCCCGTCTCGGTTGCGATCTACGCCGCGTCGGTCGCGGCACTCGGCGCCGCCCACCTCGCCCTGGTCGCCGTACTGGCCCGGCGCCCGTGGCTGCGCGGCGACGTGACTCCCGTGGGCGGCTTCGGGCTGTACGCCCTCGATCTCGCCGTGACGGTGACGGTGTTCCTCCTCACCATCCCGCTGACGCTGGTCGCCGGGGCCGCCGCCGTCTGGTGGTGGCTCGTCCTGGTTCCGCTGAAGGTCTCCCTCGGCCTGCGCGCCCGCCCGCGCGCCGATTCCTGACCGCCCCGGCTACGCGTCCACGCTCACCCACGCGCGGCTCTCGGCCGAGCGCGCCATAGCGTCCAGTACGGCGGCGCTGTGCACCGCGTCCAGCAGGGTGGCCCCGTGCGGGACGCCCTCGGCGACCGAGCGCAGGAAGCGGGACGCCTCGATGACCTTGAGGTCGTCGTAGCCCATGGCGTTCGCCGCGCCCGGCTGGAAGGCGCCGAACTCGCCGTCGCCCGGGCCGACGTACACCGTGCTGACCGGCTGGTCCTGGTAGGTCGTGCCGCGGCTGATGCCGAGTTCGTTCATCCGGCGGAAGTCCCAGAAGACCGCGCCCTTGGTGCCGTGCACCTCGAAGCCGTAGTTGTTCTGCTCGCCGACCGAGACCCGGCAGGCCTCCAGCACGCCGCGGGCGCCGGAGGCGAAGCGCAGCAGGCAGTTGACGTAGTCCTCGTTCTCGACGGGACCGAGTTCGCCCCCCGTGGCGCGGCTGTGGCCCGCCGTGGCGCCGGTGGGGCGGGCCCGCTCCGGGAGGAAGATCGCTGTGTCGGCGGTCAGGGAGGCGATGTCGCCGAGCAGATGGCGGGCCAGGTCGGCGCCGTGCGAGGCCAGGTCGCCCAGTACCCCGCTGCCGCCGCGCTCCCTCTCGTACCGCCAGGTCAGGGCGCCGTCGGGGTGGGCGGCGTAGTCGCTGAAGAGGCGGACGCGCACGTGGGTGACGGTGCCGATCTCGCCGGCGGCGATGAGGGCGCGGGCCGCCTCCACGGCGGGTGCGTTGCGGTAGTTGAAGCCGACCGCGCCCTGGACGCCGGCCTTGGCGACGGCGGCGGCGACCGCCTGGGCGTCCGCGGCCGTCAGGCCCACCGGCTTCTCGATCCAGATGTGCTTGCCGGCCTCGGCCATCGCGACGCCGATCTCGCGGTGCAGGAAGTTCGGCGCGGTGATGCTGACCGCCCGCACACGCGGGTCGGCGGCCACCTCGCGCCAGTCACGGGTGGTCGAGGCGAACCCGAACTGTGCGGCGGCCTCCTCGGCCCGGCCGGGCACCTCCTCGGCGACCGTCACGAGCTGCGGACGCAGGGCCAGCTGCGGGTAATGGTGCGGGACACGGGCGTACGCCTGGGTGTGCACCCGCCCCATCCAGCCGAATCCGACGACGGCGACACCGAGCGTATCCACCATGGCAGCCCTTCTCTTTCGCGCCCGCCTTCGCGGACTCTGAAGTCTGTTTGGACCGGTCCATCTCCTGTCCAATTCACCTTGGGTGCGGCCTGGCACCGGTGTCAACCCTTTCCCGGCCCCTTTGACAAGGTGAGCACCGCATGGAACGGTCCATGTCCATGAGAGCGCCGACGATCCGTGATGTGGCCGACCGGGCCGGCGTCTCCAAGTCGCTGGTCTCGCTGGTGCTGCGCGGCTCGGACCAGGTGCGCCCGGAGAAGCGGGAGGCCGTCCTGCGGGCCGTGCGCGAGCTCGGCTACCGCCCGAACGCCGCCGCGCGCAGCCTCAGCGAGCAGCGCACCCGAACGGTCGGTGTCCTCCTGAACGACCTGCGCAACCCCTGGTTCGTCGACATGCTCGACGGTCTGAACTCGCTCCTGCACGACAACGGCCTGCACATGCTCCTGGCCGACGCCCGGCTCAACCGCCGTACCGGACAGGACCCGGCCGGCCCCTTCCTGGACCTCGGGGTCGACGGTCTGATCGTCGTCGGCACGCTGCCGGACCCTGCCGCGCTCGGGGCGGTCGCCGAGCGCCTCCCGGTGGTGGTGGCGGGCGCGCGTGAGCCGCGGCTGCCCGGCGTGGACGTCGTCGCCAACGACGACGAGCGGGGCGCCCGCCTGGTCACCGAGCACCTCATCGGCCTCGGGCACCGGCGCATCGCGCACATCGCGGGGTACGGCGCGGTCGGTGAACTGCGCCGGAGCAGCTTCGAGGCGACCATGCGCGAGCACGGCCTCGCGGCCGAGACGGTCGTCGAGCCGAGCGACATGACCGAGGAGGGCGGCTACCGCACGACGGTCCGCCTGCTGAGCCGGGCGGACCGGCCGACGGCTGTGTTCGCCGTCAACGACATCGCCGCCATCGGCGCGCTGTCCGCGGCCGACGAGTCGGGGCTGCGGGTGCCGCGCGACCTGTCCGTCGTCGGCTACGACAACACGAGCATCGCCCGCCTGCGGCACGTCTGGCTCACCAGCGTCGACAACGCCAGCCATGAGGTCGGCCGGCGCGCGGCCCGCTGTCTGCTCGAACGGTTCGACGGCGGTGGGGGAGCGGGTGAAGTCCGCCTCTCGGCACCGACGTTGGAGGTCCGGGGCTCGACGGCTCCCCCGCTCACTGGTTGATCGCGTACGCCTTGCGCAGCGTCTCGTGCACCGTCCACGTCGTACGGTCGCCCTCGCGCAGTACGGCCATGTCGCCCGGCCCCACCGTCAGCGTCGGCCCGCCCTCGAACTCGATGGTGGCCGACCCGCTGATGACGACGAACAATTCGTCGGCCTCCGTGTCGGTGACCACGCCGGGCGTGATCTGCCAGATGCCCCGCACCTGACGCCCGTCCTCCGACTCCCAGACCACCTTGCCGGTCACCTCGGGTGTGCCGGAGACGATCTGCTCGGGGTCGAGGGGCTCGGGTTCGAGCTCGGCGTCGGGGATGTGCAGTACGAAGCTGTGCGTCATGCGGCGACCCTAGCCGGGGTGAGCGGGGCGGGGGCGTGGACAAGGTGTGGGGTGTCGGCGGCGCCTAGCGGACACTCCGTCGTCACCGCGTGCCCCGGGACCGTGCGCGGCCCGGCCTTGCGCTCAATACGGCAGACAAAATTGTTGACAATTCTGTTTGGCTAGATTTACGTTCGACAGGCACTCACTCAGGGAGGGCACATGCCGAAGGAAGCCCGTCCGAGCACCGGAGAGCAGGCCAAGCAGCATGCGCTCGCGCAGCTGCGGCAGGCGATCCTGCACGGCGAGATGGCACCGGCTCAGCGGCTGGTGGAGAACGAACTCGCCGAGCAGTTCGGTGTGACACGGGCCAGCATCCGCGCGGCACTCATCGATCTGGAGGCGCAGGGACTGGTCGAGCGGATCCGCAACCGCGGTTCGCGGGTGCGGGTGGTGACCGTGGAGGAAGCGGTCGCCATCACCGAGTGCCGCATGGTCCTGGAGGGACTGTGCGCGGCCAAGGCAGCCGTCGCGGCCGACGACGAGCAGCTGAGCCGGCTGGCGGACCTCGGTGCGGCGATGACCAAGGCCGTGGCCGACGGCGAGCCGATGACGTACTCGGAGCTGAACCAGGAACTGCACGCCAGAATCCGGGAGTTCTCCGGCCAGCGCACGGCCGTGGAGCTGCTGGAGCGGCTCAACGCACAACTGGTGCGCCACCGCTTCCAGTTGGCGCTCAGGCCGGGACGTCCGCAGCACTCCCTGAACGAGCACCTGGCCATGATCGAGGCGATCCGGGCCAGGGACCCGCAGGCGGCCGAGGAGGCCGTCCGCGCCCACCTCAGCAGCGTGATCGAGGCGCTGCGCGACTGAGTCGTGCACGTCGCCGCGTGACGGCGCGTCAGAGGGCGGGCGCACACCTGTCACCCAAGGAGAAGACCCGCAATGACGCACGCCGATGCGCCCTCCCCCTCGCTCGAACAACCTCGCGCGGGGGGACCCCCATCCCCACCCCGCTCGACCCTCGTCATCACCGCGCACGCCGGCGACTTCGTGTGGCGGGCGGGTGGAGCCATCGCCCTGGCCGCCGCCCGGGGCGAGAAGGTGACCATCGCCTGCCTGACCTTCGGCGAACGCGGCGAGTCCGCCAAAGCCTGGCGCGAGGGCAGGAAGCTGGAGGAGATCAAGGCGATACGCCAGGGCGAGGCCGAGCGTGCCGCCGCCACCCTCGGCGCCGAGGTCCGCTTCTTCGACGCCGGCGACTATCCGCTGATCGCCACCGCCGAGCTGACCGACCAACTCGTCGCCGTGCACCGCGAGACCCAGCCCGACGTGGTGCTCACCCACCCGGCCGAGGACCCGTACAACGGCGACCACCCGGCCGCCAACCGCATGGCCCTCGAGGCCCGGATCCTCGCGCAGGCCATCGGCTACCCGGGCGTCGGCGACATCATCGGCGCCCCGCCGGTCTTCTACTTCGAGCCGCACCAGCCCGAGATGAGCGGCTTCCGGCCCGAGGTCCTGCTCGACATCACCGAGGTGTGGGAGACCAAGCGCGCGGCCATGGAGTGCCTCGGCGCCCAGCAGCACCTGTGGGACTACTACACCGACCTCGCCGTCCGCCGCGGCGTCCAGCTCAAGCGCAACGCCGGACCCAACCTGGGTCTGGCCCACAGGACCATGGCCGAGGCGTACATGCGTCCCTTCCCGCAGATCGCGAAGGAGCTGGCATGAGCGGCGTGATCGTCACCAACCCGCCCAAGGCGGAGCTGAAGGACGTCGACGCGCTGGCCGGCTTCGGCGTGGCGACGGTGAGCGAGGCCATGGGCCGAACCGGCTTGCTGGGGACGTCGATTCGTCCCGTCCAGCAGGGCGTACGGGTCGCGGGTACGGCCGTCACAGTGCTCAGCCGGCCCGGCGACAACCTCATGATCCACGCCGCCGTGGAGCAGTGCGGCGAGGCCGACATCCTGGTCGTCACCACCACCTCGCCCTGCACGGACGGTCTGTTCGGGGAGCTGTTCGCGACCGCCCTCCAGCAGCGCGGTGCGCGCGGTGTCGTGCTCAACACGGGCATCCGCGACACCCAGGAGCTGCGCGACATGGGCTTCGCCGCCTGGTCGCGGGCGGTGTCCTCGCAGGGCACGGTCAAGGCCACCGGCGGCTCCGTGAACGTGCCGATCGCCATCGACGGCCAGGTCGTGCGCCCCGGCGACGTGATCCTCGCCGACGACGACGGTGTCGTGGTCGTGCCCCGCGAGCGCGCCCGGGGGACAGTGGCGAAGGCCGAGGCCCGCGAGGCCAAGGAGGCCGCGACCCGCGCCGCCTTCCTCGACGGCCAACTCGGCCTGGACCGCTACGGGTTGCGGGAGACCCTCGTACGGCTCGGTGTGACGTACAAGTCCTACGACGAGTACGTCCGTGAGGAGGCGCAGCCGTGACCGGGCCGACGGAGGTCCGCTGCATGCTGATGCGCGGCGGCACCTCCAAGGGCGCCTACTTCCTGGCCACGGACCTGCCCGCCGGCCCCGGAGCACGCGACGCGCTGCTGCTGCGCATGATGGGCAGCCCCGACGAGCGGCAGATCGACGGCCTGGGCGGCGCGCACCCGCTCACGAGCAAGGTCGCCGTGGTCTCGCCGTCATCGGACCCGAGGGCGGATGTCGACTACGTGTTTCTTCAAGTGGCCGTCGACAGACCCGAGGTGAGCGCTCGTCAGAACTGCGGGAACATCCTCGCGGGCATCGGGCCGTTCGCCGTCGAGCGCGGTCTCGTCCCGGCGGGGGAGGAACGGACCTCCGTACGCATCCGCATGGTCAACACCGGCGACTTCGCCACGGCTGCCTTCCCCACCCCGGGCGGTCGCGTCGACTACACGGGGCACGCCGAGATCTCGGGCGTACCCGGCACGGCAGCCCCCGTGGTGATCGAATTCCCGCCCGGTGCAGGGAAGCTGCTGCCCACCGGCAACGTCCGCGACGAGATCGCCGGCATCCCGGTGACCTGCGTGGACAACGGCATGCCGACCGTCCTCGTGCAGGCCGCCGCGCTCAAGGTCACCGGCCACGAGACGCCCAAGGAGCTGGAAGCGGATCTGGCGCTCGCCGAGCGTCTGAGCGAACTCCATTCGCTGGCCGGGGAGTTGATGGGCCTCGGTGACGTCTCGGACGCCACCGTCCCCAAGCTCACACTCCTCGCCCCGCCCCGTCACGGCGGCGCGATCACCACCCGCACCTTCATCCCGGTCCGCTGCCACACGTCGATCGGCGTGCTCGGGGCGGCCGGTGTCGCCGCCGGCCTGCGCGTCGAAGGGGGCGTAGGCGTGGATCTCGCGGAACTGCCTCCCGAAGGCGACCGGGTCCGCATCGAACACCCCTCGGGATTCCTGGACATCGAAAGCAGCCTCGGCACCGACGCCGCAGGCCTGCCCGCAGCCCGCCGTACGGCTGTCGTCCGCACCGCCCGCAAGATCTTCGACGGCACCGTCTTCCCCCGGTCCGCCGAGACGGCTCCACTGCCCGCACCCACCCCCGGAGGCTCCCGATGACCCCGCCGCTCGGCGACATCGCCCACATCGGCCACGCCCAGCTGTTCACCCCGGACCTGGACGCCAGCGTCGCCTTCTTCGCCGACTTCCTGGGCCTCACCGTCAACGGGCAGGACGGCGACACCGCCTACCTGAGGACCTTCGACGACTACGAGCACCACAGCCTGGTCCTCACCGCCCGCGAACAGCCGGGCCTCGGCCGGCTCGCTCTGCGCACCTCCAGCGAGGAGGCACTGCACCGCCGTATCAAGGCGATCGAGGCGGCGGGCGGCTCCGGCAAGTGGGTCGAGGACGAGCCCGGCATCGGCAGGCTGTACCTGACCACCGACCCCGACGGGCACGAACACGCCCTCTACTGGGAGAGCGAGTACCACCGGGCACCGGCGGAGCTGAAGCCCGCGCTGAAGAACCAGCCGCAGGCCAAGCCCAACCGGGGCGTGGGCGTACGGCGGCTGGACCACGTCAACTTCCTCGCCGCCGACGTGCTCGCCAACGCCGAGTTCCAGGAACAGGTGCTGGGCGCCCGGCCCACCGAGCAGATCCGGCTCGACTCCGGGAAGATCGCGGCGCGTTGGCTGACCTTCACCGACAAGTCGTACGACGTCGTCTACACCTCAGACTGGACCGGCTCCGCAGGCCGGCTGCACCACATCGCCTTCGCGGCCGACACCCGCGAGGACATCCTGCGCGCCGCCGACCTCGCCATCGACACCGGCGTGTTCATCGAGACCGGCCCGCACAAGCACGCCATCCAGCAGACGTTCTTCCTGTACGTCTACGAGCCCGGCGGTAATCGCATCGAGCTGTGCAACCCGCTCACGCGGCTGGTGCTGGCCCCGGACTGGCCGCTGATCACCTGGACCGAGGCCGAACGGGCCAAGGGGCAGGCATGGGGCCTGAAGACGATCGAGTCCTTCCACACGCACGGGACTCCGCCGGTCCTCTGAGAAGGCGCGCCCTTCGGGGCTTTCGAGTTGTTCGGGTCATTCAGGCTTTTCCAGGCGCGCTGGATTGTCGCTGAGATTGTTGACAAAAACGTTGACTCTTCGGCCTCCGGCTCCTTAGCGTCTGGCGCACAACGCACGAGAGGAAAACAAGGATGTCCTCCTCCCCCTCCCCAACCGCTCGCGTCGGCAGACTGGCCGTGCTCGCCGTCGGCCTGTGCTGGCTGGCCGTCCTCTTCGACGGCCTGGACATGTTCATCTACGGCTCGGTGCTGCCCCACATGCTGGCGCAGAAGGCCCTCGGCCTCACCCCGGACCAGGCCGGTGACCTGGGCGGTTACGCCACCTTCGGCATGCTGGTCGGCGCCCTGACCGCGGGCACGGTCGCCGACCGGATCGGCCGCAAGAAGCTGATGGTCGCCTGCGTCGCGCTGTTCTCGCTGGCCTCCGGGCTGTGCGCGATGGCGGGCAGCGTCGGGGTGTTCGGCCTCGGCCGCACGCTCGCCGGGATCGGCCTCGGCGGTCTGCTGCCCACCGCGATCAGCATGGTCTCCGACTACGCCCCGCGCGGCCGCGCCGCTCTCACCATCGGCATGCTGATGACCGCCCACCACGCGGGCGGCATCCTCTCCGCGTATGTCGCCCTGTGGATCGTCGAACCCCTGGGCTGGCGGGCCGCGTTCTGGTTCTGCGTGCTCCCGCTGCTGTTCGTGCCGGTCCTGGCCAAGTTCCTGCCCGAGTCGCTGAGCTTCCTGGTCGCCAAGGGCCGCAGCGAGGAGGCCGGCGAGCTGGCCCGGCGCTACGAGGTCGCACTGCCGGCCGCCCCCGCAGACGAGCAGGCCACAGCCGGCCGCTGGAACTCCCTCGTCAGCCTGTTCCGCGGCGGTGAGTGGAGCCAGACCCTGCTGTACTGGCCGGCCTCCTTCGGCGGGCTCCTGCTCGTCTACGGCGTCGCCACCTGGCTGCCCACCCTGATGCGGGGTGAGGGCTACAACCTCGGCTCCGCACTGACCTTCGTGGTCCTGTTCAACCTCGGCGGCATCGTCGGCATGCTGGTCGCCGGCCGCGCCTCCGACCGGTTCGGCGCCCCGCGGATCTCGGCGATCTGGTTCGCGCTGACCGCCGCCGGTGTCTTCCTGCTCAGCGTCCACATGCCGCTGGTGCTCACCTTCGCGGTGGTGTTCCTGACCGGGGTGTTCCTGAACAGTGCGCAGACCATGATCTACGCGACCGTCTCGATCCGCTCCCGCCCCGAGAACCGCGCCACCGCCGTCGGCTGGACCTCCGGCATCGGCCGCTTCGGCGCCGTGTTCGGGCCCTGGCTGGGCGGCCAGTTGCTCGCCGCCGACAAGGGCAACTGGGGCTTCACCGCGTTCGCCCTGGCCGGCCTGTCGTCCATGGTCTTCATCGGGATCGCGGCACTGCGCGGCTCGAAACGGACCGCCGGGAGCGACAGCGAGCAGAAACTCGTAGGAGCACACTGACCGCCCGTCATATGTACTGACGAGCCATATGTACAGATGAGCCGAACTGGGTTATACGACGGTCTCGCGTATTGTTGCGTCATATGCCCGTAGTGATGGAGGGCGCCTTTCGGTGCGCCCGGGGCTGGTGAGTTATTCCGTAAAGGGGGAGCAGGACGTGACGGCACTTCTCGCGCTGGCAGCCGTCGTCGCGTTCATGGCCAAGGCGGGCCTGCCGTGGTGGGTGGTCGTGGCCGTGGCCCTGCTGATGTCGGGATTCGGCGCAGGGAGGTCCGGGGGGCCCTGGCGAGGCTGCCGGGCCACCCCGACGTCCGGCGGCCCGGCTGCTCAGCCCATCTGGCCTTCGGCCGACCGGAGTTCGGTCGTCGTGCCGGTGGTGCCGGTGGTCCCGGTGCAGGTGCGCGTCCCGTCCCCGGACGAGTACCGCGTGCCCGTGGCGAGCGCCGGGGCCCGCGTGACCGGCGAGAGGCAGCCCGCGGTCGCCAACGGGCAGAGCGGGCTGGGTTCTTAGGCCCGTCGCCCAGGCCCAATCACCCAGGCCCGCCTCCGGACGGCCCCATCAGGCCTCCACGGCCTCCCGGAGTCGCCGGGCGATGATCGCGTAAACGTCCAGCGCCTTGTCGTCGTCGGTCCCGTCGTACCCGTGATCGGCGCCGCGCACCTCATGGTGGTCGACCAGTGCACCGGCGCCCCGGAGTCGCTCCGCGTAACGCTCGCCCTCGGCCCGGAGCAGGTCGTGTTCGGCGGTGATCACCAGGGCAGGGGCGATGCCTTTCAGATCCGCGGTGTCCGAAGGGTGCGCGGGGGAGACGAGCGGATCGAGACGCCGCCGCACATCCGGGACGTACGACGTGTCGAAGACGTCGCCCATCCAGGGCCGCAGCATCGGCTTGGCAATGGCGGCGCGCTTGTTCCGGACGCCCGTCGCCAGGTCGAGCGGGGGATAGTGCAGCACCTGCAGCGCGATCGAGGGCCCGCCCTTCTCGAAGGCCTGCCGCGCCACGGCCGCCGCGAGCCCGCCGCCGGCGCTCTGCCCGCCCACGGTGAGCCGCCCGCCGTCCCACCCCTCCTCGGCGCCGTGTGCCGCGACCCACCGAACGATCTCGTACGCCTGCCGGGTCGGCGCCGGGAACGGATGCTGCGGCGCGACGACATAGTCCACATTGATCACGACGGCCCCCGTCTCCGCGGCGAGGAACCTGCACAGGGGGTCGTCCAGCTCGGTCAGCGTCATGACGTATCCGCCGCCGTGGAAGTTGACGTGCACCGGCGGGGATGGCTCGGTACGGGCGGGCAGATACACCGTGGCCCGGGCGGGGGCGATCGACGTGGGAATCGTCAACTCGCGTACCCTGCGCGGGAATTCGGGAAAGCGCGCGTGCGAGGCGGCGGCGGAACCCCGGCCGCCGGAACGCCGGTCCGCCATGACGGTCACCCGCTGCATGACCTTGGCGACAAGGCCGGCCACCGCGGGCCGGGTCAGGAGGGACATGTGGCATCCGTTCGATCGCGGCCCGTGGGCCTGCCCGGCAGCGGACCGACCCTCCTTGAGTTAAGCAATCATAGGCGACAGCAATAATGGGTCAAGGGGCCGGACCGGCTGGGTCGAGGTACCCGTGAGGTAGGGTTGACCTGCATGATCACGCGGTTCGTCGCGCGACAGGCATCGGGACGTGGCGCAGCTTGGTAGCGCACTTGACTGGGGGTCAAGGGGTCGCAGGTTCAAATCCTGTCGTCCCGACTACTACAGCACCATGTAGTCGCAGGTCAGGGCCTTGTTTCACTTCGGTGGGACGAGGCCCTTGACCGTTTCTGGAGTGTCGTCTCGTAAGTTTCCACGGGTGGACGTAGACCCGCTTGGTGAAGGACAGATCGTTGCGCCAGCCCAGCCCAGCCCGGGCTGAGACGAGGGTATGGGGCACGTCGTTGGTCGCCATCCAGGACAGGCGGACATGTCGTGCGTCGTGCAGACGGACCCGGCGCACGCCCACTGCCTCCATCAGTCTCAGGTCGAGGGGAGTTCGGCCCAGCGGCTGGTTCCGCCCGTGTGGACGTGGACGCCGCAGCGGGACGCCAGTGCGTTGACGATGTCGAGGCCGCGGCCGTGTTCGTCCGGGTCGATCGTGGAGGTCGGGTCCACCGCCGGTGCGGCGGGGCCCAGGTCGGTCACCTCGACGCGTACCGTTCCGCATCCCTCCAGCGGGCTCCGCGAGAGCCGCAGCGTCGCCGGCGGCACGGCGTGGACGATGGCGTTGGTGAGAAGCTCCGAGACCACCAGCAGGACGTCGGCGGCGCAGTCGGCCGTCAGATTCCAGTCGGACAGCACCGCACGGACACGTCGCCGCATGCCGGCGACCGCCCCCGGGACGTGCGGCAGGGAGAAGACGTGCTCGACCTCCCCACGAGGCGCGGCGGCGAGCTGCGCTGTAGTCATCTGTCCTCCTCGGGCGGTCCCTGCCGGCCCCAGGTCGGGGCGTAGGCGTCATGGAACGCTAAACAAGGAGAATCCACCGGTCAACGAACCTGGGTCGGCATTACCGAACGACAGTCCCAAAACGGAAAAACTGGGACTACCATCGCCTCATGGCCGGCCCAGTCCAGTCCATCGAGCGGGCGGCGGCGATCCTGCGACTGCTCGCCGGCGGATCCCGCCGACTGGGGCTGGGGGAGGTGGCCTCGTCGCTGGGGCTGGCCAAGGGCACCGCCCACGGAATCCTGCGGACCCTGCAGCACGTGGACTTCGTCGAGCAGGACCCGGCGACCGGAAGATACCAGCTCGGGGCGGCCCTGCTGCACCTCGGCACCAGCTACCTCGACGTCAACGAACTGCGCTCGCGCTCCATCAACTGGGCCGACGCCCTGGCCGCCCGCAGCGGGGAGGCCGTACGCCTGGGCACGCCCCTGGAGGGCAAGGTGCTCGTCATCCACCACGTCTTCCGGCCGGACGACACCCTCCAGACCCTGGATGTCGGCGCGCTGCTGCCCCTGCACGCCTCCTCGCTCGGCAAGGTTCTGCTGGCCTTCGGAGCGACCCCGGTGGAGCCGCTGCTGGAGGACGAACCGGAGGGATACACCCGGCACACCCTGGTCCACCCCTCGGAGCTGAACCGGGCGCTCGCGGAGATACGGGACCTCGGCTGGGGCGCCGAAGTACAGGAGATGAGCATGGGCGAAGCCGGGATTGCCGCGCCGATCCGGGGACAGGGCGGTCTCGTGGTGGGCGCGATAGGCGTGTCCGGGGCCGTGGAGCGGATCTGCGACTCCAAAGGCCGGCCGCTGCCGGCCCTGATCACCGTGCTGAGGGAGGCGGCACGCGCGATCTCCAGAGACCTGGGCGCGGCTCGCTGGTAGGCCCCCAGCACCTCCGCGACACATCGGAAGGGAGGGCCGATCATGGTTGAACGGTATGTGATGTCCATCGACCAGGGCACCACGTCCACCCGCTGCATCCTGTTCGACCACGGCGGGCGGCTGGTGTCGGTCGCCCAGCGGGAGCACCAGCAGTTCTTCCCCCGGCCCGGCTGGGTCGAGCACGACGCTGTCGAGATCTGGCGCAACCTCCAGCGGATCGTCCCCGAGACACTGTCGAACGCCGGGATCGAGGCGAGCCAGATCTCGGCCATCGGGATCGCCAACCAGCGCGAGACGACCGTGCTCTGGGACCCGCGGACCGGCATCCCGCTGGTCCGGGCGATCGTCTGGCAGGACACCCGAACCGCCCCGCTCGTCGACGAGCTGAGGAGCGACCCGGGCGACGACTTCTTCCTCGACCGCTGCCGGCTGCCCCCGTCGACGTACTTCTCCGCGCCCCGGATCCGCTGGCTGTTCGACAACGTCGACGGGCTGGAGCAGCGCGCCCGCGACGGCGAGGTGCTGTTCGGCACCATCGAGAGCTGGCTGATCTGGAACCTCACCGGCGGCCCCGACGGCGGCCTGCACATCACCGACGCCACCAACGCCAGCCGCACCATGCTCATGGACATCCGCACGCTGACCTGGGACGCGGAGCTCATGGCCTTCTTCGGCGTGCCACGCGCGATGCTGCCAAAGATCCGGTCCTCGGCGGAGAGCTACGGCGAGGCGAGCGCCCTGCTCCCCGGCGTGCGGATCACGGCGGCCCTCGGCGATCAGCAGGCGGCCCTGTTCGGGCAGACCTGCTTCTCGCCGGGCGAGGCGAAGTGCACCTACGGAACCGGCAGCTTCCTGGTGATGAACACCGGCACCGACGTCGTCCGCTCCGAACACGGGCTGCTGACGACCGTCGCGTACAAGATCGGGGACCAGCCCACCATCTACGCGCTGGAGGGCCCGATCGCCGTCACCGGGTCGCTGGTGCAGTGGTTCCGCGACCGGCTGGGCCTGATCCACAGCGCCCCCGAGATCGAGACGCTGGCCCGCACCGTCGAGGACAACGGCGGCTGCTACATCGTCCCCGCGTTCTCGGGTCTGTTCGCGCCGCACTGGCGCAGCGACGCCCGCGGCGTGATCGTCGGACTCACGTCGTACATCACCAAGGGCCATCTGGCCCGCGCCGTCCTGGAGGCCACCGGCTGGCAGACCCGGGAGGTCGTCGACGCCATGAACGCCGACTCCGCGCTCGCCCTGAAGCAGCTCAAGGTCGACGGAGGAATGACGTCTGACCATCTGCTCATGCAGATCCTGGCCGATGTGCTCGACGTTCCCGTCGTACGGCCCCTCGTCGCCGAGACGGTGTCCCTGGGTGCCGCCTACGCGGCCGGTCTGGCGGCCGGCTACTGGCCGGACCTCCAGGTCCTGCGCCGCAACTGGCACCGCGCCGCGCAGTGGCTGCCGGACATGGACGACGAGCGGCGGGACTGGGAGTACGAGTGCTGGAAGCGGGCCGTCGAGCGGTCGCTGGGGTGGATCCAGCCACCGAAGCGACCGTGACCCGCCGGGCCGACGGTTCTGCCCAGCGGGTCCGCCACCGTCCGCGGACCCGCTGGGTGTCCGACGCCCGGGCCGGTCGTGGACCCGCCTCTCAGCGGGTGACCAGCAGACCCCGCCCCCGCAGCACCCGCCGCTCCAGCGGGCTGAAGATCAGCAGGTCGATGGCGATTCCGACGAGGAGGATCAGGAAGATGGCCAGGAACACCTGCGGCATGCTGCTGTTGTTGCGGCCGTTCTCCAGCAACTGGCCGAGGCCGACGCCGAGATCGGGGGAGGAGGCGATGATCTCGGCGGCCATCAGTGAGCGCCAGGAGAACGCCCAGCCCTGCTTCAGGCCGGCGAGATAGCCCGGGAGCGCACCCGGCATCACGATGTGCCATGCCTCGCGCAGCCCGGTCGCGCCCAGGGTCCGCCCGGCGCGCAGGAACAGCGGGGGGATCTGGTCGATGCCCGCGACGAGGCCGTTGGCGATGGACGGGACCGCGCCGAGCAGGATCACGGCGTACATCATCGAGTTGTTGAGGCCCAGCCACAGCACGGCAGGCGGCACCCAGGCCACCGACGGCAGCGACTGGAGGCCGGACAGGATGGGGCCGATGGCCGCCCGGACGAACCGCACCCGGGCGACCAGCAGGCCGAGCGGCGTGCCGATGGCGAGCGCCAGCAGGAAGCCGAGCAGGCCGCGTGAGACGGACGTCCAGATGTAGTCGAGCAGCGTGCCCTGGAGCCAGGCCTCGCGCACCTCGCCCCATACGTCGGACGGCGAGGCCAGCTTGTAGTCGGGTGCGACCTCGGCCCACACCAGCAACTGCCAGACGACCAGCACCAACGCGACCGCGGAGACGGGCGGCAACACCTTGCGGACCAGGGTCTCGCGCAACGGTGTACGGCTCACCTGCACCGAGTCCAGCGCGTCGAGCCCGGCCTCGAGTCCCGCCAGATCGTTGGGATCCTGCGGCGCCCCGGCCGTCGTGGAACCGTCCTTGGTGACGTCGACCTTGGTGTCGACGCGGTTGTCAGTGCCGGCCATGGCGGCGGATCTCCCCACGCAGTTCTTCGGTGATCTCGACGGACAGCTCGGCGACCGCGGTGTCCTCGATACGGCGCGGATGGGCGAGGTCGACCGTCCACTCCCGCGCGATCCGGCCGGGCCGCGAGGACAGCAGCACCACACGCTGGGCCAGCCGCACCGCCTCGCGGACGTTGTGCGTCACGAACAGCACCGACAGCCCCGTCTCCCGCCAGATACGGGTCAGTTCGTCGTGCAGCACGTCACGCGTGATCGCGTCCAGCGCCGCGAACGGCTCGTCCATCAGCAGCAGCCGGCTGTCCTGCGCCAGCGCGCGGGCAAGGGCGACCCGCTGCCGCATGCCGCCCGACAGCTCGTGCACCCGCTTGCCGTACGCCCCCTGCAGCCGGACGAGTTCCAGCAGCCGCTCCGCCTCGGGGCGGCGCTCCGCCTTGGCGACCCCGCGCAGCTTGAGCGCGAGCTCGACGTTCTTGCCGGCGGTCAGCCAGGGGAACAGTGCGTGCTCCTGGAACATCAGGGCGGGCCGGCCGTCCGTGCCGATCGAACCGGTGGACGGCAGGTCCAGCCCCGCGACCAGGTTCAGCAGCGTCGACTTGCCGCAGCCGGAGGCCCCCAGGAGGGTGACGAACTCGCCGGGTGCGACATCGAGCGTGATGTCGTCGAGGACGAGCTGCTGCCCGGTCGGGCCGGCGAAGGACTTCGAGACATGCTCGACGCGCGCGGCATACGTCACCGCCGCGGCGTCCTCGGCGACCTTCGCGGTCGTGGCCGTCGGGGTGGCCATGGTCGTCACCTCCTGGGAACTGAGCGGATGCGGTGGTTACTTGACGCCGAGACCGGCGTCGTCGACCTCGTCCTTGCCGTCGGCCTTGAGGACCTTGTTGAGCGGCGTGAGGTCGTAGATGCCGTTCAGGTCGGGCTCCTCCAGCAGGCCGGCCTTCACGGCGTGCTCCGCCTCGGTGTCGAGGGTCGCGGCCAGCGGGTCGTCGAGGAAGGTGATCGACTTCCACGCCGGGTCGATGACCTCGGCGGGCAGGGCCTTGCCGGAGAGCTCCTCCAGGGCCTTGTTCGCGGAGGCCTTGGCCTTGTCCGGGTTGGCGTTGATCCATTCGTTGGTCTTCACCGAACCGCGCAGCACGGCCTCGACGACGTCCGGGTGCTCCTTGAGGAACTCCTGCCGGACGATGATGTTCGTGATCACGAACTTCTTGTCGGGCCACAGGTCGGCCTCGTCGAGCAGCACCTTGCCGCCCTCGGCGACCAGCTTGGACGCGGTCGGCTCCGGCACCCAGGCACCGTCGATCGAGCCGGACTTGTAGGCGTCCGGGGTGATCTTGTTGTCGGTGCGGACGACCGAGACGTCACCCTTGCCGCTCTCCGCGTCGACCTTCCAGCCCTGCTCGGAGATCCAGTTGAGCAGCGCCACGTCCTGTGTGTTGCCGTGCTGCGGCGTGGCGATCTTCTTGCCCTTGACGTCCTTCAGGGACTTGACCTTCTCCGGGTTGACGACGAGCTTCACCCCGCCCGAGGCCGACCCCGAGATGATCCGCAGGTTCTTCCCGGCCGCCTTGGTGTAGCCGTTGATCGCGGGGGACGGGCCGATCCAGCCGATGTCGATGGAGCCGGAGTTCAGCGCCTCGATCTCCGACGGGCCGGCGTTGAACGTCGACGGCTTGATCGTGGTGCCGCCGAGCTCCTTCTGGAACAGGCCCTCCTGGACGCCCACCAGAGCGGTGGCGTGCGTCAGGTTGGGGAAGTAGCCGATCTTCACGTCGTCGACGGAGAGCTTCTTGGCGTCCGCCGCGACCTCGGCCTGCTTGCCGTCGTCGGTGGAGTCGGCGCCGTAGCCGCAAGCGGTCAGCAGCAGGGGGAGCGCCGCTATGACGGCGAGGGTGCGCAGGGTGTTGAGCGGTCTTGCGGCAGACACGGAGGTGTCCTCTCGGAGATGAGTGACAGGGGAGCGCGGAAGTACGTCGGAGAACAGTGGCGCTGGTGCGGAGCGCGGGCAGGCTCCGCGAACGGCTTCAGACGAGCCGACAGATGGCGCTTGACGTACGCGCGAAGTCGATGTGGCGACGCGAGGTCAGAAGGGGCGGGACGAGGCGTGCGTGCTCGCGCGAACTCATGGCCACCCCACCCCACCGATTCCTAGTTTTCCTACCTGGTTGATGGGGATCGTGGCAGAAGGTGGCGCTCACCCCAAGAGGGATTTCACATAGTGGACGTTGCCATCTCTCCCTTTGGGAACTGTGAGCTCAGGGCACACAGCAGCGCACGGGCCACCGCGTCGTTCTGGCGGAAGGCGGGGGCGTTCGTGCGGGGGCGGGCGAACGCGGCGACGGCCCGGCTGTTGGTGGGGGCGCCGAGGGCGACGCGGCGTGGGTGCGTGCCGCCGAGGGACGGGTCGAGGACATGGCCGTCCGCGGCGGAGACGGCCAGCAGGCCGGAGCGGTGGGTGTGCGTGGGGTCGGCGATGACCTCCTCGGTGAGGGCGCCGGCCCGGTGCAGGTCACGCAGGACGGGGTCCTCGGTGCGGTCCAGGGAGTGGCGGGGCAGATACGCCTCGATCAGGGCGGTCGCGTGGAGCGTGTGGCCGGGGAGGGTGGGGCCGGCCGCGGTGAAGGTGCCGGTCGTCTCGTCGGTGCCGATCCGGATGCCGGCGCCCAGGAAGCGGACGACTCCGGCCCGGGACAGGGCGAGCAGCTGGCGCAGCCGGAAGCCGGGCGGCCCGGAGGCCAGGAAGCTGAAGAATCCGTGCCACCAGCCGTCGAGCTGCTCGGCGACGGACCGAGCGGTCAGCCGTCCGCCGGCCACCAGGCGGGGCAGCTGCCCGTAGATGGAGAGCAGCGCGAGGAACGCCCCGAGGTCGGCACTGAACTCCGGGTCCTCGCGGCGGGCGACGTCCCCGGCGATCCGGTCCCGCAGGTGCTCCTGGAAGGCGTCCGGGGCCGGGAACGCGAGACCGTCCAGGGGGTGGTCCAGGGCCTCGAAGTCCAGCCGGTCCGCCGGGTCGGGTACGGCCGCGGCTACGAGGTCGGCCATGGCGTCGGCGTACCAGTCCAGACGGTCGTAGGCGGCGATGAAGTCCGGCCAGGGGAGGGCGGTGCGCTCGGGGTGGGCATGGAAGAGCTCGTGGTAGTGGCCGAAGCCGATCTCCTTGGCCATCAGCGGCCACACATCGCGCCGCAGATCCAGCGGGCGCCCCTCGGCGAGCAGCGCGTCGACCGCATCGGGACCGAAGTGCCGGGGCAGCGGCGGCCGGGGGCCCTGGAGCCGGTAGCGGGTCTTGGAGTGGTACGGCACTCCCCGCCGCGATCCGACGTGCAGGACGGGCTCGCGGCCGGACGGCAGGTAGGTGAGGCTGCCGTCGGCCTCGGTGCGGTAGGTGCCGCCGCGGCCCTCGGTGAGCAGCGCCATCAGGTCGATGAAGGCCAGCCCGAAGCCGCGCAGGACGACATGCTCGCCGGGTTGCAGCGCGGACAGGTCGGCGTCGGCGGAGAACTCCGGTGACAGATGGAAGCGGCCGTGGCGGCGCGCGAAGGCGGCGTGGTCGCGGTGCTCGGCGGCGGGGGTGGAGCCGATGTGCCCCTGCGCCAGGACCACCAGGTCGGCGGTGAGGGGGGTGGCGCGGTCGGCCAGGTGAACGTACTGCGGGCCGTCCGGGGGACCGGTGACCGCGGTCGCGGTCGTGCGGTGCCACTCGACCGTCACGGTGGGCGGCAGCTGGGCCAGCGCCCTGCGGAACACCCAGTCCAGATAGGCGCTCTGGGCCCGGCGGGTGGGGAAGTCCGTCCCGGCGAGCGAGCGCAGTTCGGCGAGCACCTCCGGGTCGGCGGGCTCGGCGTGGGGCGCGTGGCGTGGGCCCCGGCCGGAGAACTGGGCCGCCCACTCGGCGAGCGAGGGCCCGGGGCGTACCGGACCGTCGATGGTGGACGACTCGTCGGTGAACATCGTGACGTCCTCCGCCATCGAGTTCATCCGCAGCAGCGCGGACTGCTCGTCCCGCCAGATCCGGCCCGGGCCGGGCGAGTGCGGGTCGATCAGGTGGATGCGCAACTCACTTTCCCCGTCCCACAGTTCGGGGGCGTTGGCGCCGATGCGCTCCAGCAGGCCCGTGGCACGCGGACCCGCGCCCACGACGACCAGGACCGCCGCGGAAGAGCCGGCGCTCACCGGTCACCGCCGATCGCCGGGCGGGCGTCGGCTGCCGTCGCCGCCCGCAGCCGAAGGCGTACGGCGGTCAGGTGGCCGCGCAGCCGCTGGAGCGGAGTGGGCGGCAGGGTGCGTGAGTTGCCGCGCGCGTAGTACCGCTCGACGTAGAACTGGCCCGCGCTCAGCACCGTGGTGACCGCGATGTACCACAGGGTGGCGACCATCAGCAGCGGGATGATCTGGTACGTCTGGTTGTAGATCAACTGCACCGAGTACAGCAGGTCGTGGACGGCCAGCACACTGACGATGCTGGTGCCCTTGAGGGTGCCGATCAGCATGTTCCCGGCCGTCGGCACGATCGAACGCATGGCCTGCGGTACGACGATCCGGCGCAGGGTGCGGCGTCTGCTCAGCCCCAGTGCCTGGGCGGCCTCGGTCTGCCCCGCGTCCACGGCGAGGATGCCGCCGCGCACCACCTCGGCCGCGTAGGCGGTCTCGTGCAGGGTCAGGCCGATGACGGCGGTGAGAGTGGGACCGAGCAGGTTGACCGTCTTGAAGGTGAGGAACTCCGGGCCGAACGGGATGCCGAGGCCGAGCGTCGGATACAGGGCGCCGATGTTGAACCAGAACAGCAGCTGCACCAGCAGGGGTGTGGATCGGAAGACCCACACATAACCCCAACTCAGCGTGCGTAGCACAGGGTTGGGGGAGAGCCGCATCACCGCGAGCACGGTGCCGAACAGAAAGCCGAGCACCATCACCACGGCGGTCAGCCACAGCGAGAGCAGCAGCCCGTCGAGCACGGCGGCCGTGGTGAAGTACCGGCCCACCACGTCCCATTGGAAGGCGTCGTTGCGGACCACGGAATTGAGCACCATCGCGAAGAGCAACAGCGCGGCGGCGGCGGTCAGCCACCGGCCGACGTGCCGGCGCGGGACGATCCGCGGCAGGTCGGTGGCGAGTACCGGGTGACTCTTCGTTGCGGGGCCGGACGTGAGATCGGGCGACGTGACCATGGGGAGGCTCTCCGGGGAGGGAACGCAGGCGTGGGTGACCCCAGGGGCACTCGGTGCGGCCGGGGATCGGCGTCGACACGCTCGCCGCGTCCCTCAACGCGGCCGGAGAGGCTGCCGCACAACGCGCAGCCGGTCCGCCGTCGATCGTATGTGCCCACGCCATCGATGTGTCAACAGCAAGCTTTGAGACGGCTGTCCACGTGTTCCGTCATCCGGGATCTGCTTGACGGGGAGCACGATGTACTGCTCAATTAGTCGCATGACTGCCCAGCTGCGCTTGGTCTCGCGCGATCACATCGACTTCGGTCGAGTGTGGTCCGCGGCGTGTTGCGCCTGATTCGGCAGCGGGCCCTCTGACCGGCCCTTCCCTCCCTCGGTGACCCCGTCGCGGGCCGAGTTCTCCTTTTTCGCGCGCTGCCGTAGCACCGTCTTTCGACGCTTCGCGTCGTCACGCTCGCATTGAATTCAGTCGCCCATTCACCTTTGCGCACAAGCAGTTCGGTCACGCCTGTCCGTGTGCGCGTTTCCGAGAGGTCATACCCATGCCGGTGGAGTTCCTCGGTATAGCCGCCACCAACAACGGCTCCGAAACCACGCCGCGCTCCGGCGCCGCCTTCGACAAGGACTACACCCTCCGCCTGGCCCGGGCACACGAGGACCACGGCTGGGACCGGGTGCTGTTCGCGTACGGCTCCGGATCGCCGGACCCCGCACCGGCCGCCGCGTACATCGCGAGCCGGCTGGACCGCCTGCAGATCCTGCTGGCGCACCGGCCCAACGTCTCGTATCCGACCTTCGCCGCCAAGACGTTCGCCACCCTCGACCGGATCAGCGAAGGCCGGCTGACCGTGCACTTCATCACCGGCGGCAATGACCACGAGCAGGGCCGCGAGGGCGACACCCTCACCAAGGACGAGCGATACGCCCGCACCCGTGAGTACATCCGGATCGTCAAGAAGATCTGGACCACCCACGAGCCGTTCGACCACGAGGGCGAGCACTACCGCTTCCACGACTTCGTCAGCGACGTCTTCCCTGTCCAGCAGCCCCGCCCCCATGTGTCGTTCGGCGGTTCGTCGCCCGCCGCGCTGGCGGCCGGAGGCGCCGAGGCCGACATCTACTGCCTGTGGGGCGAGCCCCTGGCCAGGACCGCCGAGCAGATCGAGAACGTGAAGGCCGCCGCGAAGGCCGCGGGCCGCACCGACGTGCCGCGCATCCAGGTCGCCTTCCGCCCGATCATCGCCCCGACCGAGGAACTGGCCTGGGAGAAGGCTCACCGCACGGTAGGTGCGATCAAGGCCCGCAAGGAGCGGGGAGAGGCGATCACCAAGCGCCACAACGGGCATGAGCAGCCGCAGGCTGCAACACCTCAAAACGTCGGCTCGCAGCGGCTGATCGCCATCGCCGAGGCGGGCGAGCGCTACGACCGCGCCCTGTGGACCCCGACCGCCGCCGCGACCGGCGGCGCGGGCAACTCCAACGCCCTGGTCGGCACCCCCGAGACGGTCGCCCAGGCACTCCTCGACTACTACGACCTCGGCGTGGACATCCTCTCCGCCCGCGGCTACGACCTGCTCGGCGACGCCATCGACTTCGGCCGGCACGTGATCCCGATCGTCCGCGAGGAGGTCGCCAAGCGCGACGCCGAGCGGGCGGCACGCGAGGCGCGGACGCCGGTGTCGGTGAACGCATGACCTCCGCACCCGAGTTGTCCGTCGTTCAGGTACCGGTGTCCGACCCGCGCGTCAGACCGCTGCTGCGCGAACTCGGCCACGAGTACTCCACCCGCTACGGCAAGGACGCGCACGCCGAGATCTCCCGCTACCCCGACGAGGAGTTCACCGAACCCCACGGCGGTCTGCTCCTGCTGCTGCTGGAGGGCGGCGAGCCCGTCGCGGGCGGCGCCTTCCGCAGGTACGACGCGACCACCGCCGAACTGAAGCGGATCTGGACCCACTCCGCCCACCGCAGACGCGGCCTCGCCCGCCGCGTGATCGCCGAGCTGGAGCGGGCGGCGGGCACGCACGGATACCGGCGGATCCACCTGACCACCGGTCCACGCCAGCCCGAGGCGCGCGGCCTGTACCTGGCCACCGGCTACACACCCCTGTTCGACACGGAGGCCGACCCGGAGACCATCGGCCCATTGCCCTTCGAGAAGCACCTCGCAGTGCGGGAACGCACGGGAAAGGCCCCCGACCAGTGAACATCCGCACGCTCAGAACCCGCACCCTCAGGACCCGCCTGCGCGGCACCGCCGCCCTAGCCCTGCTGCCGCTGCTCGCGCTGACGGCCTGCGGCTCCGGCGACACCGGCGGTACGGCGGCAGTCGGTGCGGAGGCCTCTCCCGCGCCGACCGACGACCCGGTGGCCACCGTCCGCAAGCTGGACTCCGCGGCCGCCCTGCTCCCCGCCGACGTACGCAAGGCGGGCAAGCTGCGCGTGGGCAGCTCGATCGGATTCCCGCCCGGCGCCTACTACCCGAACGGCACGGACAAGGCGCCCGCCGGCCAGGACATCGACCTCGCGGACGCGGTCGCCAAGGTGCTCGGGGTCGGGCTGGAGCGTCAGGACGCCTCCTTCGAGGCGATCCTGCCGGCCCTCGGCAGCGGCAAGTACGACTTCGGCACCGGCAACTTCGGCGTCACCGCCGAGCGCCTGAAGACCATCGACTTCGTCACCTACATCAACGACGGCCAGGGTTTCGCGGTGAAGAAGGGCAACACCGCCCTCAAGTCGAAGATCACCGACCTCACCCAGCTGTGCGGGCTGACCATCGGCACCGGCGCCGGCACCACCTTCGAGGCGACCCTCACCGCGCAGAAGGGGGTGTGCGCGAAGGTGGGCAAGAAGCCGTACGACGTGAAGGTCTACTCGGAGAACGCGGCCACGCTCACCGCGCTCCAACAGGGCCGTATCGACGTGATCATGTCGACCATCAACGGCCTGCGCCACCAGGCGGCACAACCGGCGTCGCAGACCACTTTCCTCGGCGAGTACCACCGCCTGGACGTCGGCTTCGCCTTCAAGAAGGGCTCCCCGCTCACCAAGGCGTTCCAGGCGGCCGTCAACGAGCTGATCAGGAACGGAACGTACGCCCGGATCCTCGCCAAGTGGGGTACCTCTGCCTCCGCGATCGAGACATCGCGGGTCAACCCGCCGGAGCAGGCATGAGCGACGTCATGGTCGACGTCCACGGCGTCCACAAGAGCTTCGGCCCGCTGGAGGTGCTGCGCGGCGTCGACCTGCAGGTCCGCGCCGGAGAGGTCACCGTGATCCTCGGACCGTCCGGCTCCGGGAAGTCCACGCTGCTGCGCACCATCAACCACCTGGAGAAGGTCAACCGCGGCTGGGTCAGCATCGACGGTGAGCTCATCGGCTACCGCCGCGCGGGCAACAAGCTCCACGAGCTGAAGGAGAAGGACGCCCGGAGGCAGCGGACCGGCATCGGGTTCGTCTTCCAGAACTTCAACCTCTTCCCGCATCTGACCGTGCTGGAGAACCTCGTGGAAGCCCCTGTCTCCGCCCTGCGCCGCCCGCGCAGGGAGGCGGCGGAGACGGCCCGCCGGCTCCTGGACCGGGTCGGCCTCGCGGACAAGGCCGACACCTACCCGCGCCGGCTCTCCGGCGGCCAGCAGCAGCGCGTGGCCATCGCCCGCGCGCTCGCCCTCGAACCGAAGGTGCTCCTCTTCGACGAGCCCACCTCCGCGCTGGACCCGGAGCTGGTCGGCGAAGTCCTCGACGTCATCAAGGACCTGGCGGGCAGCGGCACCACCATGATCGTCGTGACCCACGAGATCGGCTTCGCCCGCGAGGTCGCCGACACCGTGGTGTTCATGGACGGCGGAGTCGTGGTGGAGCAGGGACCGCCCGCCGACGTCCTGGACCACCCGCGCCAGGAACGCACCCGTACTTTCCTTGCCAAAGTTCTCTGAAAGTGCGCCCGCGCCGTGGACCTCGTCCGCGTGGCCGCCGCCGTGTGTCGGCTCCCCGGCTGACACACGCTTCCCGGCCACGCCTCCAACACCCGTACGCACCGGTGTCGTTAACCCTGGCAGTCTGACCTGCCTTGCCGCTGCCCCTCACAGGCGGTATCACCGTCCGGCCCGACCATCGACGACGAGGACCCGTCATGCCTGCTTTCTCTGCGCCCTCACCCCGTTCCGCGTCCCGCGTCGACGAGACCGTCTACGACCGCCGCAGGCTGCGCCAGTGGCTCGCCGGCGATGCCCGGGCCGACGGGGTCAGCCGCCGCCGGCTGCTCACCCTGCTCGCCGCCACGGCGGCCGCGACCGCGCTGCCCTCCCCGCGTCCCGCGCACGCGGCCGACACTCCGATCGTCAAACCGCTGCCGGCCGAGTGGTTCATCCGGCGCGGCACCAACGCCGAGACCCGCTGGGAGGCGCTGCGCGGAACGGGCCATCACACCCCCAACGAGCTGTTCTTCGTACGCAACCACACGGCGACCCCCGTGCTGGATGCCGCCGACTGGCGGCTGAGACTCTGGGGTGACGGGCTGCGCGGCAAGCCCTCCGAGGGCCGCCCGGTCGAGTTCGGGTACGACGATCTGCGCGCCCTGCCCGCCGTCACCCGGACCGCGTTCGTCGAGTGCGCAGGAAACGGCCGCACCTACTACACCACCCAGCAGCAGGAAACGGTCGCCGGAACCTCGTGGACGCAGGGCGCGATCGGCGTGGCGCGTTGGCGCGGGGTGCGCCTGGCCGACGTACTGCGCAAGGCCGGGCTGTCCCCGTACGCCGTGGACCTGCAGCCGCGCGGGCTGGACGCCGAGTACGTCAGCGGGGGCGAAAGCCTCGGCCGGGTGCGCCGGCCGCTGCCCTTGGCCAAGGCGCTGGACGACGTCCTGCTCGCCTACGAGATGAACGGCGAGCCGCTGCCGTACGACCACGGGTATCCGGTGCGGGTGCTGGTGCCCTCGTGGGTGGGGATCGCGTCGATCAAGTGGGTCGGCGACATCGAGGTGTCGGCGCAGCCGCTGTTCTCGCCGTGGAACACCACCTTCTACCGGCTGTTCGGCCCCGCCCACCCGCAGGCGGGCAGCGCGCCGCTGACCCGGCAGACCATCAAGAGCGCCTTCGAGCTGGCGAGCGGCGCGACCTTCCCGGTGGGGCGGGGACAGGTGCTGCACGGTCGCTCCTGGTCGGGCACCGGCGCCGTCGCGCGGGTCGACGTCAGCACCGACGGCGGCGCGAACTGGCGCACGGCCCGGCTGCACGACCGGCCCCGAGCCGACACCTGGACCCGCTGGTCCGTCAGCTGGAAGCCCGACACGACCGGTGCCACCCACCTCCTGGCCCGCGCCACCGACACGACAGGCCGCCGTCAGCCGGACGTCGCCGTGCCCAACACCCAGGGCTATCTGTTCGACGCGGTGGTCCGGCATCCGGTGACCGTGATCTGATCGAGTACGGGCTACGAAGGGGCGCTGTGCGCCCGTGCGTTGCGCACGAACAGCTCGCGCAGATCGCGGACGGCCCGGGGAACCGGGCCGGACGGGCGGCTCTGCAGGACCAGCAACACGTCGGTCGCGTCACCGGCGAGCGGCCGTACGGTGATCGCGCCCCGCCGTTCC
The DNA here is from genome assembly GCF_055656945.1 of Streptomyces sp. NPDC111606. Taxonomy (NCBI): domain Bacteria; kingdom Bacillati; phylum Actinomycetota; class Actinomycetes; order Kitasatosporales; family Streptomycetaceae; genus Streptomyces; species Streptomyces sp. NPDC111606. The sequence continues at coordinate 626,784 of NZ_JBVKBY010000003.1, forward strand.
AGCGGGTCCCCGAGGACACTGAAGTCGGGCAGCACGGTCGCCCCCAGTCCCTCGGCGACCATCAGCTTGCCCATCTCGGCGCCGTCGGTGGAGTACGAGAAGGACGGCGTACGACCGCCGAGCAGCCGGTGCACGAAGCGGTGCATGACATAGCCGGACCGCATCACCACCAGCGGTTCGGCGAGCAGGCTGTCCGCGTCCACCGCCTCCAGGGCGGCCAGCGGACTGTCCGGACGCACGCACACCACCGGCCGGCCGCGCAGCAGCTCCGCGGTCTCGAAGCCGGGCGGCATGTCGTCGCCCCCGAGGTAGTTCACCAGCCCCAGATCGAACGCACCCTCCAGCAGTCCGCGCTGGATCTCGGACTGCTGTGCGCCGACCAGTTCGACCTGGGTGGCCGGGTGCGAGGCGCGGAACTCCCGGACCGTCGGGATGACCAGCGGGACGGTGGCCGTGTTGACGGTGCCGAGCCGGACCATACGGCTGATGCGGTGCTGGTCGTCGGCCGCGCCGCGCAGCCGGTCGACCGCGTCCAGCACGCTCATGATGTGCGGCGGCAGCTCCCGTCCCTCGTCACTGACCTTCGCACCGGACCGCTTGCGCTCCAGCAGGTCCACGCCGAGCTCACGCTCCAGATTGCGCACGGTCTCGCTGAGCGCCGGCTGGGGCAGATGGAGCTCCTCGGCGGCGCGCCGCAGTGAACCCAATCGCGTGACGGCGGCGATGTATTCGAGCTGTTCGATACGCACGCCAGGAGCGTGACCCGGGCCGCGCGCCGCGTTCAAGGGAAACCCTGTCACAACCTCGTGAATACCGACTCTCAGCATGTGGAATCCCAACCGGGCATTCTTGACCCCCCGGAGTCCCCGCTGCTTTGATCGAAGGCATGAAGCGACAGGACCTCACGCGGCGACGCCACGTCGACCTCGCGCGTGTCTCCAGCTCCTGCTGTCGCTGTCGGGTCTGAGCGCACCGAGGGAAACCCTCGCACTCGCGCCGCTCTCCTCGCACATTTCACCGTCGGCCGATTTCCGTGCCGATTTCGGCTTTCCCCGGGACGGCGATTTCGCACGCCTGAATCCCGGTCACTGATCCCGATCACTGAATCCCGATCACCGAACACCTTTCCCTGCCACGCACGCGTCCTTTTCGCGTGCGCAGTCATGCCAGGAGTTCCCCATGCCCGTACCGCCCGGATCCGACCCCCTCCGCTTCGCCTACTGGGTGCCGAACGTCAGCGGCGGCCTGGTCACCAGCACCATCGAGCAGCGCACCGACTGGGGCTACGACTACAACCGCGAACTCGCCGTCCTCGCCGAGAACAACGGCTTCGGTTACGCCCTCAGCCAGGTCCGCTACATGGCCGGCTACGGCGCCGAGTTCCAGCACGAGTCGACCAGCTTCAGCCTCGCCCTGCTCCTCGCCACCCAGCGCCTGAAGGTCATCGCCGCCGTCCACCCCGGCCTGTGGCACCCCGGCGTCCTCGCCAAACTCGGCGCCACCGCCGACCACCTGTCGAACGGCCGGTTCGCCGTCAACGTCGTCAGCGGCTGGTTCAAGGGCGAGTTCACCGCCCTCGGCGAACCCTGGCTGGAGCACGACGAGCGCTACCGGCGCGCCGAGGAGTTCATCAGCGCGCTGCGCAAGATCTGGACCGAGGACCACGCCGAACTCGCCGGGGACTTCTACCGGGTACGCGACTTCTCCCTCAAGCCCAAGCCGCTCAACACCCCCGAGCGACCGCACCCGGAGATCTTCCAGGGCGGCGACTCCACCGCCGCCCGCGCCATGGCCGGTCGCGTCTCCGACTGGTACTTCAGCAACGGCAAGGACTTCGACGGCGTCACCGAGCAGATCAACGACGTCCGCGCCTCCGCCGTCCGAGCGGGCCGCAGCGCACCGAAGTTCGGGCTCAACGGCTTCCTCATCGCCCGCGACACCGAGGCCGAGGCCCGCGAGACGCTCCGCGAGATCGTGGCCAAGGCCAACACCGAGGCCGTCCACGGCTTCCGCGACGCCGTCCAGCAGGCAGGTCCGTCCACCGGCGACGGCAAGGGCATGTGGCAGGACTCCGGCTTCGAGGACCTCGTCCAGTACAACGACGGCTTCCGGACGGGGCTGATCGGCACGCCCGAGCAGATCGCCGAACGGATCGTCGCCTACAAGCGGCTCGGCGTCGACCTCTTCCTCCTCGGCTTCCTGCACTACCTGGAGGAGGTCGAGTACTTCGGCAAGCGGGTGCTGCCGCTCGTACGCGAACTGGAGGCCCAGGAAGCCGAGTCGGCGCCCGTCGGCGCCCACGCCTGACCCGCACGTCCCCACCGGCGCACCGCCGCAGCCCACCCGGTACTCCTCCCGAAAGGTCCTCCCATGGCCACCATCCTCTCCGTCTCCGGCAGTCCCTCCGCGACCTCCCGCACCGCCCGGCTGCTGCGCCACCTGGACGACCGGCTGATCGCCCAGGGGCACGACGTGATCCCGCTCGACGTCCGCACACTCCCGCCCGAGGCCCTGCTGCACGCCCAGTTCCGGCACCCGGCGATCGTCGAGGCCACCGCCCTGGTCGAGCGGGCGGACGGCATCGTGATCGGCACCCCTGTCTACAAGGCCGCCTACTCCGGTCTGCTGAAGGCGCTGCTCGACCTGCTGCCGCAGTACGCACTGGCGGGCAAGACGGTCCTTCCGCTGGCCACCGGCGGCACCACCGCCCACGTCCTGGCCATCGACTACGCCCTGCGCCCGGTCCTGAACTCCATGGGCCCCGCCCACATCACGCCGGGCTGGTTCACGCTCGACAAGGAGATCACCGTGGCCGAAGACGGCACCCTGACCGTCGCGCCCGGCGCCGCCGAGGCCCTGGCCCAGCTCACCGACCAGTTCTCGCTCGCCCTCGGTGGCCGCCCGACGGTGCTGGCGGCCACCGGATGACCGCCGCGACCGTGCTCACCGGCGACGCCGCGGCCCTCGGTGTCGCCGCCGAACTGGCCGCGGACTTCCGCAAGGACGCCGCCGAGCGGGACGCACGGCGCCGCCTTCCGCGCGTGGAACTGGAGCGGCTGTCCGCCTCCGGGCTGCTGGGTGTGACGGTGCCCGCGGAGTTCGGCGGCGCGGACGTCCGTACAGAGACCCTCGCCGAGGTCTTCCGGTTGCTGGCCTCGGCCGACGCCAGCCTCGCGCAGATCCCGCAGAGCCACTTCGTGTACGTGGGCGTGCTGCGCCGGCAGGGGACACGGGAGCAGCAGGAGTTCCTCTTCGGCGAGGTGCTGGCGGGCAGGCGGTTCGGCAACGCCCAGTCCGAGGCGGGCACCAGCCATGTCCAGGACATCCGTACCCGGCTCAGGCGGCGCCCGGACGGCTCGTACGTCCTCGACGGCGTCAAGCACTACTCGACCGGCGCCCTGTTCGCCGACTGGATCCCCGTCCTCGCCCGCGCCGACGACGACAACCTGCATGTGGCGTACGTCCCGCGGGACGCCCCCGGCCTCACGGTCGTGGACGACTGGGACGACATGGGCCAGCGCACCACGGCCAGCGGAACCGTCCGCCTGGAGTCGGTGCCCGTGCCCGCCGACCGGGTGGTGCCGCACCACCTCACCTTCCGGGGACCCCAACTCCACGGCGCCGTGGCCCAGTTGCTGCACGCGGCCATCGACGCTGGAATCGCCTCCGGAGCGCTCGCCGAGGCCGTGGAGTTCGTCCGCACCAAGAGCCGCCCCTGGTTCGAGAGCGTCGACGAAGGCCACGCCACCGCCGCCGAGGATCCGCTGCTGATCCAGCGCTTCGGCGAACTGGCGATCCGGGTGCGGGCCGCCGACGCGCTGCTCGCCACCGCGGCGCGGTCCGTGGACGCCGCCCGCGCCGACCTGACCGACGACTCGGCCGCCGAGGCCTCGATCGCCGTGGCCGCCGCCAAGGTGACGGCTGCGGAGGCGGCCGTGGAGGCCGGCAGCGCCCTCTTCGAGGTGGCCGGCACCCGCTCCGCGCTCGACTCCCTGGGCCTGCACCGCCACTGGCGCGACGCCCGCACCCGCCCACCCGTCTCCCGGCCACCGCCCCGCAACGAGGCGCTTCGCGCCACCCCTTTTGATGGCACGACCCGGCCCACCGGAAGGTCCAGCACATCGGCCGCTATGCGCTGAACGGCACCAGGCCGCCCCGGCACGGCCTGCTGTGACGACCGTTCCCCTCAGCCACCTTCCCGATCGGAGTCCCCGCGTGTCCCTGATCTTCCACTGGTTCCTGCCCACGAACGGCGACAGCCGCCATGTCGTCGGCGGCGGCCACGGCACCCCCGCGACGGCGTCCGGCCGCGACCGGCCGCCCACGGTCGCCTACCTCAGCCAGATCGCCCGCGCCGCAGAGGACCTGGGCTTCGTCGGCGCGCTCACCCCCACCGGCGCCTGGTGCGAGGACGCCTGGCTCACCACCGCCATGGTCAGCCGGCACACCGAGCGCCTGAAGTTCCTGGTCGCCTTCCGGCCCGGGTTCGTCTCGCCGACCCTCGCCGCGCAGATGGCGGCCACCTTCCAGCGGCAGTCCGGCGGACGGCTCCTGCTGAACGTCGTCACGGGCGGGGAGAACCACGAGCAGCGCGCCTACGGCGACTTCCTCGACAAGGACGACCGGTATCGCCGCACCGGTGAATTCCTGCAGATCGTACGGGGGTTGTGGGAGGGCAAGACCGTCGACCTGGTCGGCGAGCACCTGCAGGTCGAGGACGCGAGGCTGGCCCGGGTGCCCGACCCGGTCCCGGAGGTGTACTTCGGCGGCTCCTCACCGATCGCCGGGGAGATCGCCGCCCGGCACGTCGACGTCTACCTCACCTGGGGAGAGCCGCCGGCCGCCGTCGCCGAGAAGATCGCCCGCATCCGGGCGCTGGCCGAGAAGGAGGGCCGCAGCGTCCGCTTCGGCATCCGCCTGCACGTCATCACCCGGGACGCCGCCGATCAGGCGTGGGCCGAGGCCCGGCGGCTGCTGGCCGGCTTCGACGCGGAGACCGTGCGGGCCGTACAGGCCGGGCTCGCCCGCAGTGAGTCCGAGGGGCAGCAGCGCATGCTCGCCCTGCACGGTGGCAGCACCGATGGGCTGGAGATCCACCCGAACCTGTGGGCCGGGATCGGGCTGGTGCGCGGCGGTGCGGGCACCGCGCTGGTCGGCAGTCACGACGAGGTGGCCGAGCGGATCGCCGAGTACCACCGGCTGGGCATCGACGAGTTCGTGCTCTCCGGCTATCCGCACCTGGAGGAGGCGTACTGGTTCGGCGAGGGCGTACTGCCCCGGCTGGAGGCGCAGGGGCTGTGGACCCATCCGTTCCGCAGTGTGACGGCAGCTCGTCCCGAGGCTCAGATCCCCTTCGCCGAGCGGTAATCGGTCACCGGGGACACATATTCCCTAGATTTCCTATCGAATTACTAGGGAAGTGTTGACCCTGGTCGGTGGAGCGAGTGAGGATGACGCTGACCCGGTCGGCCGGGCAGCCAGACACCGCGTTCTCTTCGGCCATGAAGGAAGTCCGCCATGACAACCGAAACAGGAACGAGGTGTGCCGACTGGCTGCACACGGCCCGCGAGCTGGCGGACGACCTCGCCACGGACGCGGTCGAGCGCGAGCAGGCCGGCAAGCCACCCCTCGACGAGGTCGCCCGGCTGCGTGAATCGGGCCTGCTCACCCTGCTCGTACCGGCCGAACGCGGCGGAGGCGGCGCGGACTGGCGCACCGCCTACACCGTCGTCCGGACCATCGCCGCGGCCGACGGCGCCATCGGCCACCTGCTGGGCAGCCACTACTTCCTGTCCTTCTGCGCCCGGTTCTTCGCCGGCCCCGACCGTGCCGCACGGATCGAGCGGGCGTTCACGGCGGGGGAGTGGCACTGGGGAGGCGGTATCGCCTCGCAGGAACCGCCGCTCATGCTGACCCCCACGGCCAACGGCTATCTGCTGGACGGCCATCAGCGGTACGGCTCCGGAGTCGGCGTCGCCGACCGGCTGGTCGTCCGCGCCGCCGCGCCCGGCATCGGCGAGCCCCTCGCCGTCCTGGTCGACCCCGCCCACCCGGGCCTGGTCAGCGGCAGCGGCGGTGACACCTTCGGCCGGCGGCTGGCAGCGGCCGGCGATGTCGGGTTCGACGCCGTGCCGGTGGCGGCCGACGACGTACTCGGTTCCCTCTCCTCCGACGAGGGCGCCCTGTCCCCCTTCGCCGGCCTCGCCGCGCCGACCGCACGGCTGGTCTCCGCCCACTTCTGCCTCGGCGTCGCCGAGGGGCTGCTCGGCGAAGTCCGCGAGCACGGACGGGCGGTGCGGTCCCCCTGGCAGCCGTTCTCCCCGCAACCCTGGCCGGGCCACCCGCCGCAGGACTCGTACGTCCTCACCGCGTTCGGCGAACTCGCCGTCGGCGCACGTGCCGCCTCGGCCCTCGCCGCCCAGGCGGTGGACGCCCTGAATCGCGGCCTGGGGCGGGGCGAGGAGCTCGACGACGAGGAGTGCGCGGAGATCGCCGTGCTCGCGAGCGCGGCCGAGGCCGCCGCCTCCAGGGCCGCGCAGGAGATCACCACCCGCGCCCTGGACGCTGTCGGCGCGCCGGCCGCCTTCGCCCGGCACGGCCTGGACCGCTTCTGGCGCGACACCCGCACGCACACCCTGCGTGAGCCGATCGCGCACAGACTGCGCGAGGTCGGGGACTACTTCCTCAACGGCGCGCATCCGCCGTTCAGCCTTCCCGCCTGACCCGACGGGCCGGCCGGTGGGGACGGGCACCGCAGTGATGGATAATCTCAGCATGCGGATCTCGGCGAGGGCGGACTATGCGGTGCGGGCGGCGTTGGAGCTGGCCGCGGCCGGTGACGACACCTCGCTCAAGGCCGAGGCGATCGCCGAGGCGCAGGGGATCCCGCACAAGTTCCTGGAGGGCATCCTCGGCGACCTGCGCCGGGGCGGCCTCGTGGTCAGCCAGCGCGGCGGCAAGGGCGGCTACCGGCTCGCCCGTCCGGCCGACTCGATCCCCATCGCGGACGTGATCCGCCTGGCCGACGGCCCCCTGGTCTCGGTGCGCGGCGTACGCCCGCCCGACCTCTCCTACATCGGCCCCGCGGAGTCCCTGCTGCCGCTGTGGATCGCCGTACGCGCCAACGTCCGCAAGATCCTCGGTGAGGTCACCCTGGCCCACGTGGCCGCGGCGAAGCTGCCCGACGACGTACTGAGCCTCGCGGACGACCCCGACGCGTGGACGAACCCCTGACGCCGTGGGCCCACGCCCGCCGGTGCGGGACGCTCCGACCGCGCTGCCCGGCTATCGGTCGGCCGGCTTCTCCCACACCGACACATGCTTGCCGCTCTCGCTCGTGAACGGCTCGCGCGTCCAGTTCTCCCACCGGTCGCGCAGCCGCAGACCGGCGAGCCGGGCCATCAGATCCAGCTCGGCCGGCCAGACGTACCGGAACGGGATGGACCAGTGCTCGGCGCGGCCGTCGACGATGGTGACGTAGTTCGAGCTCATGGCCTGGGTGGCGACGTCGTAGGTGTCGAACGCCCACCGGGTGTCGCTGATGTGGAACGGTACGGCGCTCTGACCGGGAGGCAGCCGGCGCAGATCGGGCACGCCCACCTCCACCACGAAGCAGCCACCGGGCCGCAGATGGGCGGCGGCGTTGCGGAAGCAGTCGACCTGGGCGTCCTGGGTCGTCAGATTGCCGATCGTGTTGAACACGAGGTAGGCGAGAGCGAACTCACCCGCCACCCGTGTCGTCGCGAAGTCCCCGATCGTCACCCGGACGGCGTCACCGCCTGGCTTGGCACGCAGCCGGTCCACCATGGCGCGGGACATGTCGATGCCGTGCACCGGGACCCCGCGGCCGGACAGCGGCAGCGCGATCCGGCCGGTGCCGACGCCGAGTTCGAGTGCCGTGCCGTCGCCGGCGAGTTCGGCCAGCACGTCGACCGCGGGGTCCACCACGTCAGGGCTGAACATGTCCGCGGCCGAATCGTCGTAGCCGGCAGCGATGTTCTCTCCGAAATAGCCGTCGTCATCGATCACGCCGGGACCGTACTGCGGCCGCCGCGCCGAGGCACGTGAATTTCGCGGGCGGTCGATCCGGGTGTTGGCACCACCGTGACCCGGGGGTTGGGACGACTGCTCTAGGCGCCATCGCCGCCTAGCGTCGTGACCGAGGGCAAGTGAAGTGTCCCAAGGCAGTCCTAGGAGACGTCATGAGCGCATTGAGCAGGAGGAACGTGCTGCGCGGCGGTCTGGTCGCCACGACGGCGGGGGTCGTGGCGCCCGGGACGGTCGCGGCTGCGGACGGGGCGTCCTGTCCTGCGCCGCGCGGACCGGCCATGGTCGGGCACGGTGATGGGCGGTACCGGTCCCTGGCGTCCCGGGGCTACAACCGCCGGTTCGTGGGCGAGCCGGAGCACGTCTGGGTGGTCGGTACGACCGCGCACGTCGTACGGGCCGTACAGCAGGCCGTCGACAGCGGCCGGCGGATCACGGTCCGCAGCGGCGGCCACGGCTTCGAGAACTTCGTCGCCGACCCGGCCGTGGAGGTGGTCGTCGACATGTCCGCCATGACGGGCGTCTCCTACGACCCGGCCCGCCGTGCCTTCGCGGTCGAGGCCGGCGCCCTGCTGGGCGACGTGTACCGGCGGCTGTATCTGGGCTGGGGAGTGACGATTCCGGCCGGCTGGTGCGCCGACGTCGGTGTCGGCGGCCACATCCTCGGCGGTGGCTACGGTCCGCTGTCGCGGCTGATGGGCCTGTCCGTCGACCATCTGTACGCGGTCGAGGTGGTCGTCGTGGACCGGCGGGGCAGGGCGCGCGCCGTGGTGGCCACCCGCGAACCCTCCGATCCGCACCGGGACTTGTGGTGGGCCCACACCGGCGGCGGACCCGGCACCTTCGGCATCGTCACCCGCTACTGGTTCCGGACACCCGGCGCCGACGGCGACGACCCGTCCGGTCTGCTGCCCGCGCCGCCGGCCGGCGTACTGAGCTTCCAGGTCTCCTGGGACTGGGAGAAGCTGGACAGGACGTCGTTCGCCCGGCTGGTCCGCAACCATGGCGCGTGGGCGGAGCAGCACAGCGCCCCCGATTCGCCGTATCTCGCCCTCTACAGCGAACTCGCGCTCACCCGCCGCCCGTCCGGGACGGTCTTCATGATCGGCCAGGTGGCCGCGGACTCCGGCGCCGAGCGGATGCTGGACGAGCACATCGCGGCGCTCAACCGGGGCGTACCGGTCCAGCCCGTCCGCACGGTGCGGAACCAGGCCTGGCTGGCCGCGGCCCTGGCCGGCTCGCCGGGCGACCCCGGCCCCGTCTACCGGCTCAAGGTCAAGTCGGGCTATCTGCGCAGGCGTTTCACCGACCGCCAGATCGAGGCCCTGCACCACCACCTGACCCGGACGGACTACGACCACCCCGGCGGGGGCGTGAGCCTCTACACCCACGGCGGCAAGGTCAACACCGTGGCCCCCGACGCGACGGCGACCCCGCACCGTGAGGCGAGCATCAAGATGTTCTACGTCAACGGCTGGGAGGACCCCCGGGACGACGCCCGGCACATCGGCTGGCTGCGCGAGCTCTACGAGGACCTGTACGCCGACACCGGCGGCGCCCCCGCGGCGGCCGACGGCGCGTTCATCAACTACCCGGACACCGACCTGGCGGACCCCGCCCGGAACACCGGCGCGCCCTGGCACGCCCTGTACTTCGGTGACAACTACCGTCGGCTCCAGCGCGTCAAGGCGAAGTGGGACCCCCGCGACGTCTTCCACCACGCCCTGTCGGTACGCGCCGCCTGAACCGCGGCGGGCGTGGGAGCACGACACCGTCGCTCCCGCGCCCGCCCCGCCGCCCCGCCCGGAGATCAGGCGAGCTTGACCTCGACCGGCAGCTTCTTGATGCCGTTGACGAAGTTGGAGCGCACACGCGGCACGTCGCCGGCCGGCCTGATGTCGGCGATGCGCGGGATCAGCTCCTCGAACATGATGCGGATCTCGGTACGGGCCAGCAGATTGCCCAGGCACAGATGCGGGCTGCCCTTGCCGAAGGTGACGTGGTCGTTGTCGGCGCGGGCGACGTCGAAGTCGTACGGGTTGCCGAAGACCTCCTCGTCACGGTTGCCGGAGGCGAACCACATGACGACCTTGTCGCCCGCCTTGACCCGCTTGCCGCCCAGCTCGACGTCACACGTCGCCGTACGGCGGAAGTGATAGACGGGGGAGGCCCAGCGGAGGAACTCCTCGACCGCCGTGGGGATCAGGGACGGGTCCTCCTGGAGGCGGGCGAGCTGCTCGGGGTGCTGGAGCAGGGCCAGCATGGAGTGGGAGATGGTGTGCCGGGTGGTCTCGTTGCCGGCCACCACCAGGAGCAGGAAGTAGTTGTCGAAGTCCTGCGCGGAGAGCGGGACGCCGTCGCGCGGGGTCGTGTTGACCAGCCGCGAGACCAGGTCCGTGCCGTCACCGCCGCGCCGCCGGCGGGCCAGCTCCCGGCCGTACTCGAAGACCTCGACGGACGCGGGGGAGCGGAACGGCAGATCGCGGTACTTCTCGCTCTCCGCGCTGTGCAGCAGCACGTCCGCGTAGTCGGGGTCGGTGTTGCCGATGATGCGGTTGCCCCAGTCGATGAGCTGCTGGTTGTCCTCCGGCGGTACGTCGAGCAGCCGGGCCAGCACATTGATCGGGAAGTCCGCGGAGACATCGGCGACGAAGTCGAACGTGCCCTTGGCCAGGGCCGCGTCCAGGGTCGTCGCGGTCAGACCGCGCAGGAAGTCGGCGTAGCTGTTGATCACGCTCGCGCCGAACTGCCGCTGGATCACGCTGCGCAGCGCGCGGTGGCGTACGCCGTCCATCTCCAGGATCGAGGCGCGTTTCTTGATCTGGTCGTCGTCGACCTCCTCCAGGTTGACGAACCTCGTCGACGTGAAGGTCTCCGGGTCGCGGTCGACGCGGGCGATGTCCGCGTGCCGGGTCACCGCCCAGAAACCGGAGTTGGGCGCCTCCTCCGGCTGCCAGTGAACCGGGTCCTCGTGGCGCGAGGTCAGGCGCCGCTCACCGGCATCGCGGGCGCCGTCCCCATCGCCGTGGCCATCGGCAACGGCGCCGGGGCCCCCGCCGCCTATCTCGCGGCCGGTCTGATCGTCCTGCTGTTCTCGGTCGGCTTCGTCGCCATGGGCCGGCACGTGGTGGACGCCGGAGCCTTCTACCGTTACATCGGCAAAGGGCTCGGCCGGAACCTCGGCAACGGCAGCGCGGGCATCGCCCTCTTCGCGTACTGCGCGATCCAGGCAGCCATGTACGGCCTGTACGGGGCGACCGTCAACGGCCTGCTCGCGCACTACGCCGAGGTGGACGTGCCCTGGTGGGCGTGTGCCCTGATCACCATGGCGATCGTGCAGATCCTCGGCGCCCTGGGCATCGAGATGGGCGCGAAGGTGCTGGCCGTGTTCGTACTGGCCGAGTTCAGCATCCTGTGCGTCTTCGCGGTCGTGACCTTCGCCAAGGGCGGCGGGCCCGAGGGGCTCGGCTTCGCGGACACCTTCTCGCCCGGGGCGGCGCTGGACGGCGCTCCGGGTGTGGCGCTGATGTTCGCCGTCGCGTCGATGATCGGCTTCGAGGCCACCGCGATCTACGGCGAGGAGGCACGGGAACCGAGAAGGACCGTCCCCCGGGCCACCTACCTGGCCGTCGCCCTCGTCACGGGCTTCTTCGCCTTCGCCTCCTGGATGCTGATCTCGTCCTACGGTGCCTCGAAGGCGGCCGCGGCCTCGGGGCAGGCGCTGGAGGGCGGCGACTCGACCGCGTTCGTCTTCCCGCCGATCGCCGCCGAGTTCGGCACCTGGGTCAACGACGTCCTGCCCATCCTGCTGGCCACCTCGCTCTTCGCCGGCATCCTCGCCTTCCACAACTCGGCCAACCGCTACCTGTTCTCGCTCAGCCGCGAAGGCCTCCTGCCGCGCGGACTGTCGGCGGTCAACCGCCGGCACTCGCCCGGTGTCGCGGGCTTCGTGCAGACCTTGATCGCCGTCCTGCTGGTGCTCCCGTTCGCGCTGGCCGGCAAGGACCCGGTGCTCACCCTGTTCTCGTGGGGGAGCGGCATCGCCGTACTGGCGATCATGCTCCTGTACTTCCTGACCTCGGCCTCGGTCGTCGTCTTCTTCCGGCGTGAGCGCCTCGACACGCGGCCGTGGAACACGCTGATCGCCCCCGTGCTGGGGGCCGTCGGGATCGCCGGCGCCATCTGGCTGATCGTCGAGAACTTCACGACCCTCATCGGTGGCGACCGGACCACCGCCCTATGGCTTCAGCTGACGGTCCCGGCCGTGCTGGTGCTGGGCATCGTCGTCGGCCGGCTGACACGCTCGGCCCGTCCGTAGCGCCTGCCCGCCATCCGGTCCGAGCTGTCATCGGGCGGGGATGGCGGGTGGCTGCCTCTTCCCGGCACGCTTTCCGACTTTATTGTTTGAGATCAAACGTTATCTGGAGGTCCCCGCATGCTGGACGCCCCCCACGAGGAGTGGCTGCGTCGCGCCAAGTCCCTGGAGCCGTCCGGCGTCCATCACATCGACGGCGCCGACGAGCCGGGCGGGTCAGGGGCCTTCGCGGTGGTCTCGCCCCGGGACGGTCAGACCCTGGCACAGGTCGCCGACGCGGGCGCCGCCGAGGTGGACGCGGCCGTCGCCGCCGCCCGCAGGGCCTTCGACGCCGGGCCGTGGCCGCGCCTCGCACCCGCGGAGCGCGGCCGCGTGCTGCTGCGCATCGCCGACCTGCTGGAGGAACGGCGCCCGGAACTGGCGCTGACCGTCAGCCTGGAGATGGGCAAACCGATCACGGACGCCTACGACATCGAACTGCGCGCCGCCATCGGCACCTTCCGCTGGTACGGCCAACTGGCCGACAAGCTCACCGACGAGTCCCCGCACACCGCCCCCGACGCCCTCGCGCTGGTCACCCGCGAACCGACCGGCGTCGTCGGAGCGGTCGTCCCCTGGAACTTCCCCCTGGCGCTGGCGAGTTGGAAGGTCGCCCCGGCGCTGGCGGCCGGCTGCACGGTCGTACTGAAGCCGTCCGAGAACTCTCCGCTGTCCGCCCTGCTCCTCGGCCGCCTGGCCACCGAGGCCGGTCTGCCGCCCGGCGTGCTCAACGTGGTGAACGGCCACGGGCCCGTTGCCGGACGCGCCCTCGGACTCCACCCCGACGTCGACGTCCTGGCCTTCACGGGCTCCACCGCCGTCGGCCGGCACTTCCTGCACTATGCGGCCGACTCCAACCTCAAGCGCGTCTGGCTCGAACTCGGCGGAAAGTCACCGAACATCGTCCTCCCCGACGCCCCCGACCTGGAGCAGGCCGCCGCCACCGCGGCCTGGGGCATCTTCTTCAACCAGGGCGAGATGTGCACGGCCCCGTCCCGGCTCCTCGTCCACTCCTCCATCGCCGAACAGGTCACCGAGGCCGTCGTACGCCGGGCCCGAGAGCTGCGCGTCGGTGACCCCCTCGACCCGGCCACCGAGATGGGCGCCCTGGTCGGTGAGGGCCACCTCGGCCGCGTCCTCGACCACATCGGCACCGGCCGCGACCAGGGCGCCCGGCTGCGCACCGGCGGCGAGCGCGTGAACGCCGAGTCGGGCGGCACATACCTGGCGCCGACCGTCTTCGACCGGGTCGACCCGGGCGCGCGGCTGGCCCGCGAGGAGATCTTCGGCCCCGTCCTGTCCGTCCTCGCCTTCGACGACCTGGACGAGGCGGTACGGCTGGCCAACGCGACGGAGTACGGCCTCGCCGCCGGCCTGTGGACCTCTGACCTCTCCACGGCCCACCGCGTCTCCCGCGCCCTGAAGGCCGGCACGGTCTGGGTCAACTGTTACGAGGAGGGCGACCTGACCGTCCCCTTCGGCGGCATGAAGCAGTCCGGGAACGGCCGTGACAAGTCCGTGCACGCCCTGGAGAAGTACACCGAGCTCAAGACCACCTGGATCCAGCTGTGACCCGCCCTCTCATCGCCGTACCCGCCCGCTTCTCCGCCACCACCTCGGCACTCCGCCACGCCGCCGAGGTGAGCGCCCGCGCCCTGATCGAGGCGGTGTGGCGAGCGGGCGGTGAACCGGCGGGCATCCACCCCGCTTCCGGGGACGTCGCCGCACGCCTCGCCCGCTTCGACGGCGTCCTGCTCCCGGGCGGCGGTGACCTCGCGCCGTACCGGTACGGCGCCGCCGACGTCCACGACAGCGTCTACGACGTCGACGACCTCCAGGACGCCTTCGACCTCCAAGTCGCGCAAAGCGCACTGGACTTGGGCGTACCCCTGCTGGCCGTCTGCCGTGGCATGCAGGTCGTGAACGTCGTACTCGGCGGCACACTGGAGCAGGACATGGGCGGCCCCGAACGCGAGCACCGGCATGTGGTGCACCCGGTGCCGATCCGGCCCGGCACGCTGCTGGAACAGGCCGCCGGTACCGAGAAGGCCGAGGCCTCCTGCTTCCACCACCAGCGGGTGGAGCGTCTCGGTGAGGGGCTCACGGTGACCGCGCGCGCCGCCGACGGGACGGTGGAAGGGCTCGAACTCCCGGGCGCGAAGGGGTGGTTCACGGCCGTGCAGTGGCACCCGGAGGACACCGCGCACCAGGACCCGGCGCAACAGGGGCTCTTCGACGCTCTGGTACGGGCCGCACGCGAACGCCGCTGACCGGACGGGTGGGTCAGGCCTTCGGCCGGCGTCCGCTGCGCCGGGGCGCCGGCTCGGCCCCGTCGAGGAGGGCGAGCCGGCGCTCCTCGCCCTGCTCCTCGACCTGGAGCACCACCCGGCGCAGCCCGTCCGCGACGCTCCGGCACTCCTCCTCGCTCAGCTGCCCGGCGACGAAGGCCTCCTCCTCGTTGAACGCCGGGAACAGCCGCCGCATCAACTCCTCGCCCTCCTCGGTGAGGCTCAGCAGCACCAACCTGCCGTCACTGGGGTGCCCGGTCCGCTTCAGCAGCCCCCGCCCTTCCAGCGTCCGCGACACCCCGGTGAGCGTCCCCTTGGAGATGCCTGCCTCCTCCGCGACATGCCGGGTCTCCGACTCGCCCCACACCCATACGACCCAGAGCACCACGAAGGCCGTCCAGGTCAGGTCGGCCCCGCGCAGCACGGAGTTCTCCAGGTGCTGGCGGACGGTCGAGGCCGCGCGGTAGATGTTGGCGACCACGGCCATCTGCTCCCGGTGCAGCGGAATACCGCCGAGCTTGGCCTCGGCCAGTTTCTCCGCCGCGGTGATCGATCGTTGGCCGGGCATGGGCTCACTCCTTCGTCCCCGGAGTTCGACCCCGGAGGGGTTTCGTTCGGGATCAAATTGTACGAAGGCCCAGACGCTGCTCAATCCGCGGACGCCGTCTTGACGCAGGCCGCGCGCGGACCGACACTCTCATCAGGTTTCCTAGTGAATTGGTAGGGAAGCATGGGGCGTCCTGAGTCGGTCACCGGTCGAGTGAGCCGTACGCCCCTTCTCACGTCCCGCCGTCACATCGATCTGCTCCGCGTCTGCAGCGCGATCTGACCCCCGAGCCGAGCCTCCACGTCGCTTCCGTACGTGTACGTCCACACGCCTGCTCCGGGGAGAGTCATGTCCGTCACACCGCTGGCCGCCCACCCGTCCGCACCGACCGCTCCCGCCTTCCGGGGCCGGATCGGCCGGGACGAGCGCAGCGGCCACTACGCCGTGCCGCGCCGCTACCGCCTCCACCTGACGACCGCCTGTGCGGACGGCCTGCGCATCGCCGTCGCCCACAGCCTGCTGGCCCTCGACGACGTCTGCCCGGCGGCCTTCCTGCCCGAGATCCCCGACTGCGCCGACGGCGGGCACGCGGCGCTGCGTCCGCTGTACGACGCCAGCGTCCACCGGTACGCCGGACCGGCCCTCGCGCCGGTCCTCAGCGACGACTGGTCCGGGCGCATCGTGAGCACGCACGCCCCCGACATCACCCGCGACCTGGCCCGGCGCTTCGGCGGTTGTCGCCGGGAGCTGTACCCGGGCGGCGCGGAGTCGGAGATCGAGGCGGTCGAGCGGATGTGTGCGCAGGACATCGAGGAGGCCGCACAGGCCGCGGGGGCGGCCGGCGCCGAGCGGGCGGAGCGGGACGAGGCGCTCGGGACACTGCTGCGTGCGCTGGGCGCGCTGGACCGGTGGCTGGACGGCCGCGAGTACCTGATTCGTGATCAGATCACCGCCGCCGACGTGGAGTTGTGGGTCTCCCTCGTCCAACTCGACGCCGTCCACCGGCATCACCTGGACGCCGCCGCGGTACAGCGGGTCGCCGCGCACGCCACCCTGTGGGCCTACGCCCGCCGGCTCGCCGCGCACCCGGCCTTCGGCGCACATCTCGACCTCGACGCCATCTCGCGGCGCCACCATGCCCGTTGCCGAGGCCTGGAGGACGCCGGAGCGGCCGTCCAGATCCTGGACTGGGCGGCCCACGCGGCGGCCGGGACCGGGGCGCGAGCGCAGGTCGAGTGGCCATGAGCCGGTCCGCACAGTGGACCGGCGTTGACATCCGTTCGGGCAACTGTCTTAACTTACGGCCCAGAACGGTCATGAGCGTCAGCGACAAGCCCTGGCTCGCTGACCGGCAACCCTCGCATCGCGGTGGGGTGCCCCAGGTGACCCTGCGACAGGGTGCGCGAACCGCCCTCGCCGGGTGGGACCACCGGGCGGCGCGGCACGTGGGACAGGGCTAAGTCAGCAACAACAACCCGAGCCCGGGCGTCGGCACAGGTCGATGACCAGGCGTCGCACCAAGAGCTCGGGAATCATGAGGCCTATTTCTACCTCAGGCGCAGCACGTCACCAAGAGGCGTCCATTCTCTGGAACACCGGCAAGACATCCTGTGTCAGCGGTGCCGTGGCGTCGGCGTGGCCGGGAACGTCACCCTCCCCCGAAGGTGGCGTTCCCGGCCACTTTCCCCGGCGCCGGACTGTGGACTCTCCCGTCGTGCGCGTCAGCCGATCCGTGCCGTCACCAGCACATGACCGCTGTCTCCCCCGAACCCCAGCTGGAGTACAGGCGCACTCTGACGTGATAGCGGCGGCCCTTGACGAGGCGGGCCCTGACGGTGGCGTTGTCCGGGGTGCCGCCGTCGTCCTGGGCGGTGAGGTACCGGGGTTCGCCGTCCCGTTCCTCGAAGACCACGACGACGGTGTCGCTGTCGCCGAAGGTGCCCACCGTGTACTCGCGGGTCTCCGGCGGCTCGACGACGAAGTCGGCCTGCTCCGCCGGCCCCAGCCGCAGCGGCACCGAACGGAACGGCACCAGCTCCCGCGGCTCCGGAGTCTCGGCCGGCGGGTACCAGCGCTGGACGAACTCCCTGTCGGCCTTGGACAGCACACCCGGCGGGTTCAGACCCGCGCGGAACTGCTCGGGCTCCAGGATCAGCCCGGCCGAGAAGGGATACTCCATGATCGAGTGCGGGTCCCAGGCGGAACCGTTGACCTCGTTCGGATCGAGCTTGCGCAGGATGTTGAAGAACGTCCTGTCCCGGCTCCAGAAGTTCGGCGGGCCCGCCAGATCGGCGTACACGGCCTCGTCGTCCCAGTGGATGCCCGCGAACGGGCTCTGGTGCTCGTGCAGCAGGCCGAGCGCGTGCCCGATCTCGTGCAGGGCCGTGCCGCGCTCCCCGGGCACGGTCAGGTCCCAGCCGAAGTTCATCGTGCGTTCGTTGAGGCCGACACCGAGCGCGTCCTTGCCCACGGTCGACCAGGAGCCGTCGCCGAGCTGGAACCCGATGCGCAGTTCGGCCTCCGACCGGTCGCCCACCTCCACGAACGACAGGCCGATGCCGAGGCCCTGCCACTCCTGGAAGCACTCGCGCACGACGTCCTGCTGCTCCTTGCTGCCGACCCACGACACGCGCCGGGTCTCGCCGGTCTCCGGATCGGGGATCACGGAGCCGTCGGATTCCCGGTCGAAGAAGCAGTAGTGCAGCACGGTGCCGTTGACCCACATCCGGCGTCCGCCGATGAGCGCACTGAGCCGCTCGGCGGCCAGCCCCGGGGCGAAGGCGGGGGCCGACTGCTGCGCGAGGGAGCAGTAGCGAGCGGTCATGCGGACAGCCTGCCGTCGGCCCGCCGCGGGCGCCTGAGTCGAGGGCTACTCAAGTACCCCTGTATCAAAGGTGAGTCACGGTGCTCCTACTGCCGTGACGAACTTCGAACGTGACGCGAAGACCCTGGAGCTGCCCTGGCCGTTCACCGGCCGGGAGGACGAACTCGAGCTGGTGCGCGGCTCCTTGACCGCGGGCCGCCAGGGCCTCGTGATCACCGGTCCGGCGGGCTGCGGCAAGACCCGCCTCGTCACGGAGGCCGTCCGCGGCACCGACTGCGCCCGGGTGGCCGGCACCCCCGAGACCCGCCGGATCCGCTTCGCCGCGTTCGCACACCTCGTACCGGAGTCGGCCTCCCTGCACGGCGCCTTCCAGCATCTGTCCGGCGTACGGCTGCTCCTGGTCGACGACGCGCACCTGCTCGACGACGCCTCCGCCGCCCTCGTCCATCAGCTGGCGGTACACGGACGCACCCGTCTCCTGGTCGTCACCACCGACGGCGCCCCGGCCCCGGGCGCGATCTCCCGGCTGTGGACCGGCGAACTCCTGCCCCGCCTCACCCTGGAGTCGCTGCCCCGCGAGGAGACCGCCCAACTGCTCGCGGCCGGCACGGGAATGGGCGGCGGTGGCCTCGAACCTCTCACCGTGAACCGGCTGCACCGCCTGTGCCGGGGGGACCTGCGGCTGCTGCGCGACCTGGTGGGCGCGGTGCGCGAGGGCGGGCTGCTCAGCCGGGTCGTCGACGCGGGCCCGGACTCGGACTCCGACGAGTGGGCGTGGCGCGGCCCGGTGCCGGTCACCGCGACGGTGCGCGAGCACACCGCACACGTCCTCGACCGTGCCTGCTCCGAAGAGCGCGAGATCCTCGAGCGCCTGGCCTTCTCCGAGCCGTTGCCCTTGAACCTGGAACCCGATCCGGAACCGGGTCTGGAACAGGGGCCCGAAAATGGCTTGGAGCCTTACCGACTCGATCTTCGCGTCCTCGAACGCCTGGAGGCCGACTCGCTGATCCACGTCGACGACCAGGGCGCCGTCCGCCTCGCCCACCCCCTGCACGGCCCGGCGCTGCGGGCCGCGGCCGGCCGGCTCCGGGCGAGGCGGCTGTCCCTCCCCCAGCCCGCGGCCGGGGGGACCCCCATCTCGCTTCGCACGCCGGATCGGTGCGGGCCCGCCCTCGAAGCCGAGCGGGCCGCGCTGACCGGCGCCATCGAGCGGGCGGACGTAAGGGAGCTGCCGACGCCGGTGGGGGAGTGGCTGGTCGCGGAGGGCGCCTCGATGCCCGCCGGATACGCGGCCGTGCGCGCAGAGTTCGCGCGGCTGCGCGGCGAGTTGCGTGAGGCGGCGGCATGGGCGCGGGAGGGCCTGCGCAACGGCGGTGACGATCCGTCCTGCCGCCTCGAACTCGCCCTCGCCGCCGCGCAGTCGGGCGATCCGACGGCCGCGCACAAGATCCTGGGTGGCCGCCCCCACGGGGGTGGGGCGGTCACCCGGCCGACAGCGGCCCGCGGTCACGCCGACGGGACCGTCGAGGCGACCGGCAGCGACCTCGACGGGAGTGTCCAGGCACTCTCCGGCGATGCGTACGACGCCGTCCGCCTCGGCGACCCGGAGCGTGCCGCGGGCCGTCTGACCGGTGTCTTCGCCGAGCATGCCGCCGCGCTCGACCGTGGCGACGGCCCCGCGCTGGACCGGGTGGCCGAGGAGTTGGAGCAGCGCGGCTTCCTGCTGTTCGCGGCCGAGGCGCACGCGCATGCCGTACGGGCCCACCGCGACCCGCGCGCGGCTCGCACCGCACGCACGCGTGCCGTCGCCCTGGCCCGCCGCTGCCAGGGCGCCCGCACCCCCGCCCTGTCCGGCCTGGTCCTCGGTGAACTGACCACCCGGCAGCGCCAGATCGTCACGCTCGCGGCCACGGGCCTGAGCAACCGCCAGATCGCCGAGAAGCTGACTCTCTCCGTCCGCACGGTCGGGAACCACCTCTACAGCGCCTACGCCCGCCTGGGCGCCGGCGACCGGGGCGCCCTGCCGTGGCTGGTGGATCTGCCGGATGCGCAGCCGGCGTGAGGGAGTTGTCCGGGCCGTACCGGGATCAGGCCGCGCCGAACGCCGAGAACGCCCACCCCGTCGCCTGATGCAGCGCGTCCCCCGGCAGAGCCGCCCGCGCGTCGCGCAGGGCCTCCGCCAGGGACAGGCCCTGGCTCAGCCCCTTGTGCAGTGCGAGCATCAGCGGCACCACAGCGGCGTCGTTGACCGGCGCGCTGCTCGCCACCACGCCCGCCGTGCCCAGCGGCAGCAGGGCGGTGACCAGGCCGAGCAGTTCGTCGGCGCCGACGGACGCGAAGCGGGCGGTTTCGCAGCAGGAGAGGATGATCCGGTACGGGCTGCGGTCCAGGCGCTCGAAGTCATGGACGATGAGCGGCCCGTCGGCCATCCGCAGGTCCGAGAAGAGCGGGCTGTCCGCGCGGAACGTGCCGTGCGCCGCGATGTGCGCCAGTTCGGCCCCGTCGAGCTCCTCGAGGACCCGCGGCACGCGCGCGTCCGCGTACTCCAGGACGACCGATCCGCCGTACCGGCCGGCCAGGTGCGGCACCTCCGCGCCACCGGTCGCCAGTCCCGGCCCGCGCACCAGCACATGCCGGCCACCGGGTGGCGGTTCGGTCTCCCGGGCGCGCAGCCAGCTGCTCGCGGACGGCGACACGCTGAGGACCCGCTCCCGCAGCGACGGCAGCAGCGCCCACGGCACACGGTGCAGCCGGGCCGGCGGTACGACCACCACGGGGCCGTCACCAAGATGGGCCGCCGCCGGACCGAGCAGCAGCTCCTCCAGGCGCCGCCCCGCGGCCTCCACCACCAAAAGCCGCCCCTCCGCACCCGGGTGGGCCAGCCGCCGCAGCCCGGCCTGGACGTGCTCGGCCTCCCGCTCCGCATCGGCGAGCAGCCCGGCCTCGTACCGACGTACCCGGCCCTGCCCGCACAGCAGCACCTGAACCCGCCCGTCCAGCACGGCGAGTTCGGCCAGCCGTACGTCGTCGCCCAGCCGTTCCAGCAGCCGGCCCGGGTCGAAGCGGTAGCCGTCGCCGGGTGCGTCGCCGCGTATGTGCAGGGTCCGGGAGCGTATCTCCCGCTCCAGGCGCCGCTGTTCGCGTTCCAGGGCCGGAACGGGGCGCGCCTCCATGCGGGCGGCCTCGGCGCGTGCCGCGATCTCCCGGAACGCCGTCAGGTTGCTCTGCAGCTCCGGGTCCGCGGGCGGCCGCGTCGGCGGGGTCGACAGCGCGGTGGCCCGCCAGCGCTCGCTCCACACCAGCAGCCGACGTGGACTGCCGGAGACCAGGCTGGCCTGCTGGGCCAGCGCGGCCAGCTCCGCGCCCTGCTCGGTGGCGCGGGCACGCAACTCCGAGGCGCCCAGCGTCATCCGGTGGGCATCGAGCACGTCCAGGCCACGCCGACAGGCCTCCAGGACGCCGCGCCCCGATCCGGCCGCCTGGGCCCGCAGGGCCTGCGCCGCCCAGCCCGTCAGCCGCGCCAGCGGCGGCCCGCTGCGCCTGCTGCGGGCGGCCACCGCCAGATGCTGCTCGGCATCGGCCCGCCAGCCCAGACCGAGCGCGATGCGGCCGGCGAGCAGCGAGGCCTCCGGCGCGGCCGGCGCGCCGAAGGCGGCCAGCCGTTCGGCGACCGCCGCCGTGTCGGCCACCAGCCGCCCCGAACTGCGTCCGGCAGCCACCCGCGCCTCGATCAGCACCAGCCGGGCATGTGCCTCCCACCAGCCGCGCCGCTGCCCCGCGAACAGCCGTACGGCCATGTCGGCGCGCGCGATCGCGGTGTGCGCCTCGCCGGCCGGCCGGGCGGCACGCGCGGCGGCCAGCAGCAGCTCGGCCTTGCGGGTGGACTGGCCGCCGATGCGGTCGAGCACGGCGATCGCCGAGTCGGCCTCGGTCAGCGCCTCCCGGGCCAGCCCCGCGGCCATCAGCACCTCGCAGCGGCGGATGTTGAGCATGAACGTCGGCGTGCCGAGCTTGGCGTACCGCTCCTCGGCCTCGTCGAGCAGCCGCAGCGCGGCCGGGATGTCGCCCGACCGGAACGCCGCCAGACCCCGGCTCTCCACCGCGTCGGCCTTGTCGTGCTCCTGGCCCGTGGTGTCCCACAGCGCCTCGGCCGCGGTGAAGTCGGCATCCGCCCGGTCCACCGCGCCGACCGCCAGATGCACGGTCGCCCGCAGGGTCAGCGCCCGCGCCGTCCAGATCACGTCGTCCATCTGCCGCAGCACGGGTATCGCCTTGCGTACGTCCTCCAGTGCCTCCCGGTGATGGCCCAGCACCCAGCGGGCGTAGGCCCGGCGGAACAGCACGCGGGCGCGTGTGTGCCCGCTGCCGCGCTCGACACCGCGCTCCAGCGCGGCCAGCCCCTGCTGAGTGCGCCCCGCGTGCACCAGCGCGACCCCGAGCGCGGCCAGGACGTCCGCCTCCCGGTCGGCCGACTCCGCGCGTGCCGCGAGGTCACGCGCACGCCGCAGGTGATACAGGGCGATGCGTATGTCGCCCCAGTCCCGCTGCCAGATGCCGATCACCTGGTGGGCGACGGAGGCGTGCAACGGCGTCGGATCGGCGTCGAGCACGCCTTCCGCCCTCGCCAGCGCGTCGTTCGGGGCGGCGAACACCATCGGCAGCAGTTCGAGAACCGATTCGCTTCCCGCTGTCACTCCACGGATGGTAGTTGCCCCAGGACCGTGCCACACAGGTTTGGCGCTGTATCAATCAGTGACCGCACGGCTCTGATTGACGACCGTCGCCTCAGTGGGAGGACACGCCATGGCACCACAGCGATTCCACGAGCAGTTCGAGCAGATCCAACGCTCCATGCCCGACGTCCCCCTCGCGATGGGACCGGACGACTCCGCCGAGTTCATCTACGAGAAGGGCTATGTGCTGGTCCGCGACGGCGAGGACGCCCGCCTCGTCGAGGACACCGTACGCGCGCACTTCACCGCCGAGCCCGACCTCGTGCAGGACAACGTGCGGCGCGTGAGCCCGCAGACCAACCGCTCGGGCATCACCCGCATCCAGGTCGGCGACCCCGGCGAGGGCGACCGCGCAGGCGACCGCCCCGTCGCGCACGCCCTGCGTGCCCTGCGGGAGACGGAGGGCCGGGCCCGACGCCGCCTGGTCAGCCGCAACCACCTGGTGTCGATCGCGGTCAACTCCTGCCCCGGCGACGAGCCCGTGCCCGTCCCGGCCACCGAGCAGCTCAACCCCGCCGTGGCCGAGGGCGCCCACGACCCGGACACCGCCGTCGGCGTCCTCGTCATCGACACCGGCCTCATGGGCGACTTCCGGTCCTCCCCGCTGCTCGCCCACACCGACGGTGACGCGCAGCTCAAGGAGTGCGACGACGACGGCATCCTCCAGCAGTACGTCGGCCACGGCACGTTCATCGCGGGGCTGGTCGCCGCGGTCGCGCCGAACACCAACGTCACGGTTCGCAACTCCCTCAACGACGCCGGCGCCATCCTGGAGTCCGAGTTCGGCGAGAAGCTCTTCGAGGCCGTCGACGCGGGCGGCTGGCCCGACATCCTCAGCCTCTCCGCGGGCACCTCGAACGGCCGCACCGACGGCCTGCTCGGCGTCGAGGCCTTCATGCAGGAACTGCGCGGTCAGCGCACCCTGCTCGTCGCCGCGGCCGGCAACAACGGCAGCGCCACGCCCTTCTGGCCCGCCGCCTACGCCGACCTGCCCGACTACCAGGACACCGTGCTGTCGGTCGGCGCGCTGCGCGGCGACGGCGAGTTCGGCGCCTGCTTCAGCAACCACGGCCCCTGGGTCAAGGTGTACGCGCCCGGCGAGCGCCTCACCAGCGGCCTCACCGGCTTCGACACGCCCGTGCCGTACGTGTACCAGCACTCCACCTACGACGCCTGCCGGTACGGCTTCGGCTACTCCTGCTCCTGCGTCTCCCCGCGCCACACCGGCCTGTTGAGCGAGGCGGGGGCAAGCGGCGGCACCAAGCCCGACCAGGTGATGTTCGAGGGGTTCGCGAACTGGAGCGGCACCTCGTTCGCCACTCCCGTCGTCGCCGCGATGATCGCCACCCACATGAGCACACAGCAGGAGAACGACCCGCGGGTCGCCCGGTACAAGATGCTCGCGGCGAACACCGGGTTCGCGGAGGTGCGGGGGGCGCACGTACCCGCGCTTCGCCCCCCGACCTGGCGCCCTGCCCCCGTCGCACCGCCGGCTCCTCGCTCATGAGGGTCGGAACCGCCCCCTCCGCGGCGTACGATGACTTGCCGTACACGAGGGGTGGGGCTGTGGACCGTGCAGATGTCGGTGCGTTGGTCCAGTCCGCCGTCGACGGCGACGCGGCGGCCTGGAAGGCGCTCGTGGAAGGAATGAGCCCACTGGTGTGGTCCGTCGTGCGCGCGCACCGGCTCAATGACGCCGACGCCCACGAGGTGTACCAGACCGTGTGGTTCCGTTTCGCCCAGCACCTCGGGCGCATCCGTGAACCCGAGAAGGCCGGGTCCTGGCTCGCGAGCACCGCACGGCACGAGTGCCTGAAGGTGCTCAAGAGCTTAAGGCGGCTGACCGTGACGAGCGATCCGCAGCTGCTGGATCGGGTCAGCGAGGAACGTACGCCCGAACAGTCGCTCCTGGACTCCGAGGAGGCCGCCGCCGAGTCGGAGCGCATCCGCTGGATGTGGCAGGAGTTCGAGGAACTGGGCGACCGCTGCCGCCAGTTGCTGCGCGTGCTGATGGCCTCGCCGCCGCCCAGCTACCAGGAGGTGTCCGCCGCACTGGGCATCGCCGTGGGCAGCATCGGGCCGCTGCGCCAGCGCTGTCTGCGCCGGCTCCGGGCCCGACTCGACGCACGGGGAGCGCTGTGAACGACGACATGCACGACGAAGCGACCGGCGAGGAGCCCGTCGACCACACCGGGTCCGGCGACGACGGGTTCGACATCGAACTGCTGGAGGAGGAACTCCGCCAGGCGGCCGCCATCCTGGACCCCGTGCCGGCGCAGCTGCGGCAGCTCGCCGTCGAGGCCTTCGCACTGCACGACCTCGACGCCCGTATCGCCGAGTTGACGTTCGACTCGGTGGTGGACGCCATTCCGGTCAGGGGGGCCACGGACGTACCGCGGATGCTGACCTTCCGCGCGGGCGACGTGACCGTCGACGTGGAGGTGACCGCACAGGGGCTGATGGGGCAGGTGCTGCCGCCCCAGCAGGCACGGATCGAGGTGCTGGGCGGCCCGCAGACGGCCACCCCGGTGGTGGCCGACGACATGGGCCGCTTCACCAGCGACGCACCGCCGAACGGCCCCTTCGCGCTGCGGCTGCGCACGGGCGCGGATGTCGTGGTCACGGAGTGGCTGCGGGCCTGAGCCACCGGGTCAGCGAGCGGCGGTGTCCACCAGCGCCGCCAGCGCCGCCGAGAGCCGGGTGAGTCCCGCACCTGCGGGGCCGCCCGGCTCGGTCATGTACGTGTCCCGCCGAATCTCGATCATCAGCGCGCCGACCCGGGGCTCGCCGCCGTAGAACTCCAGCGGTACGTACGTCCCGCTGAACGGACTGTCCAGCCCCGTCTGCCCGCACGGCGCGAACGCCTCCCGGGCGGCGGCAAGCAGCTCGGGCGGCGTGTGGAACGAGTCGGTGCCCAGGCAGACCGGCGGCCGCGGGCCCTCGCCGTGCAGTTCGTAGGGGAGGCGGGCGGTCGGATAGGAGTGCACGTCGATGATGACGGCCCGGCCGGTGGCGGCGAGACGGTCGGCCACGGCGGCCGTCATGGCCCTCGCGTACGGTCGGAAGTACCGCTCGACGAGCGGTTCCGGGTCCGTGTCGGCCGGCCGTAGATCCGCGAGATGCGTGGTCCGTGTGTAGACGGCGCCCATGCCCACGGCGAGCATCTCCTCCCGCTCGTCCGGGAACCGCTCCGGATCCACGACCAGCCGGGACAGCCGGTTGACGAACCGCCAGGGCGTGAGCGACGCCCGCTCGGCCGCCGCCTCGGCGAGCTCCGCGGTGTGCGCGTCGGTGATGTGGTCGAGTTCGCGCTCCAGCGCCCGGTCGTCCAGCACGATCGAGGCCCGTGCGTCGGCCGGGATCTGCCGGGCGGAGTGCGGTACGTGCAGGATCACGGGGGAGCCGACGGCGCCGGGCAGCAGCTCGAAGGAAGCAGACATGGGGGCTCTCAAGGCGTTCTGGTCAGGGGCGGGCGGGTGGTGCGGCGTGGCGGGGGCAGGGAGACCTGCTGCACCTTCACGTCGACGAGGGAGTGCCGGCAGTCGTACGCCGGTGCCGTGTCCACGAGCAGGAGGTAGGTGATCGTCGTGCCGCGGCCGATGAGCCCGGGGCCGATGCGCAGGAGCGAACCGCACACCTCGGTCTGCGGGGCCCGGGCCGCGCCGGGGCCCGCCTCGGTGCGCAGCACCTCCAGACAGGGCACGCCCAGGTCGACCTGGAACGGGTCCCCCCGGTCGAACGCTTCGCTGGGGATGTCCCACCGACCGGGGTTGGTCAGCACCAGCCGAACCACGTGTGGATCGGTCAGTATCGCACCGTTCCACCGGATCTCCAGGCTCCCGTACATGATCTGCTGTACCAACGGCTGGTGGCTCACGGTGTAGTTGAGCCGCCGCTTGGGATGGGTGGAGCGGAACGCGGTCCACATCGCGAGGAAGCCGACGAGTACGGTCCCGGCGACGCCGGCCGCCGTCCAGAAGGTCTCCCCGGTGTAGAAGGCACCGGACGCGACGGGCGGGAGAGAGGTGACCTCGTTCACGGGCAGCCCGACGCGCCAAGGGGCCGGTCGCGCGTCGTACTCCGTTCGTACGTGCGGCAACTGTTGCGGTGACTCTCCGTCCCGGCCCGCCGACGGCTTCCTTCACGACTCACATGCGGCCTACTCCTCCGCCGAGGAACGCCCGCCACTCGCGCGGTGTGAACACGAGTGCCGGCCCCTGAGCGTTCTTGGAGTCCCGGACCGCGACGAGGCCGGCGACGGCCGCGACCTCGACACACGCTCCGTTGCCCGAACTGCGGCTGCTCCTGCGCCAGTCGGCCCCGTCCAGGTCGACCCGCGACAGCCTCCGCCCGTCGTGCGCGCTCATGACCCCTGCATCTCCCTTGCGATCCGCTCCAGCGTGGTGGGTGTCTCCTGCGGGTCGGGAGCGGCGGCCCGCACGAGGTCGAAGGTCTGGATGAAGGTGCGCACATCACGCTCCTTCTCCAGGTACACGTTTCCGGCGATGGAGTTGACGTAGACGACGGTGGGCTCGCGCGGCCCGAACTCCAGCAGCGAGAAGGTCCCGGCGAGGGCCGCGTGGGCGCCCTTCGCGGTCGGCATGATCTGGATGGTGACGTTCGGCAGCTCCGTCGCCCGGGCCAGGTGTTCCAGCTGGTCCACCATGACCTCGGTGCCGCCGACCGGCCGGCGCAGCGCGCTCTCCTCCACCACCACCCACAGCTCCAGCGGCTCCGGAGTCCTGGTCAGCAGGGCCTGCCGTTCCTTGCGGAAACGCACCAACTGGTCCACCTCGTACGGCTCGTTGGGCCGTACGGCGGCGATCACGGCACGGGCGTAGTCCGCGGTCTGCAACAGGCCGTGCACAAAGGTGGGTTCATAGCCGCGCAGGACACTGGCGTCCGCCTCCAGGCCCGCATAGGTGGCCATGCCGGAGGGCAACACCTCGTTGTAGTGCGCCCACCAGCCCTGCTGCTGGGCGCCCTTGTGGATCAGCATGACGGCCTCGGTGAGCTCCGGCTCGGTCACGCCGTACCACTGGAGCAGATCGCGGACGTCCCGGGCCTTGATGGGGGCCTGTCCGGTCTCCACCCTGCTGATCTTGGACATCGAGCACTCCAGGTGCGCCGCGACGTCCTCGATCCGCTTGCCCGCGTGTTCGCGCAGGCGGCGGAGTTCGGCGCCGAGCTGGCGCCGCCGCAGCGTGGGTCCGCCGGCCGTGGCCATTGCCTCACCCCTCGCGTCTGTTGCGCCGGGCAAGTGCGTCCGGCCGTCAATCTCCTTGTACCTGAGGATAGTTGAGATCATGCACATGGCTCACGCAATTGCGTGAGAGAAATCGCCCGACTTCGGAACGCCCTCGTCAACGACTTCGGAACCCAGCCCCGGACATGACTCCGCCCCGGCCGGGCGGTGCACCGGTCGGGGCGGAGACGGCAAGGCCCGCAGGCCCGATGGGTCAGCTCAGCGAGGCGAGCGCCTCGTTCCAGGTGGCCGACGGACGCATGACCGCGGCCGCCTTGGCCGGGTCGGGCTGGTAGTAGCCGCCGATCTCGGCCGGCTTGCCCTGGACGGCGTTCAGCTCCTCGACGATCTTCTGCTCGTTGCCGGAGAGCGTCTCGGCGAGCGGGGCGAAGGCCTTCGCCAGGTCCGCGTCGTCGGTCTGCTTGGCCAGCTCCTGCGCCCAGTACATGGACAGGTAGAAGTGGCTGCCGCGGTTGTCGATGCCGCCGACGCGACGGGTCGGGGACTTGTCCTCGTTGAGGAAGGTCGCCGTGGCGCGGTCGAGGGTGTCGGCGAGGACCTGGGCGCGGGTGTTGCCGGTGGCCGTCGCCAACTGCTCCAGGGAGGGCACCAGCGCGAAGAACTCACCGAGAGAGTCCCAGCGCAGGTAGTCCTCCTTGACCAGCTGCTGGACGTGCTTCGGCGCGGAGCCGCCGGCGCCCGTCTCGAACAGGCCGCCGCCCGCCATCAGCGGGACGACCGACAGCATCTTGGCGCTGGTGCCCAGCTCCAGGATGGGGAAGAGGTCCGTCAGGTAGTCACGCAGGACGTTGCCGGTCACCGAGATGGTGTTCTCGCCGCGGCGGATGCGCTCCACCGACAGCTTGGTGGCGTCGACCGGGGCGAGGATGCGGATGTCCAGGCCCTCGGTGTCGTGCTCCGGCAGGTACGCGTTGACCTTGGCGATCAGGTTGGCGTCGTGCGCGCGGGTCTCGTCCAGCCAGAAGACGGCCGGGTCGCCGCTGGCGCGGGCGCGGGTGACGGCCAGCTTCACCCAGTCCTTGATCGGGGCGTCCTTGGTCTGGCAGGCGCGGAAGATGTCACCGGGGGAGACGGCCTGCTCGATCACGACGTTGCCGGCCTGGTCGACCAGGCGGATCGTGCCCGCGGCCTTGGCCTCGAAGGTCTTGTCGTGGGAGCCGTACTCCTCGGCCTTCTGCGCCATCAGGCCGACGTTCGGGACCGAGCCCATCGTCGACGGGTCGTAGGCGCCGTTCGCACGGCAGTCGTCGATCACGGCCTGGTAGACGCCGGCGTAGGACGAGTCCGGCAGCACGGCCAGGGTGTCGGCCTCCTGACCGTCCGGGCCCCACATGTGGCCGGAGGTGCGGATCATGGCCGGCATCGAGGCGTCGACGATCACGTCGGACGGCACGTGCAGGTTGGTGATGCCCTTGTCGGAGTCGACCATGGCCAGCTCCGGCCCCTCGGCGATCTCCGCCTCGAAGGACGCCTGGATCTCGGCACCGTTCGGCAGCGCGCCCAGGCCCTTGAGGATGCCGCCCAGACCGTCGTTCGGGGACAGGCCGGCGGCGGCGAGGGCGGCGCCGTACTGCTGGAACGTCTTCGGGAAGAAGGCGCGCACGACGTGGCCGAAGACGATCGGGTCGGAGACCTTCATCATCGTGGCCTTGAGGTGCACGGAGAACAGCACGCCCTGGGCCTTGGCCTCGGCGATCTGCGCGGTGAGGAACTCGCGCAGCTTGGCCACGTGCATCACGGAGGCGTCGACGACCTCACCGGCGAGGACCGGTACGGACTCGCGCAGGACGGTGGTCGTGCCGTCCGCGGCGACGTGCTCGATCCGCAGCGCGCCGGCCTCGGAGATCACGACGGACTTCTCGGTGGAGCGGAAGTCGTTCTGGCCCATGGTCGCCACGTTCGTCTTGGACTCGGGAGTCCAGGCGCCCATGCGGTGCGGGTGGGCCTTGGCGTAGTTCTTGACCGAGGCGGGGGCGCGCCGGTCGGAGTTGCCCTCACGCAGGACCGGGTTCACGGCGGAGCCCTTGACCTTGTCGTAGCGGGCCTGGATCTCCCGCTCCTCGTCGGTCTTCGGGTCGTCCGGGTAGTTCGGCAGCGCGTAGCCCTGGCCCTGGAGCTCGGCGATCGCGGCCTTGAGCTGCGGGATCGACGCCGAGATGTTCGGCAGCTTGATGATGTTGGCCGCGGGCGTCTTGGCGAGCTCACCGAGCTCGGCCAGGGCGTCCGGGATGCGCTGGTCCTCGGCCAGGTGCTCCGGGAACACCGCGATGATGCGGCCGGCCAGCGAGATGTCCCGCGTCTCCACGGCGACACCCGCCTGCGAGGCGTACGCCTGGACCACCGGCAGGAAGGAATACGTTGCCAGGGCCGGGGCCTCGTCAGTGTGCGTATAGATGATGGTCGAGTCAGTCACCGGGTGCTCCGCTCCACGTCTGCAACATTGCTCGACATCAAGATATCTCGTGATCGACCCGTACTCGACAGGGGTCCGCACCGAGGCGCGGGATATGCGCCGCGATCCCTGATCCCCGCAAACGGACCTACCGCCTCCGTGCAACCGGATCGCCGGGTCACGGAGTCATGTAAGGCGATCACCACCGATCCGGCGGCCGGCCCTGACCATCCGGCCGCCCGAGCGAAAGCGGACCATGAGATATCGCAGCAGAGTGACGGCCCCCGCGGCCGCCCTGATCGGCACGGCGGCGGCCCTGACCGCCGCCCCCTCCGCCCACGCGACGCCGACACTGACGGGGACGTCGGCCGCCAAGACCTCCGGCACGCCGGGCCCCGAGACCCTCGGTGACCCCGTCTACCCGGCCCTCGGCAACGACGGCTACCGCGTCGCCGCCTACGACCTCGACTTCTCCTACGACGCCACGACCCGCCTGGTCGACGCCACCGCGACCCTGAAGATCCGCACCACCCAGGCCCTGAGCCGCTTCTCCCTCGACTCCCTCGGCCTCGACATCCGCTCCGTACGCGTCGACGGCCGCAAGGCGACCTTCGAGCAGGTCGACGAGAAGCTGCGCATCACGCCCGCCCGGACCCTGCCGGCCAAGTGCCGGGTCACCGTCTGCGTCGAGTATTCGGCGGACCCACGCCGTATCCCGCAGCCGCACACCGGCTGGGTCGACACGCTGGACGGGTTCGCCGTGTGCTGCCAGCCGAACTTGGCCCACACCGTCTTTCCCTGCAACGACCACCCGTCCGACAAGGCCGACTTCTCCTTCCGCCTCGTCGTCCCGAACGGACTGAGCGGCGTGGCGACCGGCCTGCTCGTGCGCACCCAGCGCCTGGGCGGCGACCGTACGGCATACACGTACCGCTCCCGCGAGCCCATGGCCACGGAGCTGGTC
Organism: Streptomyces sp. NPDC111606; assembly: GCF_055656945.1. Lineage (NCBI taxonomy): Bacteria > Bacillati > Actinomycetota > Actinomycetes > Kitasatosporales > Streptomycetaceae > Streptomyces > Streptomyces sp. NPDC111606. The sequence goes on from NZ_JBVKBY010000003.1 coordinate 658,199, forward strand.
CAGATAACGGTCGGCGACTACGTGGTGAAGCATCGGCAGGGCCCGCACGGGCTCCCGCTGCGGGACGTCGTCCCGACCGCACGGGCCGAGGCGCTGGAGCCGGCGCTCGCACTCACGCCGGGGATCGTGGCATGGCTGGAGGCGCGGCTCGGGGCGTATCCGTTCGAGACGTACGGACTGCTGCCCTGCAACTCCGACGACCCGAACGCCTTCGACTTCACGGGCCTGGAGACCCAGACCCTCACCATCTACAAGCCGAACTACCTGCTCCAGGCGGAGCCGAAGATCGGCTCGCACATGATGCACGAGCTGGTCCACTCCTACTTCGGCAACAGTGCCAGCCCCGCCACCTGGGCCGACCTGTGGATCAACGAGGGCCACGCCGACTTCTACGGGCTGCTCTACCGCTACGAGCGCGGCTGGCCCGACTCCCTCGGCCTGACCTCCATGGAAGCGCGGATGAAGGACACCTACGCGCGCGGCGACCAGTGGCGCCACGACTCGGGGCCGGTCGCGGCACCGAACGCGGTGAACCTCTTCGACAGCCAGCGCTACCTGGGCGGCGTCCTGGTCCTGTACGCGCTGCGCAACCTCGTCGGCGAGCAGGCCTTCAACGCCCTCGAGCGCGCCTTCCTCGCCCGGTACCGCAACTCCTCGGCGTCGACGGAGGACTACATCGCCGTGGCCTCCGAGGTCTCCGGCCAGGATCTGACCGGATTCCTGCGGGACTGGCTGTACGGCACGAAGACGCCGCGGATGCCGGGGCACCCGGACTGGACGGTCACTCCGGTGAACCCGGCCCTCGCCGCGCCGCACAGCCGGGGGCGCAGCCGGTCCCACGACAACTCGGCCACCCTCTAGCCACGTCCGAGCAGGTCAGTCGAGGCGGACGGGGGTCACCTCGTCCGCCTCTCCGGGGAGCCGCGGATGCGGTATCGACTGCGGCGGTATCGACACCGTCCCCTGCTGGATCGCCACCGTCCGCGTGGGCGCCGGAATGCGGATGCCCTCCGTGCGGTAGCGCTTGTGCAGGCGCTTGATGAACTCGTGCTTGATCCGGTACTGGTCGCTGAACTCGCCGACGCCCAGGATGACCGTGAAGCCGATCCGTGAGTCGCCGAAGGTGTGGAAGCGGATGATCGGCTCGTGGTCCGGGAGGGCGCCCTCGACCTCGGACATCACCTCGGCGATGACCTCGTTCGTCACCCGCTCGACATGGTCCAGGTCACTGTCGTAGGCGACGCCGACCTGCAGCAGGATCGTCAACTCCTGCTCGGGACGCATGAAGTTGGTCATGTTCGTCTTGGCGAGCTCCCCGTTGGGGATGACGATCAGGTTGTTGGAGAGCGCGCGCACCGTCGTCTGGCGCCAGTTGATGTCCTCGACATAGCCCTCCTCGCCGCTGCTCAGCCGGATGTAGTCGCCGGGCTGGACGGTCTTGGAGGCGAGGATGTGGATGCCCGCGAAGAGGTTGGCGAGCGTGTCCTGCAGGGCCAGCGCGACCGCCAGACCACCGACGCCCAGGGCGGTGAGCAGGGGCGCTATGGAGATGCCCAGGGTCTGCAGCACCACCAGGAAACCGATGGCCAGGATCAGGACCCGGGTGATGTTGACGAAGATCGTGGCCGAGCCGGCGACGCCGGGGCGGGACTGGGTGACCGTCCGCATCAGGCCGGCGATCCCGCGGGCCACCGACAGCGTCACGACGAAGATGAGCAGCACCGTCAGGATCTGGTTGACGTTGTGCTGGACCGTCTTCGTCAGCGGCAGCGCGGCGCCCGCGGAAGCCGCGCCGCCGAGGAACGCCGCCCACGGCACCACGCTGCGCAGCGTGTCCACGATGAGGTCGTCGCCGCTCCAGCGGGTGCGGTCGGCGTGCTTGCCCAGCCAGCGCAGCAGCATCCGCAGCAGGAACGCCGCGAGCAACCCCGCCGCCAGCGCGATCCCGGCGATCACCAGGTCGTCCACTGTGAGCGCTCGCGTCACCGGTCACCCCCGGGGAGAAAAGCTGCGGCGAATCCCTTCGCCGACGGCCGGATGTGAAGTCTCGTCACGTTGTCACCTGCTCGATTCCGCGATGTGCCGTCGCGCCGACCACCCCGTCCCCCGAGACCGGCACGAGGGCTCATCCTGCCGTATCGGGTACACGTGTTCGCACCAGGAGCGTCGGCCGGACGGCCTCATCAGCCGCTTTCGGGCATTCTCCCCTGAACTTCCGGGCCCTCGAGGGCGGAACGCCCGCCTCCGGAGGGGCGCTTGATGCGCGAGCGCCGCTCGGGGGGCGCTCCACGCCGCGCACGCTCCCGCAGCGACGGGGCACGGGATGGCGTACGCGGCGGCGTACGGGATGCCCCAGCGGTGAACCGCGTCACATGTCCGAGAACGACCCGTGCCGCCCCGCACCGGAGGAGAAGCGGGCCGCGCCCTCCAGGCTCTCCGTCAACACGCCCATGCCGTACCGGAGTTCGGTGCGCAGCGCGGCCGGCTCGGCCAGCCCCTCCTGGTCGAGCACGGAGTCGCGGTCGGCGCGCAGGCACGCCTGCGGGAACCGCGCGATCGTGGCGGCCAGTTCCTCGGCCTCGGCGCGGGCACGTCCGCTCGGCACGACACGGTTGGCGAGCCCCATCTCGTACGCCTCGTTCGCCGGCACCGGACGTCCGGTCAGGATCATGTCCATGGCGCGGCTCGTGCCGATCAGCCGGGGCAGCCGTACCGTGCCGCCGTCGATCAGCGGCACACCCCAGCGGCGGCAGAACACTCCGAAGACGGCGTCCTCCTCGGCGACCCGCAGATCGCACCACAACGCCAGCTCGAGGCCTCCCGCCACGGCGTGCCCGGCGACCGCGGCGATCACCGGCTTGGACAGCCGCAGCCGGGTCGGCCCCATCGGGCCGTCACCGTCCTCCGTGACCGCGTTGCCCCGCCCGCTGCCGAGCGCCTTCAGGTCGGCGCCCGCGCAGAACGTGCCACCCTCGCCCCACAGCACCGCTACCCGCGCCTCGTGGTCGGCGTCGAACTCCCGGAAGGCGCCGGCGAGATCGGCGGCCGTGGGCCCGTCGACCGCGTTGCGGACCTCCGGTCGGGAGAGAACGACGGTGGTGACGTGCCCCTGGCGCTCGACGCGGACCGGCATGGCGGGGTCCTTTCCGTGGGTCGGACCCCGTACGTTACTGACTGGTCACATGACCTTCCACCGGTACCGCTGGGTCGGACGACCTTGATCAGATGACCTTGAAGCGCACGAGCGCCCCCAGGGTCAACGCCCCAGGCAGCAGCGGCAGCCATACCGTGATGATCCGGTACGCCAGCACGACCGCCGTCGCCACCGCCACCGGGCCGCCCGCCGCCACCAGCGCCACGATCAGCGCCGCCTCGACCGAGCCGAGCCCGCCCGGCGTCGGCACCAGGGCGACGGCGACGGTCGCCGCCAGATAGGCGAGCGCCATGTGGGCCGGCGGCACGTCGAGGCCCAGGGCGAGCCCGACCAGGACCAGCCCGGCCGCCTGCAACGCGGGAAAGGCCAGCGAACCGCCCCACAACGCCAGTGCCCGGGACGGACGGGTGTGCACCGAGCGCGCTTCGTCCAGCGCGGTGCGCAGGAAGGAGAAAACGGCGGTGCGCAGCCGGCGTACGAGTGCGAAGACGGCCGCGACCACGATCGCCGCCGCGCCGATGATCAGCAGCAGCGGGCCCCACGCCCCCTCCGGCAGGAGCGGCCCGAGTTGCAGCGCGTGCGGGAAGGCGATCAGCAGCGCGGCCAGCAGACCGACGCGGGCGACGCTCTCCGCGAGCAGATACAGCGCCAGCGCGGCCGAGGAACGGGCGAGCGGCAGCCCGCACACCGTCATGAAGCGCAGGTTGACCGCGCTCGCGCCCAGCCCGGTGGGCAGCAGGTGGTTGGCGGAGCCCGCCGCGAACTGCGTGACGAGCAGCCGCAGTCTGGGCAGCCTGTCGATCACGGCGCCCTGCCGGGTGACGGCCGCCGCGACCCAGGTCAGGCAGGTGGCGCAGGCCGCTGCGAGCAGCCACGGCCACTTGGCCGTCGCAAGATGGCCGATGCCCTCAGCGAGCACGGAGCGATGCTGCACCGCGACCACGATGACGAGGGCGAGCGGAAGCAGGACCAGTATCCGGCGGATCGGGAGACGTCTGAGCAGGCGTCCCGCGGGAAGTCGTACGGCTGTCACATTCGGAGAGGTTCTCCACGCTGCGACAACGGCGGGTAGCGGGAGCGGGGACGGCGCCTTACGGACCGGCTGCGGACGGGCACCGATCTCGGCGAACCCGTCGATATCGGCCTCGGCCGATGTGATGTTGACCTCAACAATGCTTGAGGTTCTACGTTCTCTCGCATGAGCATGGAGACCACAGCCTGGACCCAGCTGCACAGCGTCATGAACGCCGAGCAGGAGCGCCGTCCCTTCGCCCGCGCCACGCTGCGCCGCATCGCCGCCTTCGCCCGCCCGCACCGCCGCCGGATCGCGTTCTTCGTCGTGCTCGGGGTGATGACCGCGCTGCTCGCCGTCGCGACCCCCGTACTCGCCGGACGCGTCGTCGACGCGATCGTGACGGGGGGCGACGAGGGCACCGTCGTCCGCCTGGCCCTGTTGATCGCCCTGATCGCGGTCGCGGAGGCCGTGCTCGGGGTCATCGCCAGGCGCCTGTCGGCGACGCTCGGCGAGGGACTCATCCTCGATCTGCGTACGGCTGTGTTCGATCATGTGCAGCGCATGCCGGTCGCGTTCTTCACACGTACTCGTACGGGAGCGCTGGTCTCCCGTCTCAACAACGACGTCATCGGCGCCCAGCGCGCCTTCAGCAACACGCTGTCCGGCGTGGTCAGCAACCTCGTCACACTGCTGCTCACCCTCGCCGTCATGCTCACCCTGTCCTGGCAGATCACCCTGCTCGCCCTCGTCCTGCTCCCGGTGTTCGTGATCCCGGCCCGCCGTATGGGCCACCGCATGGCCCGCATGCAGCGGGAGGCCGCCGCGCTCAACGCCTCGATGGGCACCCGCATGACCGAGCGCTTCTCGGCGCCCGGCGCCACGCTGATCAAGCTCTTCGGGCGCCCGGGGGAGGAGTCGGAGGAGTTCACGGCCAGGGCTCGCAGGGTGGCCGACATCGGCGTGCGGACGGCCACCGCGCAGTCGGTGTTCATCACCGCGCTCACCCTGGTGTCCGCGCTCGCCCTCGCCCTGGTCTACGGCCTCGGCGGCTGGTTCGCCCTGCGCGGCTCCCTGGAGCCCGGCGCCGTCGTCTCACTGGCGCTGCTGCTGACCCGTATGTACGCGCCCATGACCGCGCTCGCAGGCGCCCGCGTCGAGGTCATGAGCGCCCTGGTCAGCTTCGAGCGCGTCTTCGAGGTGCTCGACCTGAAGCCGCTGATCGAGGAGAAGCCGGACGCGAAAGAGGTCCCCGACGGCCCGGTGTCGGTGGAGTTCGACAACGTCCGCTTCGGCTACCCCTCCGCCGACAAGGTCTCCCTCGCCTCCCTGGAGGAGGTCGCGACCCTCGACACGCGCGGTGGCGCCGAGGTGCTGCACGGCGTCTCCTTCCGCGCCGAACCCGGCCAGACGGTCGCCCTCGTCGGCTCGTCCGGCGCGGGCAAGTCGACCGTCGCCCAACTCCTCCCGCGGCTCTACGACGTCGACGAGGGCGCCGTACGCGTGGCCGGCACCGATGTCCGCGACCTGAGCGCGGAGTCCCTGCGCGGCACCCTCGGCATGGTCACCCAGGACGGCCACCTCTTCCACGACACCGTGCGCGCCAACCTGCTGCTGGCCCGCCCCACGGCCACCGACGCCGAACTGTGGGACGCGCTGCGCCGGTCCCGCCTCGACGGTCTCGTACGGTCCCTGCCCGACGGCCTCGACACGGTGGTCGGCGAGCGCGGCTACCGGCTCTCCGGCGGTGAACGCCAGCGGATGACCATCGCCCGGCTGTTGCTGGCCCGCCAGCGCGTCGTCATCCTCGACGAGGCCACCGCCCACCTCGACAACACCTCCGAGGCCGCCGTCCAGGAGGCGCTCACCGAGGCGCTGGAGGGCAGGACCGCGGTCGTGATCGCCCACCGGCTGTCCACCGTGCGGGCCGCGGACCTGATCCTGGTGGTCGAGGCCGGTCGGATCGTCGAACGCGGCACGCACGACGAGTTGCTGGCGGTCGGCGGACGCTACGCCGAGCTGTACCGGACACAGTTCGAGCAGCCGGATTCGGCCAAGGTCGACGGCCGTACCCATCAGGAACACACAAAGCTCGACAGCATCATTGCTTCCACTGTGTTCACAACCTAGTGTGCGTTGGGTTTCCCAACAGCACCGCACATGATCTGACGCTCCCTCAAGCCGCGCAGCGCCGCACTGTCGTCCCGAGGAAGGCCACCGTCGATGCCGCTCACCCCCGTGCCCCCCACCGGCCCGTCCCACGCGCCGGGCGTGCCGGTCAGCCGCCGCCGTCTGCTGGAGGGAGGAGCCGCCCTGCTCGGTGCGCTCGCCGTCTCCGGATCGTCCGCCACGGTGCACGCGGCCGACGGGGCCGGAGCGGTGGCCGACACCCCGGAGTGGAACGGCCACATCGACGTCTTCCGCATCGGCACCCAGCCGCCGCACACCACCCTCATGCCGTACGCGGACGTCAGGCAGGCGCTGGACGCCGACCGCACCCGCTCGCCGTACCGGCTGAGCCTCGACGGCTCATGGAAGTTCGCCTACGCCGACCGCCCCGACGACCGGGACGCCGACTTCCACCGCACCGACGTCGACGACAGCGACTGGGACACCATTCCGGTCCCCTCCGTCTGGCAGATGCACGGCTACGACCGCCCGATCTTCGTCAACATCACCTACCCCTGGTGGGGTCCGAACGGCCTCGGCGAGGAGGCGCAGCCCCCGGCCGCTCCGACCCGCTTCAACCCGGTGGGGCAGTACCGCCGTACCTTCACCGTGCCGCGCGGCTGGTCGGGGCGGCGCACCTTCCTGCACTTCGAGGGCGTCAAGTCCGCGCACTACGTGTGGATCAACGGGGAGTTGGTGGGGTACGCCGAGGACTCCTTCACCCCGGCCGAGTACGACATCACGGCGCACCTCAAGCCCGGCACCAACCAGATCGCCGTCGAGGTCTACCGCTTCTCCGACGGCGACTGGCTGGAGGACCAGGACATGATCCGGCTGAGCGGCATCTTCCGCTCGGTCCACCTCTACTCCACGCCCCAAGTCCGCCTGCGCGACTTCAAGCTGGACACCCCGCTCAGCGACGACCACACGGCCGCCGAGTTGGCCGTCACGGCGAGCGTGCGCTCGTACCGGGGACCGGGGGAGGGTGGCTACTCCGTCGAGACGCAGCTGTACGACGCCCGCGGCCACGCCGTCTGGTCCAGGCCGCTCCTGCAGGCGGTCGACCTCGCGTCCGCCCCTGCCGGTGAGGACGTGACCGTCCGGGCGAGCAGAGCCGTGCCCGAGCCGAAGCTGTGGTCCGCCGAGCACCCGAACCTCTACACCGCCGTACTGCAACTGCGCGACCCGGCCGGGAAGGTGATCGAGACCCTCTCGCACCGCGTCGGTCTGCGCGAGTTCGCGCTCAAGGACGGCCTGATGCGGATCAACGGCAAGCCGGTGTCCTTCCGCGGCGCGAACCGGCACGAGATGCATCCCGACAGCGGCATGGCACTCACCCGCGCGCACATGGTCGAGGACATCGAGATCATCAAGCGGATGAACATGAACTCCGTCCGCACCTCGCACTACCCCAACAACCCGCTGTGGTACGAACTCGCGGACGAGTACGGCCTCTACCTCGTCGACGAGACCAACCTCGAGACCCACGGAATCCGCGGCGAGTACCCCGGCAACCACGCCGACTGGACCAAGGCGTGCGTGGCGCGCGCCCAGAGCATGGTCCACCGCGACAAGAACCACCCCTCGGTCGTCATCTGGTCGCTCGGCAACGAGGCCGGCGGCGGCAGCACCTTCGTCGCCATGCACGACTGGATCAAGTCCTACGACCCGACGCGCGTGATCCAGTACGAGGGCGACGACCGGCCGACCATCAGCGACATCCGCTCGGAGATGTACGACAGCCCGTCCCGCGTCGAGCAGCGCGCGAAGGACACCGCCGACACCCGGCCGTACGTCATGATCGAGTACGCGCACGCGATGGGGAACTCGAACGGCAACTTCAAGGAGTACTGGGACATCGTCCGCCGCTACGACGTCCTCCAGGGCGGCTGGATCTGGGACTTCGTCGACCAGTCACTGAACTGGCCCGTGCCGACCCGCAAGTTCCTCACCGAGGCCGGGCCGGGCGCCCTGCGCGGCGAGATCCTCACCGCGAGCGGCACCTTCGACCGCGCCAAGGGCGTCTTTGGCGCCACCGTCTTCCCCCGCGACGAGCGCCTCGACCTCACCGGCTCCCTCACCCTGGAAGCCTGGGTCACCCCGCACCACATCGGCTACCACCAGCCGATCATCGCCAAGGGCGACACCCAGTACGCCCTGAAGCAGTCGGACAACACCCTGGAGTTCTTCATCCACGGCGGCGGCCAGTGGATCACCGCCAACTGGACCCTCCCGGCCGACTGGACCGGCCGCGAGCACCACATCGCCGGAGTCTTCGACGCGGACACGGGCACGTTGACCCTCCATGTCGACGGCGAGGTGAAATCCACCCGCACCACCACGCGCAGGCCCGCCACCAACACCGCACCCCTCGCCCTCGCCACCGACGTCGACAACCCCACCCGGGAGTTCAGCGGCACGATCCGCCGGGCCCGCGTGTACGCCCGTGCGCTGAGCGCCGCCGAACTCGGCTCCGACAGCCGCCGCCCCGCTGACGAGGGCGTACGGTTCTGGTTCGACGCGGCCACCGTCGACCTCACCGAGAAGCGGCCCCGCCCGAAGACCTTCTTCCCGTACGGCGGCGACTGGGGCGACAACCCCAACGACGGCACCTCCAACGCCGACGGCATCGTCACCGCCGACCGCCGCCACACCGCCAAGGCGGCCGAGATCAAGCAGATCTACCAGGCGGTCAACGCGGCACCGGCGTCCGGTGACGCACTGACCCCCGGCGCGGCCATCACCCTCACCAACGAGTACCTGTTCACCGACCTCCGTGAGTTCGACGGCCGTTGGGAACTGCTCGCCGACGGTGAGGTGGTGCGGCGCGGCAGGCTGAGCCGCGCCCAGCTGGACGTCCCGCCGCTCGGCAGCACGGACATCACGGTGCCGGTGAAGCTGCCGGACGACCCGGCCCCGGGCACCGAGTACTTCCTCCAGCTCTCCTTCACCACCAAGGAATCCACGCCGTGGGCGAAGGCCGGCTTCGAGGTGGCCAAGCAGCAACTCGCCCTCGACGCCGGCACCCCGGCCGTCACGCCCGTCCCCCTGTCGAACGTGCCGTCCCTCCGCCACGAGGACGGCGACAAGGCCGTCACCGTCAAGGGCAAGAACTTCTCGGTCACCGTCGACAAGGGCACCGGCGTCATCACCTCGTACGAGTCCCGCGGCATCCGGCTGCTCACCTCCGGGCCCGTACCGAACTTCTGGCGGGCGCCCACCGAGAACGACCGCGGCAACGGCCAGCACACCCGCAACCAGACCTGGCGCGACGCGGGCACCCACCGCAAGGTGACGGACGTGGCGGTGCGCGCCCTGCGCGACAAGGCGGTGGAGATCAAGGTCAGCGGCACGCTGCCGACTTCCGTCGAGTCGACGTACACCACCACCTACACGGTGTTCGGCAACGGCGAGATCAAGGTCGACACCACCCTGCACCCGGGCGCCGCGTCCTTGCCCTACATCCCGGAGGTCGGCGCGCTGTTGTACCTGCCCGGACGTTTCGAGCGGCTGCGCTACTACGGCCGCGGGCCCGAGGAGAACTACGTCGACCGCCGCGACGCCACCGATGTGGGCGTGTACTCCGGAACCGTCACCGAGCAGTGGACGCCGTACATCCGCCCCCAGGAGAACGGCAACAAGACCGACGTCCGCTGGATCGCCCTGACCGACGCCAGGGGTACCGGCCTCCTCGTCTCCGGCGAACCCCTGCTGGAGGTCAACGCCTCCCACTTCACCCCGGAGGACCTGTCGTCCGGCGTCCGCCACGACTACCAGCTCGCCCCGCGCGACGAGGTGGTCCTGCGCGTCAACCACCGCCAGATGGGCCTGGGCGGTGACAACAGCTGGGGCGCGCACACCCACGACCGGTACAAGCTGTTCCCGAGCCGCGACTACTCCTACACCTACCGGCTGCGCCCGCTGACGGACGTGGACGAGGCGATGGCGGCGTCCCGCCGGCCCACCGCGGTGGAGTGACCGGGCGCGACCGCCAACTCCCCACACCTGGGCCGACCTCGTCCGCTCCCGGCGTGATCCATCTGTGACGCCCGCAGGCGCAACCGGTGATGTTGTAATGAGCGTCGGGCTGTAGTGCCACGCCCAGCCGATCAGGGGGACGAACGATCATGGAGAACTTGCGGCCCGGCGATCCCACGCAGGTCGGGGACTACCGGTTGCTCCGACGGCTCGGGGCCGGGGGCATGGGGCAGGTGTTCCTCGGGCGCTCGCAGCGCGGGCGCACGGTCGCCGTGAAGCTGGTCCATGCGCAGTTGGCGTACGACGCGGAGTTCCGCCGCCGGTTCCGTGCGGAGGTGGCCGCGGCGCGACAGGTGGGCGGGGAGTGGACGGCCCCCGTCCTGGACGCCGACACCGAGGCGGAGACGCCCTGGGTCGCCACCGGCTACGTCGCCGGTCCCACACTGCACGACGCGGTGACCGGGATCGGCGGGCCGCTGCCGGAGGAATCGGTGTGGCACCTGGCCGCCGGTCTGGCGCGTGCGCTGCAGAGCATCCACGGCTGCGGGCTGGTGCACCGGGACCTCAAGCCGTCGAACGTCATGCTGACGGTCAACGGTCCCCGGGTGATCGACTTCGGTGTCGCCCGCGCGGCGGAGGCCAGTGTGCTGACCCGCACCGGTGCGATGGTCGGCTCTCCGGGGTACATGTCGCCGGAGCAGATCCTGGGCAGCGAGGTCACCGGGCTGAGCGACGTGTTCAGCCTCGGCCTGGTGCTGGTGTTCGCCGCCACGGGCCGCCAGGCGTTCGGCGCCCCTGACAGCGGCGCCCACGCGGTCATGCTGCGGGTGACCGAGGACGAACCGGACCTGGAGGGGATGTCCGAGCCGCTGGCCGAGTTCGTGCGGCGGTGCCTCGCCAAGCAGCCCGAGCACCGGATTCAGCTGCCGGAGATCGTGGCGACGGCCACGGCGGCCACGACGGACGCCACCGCGGACGCGTGGCTTCCGGGCGCCCTGACAGCGGAGCTCGGCCGGCACGCCGCCGCCCTCCTCGACCTCGAGGAGGCGCCGCCGCCGACCCAGGTCGACAACCCGGCCCGTCGTGTCGGGGACGACGTGCACGCCCTGCCGACCGTGCTGGGCGGGCGCGTCCCGCCTCCGCCGCCGGGCACTCCGACGCCCGTACCGATGCCTCCCGTACCCACGCCGACGCCGACCCCCATGCCGCCGATGCCGACACCGCGGACAACGGTGACCACACCGCCGATGCCGCCGGTACCGGGCGGCTTCCAGCCCGGCGGCCGCAGCACGAGCCGGGTCGGCCCCGTGCTGCTCGCCTTTGCCGCCATCGTCGTACTCGCCATCGTTCTGGCCGTGGTGGTTCCCGGCCTCGGAGGGAAAAAGGACCGGGCCGACTCCGAGGCGTCCGAGAGTGCTTCCTCGACGGCGTCCCCTGCCGACTACAAGGGCAAGTGGACCGGGAACATCCGCGAGTCGGACGGCAGCCTCTACTCGATCCAGGTGAACTACAAGGGCGGGGAGATCGGCGACCAGGTGGCCACCGTCGAGTACCCGTCGCTGGCGTGCAGCGGCCGATGGGTCCTCACCATGGACACGGGGCATTCGGTCCAGGTCCGAGAGGAGATCACCAAGGAGAGCGACCCGATGAACTGCGTCGACGAGGTCGATCTCATCCTGACCCCCTCGGGCGACGACGGTCTGCGCTACCAGGTGACGAGCGTGGAGGACACCGGAACGCTGCGGCGCAGCAAGTGACGGGCAGAGATGAGCAGATCAGTCCGGAAGCGGCAGTGGAGGCAGCTGCTGGTACTCGGAGCGGCCCCGGTTGAGCACGGAGATCGTCGCGGCGGTCAACCACGGCACGGTCGGCCCGGCCAGCCGCATCGGCTCCCACTGCTGGTAGTCGGTGAACAGCGCCCATTGGTCGAGCACGGGAAGAAAACTGATGATCTCGTGGTGCCGAACCGTCACCCAACGGTTCTCGGCCGCGACATGCAGCAGCATGCGACGGTCGGTGAGTATCGCGCGGCAGGAGGAGAAGTCCCGCCATTGCGCCTGAGCCATCGCCTGCGCCCGGTTGCGGGCGCTGTTGTTGGCGAGCGCGTCTCCGACCAGCCCGGCGGCGACGAACATCGGTGACCCGAAGTAGAAGCCCGAGCGCTGGTTGTAGGTCACGTTCGTGCCGTAGAAGCGCGAGTAGTCCGCCCCTACGTCGCCGTAGGCGATCTCACCCTGTTCGAGCAGCACACCTGGAGTGGCGATCGGGGACAACTCCCCTCCGCTGCTGAGGTGGCGGTGGAGAGAACACGCGGCCTCCCATCCCTGCTGGTGAAGGGCGCGCAAGTGATCGTCCGCTGAATTCCGTTGTGGCACTGCCTCTAGCCCCCACTGCGACACAGAACGGGTGGATCTCCGTCCGCTCCCATAATGCCAGGTGGGGATGGATCGGGACCCGAGTATTGCGCGCTGAGCGCAGGACCTTCACGGGTGCGCATGAGGTCGGCTGAGACGCGGCGGGCACATTTTCCCACGTGCTCCTCACCTGCGCTCCCGATGCCGGTGGGTCGAGGCCAGGGCGTTTATCCCGCCTGCTCCGGGTCACGCGCCATAGGGGAAAAGTGTCGGCTGGGATCGTCTGTGCCGCGTCCGCACCGGAGTCGCGACCTGGCCGTCGACACACCAGGAAAGGGACGACTCATGACGGAGATCCGACCCGCCACCACCTCCGATTCCGGCGCACCGGTGGAGAGTGACGAACACTCGCTCACCGTGGGCCCCGGGGGGCCGATCCTGCTCCAGGACGCGTATCTGATCGAACAGATGGCGCAGTTCAACCGAGAGCGGATTCCCGAGCGGCAGCCGCATGCCAAGGGAAGCGGCGCCTTCGGCCACTTCGAGGTGACACACGATGTCAGTGCGTACACGAAGGCCGCTCTGTTCCAGCCCGGTACGCGCACCGACCTGGTCATCCGCTTCTCGACCGTCGCCGGCGAGCGCGGCAGCCCGGACACCTGGCGTGACCCGCGCGGTTTCGCGGTGAAGTTCTACACCAGCGAGGGCAATTACGACATGGTCGGCAACAACACGCCGGTCTTCTTCGTGAAGGATCCGATGAAGTTCCAGCACTTCATCCGGTCCCAGAAGCGCCGCGCGGACAACAACCTGCGCGACCACGACATGCAGTGGGACTTCTGGACCCTCTCCCCGGAGTCCGCCCACCAGGTCACGTGGCTGATGGGAGACCGCGGCATCCCGCGGACCTGGCGCCACATGAACGGCTACACCTCCCACACCTACATGTGGATCAACGCCGCCGGCGAGCGGTTCTGGGTGAAGTACACCTTCAAGACCGACCAGGGCGTCGAGTTCTTCACCCAGCACGAGGGCGACCAGATGGCCGCGGCCGACACGGACTACCACACCCGGGATCTCTTCGAGCACATCCGGGACGGTGACCACCCCAGCTGGACCCTGTACGTGCAGGTGATGCCGTACGAGGAGGCCGCGGGCTACCGCTTCAACCCGTTCGACCTCACCAAGGTGTGGCCGCACGGGGACCACCCGCTCATCCCGGTCGGCCGTATGACGCTCGACCGCAACCCCACCGACAACCACGCCCAGATCGAACAGGCGGCGTTCCAGCCCAACAACTTCGTCCCCGGCATCGGTCCGAGCCCGGACCGCATGCTGCTGGCCCGGCTGTTCTCCTACGCGGACGCCCACCGCCATCGGATCGGCGGCAACTACCAGCAGCTTCCGGTGAACGCCCCCGTCGTCGACGTCCACACCTACTCCAAGGACGGGGCGATGGCCTACCGGAACACGACCGACCCGGTGTACGCCCCGAACTCCCGAGGCGGCCCCGCGGCGGACACCGAGCGTTACGGATCCCCGCCCAGTTGGACGGCCGACGGCGAGATCACCCGGGCCGCCTACGTCTCCCACCCCGAGGACGACGAGTGGGGGCAGCCCGGCACCCTGGTGCGCGAGGTCATGGACGACGCCGCCCGCGACCGTCTGGTCGACAACGTCACCGGACATCTCCTCAACGGAGTGAGTGAGCCCGTCCTCGAGCGCGCCTTTGCCTACTGGTCGAACATCGACGAGACCATCGGCAAGCGCATCGCCGACGGCGTACGGGCCAAGGCCGACGAGAAGGACCCCAAGGCCGCCGAACAGGGCAGCCCGGCACGGAGTTCCATGCAGCACAAGGCGTGAATCGCCCGGTCGGGCCCCGCGGCCAGGACGGCTGACGCCGACGATCAGGAAGAACACCACCCTGACGGCCGAGGCCTGCCCGATGTCGTTCTGGTCGAAGGCCGTGGTGACTCCCTGGTACATCACGGTGCGGGTGGCGTCCTCGTCCAGACCACCGCCCCGGATGAGGATGTACACCTGGTCGAACACCCGGAAGGACAGCACCGAGGTCAGCATCGCGACGAACACCAGGGTGCCGCGGATGCAGGGCAGGGTGACGTGCCGGAACTGCTGCCAGCCGGAGGCACGGTCCAGCTGGGAGGCCTCGTAGAGCTCGCCCGGGATCTGCTGGAGGCCGGCCAGCAGGATGACCATCTGGAAGCCGACGCCCTGCCACACCGACAGCACGATGATCGAGCCCAGGACTCACCCCGGCCGGCTGGCCCCTGCAGTCAGTCGGCCTGGCCCACTCCGAGTGCACCGACGGCACTGGCTGGCGCCGCCACGGCACGGGCCCGGTCGTCGAGGCCGACCCGCGCTGGTACCGCACGGGCGAACGCATGGGCTGGTGCGACCCCTTCGTCGTGCGCGACGACGAGTCCGACGGCTGGGTCATGGTGATCTGCGTCGCCTGGGCCACCTCCGACGACCTGGAGCACTGGACCGTCCACCCGCCGCTCGTCTCCCCCGGCGACGTCGACGAGCTGAAGTGCCCGGTCCTCGGACGCCTCGACGACGGCAGCTGGCTGCTGCTCGGCTCGATCGGCGCCACCCGGGGCTTCGAGGCGTGGACCGCGCCCCGGCTGCGCGGCCCGTGGACCCGCCGCGGTCCGCTCGGCCCGACGGGCGCGTACGCCCCGCGTGTCGTCGACGCCCCCGACGGTTCCCGCGTCGTGCTGCACACCACCCCCCGCCGCGTCGGCCTCACCGACACCGGCGACCGCTGCCGCGGCATGCTCGCCCAGCCCAAGACGCTGGTCGCACCGCCGGGCGAGGCACCTCACCTCGCATGGTGGCCCGGCCTGGAGCCCTGGCACGAGGTTTCCCCACTCCACTCCGGATTGTCAGTGACAGTCCGTAGGCTCGAGGTCATGGAGGGGAACGAGCAGAAGACCGCACACGGGGAGGAAGCCGGCGCCGAGGCCTGGCAGCGACTGAGTGCGTACGCCTACCTCAGCGCGCCCGAGCGCCTGGAGTACGTCGCCGTGATGCGGGTGTTCTGCGGCACGCTGCTCGCCGACCTGTCGGTACCGGACCTTCTCGCCAAGCTGGCCGAGACGGACGGCCCGGGGGCGGCGCTGGATGCGGAAACGCTCACCCGCAGGCTCGAAGAACTCGTGCGCTGGGGCAATCTGCTGCGCAGCACGCACACCGTGAGAGCGACCAGCATCGCCGAGTACCAGCGCTCGCGGTCCCGCTACCAGTTGTCGAAGCTGGGGGAGCGCGTGCAGCGGGACGCGGACGAGGTACTCGCCGGGGCCGACGCGGCACGCGAGGTCAGCAGTGAGCTGCTGGCCCTCGTCGACCGCGGTCTGCGGGAGATCGCCGCGATGGCCGCGACCCCGGGCGGCGCCGATCCGCAGCAGGCGCTGGAGCGGATCAGCACGCTCTTCGTGCAGTTCGCCGAATTCGCCGAGTCCGTCCGGGACTTCTACGCCTACCTGGGCCAAGTGCTGGCGCGCTACGACCTCGACACGGCCGAGTACCAGGGGTTCAAGGAACTGCTGCTCGACTACGTGGAGGCCATCACCGAGGACGTCTCCTTCCGGGCCCCGCGCATCGCGGCCCACCTGGACACGGTCTGGCCGCATCTGCCGGCGCTGCTCGCCCGGATCGACGCGCACGCGGCGGGCATCGGCGCGCTCGCCGACGGGCTGCCGGAGACGCGCGTGCAGCGCAGCCGCGGACGCGACCGCGCGGACTGGGAAGGGCTGCGGGAGTGGTTCACCGTCACCGGAGGGCACTCCAGCCAGGTGGATCAGCTGCGGGACGCCACCCTGCGCGCGCTGCAGTCGCTGCTCGCCAACGCCAAGCGGATGCTGCGTTCTGCCTCCGGTGAGATGTCCCGGCGCAAGGACCTGCTGCGGCTCGCGGCCTGGTTCGACGCCGCGGAGCCGGAAGAGGCCCACGACCTGGCGGTCGCCGCCTTGGGGCTCTACGGCGCACGCCATCTGGGGGTGGCGCCGGATCCCGACCGGTCCGTGCCGGCGTATGTGAGCTGGTGGACCGGACCCGTGGTGGAGGTGCCGGTGGCGCTGCGCGAGCGCGGCAGCAGGGCTCCGCGCGGACGTGCCGCGGCGGCCGAGGACCACTCCGCGCAGAAACTCCGCCTTGTGGAGCAGGCACGACAGCAGGCCGAGGCCCGCCAGGCGGCGGCGGACGAACTGCGCAGCGCCTCGGGCAGGTTCGAGCAGGTGCGCCTCAGCGCGCCGGCGATGCAACTCCTGCTGGAGCTGTTGACCACCGCTCTCGGCAACGCCCAGCTGCACAAGGACGCCCACGACTTCCTGCTCGACGGCGCCCGGGCGGCCGACGCGGACCTCGGCATCCGGCTGACCGCGTGGCGCACACCCGGCAGGTCCATGGTCCTCAAGTCCGTGGACGGTGATTTGACGGCGGATGATCTCACCGTCGCCGTCGACAGCGCGTCCGGGCCCGCGGTGGGGGAGGCGAGCGCCTGATGCCCCTGCCGTCCGCGCATGACGTCGCTCTGGCGGCCGAGCGCCGCACCGCCGCCCGGCTCCTGCTGGCCCACCCCCTGGTCACCAGCACCGGACCGCACAGCGACGCCTTCCCGCTCATCAGGCGACACGCCGACTGGCTGGCCCAGCGCTTCCAGCAGGTCTTCGGATACCGCCTGCTGGTGGAGGCGTCCTACGCCCGGCTGTTCAAGGCAGGCCTCGGCACGGGCTCGGGCCACCGCCTGGAACGTCCCTCGACCGGAACGCCGTTCAGCCCACGGACGTACGCCTACCTGGCCCTCGCGCTGTCGGTCCTCGTCACCGCCCCGGAACAGCTCCTGCTCTCCCAGCTCGTCGCCGACCTGCGGGCCGCGGCCGTCGACGCCGGCATCGAGATCGCCGACACCGGACGGCAGGCCGAGCGGCGAACCCTCGCGGCCGCGTTGCGGCAACTCGTCGACTGGGGCGTCCTGGTGGAGACCGAGGGCCAGGTCGCGGCCGTCGCCGAGGAACGGGGCGGGGAGGCACTGCTGACCGTGGACCGCGAGATCGCACGCGTCGTCGTCGCCGGCCCGCTCGCCCAGAGCCGCGACGGCGCGGACCTCGTGCGCCGGGCCGCCGACCCCGGTTTCGGAGGGCCGCGCACCTACGTGCGCAGGCGTCTCGTCGAAACCCCCGTCGTCCACCTCGACGACCTCACGGACACCGAGCGCGAATGGCTGCGCACCCGGCAGCGCCGCGAGGCGCAGGCGTTCTCCGAACTGCTCGGCCTGGAAGCCGAGATCCGCGCCGAGGGCATCGCCCTGGTCGACACCGAGGACGAACTCACCGACCTGCACCTGCCGGGGACCGGGACGGTCGCACAAGCCGCGCTGCTCCTCCTGGAGCGGCTGGCCGACCGGCTGCGTCCCGAAGAAGCCGGGCATCCGGCGGTCGGCGGACGGCTGGTCATCGGCGTACCCGTCCCGGACGGGCTGCTGGACGAGCTGCTGGACGAGCTGATCGAGGAGTACGGCAGGCGCAGCGGCTGGCAGCGCGGCCACCTGGAGGACCGGGACGGATTCCTCGCGGCCGTACTCGACCTGCTCGTCCGGATGCGTCTGATGGCCCCGGCCGGGCCCGTGCGCGCGGAAGGACACGGCCTGCCCGAGGGATACGAACAGACGGTGGCCGACGGCCGCTCCGTCACCGACGTCTCCCGGGCACGCGGCCAAGGCAGTGCGGACGGCGGCTGGATCCTGCTCGCCGCGGCCGCCCGGTACGCCACCACCGTGGCGGTCAAGCACCGTACCGACCGGTCCCCGGCGGACGACGACTCCAAGGAGCCACCCCGATGAACCGCCCGCCGGCCCCGCACCGCTACCGACTGCACCGCGCGGGCATCCGCAACATCTGGCAGTACGACGAGCAGGAGTTCACCTTCGGAGAGGGGCGCCTGCTGCTGCGCGGCAAGAACGGCGCCGGCAAGTCCAAGGCCCTGGAGATGCTGCTGCCCTACCTCCTCGACGGCGACGCCCGCGCGCTGGACGCCACGGGAACCGGACGCACCACCCTGGCCTGGCTGATGCTCGACGGCTTCGGGCAGACCAACCGCCTGGGTCACCTGTGGCTGGAGTTCGCGCGCACCGACGAGGAGGGCAACGACCATCACCTGACGATCGGCGCGGCCGTCCGCGCCTCCCAGTCGACCAAGACGGCGAAGCCGTTCTTCTTCACCACGCGGCTGCGGGTCGGCGAGGGACTCGACCTCGCCCCCGCCGGGCAGCCACTCCCCGTCGACCGGCTCAAGTCGCTCGTCGGCTCCGAGAACGTCACCGATCGCCCCGTCGAGCACCGGGCCAGGGTCGCCCGCGAACTGTTCGGCCTCACCGACCCGGCGCGCTACCGCAACCTGCTGCACCTGCTGCACCGGTTGCGACGCCCCACCATCGGCGACCGCATCGACTCCGGCGGACTGATCTCGGTCCTCGCCGAGACCCTGCCCGCCCTCGACGACGAGATCGTGGAGAAGGTGGCCCGCAGCCTGGACGATCTCGACTCGGTCAGGGCCTACCTCGGGCGCCTCGAACGCACCGACCAGGCGTTGCGCGCCTTCCTCACCGACTACCGCGGCTACCTGCACGGGGTGCTGCGCCGCCGCACGGACCAGGCCAGCGGTGAGCTCGAGCAGCTTATGGCGCACCGCAGGTCCGCAGGCGACGCGGCGCGCACGGCGGACGGGCTCCGCGAGCGCGAGCAGGAACTCGGCGCCCGCGTCGAGGCACTTGAGGGCGAGTCGAACGCCGCCGCGACGGACCTGGCGGCGCTGCACGCAGGCGCCGGATACCGCAGCCTGACGCAACTCGGGGAGAAGCGCGCCACCGTCACCGCCCTGCACAGCGCGGCCGCCGCCGCCTTCAAGGCCGTCCGTCAGGCGCACGGCAACCAGGAGGAGGCCGGAGGCCGTCTCACGGCGGAAGCCGGGCGGCTCGGCGAAGAGATCGTCGAACTGAACACCAGCTACGGCGAGTTGGTGCGGGAGGCAGAGCGGTCCGGGCTTGACCCCGTGCACCTGGGGGAGCCCGTGGCGACCCCCGTCGCACCTGTCGTGCCGGCCTCCACCGTCGAACTGATCGCACCGGAGGGCGACTTCCACCTCGTACGACACAGTGCGGTGCTGGCGGTCGATACAGAGACGTGCGCGGCCGCGTTGCAAGCCTGGGGCGAACGGCTGGACACCGCCCAGCCGGTGATCAGGAACCGTTCCCGGTTCGTCACCGAACTCGGCACCCTCATCGAACAGTCGGACGAGGCCCGAAGGGAGGCCGCCGAGGCAGACGCGGCCCGGGAGCGCCTGGAGGAACAGGCGGAACACGCGCGCAGCCGGACTGAGCAGCGGCTGCAGGAAACCGTGCACGAGTCCGAGGCGTACGCCCTCGCGGCCACTGCCTGGAGCGAGCGGCTGCGGGAGTCCACCGGGGTGCCCCTGGACGCCCTGCTTGCCCTGCTTGTGCCGGAGCTGGCCGACGGCCCCCTGCCCGCGCAGACCCCCGAGGCCGTGGTCGAAGCGGCCCGTTCGGCCGTCGACCCCTGGCTGGCGGCACTGGGCGCGGAGCGCGACGACCTTTCCCTGACCGTCCGCGAACGGGAGACGGAACAGCACCGCCTCCGGCAGCGGCGCGAGGACTGGGAACGCCGCACCGACCCCGAGCCCCCGCCCCCGTCCCACCGCACGGCTCCCCGCACACCCGGCACCGGAGCCCCCCTGTACCGCCTGGTGGACTTCGCCCACGACGTGGGACCGGACGCGCGGGCAGGGCTGGAAGCCGCGCTGGAGGCGAGCGGCCTGCTCGACGCCTGGGTGCGCGCCGACGGCACCGTCCTCGACCCGACCATGCGGGACACCCTTCTCGTTCCAGGAGCACCCGTGCCCGGGGCGACACTCGCCCACGTGCTGCGACCGGTTGCCGCGCCCGACAGCGGTGTGACGGCGGAGCAGGTCGAGCGGGTGCTGGGCGCGGTGGCTCTCGTCGGCGGTGAGACCCTCACCGGCGAGCCCGGCACCGTGGGCGTGGGCGTGCACGTGGGCGCGGAGGTGGAGGTCGGCGCGGACGTGGATGTGGAGGTGGTGGAGCCGCACACCGCGATCGGTACCGACGGCTCCTGGTGGCTCGGCATCGCCCACGGCCGCCACACCAAGGAGGCCGCCGAGTACGTGGGCGCCGAGGTGCGTGCCGAGACCCGCCGCCGGGCGCTGGCGGAACTCGACCGTCGACTGCTCGACCTGGAGAAGGAGCTGCTGGAACGCAGGCGCGGTCTGCGGATTCTCACCGAACACCGCGACCTGGTCACGGACACCCTGCGCCGCCCGCCCCCGGCCCGTGGGCTGACGGACGCCTGGGCTCGTACCGCCGAGGCCGAGCGTGCCGCCGAAACCCTCGCCTCACAGGCGTACACCGCGGCCCGCGAGGCGGAACAGGCACGGGCCCGCGCGGTCGTCGCCCGGCGCGAAGCCGAGGCCACGGCGAGTGCCCACGACCTCCCGGCGGACCCAGCCGCACTCCAGACGGTTCGACTGGCCCTGGACCGCCTCGGGCAGGGTGCGCAGCGGCTGCGCCGACGGGTCGGCGCGGTCCTCTCCGCCGCCGACGGCCACCGCGTCGGCCGCGCGGACTACGAGCGTGCCGAGTCGGCGCGCCAGGAGGCCGAGTCCGACTACGCGGAGCCGCTGGCTCGTCTGGAAGCCGCCCGCCGCACCGTCCGGGCCCTGGAAGAGGCTCTCGGTGCCACGGAGCAGGAGATCCTCGCCCGCGAGGCCGAGACGAAGCGCCGCCTGGACGCCGCCGGACGCCAGCTCCCGGGCGCACGAAGGGACATGGCCGACGTACACGACCGGAGAGTGCGGGCGGAAGAGGACGAGAGGACGCGGCGCGAGACACTCGCCACGCAGGAGGCCGAGGTGCTGGCCTGCGGCAGGAGACTGCGTACGGCCCTTTCCCTGCCAGGCGTTCTGAGGGGAGCGGGCCTCGATGCCGACGCGGACACTGGCGCCGAGGCCGAGGCCAGCACGGGCGCCGACGCGGACACCGGCGCCGATGCTGACGCGAGCCGAGGGACGCTGAAGTCCCTGGACCCCGTCCACCACGATGTGCGGGAGCGCATCGCGGCGCTGCGCCTGCTGGTCGACGCCGTGCGACGCGGCCTTGATGCCGTACGCCGGGACGTCTCGGACACCACCCTCCTCAACCGTCACACCGAACTGCGGGACCAGCTCTCCGGCGGCTACGACGCGACGATGGAGGAACGTGAGGGCATCAAGCTGTGCCGCCTCGTCGACGACCACGGCCCGCACGACATCGCCGCGGTCGGCGAGCGCATCGCGGCCGAGGCCGCCGAGGCACGTGACCGTCTGACGGAGCGCGAGCGCGATGTCTTCCAGCGCTTCCTGACCGGAGAGCTGGGCGACCATCTGTCCTCGCAGGTGCTGGCCGCGAGCGCCCTGGTCGCCGCCCTCAACAGCACCCTCGCCACCGTCCGCACGTCACACGGTCTGGGTGTCACCCTCGACTGGAGCCTGGCCGACGGCGTGGAAGCGGACGTCAAGGCGGCCGTGGACCTGCTGCGCAGCCCCTCCGGCCTGCGCACCCGCGAACAGTCCGAGCAGCTCCGCGACGTCCTCCAGCGCCGTATCGAGGACGCCCGCCGCGCCGACCCGGCCGCCGGCTACGCGGCCCACCTGCGGACCGCCCTGGACTACCGCGACTGGTTCACCTTCACCCCCTGGGTGGTGAACGACGCGGCACCGGGCAGCCGCCGCAAACTCTCCGGCCGCACGGGCCTGAGCCAGGGCGAACAGCGGGTCCTGTCCTACCTGGTCCTCTTCGCCGCTGCGGCGGCGCACTTCACCGGCCTCGCCGACGCCGCCCCGCAGGCACCACGCCTGATCCTCCTCGACGACGCGTTCGCCAAGGTGGACGAGCCCACGCATGCCCGCCTCGGCCGCATCCTGGTCGACCTGGACCTCGACTTCGTCCTCACGAGCGAGCGCCTGATCGGCAACTGGCCCGACGTACCGTCCCTCCACATCTACGAGTGCCTGCGCGACCCGCATGTGCGGGGCGTGGCCACGCTCCACTACACGTGGAACGGGCGGCAGCGGAGGCTGGTGTCGGTATGACGGGCGCCGAGCAGACCGACGACGAGCGCCCTCCGGACGCCGAAGCCCTCGCGTTCCTCACCCGGCCGGGTCTCACCCGGCTCTGGACGGCGGCCCGCACCCGCCTGGAACGCAACGGCCTGCGACCAATCGGAACCCTCAGGCTCGAGCACCTGGACGCGCGGGAGCGCGAGGCGCTGTCCCTCCTCCTGGCCAGACCGGTCACCGGTCCCACCGCCACCATCCGCCTGCCGGACCTGGACACCCGCCTGCGCGCCAGCGCGGTCGGACGGGGCCTGACCGCGACGCTGGAGGAACTGGGCCCACCGCTGACCGACCGCCGGGCGGTCCGCGACGCGGCGGCGGCCGAACGCTCCCGCCTGTGGTCGACGGTCCAGACCGAGCTGGAAAGCACGTCGCTGTCGGCCCAGCCATGGACGGCACAGTGGCTGGAGGAGATACGCCGCGGCGGCACACTCGCCCGCCAGGAGCCGCACACCGCGACCACCGTCATCACCCAGGCAGTCCAGACCCTGGCGACACTCTTCCCCGGCACGGACCCACGCCTGACCCCGGCCTCCTGGGGCCGCGGCGAACTGGCCACCCGCGCCACCGGCTCAGCGCACGGCCTGGACGACGGCACCCTGCTGTCCCGGCTGGTCCTGCGCGGCATCGCACTGGCACGAGGCGTCGAGTTCCCCGCCGACGCACCGGCGCGCCGGGCGCTGTGGCGCATGGCCTCGGTCACTCCGGACGAGGTCTCCAGCACGGTTCTCGCGTACGGCTTGCGCCCCACCGGTGGCACCTGGCGGGAGGCGGCACTGCGCGAGCGCGCCGACCACCACATGGAAACCCACCTGACCCTGCGCGAACTACGCACCCTCACCCTGAACATGCCGCCCGGCACCCGGGTCCACGTCTGCGAGAACCCCCGCGTGGTGGAGGCCGCGGCCGACGCCGGCCGCACAGCACCACTCGTCTGCACCTCGGGCAGCGCGACGACGGTCGTCCTCACCCTCCTGGACGCGCTGGCGACGGCCGGCTGCGCCTTCGCCTACCACGGCGACTTCGACTGGCCCGGCATCACCCTGGCCAACCGGGTCATGCAGCGGTACGCGGCGGCGCCGTGGCGTATGCGCGCGGCCGACTACGAGTACCTCGCGACCCGCGCACAGGTGAACGGCACCCCGTCGATCGCCCTCACCGGACCGCCGGCCGAGGCGCTGTGGGACACGGAACTGGCCCCCACCATGGACGCCCTGGGCATCGCCCTGCACGAGGAGGCGGCGCTCGATCTGCTGCTGGAGGATCTCGGGTGACGACCCCGAGCGTCCGCCTCGCGGACAGCTCCAGGCCAGGCCGGGACGGTGGTTCGGGCCCCGCCCGGGCGGGAGTGGGTCAGGCAGGCAGCCCGCCTGCCGCGAGTCGATCACTCATGTCACTCACCAGCTCCTTGCCCGACCCGCCGGCCGCGGTGAGCAGCTCCTCGAAGGTCCGCAGACGGCGGAAGGTCTCGGCGTAGACCGTCTGCTTCTCCAGGGGCAGCTGGAGCACCTGGAGACGCCGGATGTCGACCCTGGACGAGCTGGAGGCGTGGGTGCCGGCCTGACGCCCGTTGGCCGGCGCGCACAGACAGCCGGCGAGGAAGTTCGGTTCCAGTTTCTCCGCGTCCACGCGCAGGAGGTAGAGCTGAGGGCCCAGGGCGGTCGGCGGTCCCTGGTGGACCCACGCCTTGAAGGCCCGGGCCACTCCGGCGACCACGACGTCGCCCTCCTCGGCGACGGCCGGGGCCGAGCCGGTGGGTACCGTCCCGCTGGGAGTGCCGTCGTGCAGGAGGTCGGCGATGGTGAGGAAGGGAACGGCGGCCCCGCGGGCCGGTGCGGCCGACTCCGGCGGCTGCTGGCCGGCGCGCAGTGTCAGTGCTCCGGCTTTGACGAGGTCTCCCACCGTCGTCGTGGTCTGTGGGGTACCGGCCTCGAAGTCGAGGGCGGACAGGCGCGTCGCGTGATCGGCCAGATCCGTCAGCAGCGTTCCGAACTCGTCCCACTTGCCCGCGAGTTCCTTACGGGACGGCTCGGCCGCCGCCGCGGTGTAACGCCCCGGGGTGACGTCCACCTCGTCGTCGAGAAGGTCGAGCAGGGGCACCCGGACGGCGCCCTGCGGCGGCTCCTGGTCCGGCTGGTCGAGGGTCGCCATCGCGGTGAGCACGTAGGAGCCGAGGCTGTCCCAGTCGGGGCTGGGTTCGCGTGTTCCCGGTCTCGCGAAACGGGTGGCGTCCACCAGGAGGGCGTCCTGGCTAGGGGGAGCGGCGGCGGAGCCGTCCGGGGCCGCGCGGAGGATCCACAACTGAAGTGACACGCTGTGTGGTTGGGCGCTGCCGGGAGGCAGGGAGACGACGGCGCGGAGCGCTCCGGTGCGCAGCAGGGAGCCGCGGATACGGCGGCCCGCCTTGCGTGACGCGACGGCCGGCGGAAGGACGATCACGGCGGCCCCGCCAGGCTTGAGATGGGACAGCAGGTGCTGCACCCAGGCCAGTTCGGGTTCGGTGCGAGGGGGCAGGCCGTGCGTCCAGCGCTGGTCGGTGGCGAGCTCCGCGTAGCCCCAGTCGCGTTCGTTGAAGGGAGGGTTGCACAGGGCGATGTCGGCCTTCGATCCGGCGAAGGGGTCGTCCCGCAGTGCGTCGGCGCTGACGATGTGGGTCCGGATGTCGTGGTCCTCCGCGAGGAACTCGAGCCGGGCGGCCGTCAACGCGGCGAGTGCCAGGTCCCTTTCGCAGGCGAGTACCTCCAGGCCGGGTCTGTCGTACTCCCGCACGGCCGCGGCGGCCAGGTGTCCGGTACCGCACGCCGGATCGAGGAGGGTCAGTCCGTCCTGTGCCGGGCCGAGGCGGACGGCGAGGGCGATCCGGGCCATCAGCGCGGCGAGTTGCGGCGGCGTGGTGCTGAGCTGCCGGACGTGCGTTTCCAGCCATCGTTGCAGCAGGAACTCGAAGACCTCCCGGGGCCCCTCTTTCCGCCCCACCCTCGCGGCCTCGGTAACCAGGTCACGTGCCCGCGCGGAGAGTTCGGGCGGGGCGGTGCGCGCCTTGGGGGAGCGCATCCGGCGAGCCGCCGCGGCGATGGCGAGCCCCGACTCGTTCCGGCTGCCGAGTGCCTCGAAGCGCGGCCAGAGGAGTTCGCGGCCGCCGATGTCCCTGAGCTTGCCGTTGTCCCGCAGCCACTGCTCGACCTCGGCCAGCGAGAACTGCGGGCTGACGTCAGTTCCGCCGATGCGGGTAGGGAAGGAGTCGTGGCGGCGGCGCCAGTTGCTCACGGCGGCACGGCCCACGCCGGCGATCCGGGCGATCTCGGCCAGGCTGACGGGGACGGCTTCATGGGCACTCATGGTTCGGTCTCCGAGGTACTTGGCGGCTGGGCTGGTCGGCGTTCCCAGCGGCCGTTCATGCAGGGAAGGCTACTACCCCTATTGACTTTGTTCACAGCGTGTACGTTCCATCTTGTTGTGCAGGGAATGTGGAGGTCGGCAGATATGTGGAGTCCCGCGCCGGGAATGGTGATCCATGACCGCTATCGGCTGGAGTCCGTGCTGGGCCGCGGGGTGATGGGGCACGTCTGGCGGGCCCGCGACCTGCCCCTTGACCGGCCCGTCGCGGTGAAGACCGTAGCGACGGAACTCCTGGCCGTGGTGAGCAGCCGCGACGCCGCACTCGCGCGGTTCGGCAGGGAGACGCGGGCGGCCGCGCGCCTCGACCACGCCAACGTCGCCACGGTCTTCGACGCGTCGATCACGGACGACACGTGCTGTCTGGTGATGGAGCTGATCGACGGCACCACCCTCGAGTACCTCTTCGACCAGCAGGAGGACGGCCGCTTCGACGTGCCCTCGGCGGCCGCCGTCGCCGCCCAGCTGTGCGCGGGGCTGTCCGCCGTCCACAGGGCCGGCCTGGTGCACCGCGACCTCAAGACGCAGAACGTCATGGTCCGCCGCGACGGCGTCGTGAAGATCCTCGACTTCGGCCTCGTCAAGCTGCTCGGCGACACCGACCCGCGGCTGACGATGACCGGCGAGGGCGTCGGCAACCTCGTCTGCGCCTCTCCCGAACTGCTGGCGGGCCGGGACCCGCTCGACGGCCGCAGCGACCTGTACGCTGTGGGCTGCCTCCTGCACCACATGCTCACCGGGGAGACGCCTTTCCCCACCGACCAGCCGGCGCTCCTGGCCTCCCACCACCTCGCCTCGCCCCCGCCCCTCGTCGCCGACGCGGGCGCACGCGTGCCCCGAGACCTCCAGAACCTGATCACGGCCCTCCTGGCCAAGCGCCCGGACGACCGTCCCGCGTCGGCCGCCGAGGTCTACGCGGGTCTGGCACCCCACCTGCCGGAGCCGGACCCCGGGCTGGCGGTCAGTCGGACTCCGCCCGAGGACCCGCGCCGCCCTTTCCTCGTCCCCCAGGGCCCGCTGCCCCTGTGATCGACGGGCTCACCGGGTTACGGCAGGAACCCCGCGGTCGTTGCGGGCTGCACCTTTTCGGTTACACCCGGCACAGGAGTGTCATCACCGGTGACAGAATGTCTCCGTCGGCCGGGGTGCCGTGACGCTCCCGGACGACGCGGGACGCGGCGGGCGCGGCAGGCGCCGGAACTGGGGGCGGGGCGCGATGCGGCGGAGCCTTGGGCGGTACGAGCTGACGCACGAGCTGGGCCGGGGCGGGATGGGCGTCGTCTGGGCGGCCCACGACCGCGACCATGACCGCGAGGTCGCCGTCAAACTCCTCGCCACCCGCGGCCGCGATGCCGAACCGAGCATGCTGGAGCGCCGGTTCCTGCGCGAGATCCGCCTGACCGGCCGCCTCCGGCACCCGGGCGTCCCCGCCGTCCACGACCACGGCAACCACGAGGGCGAGCTGTACCTGGTCATGGACCTCGTCCCCGGCCGCGCCCTGGACGCCGTCCTGAAGAACGACGGCCCGCTGGGCGTCGAGCGGGCGGCGGACGTGGCCCGCCGCACGGCCGAGGTGCTCTCCTACGCCCACGGCCAGGGCGTCGTGCATCGCGACCTGAAGCCGTCGAACCTGATGCTGACTCCCGACGGCGAGATCAAGGTCCTGGACTTCGGGGTCGCCGCGGCTCTGGAGCCCCAGCCCGGCGAGACCCGTTTCACCGCCGCGAACGCCACTCCCGGCACGGTCGTCTACATGGCGCCCGAGCAGGCAGTCGGCCAGACCGTGCCCGCGAGTGACCTGTACGCGCTGGGCTGCGTCCTGTACGAACTGCTCACAGGCGCGCCGCCGTTCACCGACGCCAGCCCGTTCATGCTGTACCACCGGCATGCCCACGACCCCGTCCCGCCGCTCGCCGACCGCTGCCCCGGCGTGCCGGACGGGCTGCGGGCGCTGGTCGAGCGGCTGCTGGAGAAGAAGCCCGAGGACCGGCCCGCCTCCGCCGAAGAGGTGGCCGCCCTGCTCGCCGCCTGGGCGCCCCGCCCGCCCTCCGTCGCCGGGATCGCGCCCGCTCACCCGCGGCTGGCGGAGCTGGCGGCCCTGCGCCGGGCGGGACGTCCGGCCCGTGCCCTGGAGGAGTACCGCGAGCTGATGGACGGCCCCGGCCTCGACCGCGCGGGCATGCTCGCCGCCCGTGCCGGAGCCGCCCTGTGCGCGGGGACGCTGGGCCGCACCCGCGAGGCGCTGGACGAGCTGAAGTCCGTCCTCGCCGAACAGCGCAGCCTGCTGGGGCCGGGCCACCCCGCCGTGCTGGACACCCGCTACGAGATCGCCGTCCTGCTGGTCCGCACCGGGGAACGGCACGCCGCCGAGGGGCTGCTGCGCCGCCTGGCCGACGAGGAGGACTCGATCCTGCCCGAGTCCGACGCCGGACACGGACGGAGCCGCACGCTGCTGGAGCGGCTGTGCCGCATGCGCTGAGCACCACCAAGGCCCCGAACCCGACCGCGCGGGACTTTGTAATCTCTGTTCACAGAGTATGGCTCGTGTTAGCCTGCCGTCACGTCGTTCCGGAGGGGAGACAGGACACGGGACACTGTCTACGGACGACGGCAGGTGAACACCGAGGGGAACAGCGCCCATGACGCCAGCAGCTCAGCGCGAGACCGAGCGGACGGGGGCGCAGCCGCTCCCCGAGGAAGGGAATCTGGTCGAGGTGCGCGGCCAGTCCTGGGTGGTCGCCCGCGTCGAGCCGTCCCCGGCCGCCCCTGACGGCGAGGAGAACC
Source organism: Streptomyces sp. NPDC111606 (assembly GCF_055656945.1). Lineage (NCBI taxonomy): Bacteria > Bacillati > Actinomycetota > Actinomycetes > Kitasatosporales > Streptomycetaceae > Streptomyces > Streptomyces sp. NPDC111606. The sequence goes on from NZ_JBVKBY010000003.1 coordinate 687,252, forward strand.
GGCGCCCCGCGACCCTGGTCCACCTCCAGTCCGTCGCCGACGGCCGCTTCGGTGACACCCTGTCCGTGATCTGGGAGGTCGAGCCCGGCCGCCGCGTCCTGCCCGCCGGCTCCCTGCCCGACGCCTCCACGGGCTCCTACGACTCCCCGAACCGCCTCGCCGCGTTCCTCGACGCCGTGCGATGGTCCGCGGTCGCCTCCGCCGACGCCCGGACCCTCCAGGCGCCGTTCCGCTCCGGCGTCGCCGTGGAGCCGTACCAGCTGGAGCCGGTCTCCCGGGCGGTCGGCGCGCCCCGCGTCAACCTCCTCCTCGCCGACGACGTCGGCCTCGGCAAGACCATCGAGGCCGGCCTCGTCGTGCAGGAACTCATGCTGCGCGGCCGGGCCCGCCGCACCATGGTCGTCTGCCCGGCAGGTCTCACCCTCAAGTGGCGCGACGAGATGGCCGAGAAGTTCGGCCTGGAGTTCACCATCGTCGACTCCGAGCACTGCGCCCGCCTGCGCCGCACCCACGGCACCGCCGCCAACCCCTTCCGTGTCCACCCGCTGACCATCGTCTCCCTGCCCTGGCTGCGCGGCCAGAAGGCCCAGCGCCTCCTCGACGAGGTCATCGGCGCGCCGGAGGAGAGCCCCGACGGCGAGCACAAGCGCTTCTTCGACCTGCTCGTCCTCGACGAGGCCCACCATGTCGCACCCGCCGCGCCCAAGCAGGTGTACGCGGTCGACTCCCAGCAGACCAAGCTGATCCGCCGACTCGTCCCGCACTTCGAGCACCGCCTCTTCCTCTCCGCCACCCCGCACAACGGCTACCCCGAGTCGTACACGGCGCTCCTCGAACTCATCGACGACCAGCGCTTCGCACGCGGCGTCGACCCGGACAAGGAAGCGCTCAAGGACACCGTCGTACGACGTCTGAAGTCGACCGTCACCAACGCCGACGGCACGCCCCGCTTCCGTACCCGCGTCACGCGCGAGCTCTCCGTCGACTACACGCGGCAGGAGCGGGCGATCCACGAACTGCTCGGCACGTTCGCGAAACTGCGCCGCAAGAAGCTCACCCCCAAGGCCCGTGGCGGCCGCCGCGCCGCCGACCTGGTGACCCTGCTGCTGAAGAAGCGCCTGTTCTCCTCCCCGGCGGCGTTCCTGCACACCGTCCAGGTCTATCTCTCCCACCTGGAGGACACCGGCGGCCCCGCGCGCGCACGCTCGGCGGCCGCCGAAGTCCCCGAGTGGCTGGAGGAGTTCGCCGACCTCGTCGCCGACCTCGACGACACGGGCCTGGTCGACGCGGAGGACGACGCCCTGACCCGCTCCACCTCGCTCACCCCGGCGGAGGACGGCCAGGAACTGGACCTGCTTCAGGAGATGGAGCGCTGGGCCCTCACCCACGAGGCCGCCTCCGACTCCAAGGCGGAGGCGCTGATCGCCGAACTCAAGGCGATCTGCCGCCCCGACGGAAAGAAGTGGACCAACGAACGGGTCGTGGTCTTCACCGAGTACCGCGACACACAGAAGTGGCTCCACGACCTCCTCCAGCAGGAGGAACTCACCGACGGGGGCCGCGTGGAGCGTCTGCACGGCGGCCTGTCCGCTGAGGAACGCGAGCGTATCCGCCTCGGCTTCCAGGCCGAGCCGTCCCGCGCGGAGGGCAAGGTCCGCATCCTCCTGGCCACCGACGCCGCCGGTGAGGGCATCGACCTCCAGAACCACTGTTACCGCCTGATCAACTACGACATCCCCTTCAACCCCAACAAGCTCGAACAGCGCATCGGCCGCGTCGACCGCTGGGGCCAGAAGCACGACCCGGAGATCACCCACTTCATCGGCTCCGGCTGGCAGCAGGCGCAGGCCGGCTCGTACGAGGCAGACCTGGAGTTCCTGTCCCGGGTAGCCAAGAAGGTCGCGCGCATGGAGCAGGACCTCGGCTCCGTCAACGCCGTCCTCGCCGACGCCGTCCAGCGCCGGATGACCGGCGACGCCGCGCCGGTCGACATCGAGAACGCCAAGCCCAGGCCGATCAAGGGCCGCCGCACGGGCGGCGAGGTCGCCCCCGAGCAGAACGTCACCGCGCAGACGAAACGGCTCGCCGACCAGTACGACGAGACGGTCACCGCGCTCGGCCTCACCCCGGGCAACGTCAAGCGCGTCGTGGACACCGCGCTCGCCCTGGACAATCAGCCGCCCCTGCTGCCGTCCACACTCCGGGCGGAGGACTTCGAGCCGGGCGACCTCTTCGACGTACAGCCCCTGTCCGGCAGTTGGGAACGGGCCACCCGCGGCCTCGCGCACAAGCTGCGCGAGGGGGAGCAGCGCCCGCTCACCTTCTCTCCGGCGGTGGCCGCCCAGGGCAGGGACGACGTGGTCCTCGCCCACCTCAAGCACCCGCTCGTGGCCCTCTCCACGCGCCTGCTGACCGCGGCCGTCTGGAACGCGGACCTGATCGGCCTCCACCGCGTCACCGCCGTCGTCTCCGACGACCCGGCCGTGACCACCACCCTCGTATCCGCGTACGCCCGATACGTCCTCGTCGGCACCGACGGCACCCGCCTGCACGAGGAAGTGCTGTACGCGGGAGGCTGGTTCGGCGACACCGGCCGCTTCCGCCGCTGGGAGTCCGTCAACGAACAGGGCAGGGTCCTCTCCCAGGCACTCACCGAGGGCATCGAGGCGGCCCCCCACCTGCGCAGGGAACTCACCGAGGCCTGGCCACGACTCCGCGACCCGCTGTTCCGGTCCTTGGAGGCCCGCGCCGGCGAACTCGGCCGCCAGCTGGAGAGCAGGCTCGACGACCGCCGGACGGAGGAGGAACGCCGCATCACCGCGACCCTCGACCGCTTCGAGGCCACCCTGCGCGCCAAGCTCAAGGAGGAGGGCGACGGCGAGGGCGAACAGCTCGCGCTGCTGTCCACCCACGAGCTGACCGGCCACGAGCGCCGCCAGTTCGAGGACGACCGCCGCCGCTGGGACGACCGCCTCAAGGGCCTCCCCGCCGAACGCGAACGCGAACTCGCCGCCATCGCGGCCCGCTACCGCGAGCCCCGCTCCCACCTTTTCCCGGCCGCCGTCGTCTTCGTGATCCCCGCAAAGGAAGCCCGCCGATGAGCCCCCGCCGCCCCATGAGCTCCGGAGTCGCCGCCGCTAAGGCCCAGGCCGCCGACGGCCGCCGGCAGCACCAGGAGTGGCTCGACCTCACCGAGGTCTCCGGCCCCTTCCTGACCATGCCCGTCCTGCTGCGAGCCTGGCCTCAGCTCGACACGCTGGAGAAGGACGAACGCGCCCGCCTCCGCGCCCGCCACGCCGACTGGCAGACGGACACGACGGCGGGACGTGACGAGTGGGTGGCCTACCTGCTGGGCCGCCTCTTGGGCTGGGACGACGCGCTGGCGTTCCGCCAGGGCGAGGCGGAGCACCACGGCCTCGACCGCCTCACCCTGCGCGTCGCGGAGCACAACACCCAGGTGCGCCCCGACTTCGCGCTGGTGGAACCGGGGGCGGACCTCGCGGCCGAACCGGACGTCGAGTCGGCGGCGAAGCGGGTACGCCTGCTGGGCGTGACGGTCCCGGCGGGCACCGCCCCCACGGCCCGCGTCGGCGGTGGCGGCGACTGGTCTGCGGCCCCCGCCGACCGCCTGGCCCGCCTCCTGCGCCATCACGGCGTACCGCTCGGCCTGGTCACCGACGGCCGCTGGTGGTGCCTTGTGTGGGCCCCGCTCGGCGGCGTCACGACCACGGCCGTCTTCGACTCCATCGGCTGGAACGAGGCGGCAGAGCGCAACGTCGTCCGCGCATTCGTGTCTCTGCTGCGCCGCCGCCGCTTCTTCGAGTACGACGACGCCGAGACGCTCGTCGGCCTGCTCAAGGCGAGCCTCGCGGCGGGCGAGGACGTCACCGAGGCGCTGGGCGTCCAGGTCCGCCAGGCCGTCGAACTCCTCGTGGACGCCATCGGACGCGCGGACGTGCGGGCGGTCGAGCACGGAGCGCCGGGCCTGCACGCGACCGGCGTCAGCGCGGGCGAGGTGTACCGCGGCGCGGTGGCCGTCATGATGCGCGTCGTCTTCCTGCTGTTCGCGGAGGAGCGCGGCCTGCTCCCTGCGGACAACGAGGTCTACGCCCGCTCCTACTCCGCCCGCTTCCTGCGCGACGAGCTGAAGGCGCGGGCGGACGAGGAGGGCGAGACGTCCCTGGAGCACACGACGTCCGCGTGGCACCGCCTCATCGCCCTCTTCCACGCCGTGCACGGGGGAGTGGACCACCCGGGCTCTGGCTTCCACCTCCCGGCGTACGACGGCTCGATCTTCGACCCGGACAAGTACCCGTGGCTGGAGCGCACGACCCCGCTCCTCCCGATCGACGACCGCACGGTCCTGCACATGCTCCAGGCTGTCCAGGAGGTCCGGGTCGGCAAGGGCAAGGACCGCGAGGTCCGCACGCTCAGCTTCCGCGCGCTGGACGTCGAGCAGATCGGTTACGTGTACGAGGGCCTGCTGTCGTTCGACGGGCGCCGGGCCACCGAGCACATGGTGGGTCTGATCGGTCCCGAGGGCCTGGAACACGAGGTCGCCCTACGGGACTTGGAGACGCTGGCGGCGAAGGCCGGCGGCTCCGTGAAGACGCTCGCGAAGTCGGTCTTCGAGAAGTGGAAGGACCCCAAGCCCCCGGCGACGGCGGGCCAGTTGGAGAAGAAGCTGGCTCCCCTGGGGACGGAGGACGCGGCGGAGGCCCGGCGCCGCCTGAACGCGGTGACGAAGGACCCGGCGCTGACGGAACGGCTCCTGCCCTTCGTCGGCATTCTCCGTGACGACCTGCGCGGCCTGCCGACGGTCATCCCGAACGGCGCGCTGTACGTCACGGAGTCGTCCCTGCGGAAGAACACGGGCACGCACTACACGCCCCGCTTCCTCGCGGAGGAGGTCGTGCTGCACGCGCTGGAACCGCTGGTGTACGAGCCCGGCCCGCTCCAGACGGCCGACACGGGGGAGTGGCGCCTGAAGTCGGCGGACCAGATCCTCCACCTCAAGGTCGCGGACATCGCGATGGGCTCGGCGGCGTTCCTGGTGGCGGCCTGCCGTTACCTGGCGGATCGCCTGATCGAGGCGTGGGAGTCCGAGGGCCGCGCGGACGCGATGGCATACCGGGCGGGCCGTGCCGTGGACGCGGTCACTGCGGCGGACGCGGAGCAGGACCCGGTCGTGGTCGAGGCGCGGCGGCAGATCATCGAGCACTGTCTGTACGGCGTCGACATCAACCCGATGGCCGTGGAGATGGCCAAGCTGTCGCTGTGGCTGGTGTCGATGGACCCGGGGCGGCCTTTCACGTTCCTGGACGACCGGTTGGTGGCGGGGGACTCGCTGCTGGGCGTGCACGACATGGAGCAGATCCAGTCGGTGCACATGAAGCCGACCGGGCAGACCGACGTCCTGGCCGAGCAGGCCCGGCAGTTGGTTGACCAGCTGACGCGGGAGCGGTTGGCGATCACGGCCATTAAGGGCGTCGACCTGCCGGCACTCCAGGAGAAGCGGGAGCGGCTGGAGGAGGTCAACCGGCATTCGCGGCGACTGCGGTTGGTGGGGGACCTGATCGCGGGGGCGGCGCTGGCCACTTGCGCTTCGGGGCGGGTGCCTTGGTACGAGGAGGAGGGCGGGGAGCGGGTCCGGGACCTGTTCCCCCGGGCTGCGTGGATCGTCCAGCGGATCATGGAGGACGGGGTCGAGGACGACTCCGAGGTGGTGCGGGCGGCTCGGGGTACGGCGGAGGAGTGGCTGGGGGCGGAGCTGCCGGAGGGGGCGTTGGAACGGCGGCCGGTGCATTGGCCGTTGGTGTTTCCGGAGGTTTTTTCGCTCCGGGGCGGTTTTGATGCGATCGTGGGGAACCCTCCCTTCCTGGGGGGAAAGAAAATCACGGGCGCCCTAGGTGATTGCTACAGGGAATCCTTGATTGATTACATTGCCGAAAAACAGCGAGGGAACGCCGATATTGTCGCCTATTTTGAATTGCGTGCACATCAGGTGCTCAATATTTCTGGGCAGTCAGGCCTGATTGCCACAAATACGCTCACCCAGGGGGATACGCGCGAGGTGGGGCTCGACCAAATCGCGCACCGTGGTGTGCAGATTCGGAGGGCGATTCCAAGCGCACTGTGGCCTACAAAGTCGGCGTCGCTGAAATACTGTGCGGTTTGGACTACGAGGAAGCCAATTTCGCGGCACGCCGTCCAGCATCTTAGTGGCGTTCCGGTCGCCAAAGGGATTTCAACCTCGCTCAACCCTGCAAGTCGTGCGAGTTCTTGGGTGGTGCCGCTCTTCCAGGATCCTCCTCTGGCGTTCATCGGAAACCTGGTTAATGGTATTGGTTTCGTTCTGGACGTTGCGGAGGGCGAAGAGCTGCTGCGTCGCGATCCGAAATCAGGTGAGGTCATGTTCGATTACATGAACGGGAAGGATCTCAATAGCAGTCCCACCTTGGCTGCTAGCCGGAAGATCATCGACTTCGGTGGCCGAGGCCTTAAGGAGGCAGAGTGCTACCCCGCAGCAGTAGATCGATTGCGGAAGCTCGTAAAGCCCCATCGGGATACCTTGGGGGATGACAAGCGTCAGGTGCGCGAGCGATGGTGGCAATATGAAAAGCTCGCTCCGAGAATGAGGGAAGCCATCTCGCCGCTTAATCAATGCATCGTCATGGCAAGGAATAGTGAACTGGTGATTCCGGTCCTGGTTCCGACGAAGCAAGTCTTTTCGGAGAAGCTGATCGTATTTTCCTCGAGTGACCCTGCGCTACTAGCACAATTGTCTAGCTCGCTGCATTATTGGTGGGCTATCGACCGGGGGATTACCCAGCCAAAGGTGCCAAACTACACTCCCCCCGACGTGTTCGAGACGATCGTCCGCCCCGGCTATACTGATCGACTGCGTAAAGTCGGCTCCCGCCTCCATGGCTGCCGTCGTGACGTGATGCTCGCCCGCAATATGGGGCTAACGGCGACCTATAACCTGGTGCATAATCCTGACTGTCAGGACGATGAAATCGTGGAACTACGCCGCATTCACCAGGAGGTCGATCGGGCCACTGTCGAAGCGTATGGTTGGCAAGACCTCTTGGATGACTCGGGGAAGACCCCGCGTGCTGATTCCACCCACGAAACGTTCCCCCTTGATCACGGCTTCCACGAGACCGACCAAGGTACCCGCTACACCATTGGCCTCCTCGCCCGAACCGAGATCATCGATCGCTTGCGCCAGCTGAACCATCAGGCGTACGCCGACGAGGTTCACCTCGGCCTGCACAAGGGCGTGACGGAGAAGAAGGCCCGGGAGAAGCACCCCGACCTGCCCCCGCCGTCCCCCGAGGCGATCCGAAAGCGCAAGGAGCAGCTTGCCGGGCGAGGTGGGTCAGATTTCGGTGAGGGTGCTGAGGGCGCCCTGTTCTGAGTCGCCCGCATGACAACGGGCTCGTGCATGTCACCTCAAGTGACATGCACGAGCCCGTTGTTCCGCTCAGAAGCCGTCCCCGGCCCTACTCCACCGCGAGCGCCACGAACGCAGCCCACTCGTCCCGGCCGACCCGCAGCACGGGTCCACCACCTACGGCCTTAGAGTCCCGCACGTACACGGCGTCCAGGCCAGCGGCCACCTCCACGCAGTCGCCGCCGCCGGATCCGCTGTAGCTGCTCTTGAACCAGTGCAGCCCGCTCACGTTCTCGGATACCTGCTCCACGCTCATGTATCTCCCACCAACCGTTCGATGAGCCGTGCGGACTCGACGCCGTTCAAAGCCTGCGATCGCAGCTTGCCATACCGCAACCCGAAGGCGCTGACCTCTGCGGGATCATGCACGACACACCCGACTTCCTGAGACTCCACGTAGCCGAGGTGCTGGTGCTCCTTGGTCTCCAGCACCACGAACGCGCCGTTCAGACCGGAGTGGAACCCGCACGCAGCAGGCATGACCTGTACCTCCAGGTTTCGCAACGCGCCGACCTCCAATAGGCGTTGCCATTGTCCGCGCATGACCTCCGTGTCGCCCACCGGATTCCGCAGTGCCTCCTCCGCGATGATGAAGGACAACTCCGCGAGCGGCACCCGCGTCAGCAGCTTCTGCCGACTCAGTCGGGCCTCCGTGTGCTGTTCGATGGTCTCCTCGCTCAGTGGCGGGCAGTGCCCGGCGAACAGGGCCCGCGCGTACGCCTCCGTCTGCAACAACCCGGGCACGAGCAGCGGATCGTAAGAGAACCGGCTAACGACCTCTGCCTCGATGAGCGCGAAGTTCCTGAAGAACCTCGGCAACTTCGCCCGATCCACCTCCCTCTGAAGCGCGTCCAGTACCCCACCCGCCTCCAACACCCTCTCCGCCGCCGCAGTGAACGCGACCTTCGCCGGCCGCCGCCCCTGCTCCACCGACGCGACCTGCTCCAACGAGTAGCCGATCGCGTCCCCGAGCTGCTGCTGGTTCAACCCGGCCCGCTTGCGCAGGTACTGCAACAGCACCCCGTACGCCGACCACACGCCCGGCACGTCGGGCCCCTCGTGCTTCGTCTTCGCGCCCCGCCCCGTCCGCGTCTCCCGTGCGTCCCGTACCGTCCTCACAGTCCCACGCCCTTCCCATCCCGCTCCGCGCCCCGCCACGGCCGCGCTCGCCACCGGTCCATGTCCAACGCGAGACGCGGAAACCGGGACACGCACCGGACCCGTACAACGCCCGTACAAGCCCCGTACAACCAGGCCCACAACGGTCCGCCCACCCCGTACGACGAGCCCGACGTACGGCCGTCGTACCTGGTCAGCGGGCCGTCCACCCCGCCACGCTGACACCGTGACCCACCATCACCTCACGGAAGAGACGAAGCCGTCTCCCGCCCCCACCCGCCAATTCACCCTGTGCTTCAGCGGCACCCGGCGCGGCGCCCGCCTCGCCCGCCAACTCACCGTCCAGCAGTTCACCGAGTGGACAGGCCTGCCGCACGACTCCGACCCCGCCCGTGCCATCGCCCTCGTCACCGCCGAGCTGGCGTCCAACGCGGTCCGCCACGGCAGCCTCCCCGGCCGCGACTTCCGGCTGACCCTGCACCTCCTGCCGGACCGCTTCCGCGTCGAGGTGACCGACACCCGCCCCGAGCGCCTGCCACCGCCCGTGACCCCGCGGCCCGCCGACGAGACCTCGGGCCGCGGACTGCTCCTCGTCGAGGCCTACGCCGACGGTTGGGGACGCACCGTCCGCGACGCGTACACGAAGACGGTCTGGGCGGAGGTGCGGCTCAGTACCACGGGCTCGTGAGACCGGCCACCCCTCGTCCGGGACAGGCCGCCCCGGCGAGAGCCGCCGCAACGCCGACGAGGGGGGAGGACCGTCAGTGCCCGCCGTAGTGCTCCGCCAGCTTCTGGATCTCCCGGGTCCACACCAGCATGTCGTCCCCCGACCGCTTGTACGGTGCGCGCCGAGCCAGTTTGAAGAAGCCGCCGGACGGCCAGCCGCTGTCCTTCAGCACCACGAGGGCAGCCAGCAGGGGCAGCGACCCGTCCGGGCTCTCCCGGACCGAGGCGTCCTCCAACAGGTAGGGCATCGGCCCCTCGTGGGCGGGGACGTGATGACCGAGCCGTGCGAGCTCGCTGCTCAGGTCGCCGTACTGAATCGGTGCCGCTCCCTGGCGTGCTCGTGAACGCAAGATCTCGATCACGGCGTCCAGAGCCTGCTCGTACTCCAGCGTGCCCTTCTGCATGTGCCCTCCCGGCCTCGAATCCCGACGACCGCCGAACCTACGCCACCGGCGGTGGCTCGGCGCACGAATGCGCGAAGTGGCTATGTTCCTCTTGTGAACTGAGTGCATGGGTTTCATACTGATGGCGGCCAACTGCCGCCCGCCCCCTCGGCGGGGCAGGCGCGCGTGGCCAGGGGGAAATGAGTGAACGGATCGGCGCGGACGGGCGGCAGGTGCGCTTCCCGCTCCGCAGCGATGGCACTGGGGGACGGGGGCCACGCCGCGGCGAGCCAGGAACGTGCGGTAGGCCCGAATTGGTTCCGGCCCGACGACGTACCGGTTCGAACACGCCCGGAGCCATGGCGAAATGGTGCCAGGCCGGGACGGCTACTCCTTGCCCGCCTAAGGCAAGCGCGCACTGGCACTGACGGGCCGACATCTCGCTCACCCGCCAGCGCGAGAACCCGGCCCCGCCCGGCGACCGCCGTACGCCCCCGACCACCCACAACTGCCAGAAGCGACTTCAGGAGCGGGCGATGGACGCCGAGATTCAGCTGATCAGTGACGATGACGGACTGATGGTCATCGGGAACGCGGCGGACGTCGACCGCTTCCTCGTCTCGGAGGGACTGTCGTCGTCGAAGGATCTCGGACCGCATTGGCTCAAGTCCGTCTTCGGCGTCGGAGCCGCCGTCGCGCAGGCGGGTTCGGAGATGGCCGAGAACTCCGGGCGGTGGGTGAAGCTGACTCCGAAGTCTGCGCAACTCGTCAAGAAGTACGGCTTGAGGGAAAGCTCGAAGACCGGTTTCGGCACGGGTGTGGTGAAGGGGCAGAAGGGCCAGATCAGGGGCTTCGTGGAGTTCGTGAAGGGGCCACGGTCGTTCCTGACCAATCCGGCGGCTCTTGCCAACGCCGCGAAACTCATGTCGCAGGTGGCGATGCAGCAGAGCATGGACGAGATCACCGACTATCTCGCCGCGATCGACGCGAAGGTCGACGACGTGCTGCGCGCCCAGAAGGACACGGTGCTGTCCCGCATGATCGGAGTGGGCTTCGTCATCGAGGAGACCATGACCATCCGCGAGCAGCGGGGCAGGGTCGACGAAACCATGTGGTCGAAGGTGCAGGACGCGCCGACGGCGATTGCGGAGACCCAGGTGTACGCCCTGCGTCAACTCGACGCGATCGCGGAGAAGATGGAGCGGCAGTCCAAGATCGGCGATCTCGCCGCGACGGTCAGTGAGGCCGAGTCCCCGGTTCGGGAGTGGCTCGCCGTTCTGGCTCGCTGCTTCCAACTCCAGGACGCGATCGCCGTGCTCGAACTCGACCGGGTGCTGGACGCGTCCCCGGACGAACTGGACGCTCACCGCCTCGGACTGAAGGCCGCCCGACAGGACCGGCGGGAACTCATCTCGCGGAGCACCGGGCGTCTGGTGGCGCGGATGGACGCGGTCGCCGGCACGGCCAACGCGAAGGTGCTGCTGCACCCGGCCAAGTCCCCGGCCGTGGTCCAGTCGAGCAACCAGATGGCCATCGGAGTCCATGACTTCCACGAGCGGCTCGGCATCGAATCCGGCCGCCGGTCGGCTGAGGCGAGGCGATGGGTGGAGGCGGCAACCGATGTGAGGGACAAGGCGCTCGAGACGGGAGCGAAGGGCGTCGACGCCGCTCGAAGCCGCGGCAAGCTGACCCTCGACCGCGCCGGCTCGGTCAAGGGCAGGATCGCCGACGGGATCGCCGAGCGAGCACGTCGTCTGCGCGGGGGCGAGGAGGAAGCGGCGAGCGAGGCTGAGTGAACGTTGAACGTCAGCCACGCTCGGACAGCGGGTGGACGCCAGTGACTTTCGCGTGAGACAGGAGGGTGCGTGAGGATGGCCTCGGCCGTGACCGAAGAGGACAACCGCAAGGTGCAGACCGCCGTCCTGGGCGGATCCCAGGGGCATCAGCCGGTCTTCCTTCCCTTCGAGAAAGAGGACGCCCAGCGTCTCCGGCAACTGCGCGGCGCCGACGCGTTCAGCTGCGGTGTCCTCCTCGGAGGGTGCGGCCAGGTGCTGACCCTGCGCGCCTGCGGTGACAGGAAATCCCACTTCGCCCACCGCCCGCCCGTACGGTGCCGCCGCACCGCCGTGGGAGAGAGCAGCGCGGACCACCTGTACATCGGAGAGGCCCTCGTCCACTGGCTGCGCGGGCAGGGCCAGAAGAACGTCACGGTCGCGTACGTCGAGCAGGCCCACGCCCGCAGCGACTCGATCGAGATCCGCTTCGGACGGGCAGGACGGCGCCGCCTTCTGCATGTGCAGATGGCCCGGCGCTCCTTCTCCCAGTGGAAGGACGACAGAAGGAGGCTCGAAGCCGCGCCGGCCAAGACTCCGATGATCCGCACCTACGGGCCGGAAAGCGAACTCTCCCCCTATGAGGTGCAGGCAGCCGGATACGCGCTGCGCTTCCGGTGCGAGACGCGTGACGGTACGCGAGAGGTGTCGATCGGTACGCAGTCGCCTGATCACACCGTTCAGTGGACGACTCTCGCACGGTGCCGCCTCAACGACCTCGGACTCGTGACGCCGTCACTCGAAGTGGCTCCGGACGGCGACGTCCTGCGTCTCAAGAGAGCGGTGGGGGCCGGGGCGTCGGCGTCTCAACCGCACCGACAGGCAACCGGCCGGGGCGAAGCGCGAGGGCGGGAACAGCAGCCGAGGACCGCTGACCCCCGGTCACTCGAGACGGCCGGGCCCGCACATGATGAACCTGCCGATCCCCGGGCGCAGGCCGCACGGGCTGCGCTCCCGCCGATCGTCGACGACCTCCTGCACCACTTCACGACCGCGGGGCTCTCCCTCACCCTGGCAGGCGCCTCGGTACGCCAAGCGCTGGAGGGCCGCGTCGGGCACGAACTCGACTTCGTCACGGACTCCGACGTGCGACGTACACGACAGATCCTCCACGGCTGGGGTGACGACCTCCGGTTCCAGCGAGACGACGCACCCGATGTCGTGAGCCTGCGCAAGCAGCGGGATGGCGACATCTACACCCTGCGGATCAACGCACGTCCGGCACCCACGCGCCACCGTCCTTCCGGATCGCGGCGTGCGGAACACGAGAAGGCGTTGGAGGCGTACCTGCGGCGCAGGGACTTCACCGTCGACGCCATGGCCCTCGGACTGTCGCATGTGACCCTGACGGATCCCTTCGGTGGCCTTCAGGACCTGGAGCGGCGCGTACTGCGCACCCCGCGCGCACCCACGGCGGCGATCGTCAACGACCCGCCGCTGATGCTTCGCGTGGCGCGCTGTGCGGCCCGGCTCGGCTTTGAACCGGTGCCGGAGCTGAGGGACGCGATGAGCGCTACGGCGCGACGTGTCACCGAGATCCCCGCCGAACAGGTGCGAGAGGAGCTCACCACCCTCCTGCTCTCGACCAGGCCCGCAGCCGGTCTGCGCCTGTTGGTCGACACCGGACTCGCCGAGCACGTCCTGCCGGAGCTGCCGGCCCTGCGGTTCGAGAGCGCCGGACACCACCGCCACAAGGACATATACGAGCACACACTCACCGTCCTGGACCAGGCCATCGCCCTCGAAACAGAAGGACCCGACCTCACCCTGAGGTGGGCCGCGCTGCTCCACGACATCGGCACGCCACGTACCCGCCGGATCGGGCGCAACGGTCAGGTCACCTTTCACCACCACGAGGTGGTGGGCGCGAAGATGGCCCGCAAGCGGCTGCGGGCCCTGGCCTGTCCGGAGCAACTGATCGCGGACGTCGTCCGACTGGTGGAGCTGCATCTCCGCTTCCATGGCTATCTCGACGAGAAGTGGACCGACCCCGCCGTGCGCCGCTACGTCCGCGACGCTGGCCCGCTGCTCGACCGGCTGCACAAGCTCATCCGTGCCGACTGCACCACACGTGACCGACGCAAGGCGCATGCGCTCGACCGCGCTTACGACTCCCTGGAAGAGCGCATCGAGCGCCTGGCGGTCGAGGACGCCCGGGAGGCCGCCCGCCCGGATCTCAACGGCCACCAGATCATGGAGATTCTCGGCATCCGTCCCGGGGCCGAACTCGGACGAGCCTATGAGTACATGCGGAACCTCCACATCGAAAAGGGCCCGATGGACTTCGAGACCGCCAGGGACGCGCTGCTGGAATGGCGGGCACGGCGGGACCGCTGACTCCGGCCGACGGGCCAGTCGGCCAGCCCACCGTCAGACCGACGACCGACCAGAACCACGCACTTGCACACGGAGTCACCTGATGTCCCGATACCACCGCGCCGCCGGCACCGCCCTGCTCGTCGCCGCCTTGCTCGCCGTCGGTGGCTGCGGGAGCGACACCGAACCCTCCACCGCGCACAGCTCCGCCGTCCCCGAGGACGAGACCGTGACGGAGCCGACCGCACCGGCCGACGACGAGCCGGACACGGACCCCGCGTCGGCGGAGGCGACGACCGAGGACGACACTTCGATGGAGGACTTCCTGGCGGCCGCCGGCGTCGACGACGCCCTGGTGAACCAGCTCGGCGAGGTCGGCGACGCCAACAACTACGGTCTCGGTACGGACGTCGAGACCGAACTGGAGGACCGCCGGGGGCTCGCGGTCGTCCAGGTCACGACCTGCCGCAACGTGGCCGTCGGGTACCGGACATGGGAGGGAATCCGGTACTCGGACGAGGCAGGCGGCGCCACCGAGGACCAGGCCGCCGCGATGGCCGACTTCCTGCGCACGGAGTTCTGCCCCCACGTCACCCCCCTGAAGGACACCCCGCTGCCCCGGCAGACCCTCGGCGGGCCCTCCGAGGACGATTGGGGCGGCCGGGGGCTCGCGTCGCCGCTCACCTGGTGGGACGGACGCTACCCCCGCGTCTAGTGGTCCAAGGCGTGTGCGGCACAGACGGGCATGCCCCTCGGTGACCCCGTGGCCTACCGCCTGGCGAAGGACGAGGTCGTCTGCGCCACCGTCCCGCCCGCCGCATCCCTGAAGAAGCATCTCATCAGCCTGGACGTCGTCTTCTCGTCCCCGGTCGACGAGGAGCGGGCGCAGAAGGCCGCGCTCGCCCTGCTGCCGTCCGACGCGACCGCGACGGATCCGACGGAGGGCACCAACCCCGACTGGTCGTACCTGGACGGCGGCTGCCTGAGCACCAACTTCCGCACGGCGACGATGGAAGGGCTGATGGACGGGCTGGGGAAGGACGCCGAGCCGTGGGCGTCCGCCCTGTACTACTCCGACGGATCGACCGAGGACGGAGCCGTGGGCGACTACACCGGCAAGGTCAAGCAGGTCTCGCTCTCCACGGGAGCCGACGAACCCAGCGCGTCCGGCGAGCTGACCTGCTGACACTCACCGAGCTGAAAATCCCGTCGAGCTCCACCAGGGCGGCGCTTACCCTGCCGGCATGGCCCACGCGAAGACCTCGTACGTCTGCCTGCCCTGCCGGGCCTCGTACAAGCAGCCCTACGACAGGGACAGGGAGCGGATCTGCCCCCGCTGCGCACTTCCGCTGATCCACGTGGCTCGGCCTTCGCCGCACCTCGCCGACGGGACACCGCGGCCTGGCGGACGCTGTCCGTGCTGCTGCACGCCGGCGTCCGCTTCCACAAGAGCTGTTGTGGCGGTCCCGGCTACCGCCCCCGCACCCTGGGGGAGGTCCGCGAACGGATGACGTACGCCCGGCGCAGCGGCCAACCCTTCGCCAGGTCACTCGTACGGCACGAGGTGCCCTCGGCCCCGCCGCGCGGTCGAGGCGAGCGGTGGTAGGCAGAAGCCAAACGGACTTCTGCGCGGCCTAGTTCTCCAACCGGACCGGCATGAGGAGCGAGAAGGCGCCTTCGTCGCCGGGCCTGCGGATCGCGAGCGGTGCCGTGGGCGCGCCCAGTTCCAGGACCAGTTCGTCCCGGGCACCGGCGGCGAGGGCGTCGAGCAGGAACGCGCGGTTGACGGCCACGTTGTCCGGGTCGTCGTCACCGTCGTCGCACACGATGACGGACCCGTTCTCCGCCACCCTGAGCACGCTGAGGTCGTGAGGCGCGGCGTCCTGCTCACGTGTCTCGCTCACCCGTACCGGGCCGGTCTCCAGCGCCTTGCGGAAGGCCGCCGTATCGACGTGGGCCCGGCGACCGGCCGGGAGGTCGACGAGACGGCGGTAGTCGGGGAACTCGTGGCCGATGCTCCGGCCGGACGTCTGCCGGTCGCCGGTCTCCAGCGTCACGCGGTCATCGTCCAAGGCGAGTTGGACGGGCTCCTCACCCGTCAGCAGCGCCCGCATCGAGTCGACGAGCGGAAGAGGCACGACGACCTGCGTCCGGGGCCCGCCGTGCCCGGTCGTGGGCGCATGCGCGACGGCCATCCGGTAGCGGTCGGTGGCCACGAGGTGAAGGCCGTCGCCCTCGACGTCGAACAGGACTCCGCCGAGCATCGGCAGCACCGGGTCGGTGCCGGCCGCGAAACGGACGGCGTCCAGCGCGGTGCCCAGCTCCGGCGCGAGGACGGACAACCGGGCGGTGGCGTTGGCGGTGTGGAGCGAGGTCATGGGGTCTGTCTCCCTGCGGTCGAGTAGAGCTCGGAGCGTGGAGAACTCGACACGGGCATCGGACAGCCCCAGCTCGAGACGGCGCAGGTGCGCCTGAAGCAGACCGCGCACCAGGTCCGTGTCGGCCCCGGCCCAGCCGGCCAGCACGAGCCGGATGTCGGCCAGCGGCATGCCCGCCCGGCGCAACCGGGCCAGCAACCGAGCCTCCTCCAACTGCCGGGGCTCGTACCAGCGGTAGCCGCTGACCGGGTCCACCCAGGCGGGGACGAGTACACCGGCCCGGTCGTAGAACCGCAGCGCGCTCACGCTCAGTCCGCCGTCCCGGGCCATCTCCCCGATGCTGCGCATGTCGTTCTCCACACCCGGAACCCTGAGCCCTCGACAATGTCGAGGGTCAACCGGGCCACGCCCGCGGACATCACGATCGTTCAGATCCCGGCGAATTCGGGTGCCCAGGTGAGTCGTAGGCCGACACTGTCGGCCAGTGTGGTCCAACGGACCGCAGACGGGCGCTTCTCCAGTACCAGGACCGGACGTATCGCAGCGCTTGGGCAGGTGCTCCGGAGCTGGTGGGCATAGTCGAGGATCTGTCCGATGCCCAGGCGGATCTGCTGGTCCTCGCGTGCTCCGGTGAGGCTCTTGACCTCGGCGACGAAAATGTCTTCACCGAGGGACCACCCGGCATCGAATTCCGGTGCGCCCGCAGCGTTCGTACATGCCTCGACGCCCTGGCGGGACAGGTGCTCGATGAGCGCTCCGACCGTCGCCTCGTGCGCCGCAGTCGCCTCGTCGAGGCGACTCATGTCCAGCGTGAGATCACCGCGGGCGCGTCGGCCGGTCCTCCGCAGTCGAAGGGGACCGCCGAGAATGCGTGCTTCGGGTGTGGCGGCTGCGACGGGACGAACGCGTCCCGTGCGCGCTCTTCTCAGCTCCAGGCACGGTGCGGGCCTTCCCCTGAGCAGGGTCGAGAAGCCGTCCGCGTCCACGACGCAGACGTGCCGTCCGCGCCTGCGCTCGGCCTCGGCGTCCACGAGCGTACTGCTGTAGGTGCGACGATCGTCGGTCACGACCTTGCTGGCCAGATCGCCGTAGACGACGAGGGTGACCTTGCGTGAGAAGTCGGTCTTGGGGGTCGCGCCCTGTTGTTCTGCTCTCTCGGCACAGTGCGTTCTGACCCTCCATTCGCCGTCGACGAGAACGCGACCCGTGAAGCAGATCGTCTGGCCATTGAGTCTGTGGACAGTTCCTCGGCACGGTTGCCCTGGCACAGGTGCTGCCTCCCTCAGTCGTCGCCCGAGGGCAGCCAGCCGATGTGCCGCAGTACGGGCACTATTCGGAAGCGGACGAAGGCGATCACCGGTGTCTCGTCATCGGTGGCGGGAAAAAGCAGGGCGTGCTGGAGGGGCTTATCGTGCTGTGGGTCGTCCAGGTCCACAGGAGGCAGATCCGGTCGGTCGAACGCGGCCTCCAGAGCGATACCCTCCCGAGCGGTCAGCTCTCTGAGATGGTGCAGTCCCACGGCGTTCGCTAGGTCCCAGGTGGTGAGCGACTTCTTGATCCGTGGCCGGCCATGTGTGTCGACGTACGTGGGGAACACCATGATCCGCAGTTCGCCATGCCTTGCAGAGGCGCAGACCCCGGAGCGCAGTCGGTTGTGCAGATTGGAGAGGGCCGACGGCATCTCGGGGACGACCGTGGGCTTGCGGAGCACCAGGTCGCGCTCGCCGTTCATCCAGTGATTGTCATGTACCGTCAGCGAAGGACGCCCGGGGACGCGTACCTCCCACGCAGCGGCGGTCGCCCTGGACATTTCTCCGGAACATGTCGTCCCGCTCTTCTCGATGCCCCTTCCGCCGGCCCGGGCCAGCGTGAGGTCGTTCAGTAACTGCACGAGTGATGCCTCCGTTGAGAAATCCCGGCAAGCGTTCAGTTCCGCTGCGCCAGATCCAGCGCAGCCACCCCGACGAACCAGTCCAGGACTTCGCAGATCTCGTCGCCGTGCTCCGCGAAGACACTGACCGGGAAAGAAGGACGCAGCTCCAGCTTCGCCTCGGGCAGGTCGATTCCGTCGATCTTGTTCAGCCGGTTCAGGAGTTCCCGGCGCTGCTCCGTGTCGTCGAAGGGGCTGCGCGTCTTGAGGTACTGGAAGACCACCTCTACGGTTCCGCTGACGGGATAGATCCCGACCGGCCACATCAGGTGCGGCCCATGGCTGGTTCCGAGGTCCAGCATGGGGAAACAACTCGTCTCATCGTGCCGGCCGTACGTCACGTGGCCGCCCTGGCGGCGCCAGAAGTCGAGGGCCGCCACGACCCCCTCGAACGCGGCAGGCCAATTGTCGCGCAGCTGCGCACGGAACCGCTCGGCCGCTGCCGCGTCTTCCCCGTCGGGGAGCGGGTCGTGTGCCGCGGGCTGCGTCACGTCTCGGCCCAGCAGGGTGGCCAGCTCGGCGGCGGACAGGCGCTGGGAGGGGTGGGCCCGCCCGAGGGAGTCGAAGCGCACTCCCTCGCTCGCCAGCAGTTCCTGCAGGGGTGGCCGGTCACTGCCGTCCGCCCAGCGGAACGAGGGGGAGACCCTGCCTTCCACAGTGAGTACCCGGTAGGCGCCGATCACGCCCGTGTTGGCGCCCAGGTAGGCCCCGACAGGCACGGGGTGGCTGCCGATGAGCTCGGCGACGTCGCCGTACGTCGTCCAGGTGCCGCTCGGCATCGCCACCAGAGCGGCCCGCAGTTCGACCCAGCCCGGTGATTCCTCACCGGTCGGCTTGACCCCGCCGATCGGACCGGGCCACAGTTCCGCGGCGCGGTCGGCCAGGCGGTCGGCCCGTTCGAGGATCTGCGCCTTGCCCCAGCGCTGTGCCGAGGCGATCTCGAGGTTCATGCGCAGGGCACTGGCGTCGAGGATCTGCTGCTTGCGTTCGAACGGGTGGTTGGAAAGCTTGGCGTTGTCACCGGTCAGCGTCAGGTTGCCGAGCGTGTGCACCAGCAGGTCGTGCAGTTCCTGCGGAGTCTGGTCCGGCTCGGTCTCCTCGGCGAGCAGATCGAACCAGGCGGGGGCGGGCCGTTGTGGCAGAACGTGCTCCACACTCAGGGACGCCTTGGCGAAGTCCACTGGCTCGGAGGCCCGGTAACTCTCTTCGAGGCGGCGCAGAATGTAGCTGCGCTGTGAAGGGCGTCCGGACCAGTAGAACGGTTTGGCGCGGACCGCCGCGCGCAGTTCCTCGTCGCTCGGCCAACGCCTGCGTCGGCCGGACAGGAACCGCCTCACCGCCTCGGCCGCCGGCCGGTCGGTCTCGAGCTCCTTCGGCGCTTCCATGAAGATGCGGTTGAGGTTGGTCGTCGGCGTCTGGCAGATCAGGCGCCGTACAAGATAGGACTCGACGTAGCCCAGTGCCTGAGCCGCTTCGTCTGGCGTCGTCCTGCCCGCCGCCAGAAGGTCGAGCAGGTGCAACGCGAGCGGGTAGTGCGTCTGGCCACCCCAGGAGGCCAGACGCTCCAGGACGGCGCGGAGGGCGGGAGCCTGCTCGCGGGCGGGTTCGACGATGCGCAGGAACCTCGCGGCCCGTTCGGCCAGTTGCTCGATCTCGCGCTGCAACGCGTCCTCGTCGCCGGTCAGCGGCTGGAGCCGTTTCTGCTGCTCGCGGTAGATTTCGCTCTGTTTGGTCTTGTAGTGGCCGCGTACCACCAGGTCGAGCCAGACCAGGAGTTCGAGGTTCTTCGGGCCGAGACTCTGCTGCATGGGCAGCCAGAGTTCCTGGTAGATCCGCTCGCCTCGCTTGGGCAGCAGCATGAACACGTAGTTGCGCAGCAGGTCGCTCTGACTGAGCCCGACACCTGTGTTGTTGATCGACTCGAAGATCCGGTACACGTTGTCGCCCGGCTCGGCGGTGATCTCCACGATGGACAGCAGATCCTTGAGCACGGTCTCGACCGTTGAGGCCCACCGCTCGTCGCCCGCCTCGTGGTCCTGGGCGAGGGCACCGCGGAAGAACCGGTAGGCGGCCCCGATGTTGTCGGCCCCGCCGGCGTCCGCCCGTGACTGGACGCAGGCGGTGTAGGCGTCCCGGTCCGCCTGTGTGGGCAGCAAGCGATAGTGGTCCGCGCCCTCGTGGAACTCGTTGACCAGTACTTGCCGGTGCACTCGGTCCCCTCCGCGCGCGTCCCCCGTCTCCTTCAGGTGGTCGCGCAGCGCGGTGAAGGCCAGCATCAGCGTGGTCAACCGCTGTTGCCCGTCGACCACGAGCCACCTTTGCACGCCGCCCGCCTGGATCTGACCGGGTGCGAGCACCACCGAGCCGAGAAAGTGCGGCGCGGCCGGCTCTCCGGCCAGGTGCTGATCGACCAGCTCCCCGGTGTCCTCCCACAGCCGCTGAAGCTGCTCCCTGCCCCAGCTGTACGTGCGCTGGTAGAGCGGCACCTGGAACTGCTTGTCCCCTTGGACGAGCTTGAGGAAGGTGATCTCTTGGGCGCGCATGCGCCTCCTTTCCCTACGGCACCCCCGACGGAGGCACAGGACAAGGCCATTCATGTCCGACGCCCTGCGCGCCATGGGCAGTTGTCCGTTGAATCTATGCCTTTTCAGGCGCCGTTGTTCGCCGATGTCAGGGACGAACGGTTCGAGATGCGCGGCATCGTCTCGTTCGGGGAGCGGCGCAGCAGCTTGATGGTGCGGCCCTCGACCCAGGCGTTCCAGGCTTTGAGGTAGTAGAGCAGGTGCTCACGTGAGTCGTCGCGGCGCCGGTGCGCGTTGCCCAGGGCCAGGTTGAGCATGGTGTTGCGCAACGTCAGACGTGGATCGCCCGGCTCCAGGCGGGCACCGGTGACGACCCCCGTCTCCCAGTCGGACTGGTCGATGTCGGGCCGGGCCTCACTGGTGACGTACCAGCCGATCGTCGCGGCCGTGACGGTGATGCGGCACCCTCGGTTCAGTGCGATGCCGTGGTGCAGGGCATCGCGGACACCGGGGTGCTCGCCGAGCAGGTGCAGCAGTTGGTCGTTGCTCGTGACCGACGATCCGCCGCTCCACGGGGAGTTGGGGCAGTTGCGGTACAGGTGCAGTCCGCGCAGTGCGGCGGCCAGGTGGGTCGCGTTGGCCTCCCCCGCGAGGGCCAGCGCGTCCCGGCCGGTGCGCTTGCGGCCCGTGTCCATCACGGTGAACGCGGTGCGCGGCACGCCGTGTGTGACGGTCAGGGGCACGGTGACGCCCGCCTTGACGATGGCTGCCAGGCGGTGCTGTCCGTCGATGAGTACGTCGTCCTCGTCGAAGGCGATGCCTTGGTGCGTCAGCTGCCATTCCCCGCGCTGGATCTGACCGGCCAGGTGCTGCACCGTGCCCTTGCTCAGCGGCCGGTTGCTGGTGTTGCGGGTGAGCCACTCTGTCGCCAACTGCGGCGACACGTCGACCACTTGCATGCGCATGGCGCCTTGCCTTCCTCTGGGGTGGACATCACGGACAGCCTGTCGTGAATTGTGAACTAAGTCAACGCTGTTGTGGCGAAGGAGGTCGGGCGCCAAGGTGTCGTCTGGGCGGTCCAGGTTGGCGCAGCGCCGGTGGTGATCGCTCGCCGGAGGCCGCCTGTTGCAGATGAGTGGCAAGGTGCGATGGATGTCCGCGTTTGCTGCTACGCTCGCAATGTGTGCTCAGTTCACACTCGAGTTCGTGCGCCGGGGGGCGCCTTGTGACCGGGCTCGTGGTGCTCGGGGCGGGATGACCGGACGGGCCACCGGATGGCCCTCAGGAGCAGTGGTGGGGTGGGCGTGTGAGTCAGGATGAGCGCGGGCTGAGTGACGGGCTGCAGCCTCTCGGTTCGGTCTACCAGTACGACGACGGGCTGTATGTGCGGGTGGACGACGTGGTGCCCCACGTGCTGGCGGACGCCGAGGACAGTCACAGGTACCGGGAGGGGGACGACCTGGTGCGCTGCACCCTGTCCCTGAGCAACGGCACCGGGCGGCCGTTCGAGCTCGACGGGGTCACTCTGCTGGTGCGGGGAGGGCCGTACGGCAAGACGGGCCGTCAGGTGCAGGACCACCGCAGTGACGTCATCGACGACGTACTGGAGGGCACCCTGCGCGCCGGGCGCAGGGTCTCCGTCACGTGGGCGTACAGCATTCCGCCCGGCACCGCCGATGACCTGGACATCGAGGTCCGTTTCCCGGCCGGCGACCGGGGGAGTGTCACCTTCGGCACGGCGTCGACGGTCGGCAGGGTGGCCGCCACGGTGCCCGGCGAGCGACCTGTACCGATCGCATTCGATCAGTCCGTGCTGTTCGGTGAGCAACAGCAGTCGTTGTTCGCGGAGCCGCAGGGCGCCCCGGAGCCCGTGACCGGTGCCGCGAGCGGGGCCGGGCGCGCCGTCTCGGCCGCAGGCGGGGAGCGGGAGGCAGTGCCCGCCGGCCTCGACGCCGTCCCGGCCCAGCCGACCGGGCTCGGGCGCCAGGCCTCCCGATCACTGGTACCGGAGATGTCCGCCGACGATCTGGACGCCGCCCGAGTCCGGCAGATCTTCCGGTTCCTCGCCGAGGCCGAGGAGTCGAAGACACGCCCCGTGCGCACACTCGACGGGGCGGCCGGCGCCGTCTGGTTCGATGAACTGCCGGACGGCGACGGCGTCCAGGTGATGACCGACGGCGTTCTCGCGGAGGACGACCCGGCCTGGCTGACCGTCGCCCGCCCCGAAAGGGAGGACGCGCCCCACCCCAGGGCCCTGCTCGCGCCCTGGGTGGACGAGACCCGTGTCCGCGACTTCAAGGAGCCTCGCGCCCCGCACCTGCGACGTCGTATCGAGCCCGAGTTCCCCGACTGGTCGCAGGGCATCCCGCTCGACAAGACCTACCACCTGCTCGACGAGCACCCCCAGCGCGAGAAGATCGAGAAGCTGTACGCCGCCTGGGAGCAGGAATGGCTCGCCTGGGCGGAACTCCGCCGCGCGATCGACCCCCTCGTCAGGCTGTACGACCGGCTGCACAAGATGCACGAGGACGCCGCAGGCCTCGGAGAGGCGCACGAACTCGTCCTCGGCCTGGGCCGGCTCACCTGGCAGACGAGCACCGGGCAGCGGGTGGAACGGCACCTCATCACGCACCGCGCCACCCTCCGGCTCGACCCGTCCACCGGCACGCTCACCGCCGCTCCCGACCCCACCGGCATGGGCCTGGAACTCGAAGAGGGCATGCTCGAAGGGGCCCAGCATGTGCCGGGCGCCGTGCGCGAGAGAATCGTCGAGGTGCTGGAGGACGCCTCGGACGTGACCGACCCCGAGCAGCTCGACGCCGTACACACCGCATTGCGCAGTTGGGTCAACGCCGCCCACAGTGCGGGTAGTTACGCACCTACCGTCGAGCGTGCGAAGCCGCGCAGCCTCGACGTCCCCCAGGTGGGGCTCACTCCCGCGCTGGTCCTGCGTGAGCGCAGCCGCCGCTCCACCATGGACGCCCTCAAGGCCATCGCCCGGCAGATCGACGCCGGCACGCCGCCCACCGCGCTGCTCGGCTACATCGCAGGCCGGGACGGCGCGCTGACCGCGGCGGACCTCGCGGCCGCTGAGGACGACGGAGCGGCTCAGGGCGGCGACGAGATGTACTTCGCGCTGCCCGCCAACGAGGAGCAGCGCACGATCGCCGAACGCCTGCGCGCCAACCGGCTCGTGGTCGTCCAGGGGCCGCCCGGCACCGGCAAGACGCACACCATCGCCAACCTGGTCACCGACCTGCTCGCCCAGGGTAAGCGCGTCCTCATCACCAGCCACACCCCGCGCGCCCTGCGCGTGCTGCGGGACAAGCTTCCGGAGTCCGTCCGCGACCTGTGCGTGAGCCGCACCGAGGACGGCGCGGCCGCCCAACGGGAGCTGGAGGCGTCCGTGCAGCGGATCCTCGGCGAGTACGCGGGCTACGACGAGAAGGCCTCCCACCAGCAGATCCGCACTCTCCAGAAGCGCCTCGCCCAGGCCCGTGCCGCACAACAGGCCATGCTCCGCGACCTCGCCGTGCTACGCGAACAGGAAACCCACCGCTTCGAGGCGGAGATCGGCGACTACAGCGGCAGCCTGCAGGAGATCGCCGAGCGGCTCACCGCCGAGGCGGGACGGTACGACTGGCTGGGCCCGGTCCCGCAGGAACAGCCCGCCCTGAGCGCCGACGAAGCCCTGCGCCTGCTGCACACCACCCGTGCGTACACCCCGCACCACCAGGCCCTCGCGGCCGAAGTGCCCGGCCCTTCCGAACTCCCGGGCTCCGGCGACTTCGAGGAGGCCGTGCGCGTCGTTCGGTCGGCTGAGGAAGCGCACACGGCCGCGCGTCAGGACCCGCTGTGCGCGGAGTACGACACGGCCGTGAGGAGCCTCGGCGAGGTGGAACAGCAGCGGCTGTACTCGGCGCTCGACGCCTTCTCCACTGCCCGCGCCGCGGCGCTCGCCGCCGCGGCCGGTGACTGGGCCGCGGCGCTCCTGAGGCAGGTGACCGAGGGACAGGACTGGCAGGCACGCAGCCGGCGGGCCGCCGTCACCGAGACCCTGGCGGCCGTCGACACCTCGCTCGCCACCCTCGGCACGGCCATGGTCAACGGCCTGGAGCAGTACGAGCCGGCCACTGCGCTCGCCCAGGCCACCGCACTGCACGACGGCCTCGAGCAGGGACAGAAACTGCGCGGCCCCCTCGGGATGCGCTCCAAGCTGGCGAAGACCGTCGGCGCGTTCGCGGAGAACGTACGCGTCGACGGGCGGACGCCGGAAGACGTCCCGACCTCGGCCGTCGTCCTCGCCCGCGTCCGGCTGGAACTGCGCCTGGCCCAGGTGGAATCCGAGTGGGGCACGCCCGTCGCCGCCTGGCAGGGACACGGGCCGCGCCTCGCACGGCTGCGGCAGGACGCGGAGGTGCTCGACGCGCTGCTCGCCGTCGCCGCCGCCCGCACCGACGTCCTGACCGCCGCGGCCACCTCCCCGGCCCTCGCCGTCGCCGCCTGGCACGACCCGTCGGTCGAGAACGCCGTACGCACCCTGCTGCGCGCGTCGACCACCCTGCGCGCGGCTGAACAGTCCCGCAAGGTCATCGCGGACGCCGAGGAACTGCTGCGCGTCTGGGGCGACCGGCCCGGTGTGTCATCCGCGGTGGTGCGCGCACTCGGCGCCGTCCGCGACCGTGACCCCGGCGGCTACCGCGCGTTCGGCGACGAGATGGCCGAGGTGCGCAAGGCGGCCCGGCTGCGAGCCGAGCGGGACGTGGCCCTCGCCCGTGTCCGCGAGGTGTTCCCGGCCCTGGCCGACCGGATCACCGCCGCACCCGAGGACAGCGCCTGGGACGCCCGACTGCCCTCCCTCGCCGAGGCCTGGGCCTGGTCCGCGTGGCGCGACCGCATGGAACGACTGACCGACCCCGAGGCCGAGCGTGCCCTGCGCCGACAGCTGACGGAGGCCGACGACGAGGCGCGCATCATGCTCGCGCGGCTCGCCGCCGCCCGCGCCTGGCACCGCTGTCTCGGCCTCCTCACCGGCGACCAGTCCCGGGCGCTCAGCGCCTACCAGCAGGCCGCACGCCGCATCAAGGGCAAGTACCAGCACCGCTACCGGCGCGACGCACAGGCCGCACTGCGCAAGGCGCAGACGGCGGTGCCAGCATGGATCATGCCGCTGCACCAGGTCGCCGAGACCGTACCCATGGACCGGCCGGGGCTGTTCGACGTCGTCATCGTCGACGAGGCCAGCCAGTCCGGCCTGGAGGCCATGCTGCTGAGCTGGCTCGCCGACCGGATGGTCGTCGTCGGCGACAGCAAGCAGGTCAGTCCGTCCAACGTCGGCCTCAAGCAGGACGAGTACTTCCACCTCCGGGACCGTCTGCTCACCGCGCTGGAACCGGACGTCCGCAGCCTGTTCGGACCCGATTCCAGCTTCTTCGACCTCACCGAAGCGCTCTCGGCGGGCCGCGGGACACTCATGCTCAAGGAGCACTTCCGGTGTATGCCGGAGATCATCTCCTTCTCCAACGACCTCTGCTACAACCGTGATCTGCTGCCCCTGCGGCAGTACGGCGCCGACCGGCTGCCGCCGGTCCGCACGGTGTACGTGGAGACCGGCGAAGCCGTGGGCGCCAACACGCGGCTGGCCAACACCGCCGAGGCGGAAGCCCTCGTCGACGCGATCGTGCGCTGCTGTGCCGATCCCGCCTACGACGGGAAGACCATGGGTGTCATCAGCCTTCGCGCGAGCAAGGGCCACCTGACGGAGCTGGAGAACCTGCTTGCCGAACGCCTCGACTACGAGCAGCGCGAGGAGCGGCGCATCCGGGTCGGTGACGCCGAGGACTTCCAGGGCGACGAGCGGCACATCATGTTCGTCTCGTTCGTCAACTCGGCGACCACCGCCGCCGGCGCGGTCCCGGGCGGCTTCAACGGCAAGACCTACGAGCAGCGCATCAACGTGGCGGCCTCGCGCGCCCAGGACCAGGTGTGGGTGTTCCACAGCGCGCGGGCCGAACAGTTCCATGAGAACGACCTGCGCCGACGGTGGCTCGACCACCTCACCCGTCCCGCGGAGGAGGACGTCGTCGCGGTCGAGGGCGAGGTCCTGCCCGACGTCCGGCACGAGGCGTTCGACAGCCTGTTCCAGCAGCAGGTGTACCTGGAACTGACCGCACGGGGCCACCGGGTCCGTCCGGGCTACAAGGTGGGCCGCCACGCGATCGACCTGGTCGTGGAGGGTGGAACGCGCCGGCTCGCGGTCGCGTGCGACGGGGACGCCTTCGCCGAAGGCGAGGACGCCTCCACCGCGGCCGCCAGACAGCGCGACCTGGAACGCGTCGACTGGACGTTCGTCCGGATCCGGGGCAGTCGCTTCCACCTCGACCGCGAGCAGGCCTTGGCCCCGCTGTGGGCTGAACTGGAACGTCTGGGCATCGAACCGGTCGGCCGGGAGCCGGAAGCCGCCGCCGCCGACGCCGTGACCGCCGCCGACCCCACGACCGGCGAGGCTCGGCCGACGGGGGAGGCGGCGGCCGGGGGTGAGGTGACGGCAGCCGCCGACGTGGCCGTGCCCAGGCGCTTGGCTGTGCCGGGCAGTGTTGCCGAGGCGGGCGATGGGGTCGTGCGGGGGCACGTTGTCGAGGCGGACGATGTGGCCTCGGCGAGGGCCGGAGCCACCGCTGCGGTCGGGGTCAGTGACGCGGTCGGGGACCGCGGGGCGTCCGAGCCGCGGGGCGCGTCGCTCCATGGGACGGGGAGCCCGGACACGGCCCGAGCGCAGCACCCGACGGGACCGGCGGCGACCCTCGGGGCGGTGCCCGCGCCCAGGGGCACGGACCCGCGCGAGTCCCTGAGCGGTCCGGCCCGAAGGCCGACGCCCGCTCCGACTCCGCCGCGTGCGACGATCGCAGACAACGGAGCCGCTCCCGCACGAGCGGCGGGGACGGCGATGCCCGAGGCACCGTCTGCGGCACGGCCGACGGGGACGGCCCACCCGGCCGGGCACGTCGTACCGTCCGATGGTCCGGCGCCGTCGTCGATGCCGAGCAGGACCGCCCCGGGCCCTCTGCCGGTCCGGGAGATCCCCGCCGCGGCGTTCCAGCGCCTGTTCCGTGAGGTGCAGCAGTTGCAGGCGGCCGTCGATGCTCCCGCCGAGGTCCCCGACGGAGCGGACGCGGCCCAGCTGGTGTTCCTCAGGAGGACCCAGGCCGACCAACGCGACCGGCGTACCAAGCGCCTGGCCTTCCTGCGCACCTTCCTCGACTCCGTCGGCGTCGGACGGGAAGGGACGGTCCCTGACGTCGTCATCCCGGGCGCGCTGCTCCGCCTGGAGTTCGACGGCCAGGTGGACGAGGACACTCTGTACACGATCGCCGAACTTCCCACCGAGGAGGCGGACATCGTCTCTCCGTCCTCTCCTCTCGGCCACGCGCTCAGCTGGCAGCCGACGGGGCGCGAGATCTCGTACGACGTGTCCCAGGGCACGTCGCGCACGGTCGTCGTGCGGGAGATCCACGTCTGATCGCGTCGGCGGCTCGTGACCGGACGGGTGCCCTGGCCCGCGGACCCCTTTCGGCCCGCGGGGCAGGGCCCGGTGCGGCTCAGCCGGTGACCGGGTCCAGCATGTGGCTCCGCTCACCGCTCCAGGAGATCGCCAGCGCGTCGCGCGCCCGCGTACAGGCCACGAAGAGCAGACAGTGCTCGGCCAGCAGGTCCGAGCGGTGCTGCACGGCGTCCTCGTCGGCCGGCGTCACCTGCGGGGCGAACGGCAAGGCGTTGGCCGTCACGCCGACGACGGCCACACAGCGGAATTCCAGCCCCTTCATGGCGTGCATCGTCGCCACGCGCACCCCCGAAACCGTCGGCCCGGGGTCGTCCTTGACGGCGACAGCGGGGAGGCCTTCCCGGCGCAGGCGGGTGATGACGGCGTCGACCAGTGTGTTGAACCGGGCGCAGACCGCCACTTCGGACGGCTTCACACCGTCCCGCTCGACCCAGGTGCGGATCTGCTCCACCAGCGCGCGCAGTTCGTCGTCCTGGCTGCCATGCCCGCGAGCCACCGGGACACGGCCGTGCAGCTCGGAACGGTAGCCCCGCAGCGAGTCCCGCCCGCCGTCGTCCTCGTCGTCCTCACCGAGCCGGCCCACCGGCTGACCGTCCAGGAGGGACGCGGACCAGCGCAGGATCTCCTCCGTGCTGCGGTAGTTGAGGCGCAGCCGCGACGTCCGCCCCCGCACGTTGATGCCCAGGGACCGCAGCGAGACCCGGGAGTCGTAGATGCGCTGGTGGGGGTCGCCCACGAGGAACAGGTCATCGGCCTGCTCGGCCACGCAGGCACGCAGCACCCGCCACTGCGCCGGGTGCAGGTCCTGCGCCTCGTCCACCACGACGTGGCGGTAGCGGGGCCCCCGCTCGGCCAGGATCCGGGCGGCCTGGTCGCACACCATGGTGTACGTCGCGGAGTCGCGGGAGGCCAGATCCCCCGTGAACTTCTCCATGACCCGCCACAGACGGGCCCGTTGGACTCGTCCCACCGGTGTACCGCGCCCTCTGCGCACACATCTCAGGTACTCCTCCGGCGTGCGCAGCCCCTGCGCCAGGACGACGCCCCGGAACTCCTGGGACAGGAATCGCTCCGACCAGGGCAGGTCCTCGCGGGCGGCGGCGCGGGTCCACGCGCTCTTCTCCGCCGCGGCCGACAGCGGTTTCGGCGTGCCGCCCCTGGCTTCCCGGACGACCCGGGCGGCCAGCGAGTCCACCGTCGTGACGTCGACACGGTCGAGCAGACGCGCGTCCGCGTCGCCGAGCAGCAGGGCCAGACTGTCCCGCAGAGCGGCCGCCATCGCGTTGGTGAAGGTGGTGAGCAGGATCCGGTCGTCCTGGCGTCCGGTGCGCAGCAGGTGCCTCACCCGGTGCAGGGCGACGACCGTCTTGCCGGTGCCGGGGCCGCCCGTCACCTGGGCCGGCCCGTTGAAGCCCGCGTGGTAGGCGTACCTGCGCTGGGCGGGATGCAGGAAGACCCGCCAGCGGGTGAAGTCCTCGGTGAGGATCCGCTCCAGCTCGCCGGGGCCGGTGACCTCCACGATCCGGTCGGGCGTGTTGAGGATCGCCTCGCTGAGTGTGACGGCCGGCCGGTCCTCCGCGGTGCGCACCGTCTGCCCGCGCGGGGCGATCAGTTGCTCCCAGACGTCCTCGGGCGAGTAGTCGGCCGCCAGGTATTCCAGTACCTCGTACTGATCGGCGGGCATCATGGGGGGCGCCATGACCGTCAGGTCGTCGGCGGTGACGCACACGCGCGCCAGTCGCAGGACCTGCTCGTCGACGCCGAGGTCACGCAGCACGGTGTCGGAGTGCTGAGCGAAGAGCCTGGCAGGGGTCCGGCCCGCCTTCGTCTCGAAGTAGGTCTCCATCTGCTCGAGTGCTTCGACGTTGCGGACCTCCAGGCCTCCGGTGGCGCTGTTCACCGAATAGGCGCGCTTGCAGGCCCAGTTGATCGCCTCGTCGTGGGGTGCCACCCTGAGGAGGGTGAACAACTCGCTCCCGTCGTCCGGGGCGAGGAGAACACCGCGGTAGAGCCTGGTGACCCGGATGGTACGGATCCGGGGATCGCGCGCCCGCTCGAGCTTCTCCAGATGCATTCCCTTGCTGGCGTGGAGCTGAGGCACGGTCAGGCTCCGGAACATCCGGATCGCGTCGTTGACCTCCTTCTGGACAGGTCTCTGCAGGGAGATCAGATCCGTGACGAAGTCGTCGGAGAGGGCGAGGCGGGGCATGGAGGTCCTCGGGTCGCGGACAGGCAGTGGGCGGGCACCAGCCTAGAGACCGACGGAGCGCCGAGCGAGGGGCCTTCCGTATTCGTTGTGTGAACTGAGTCAACGGGTCTATATTTCTCGTGCTGTCACACCACCGACGCATATCCGTACTCCCACGGCCCTGTCCGGAAGGACCCACCGCATGCCGGCCCAGCCTGCCCAGGCCGCTGTTCCGCACCCGCTCGACGAAGTACCCCAGACGTTCCGCCCCGGGGACTCCTACGCGGTGCGCGACGCGCTCGTGCACTACATCCGCCGGGATCTGCTGGGTCCCTGGGACGGTGAGACGGAAACCCTGCCGAGCGCCTCCTCGGGTCCCCGCGACCGGTATCTGGTCGGCATGCTCGGCCCGCGCCCGCAGGCCGTCACCGCGGACCGGATCGCCCGTGCGGCCGCCCAGGGCGCGGACGGCGAGTCGGGCGACGAGCAGGAAGGTGACGACAGCGACCTGCAGGACCGGCTGAGTCCCCAGGCCGCCGGACACATCTGGGCGTCCTCCATGGGACTGTCCTTCACCGCCGCGGCCTCGGTCGGCACACTCAGCGCCACTGTCCGTTGGGGCCGCTACAGCCAGTCGGGCGAGGTCACCGAGCGGGGGACGACGCGCCGGGTCTGGTCACGTGAGCCGGTCGAGCGCCTGGTGGACATCGACGTGACCGACGGGGCCGACCGCACCGTTCAGCTCGACGGCGACAGCGTGGTCCTCGACGTGCAGGTACGCCGGCACACCGGCCGCACGGGCGTCGAGGACCTGCGCATAGTCGAACTCGCCCTGGTGAACCGGCAGCAGGACAGCGCGGACGCCCGCGACGCGCACTGGCTCTTCCAGACCGAGATCGACGTCACTGCCTTTCCCGACGACCAGGCGGCCGTCTTCCTGCCGGTCGACGACCCCCTCGACCCCGCGAGCCACGGCAACGCGCCCGAGGACGCCGAGGAGCGGCGGCTGCGCCTGCTCTACCGGGACAGCCTCAGCCATGCCACCGGCCGCAACGTCGCCGTTCACGCGCACGTCCGCGACGGAGAGCGCAACGCGCACCGACTGACCACCGTCTGGCTTCCCGAGTACGACGTCAGAGCGACCACTGCACCGGCACTCGAGGAGCAGGACCTCCTCCAGGGTCTGGAGCTGGGCATGGACGAGCTGGCGGCCCTCGCCGTGCCCGCCCGACGGGCCGAACTCAGTGCCGCCCTGGCCCCGTTGGCCGATGGCTACGGCACGTGGCTGGAGCAGCAGCGCCGCAGTGCCGCCGCGCTCCCCGAGGATCTGCGAGCGGCGGCCGAGACCGCCATCGAGCAGGCGCTCGAGGTCTGCGATCGCATCACCCTCGGCATCGACCGGCTGGTGGCAGACGAGACGGCCCTGCTGGCCTTCCGATTCGCCAACCGGGCCATGGCCCTGCAGCGCCGCAACACGGCCATCGCAGCCGCCCGCGCCGGCCGCGAGAACGACCCCCGGTCCTACCAGGAGGCCTTCGACGAGGTACACGGCAAGGGCAAGGCGGCGGCCAGCTGGCGCCCGTTCCAGCTCGCCTTCGTCCTGCTGAACATCGACTCTCTCACTCAGCCCGGGCACCCGCACCGTGGCACCGGTCGTGAAGCCCTCGTCGATCTGCTGTTCTTCCCGACCGGTGGCGGCAAGACGGAGGCGTATCTCGGACTCGCCGCCTACACCTTCGCCTTGAGGCGCCTCCATGGCACCATCGGCTTCGGTGCGGAGGCCCGCAGCGGTGAGGCGGGCGTGGGCGTTCTCATGCGTTACACCCTGCGGCTGCTGACCGCTCAGCAGTTCCAGCGGGCCGCCGCCCTGGTGAGCGCCTGCGAGGTCCTGCGTCGCGAGGAGTTCGCGCGGGACCGTTGCTGGGGACCCACCCCGTTCCGTATCGGACTCTGGGTGGGTACCTCCGTCTCACCGAACTGGTTCGACGAGGCCAAGGAACAGATCGCCGAGGCCAAGGAGAACGCCAGCGACAAGCACGCCCGTGTCCTGCAGGTCCTCACCTGCCCCTGGTGCGGCAGCGGGCTGACCGCCCGCTCGAACATGGAGTACGACGAAGGGCGCCGCAGGGTCCTGTTGTACTGCCCTCGCGGTGAGGGGGAGGACCGCTGCCCCTTCTCCCGTCGTGAAGCGCTCGGCGAGGGCATCCCGGTGCTCACCGTCGACGAGGAGATCTACCGGTTGGCCCCCTCACTGCTGATCGCCACGGTCGACAAGCTCGCCCAGCTTCCCTGGAACGGCTACTCCGGCCTGCTGTTCGGCAGGGTCACCGAGCTGTGCCCCCGCCACGGCTACCGCCACGACGACCTGGACGCCAAGACCGGCTGCGGCGGCCGCCACAACGCCCGAGGCGACCTGCCCGGCGTCACCGCCCAGCCCGTCACCCGCCTGCGGCCTCCGGACCTGATCATCCAGGACGAGCTGCACCTGATCTCCGGAGCCCTCGGCACCACCGTGGGCCTCTTCGAAGCGGCCGTCGACCAGTTGTGCACGTGGAGCTTCACTGACGCGCACGGAGGATGCCACGAGGTCGGCCCCAAGATCGTGGCCTCCACCGCGACCACCAAGCGCGCCGCCGACCAGGTGCTCGGTGTCTTCGGCCGCAAGGTCGCCGTCTTCCCTCCTCAGGTGCTGGACGTCGGCGACACGTTCTTCTCCCGGCAGGTGGACCTGAGCCGGGAGAACCCCGGACGCCGCTACCTCGGCGTCTGCGCCCACGGCACCCGTCTCAAGGCCGCCGAGATCCGTGTCGCGGAGATCCTGCTGCTCGCGGCACAGCAGCTCTTCGACGACTACGGCAGGCCGGCGGACCCGTACATGACGCTGGTCGGCTACTTCAACGCGACCCGTGAACTCGCCGGCATGCGGCGGTACATGGACGACGACATCACCACCCGTGTGCGGTCCAACGGCAGCCGCAAGGGCCAGGACACGCTGTCGGACCGCATCGTCAGCAGGGCCGGGATGCTCGGCATCCAGGAACTGACCTCACGCATCTCCTCCTCGGACGTCGGCGCGGCCCTGAAGCGGCTGGAGATCGAGTTCGACCCCGAGCGGGACACCTCGGTGCGCAGGCGGGCCTTCCTGCGCGAGTACGCCGCCGCCATGAAGGAAAAGCGCGAACCCCGCGCGTCCATGACACCGACCGTGCGCCAGGCCGTCGACGTCGTCCTCGCCACCTCCATGCTCCAGGTCGGTGTCGACGTCTCCCGCTTCGGACTGATGCTCGTCGTGGGCCAGCCCAAGAACACCGCCGAATACATCCAGGCGTCCTCGCGCGTCGGCCGCGACGCCGCCCGCCCCGGCCTGGTGGTGACCCTCTACAACTGGTCACGCCCCCGCGACCTCGCCCACTACGAGGACTTCGAGCACTATCACGCGACGTTCTACCGCCAGGTGGAGGCGCTCTCCGTCACCCCCTACACGCGCCGGGCGCTCGACCGCGGTGTCGCCGCCACCTATGTCGCCGCCCTGCGTCACGCGGCCTACGACTCCTCCCGCAACCTCGACGCCCACCACGTCGACCTCGACGGACCGCTCGCCCAGGAGGTCGAACGGCGGCTCCTCGAACGCGCCGAACGGGTGGGAGGCGACCTGCCCCGCCAGTACCTGAGCGAACGTCTGGACCGGCTCAAGGACGAATGGCGCCGCAAACGCGACGAGAGCAGTTCGGCCCTCGCCTACCGCAAGGAGAAGCACAAGACGACCGTCGTGAACGGCCTGCTGCGACGGGCGGACGGATCCCGGTGGACCGAGCTGACCGTCGGCATGTCGATGCGTGAGACGGAGAACGAGATCAACCTGCTCCTTCCCGGCGGCGGCGCCTTCCTGGAGGAACCCTCCGGCGACGGACCCGACTGGACGTTCGGCACGTCCGGCGCCGACTCCGACACCGACCCGGACACGGCGAGCACCGTGGACAGCGACGAGTACGGGCCCGTCACGGCCGACACGGTCAGGAAGGCACAGCGATGAGCAGCCAGGGCAGCAACCGCAGAGTCGGCGCCGTACGGCCCAGCCACCTCATGTTCACCGCCGGGATCGGCGCCCTCGTCGACCTGCCCAACTTCTCCGTCCTGATCCGTGGGATCGACTCCTGGAGTCACTCCGGAGTCACCGACTACGACATCGACGAACCCCGGCTGCGCGCCGCCGTCAACCGGTCGCTCCAACGCTACGGACGCGGCCAGATCGAGCAGTTGCGTGCCGCTCCCTGGCTGGAGGGCGCCGACGCGGACCCGAAGGGCTGGGCGGCACAGGGTGTCGGAGTGCCCGTCACGCCGTTCCCGCAGTGGCTGCGCTGCACCGCGTGTAACGTGCTGGCCGCGATCGACTCGGGCGAGTTCGCCTTCGTCAACGCCAACCCGCGGACGCCGCATGAGGCGAAGTTCGTCCACGACTGCAAGCGGGGCAAACCGCTGGCGGTGGCGGCCCGCTTCACCCTCGTCTGCACCGCAGGCCATCTCGACGAGTTCCCGTACACCACGTACGTGCACCGAGGGCAGACCTGCGGCAAGACGCCACGCCCGAAACTGCGCATGAAGGACCACGGCGGCAACCAGGCCGCCAACGTCACCATCGAGTGCGTCGCTTGCGGTGTGAAGCGCAACATCCGGGAAGCCATGGGTGAACGAGGCCGACGCAACCTGCCCAGCTGCCGTGGACGGCACCCACATCTCGGCACCTACGAGACGAACGGCTGCGCACAGGAACCGGTCCTGATGGTGGCGGGCGCGTCCAACCAGTGGTTCCCGCTCACCCTCAGTGCCCTGGCCCTGCCCAAGGCACAGGGCGGTGACATCGACAAGCTCCTGGACGACCACTGGCCGGACCTCGAACTGATCGAGGACCGCGCGCAGTTCGACTTCATGGCGCGCATGCCCAAGTTCACCTTCCTCAAGGAGTACGACGCCGACGCGGTGGTCGCGGCGATCACGGCCCGCAAGCAGGGAACCACGGGGCCGGCCCCCTCCGCCCCCGACGTCCAGGCCGACCTCTTCGGGCCCGAATGGGACGCGCTCTCCGGCCCGGTTCCCACCCCCAGCGACGACTTCGCACTCCGGCAGATGCCCGTGCCGGGCCGTCTGAGCGAGCTGTTCTCCGACGTCAGGCAGGTCGAGCGGCTGCGTGAGGCACGGGCACTGATCGGGTTCACCCGACTCGACGCGCCCGACCCCGAATCACCGGAGATCGCCACGCGCGTCGAGCTGTCCCGCGGGGTCCGGAACTGGGTACCGGCCAGCGAGGTGCGCGGCGAGGGCGTCTTTCTGCGCGTACGGGACGGTCTGATGGCCGAATGGACCGCCCGTATGGAGAAGTCACCGCAGATGGACGCGCACCGACAGGCGTACGCACGGTTCCGCGCCAACCGGAAGTCGGACCGCAAGATGAGCGACTTCGACCCCTACTCCGGTTGGCCCGGAGCGCGGTACATCGCCCTGCACACCCTCTCCCACCTGCTGATCCGCACCATCGCCCTGGAGTGTGGCTACAACTCCGCCTCGCTCGCCGAGCGGATCTACGCGGGCGACGAACAGAATCCGAGGACGGGCATCCTCATCTACACCGCCGTCCCCGACTCCGAGGGCACCTTGGGAGGTCTGGTGTCCCTGGCAGAGGAGCGGGAATTCGACCGGATCGTACGCCGGGCCCTCACCGACGCCCGCCACTGCTCGGCAGACCCGCTCTGCGCCGAGCGCCTGCCGCAGGACCCGGCGGACTTCCTGCACGGAGCCGCATGCCATGTCTGCCTGTTCGTGTCGGAGACCACGTGCGAACGCGGCAACAGGTTCCTGGACCGTCGGTTCCTCGTCCCGCTCACCGGAGACCCTGATCCGGTGCTGACGCCGGTCGGTCTGCTGCCGTGAGCCGACCCGCGTTCGAGGCCGCTGCCGAGGCCGCCGTCGCGGCTCTCGGCCTCTCGCGCAGCAAGGACCTCGCGGGCCTGCTCGCCCGGGGACGCACCAGAGAACGGATACTCACCGAACTGGCGACTCCGGGAGTCAGCGCCGCTGTCGCGGCGTTCTGCGATGCCATGGAGTCGGAGTCGATACCTCCCTCCGAGGCGGCTGCCTACGTGCGAGGCTATGTCGCCGCCCGGCGGAAAGCCCGGGACATCGTCCAGGTCCGCACCGTGTGGAGCGGCCCCTCGACACCGGCGGTGCCGGTGCGGGCCACCGCTCAGGTACTGGTCGAGGTCATCAACGAGGCGCAGCACGAGCTGCTGGCGATGACATACGCGGCTCGTCCGTATCCGGCCCTGACCAGGGCCCTCACCGAGGCTGCGAGCAGGGGAGTCCAGACGCATGTCGTGGTCGAGACCCTGGCCGGCGCAGGTGGCCTGCTCTCGGGGAGGGAACCGGCTGAAGCGTTCGCCTCCGTACCCGGATTGCGGCTGTGGGTCTGGGCACGGGACCCGGCCGAACGGGGCCGCTCACGCCAGCACGCCAAGCTCGCGGTCGCGGACCGCCGCACTCTCCTTCTCGGCAGCGCCAATCTGACCGAGTCCGCCGCGCGGCGCAACATCGAGGCGGGTGTGCTGGTGAGCGGCGGTGAAGCACCACGCCGCGCGGCAGAGCACATCGTCGAACTGCAGCGTCTCGGCATACTCAGGCCTTTCCCGCCACGTGAAGCTGTCGGTTGACCACGCGACCGTGCACGTGGTGGAGGCTCGTCGGCTCCCCGCCCCAGCGCGGCGCCTGCGAGGATCGGGCCCATATCCTGGTGGCGACCCGCCCGTGTCCGGGGCCGCCTCGACGACTTCCTCGGCCATCCACGACATGCGTTTCCCGCATGTCCCTGTGGCTGCTGTGCCCCCATCTCGACGACAACCTTCGGTAGGTCGCCTGTCCGCCCAGTCGTGGCCCCACTCGTGAAGGCTGCGGTGAGCGCGCTGACGGGGACACCCGGGTCGGGACCGTAGAGCTCGCCGTCCCCAAGTTGCGGCAGGCCAGGTACTTCCCGCACTGGCTCCTCCCAGCAGGGTGTCGGCACGAGGAGGCCCTCATGTCGAAGGTGGCCACCGCCTGCCTGCTAGGGCCCCCACCCGCCGGGTC
The DNA here is from genome assembly GCF_055656945.1 of Streptomyces sp. NPDC111606. Classification (NCBI taxonomy): domain Bacteria; kingdom Bacillati; phylum Actinomycetota; class Actinomycetes; order Kitasatosporales; family Streptomycetaceae; genus Streptomyces; species Streptomyces sp. NPDC111606. The sequence continues at coordinate 724,779 of NZ_JBVKBY010000003.1, forward strand.
GAAAGCTCGCCGATTAGCTCGGCGTCACCCGGCTCGGCGGTTGACCGGCCAGGCGTCGTCACGGTTCTGACCGTCCGCGCGGTCCGGTGTCGGTCACGCCGGTGCTCTCGGGTGGCCTGCGGTCCTCGGCGATCCATTGGGCCAGGGATGCCAGGGTGGTTTCGACGCTGTCTTCCATATAGCGTCGGAGCGCGTCCAAGTCGGCGCGGGTCGTGCCGAGGACCGGGTCGAGGCGCAGGAGCTGCCAGGACTGCTGGACGAGCGTGCCGTCACCCTGGGGACGCAATGTCCAGCCCCAATGCACGATGCCGTTCTCGCGGCCACCGACGACGAAGCCGAACGCGGTCGGGGGGTCGGCTCGCACGACTTGGGAGCGGGTGGTCCACTCCCTTCCGTCCTTGCGGTTGCGCCCGCTGAACCAGGCGCCGACGCTCGGCCCGGCGCCGTGAACGTAGGCGACGTCGCTCGCATTGGGGCTCCAGCGGCTGATCGCCGACACGTCGCTGACCAGTTCGTAGACGCGGGCGGGTGCGGCGTCGACCCAAGCCCGTCTGGTGAAGGCGAACTCTGATGCTGCCAGTGCCTCGAAGGGTTCCAGTCCGCTGGTGGTGGCGCTCAAGACATCCTCCTGGGTGCGGGGGTGGATCGGAGGTGCCCAGTTCACCGAAGGTGCGGCCCGGCAGCCAGACCCGCCTGTGGCTATCCCCGGCCGGGGCAGGCACGGCGCTGTCGAGCGGGTCGATACTCGGAGCCATGAACGGTCAAGCACGGCTCGGAGACTTCCTGAGGACGCGGCGTTCTCAGCTGCGCCCCGCGGATGTCGGAGTACGCACCTACGGGGAGCGCCGGCGTGTTCCGGGGCTTCGGCGTGAGGAGTTGGCGCTGCTGGCGGGTGTGAGTGCCTCCTACTACACGCGGCTTGAGCAGGGTCAGTCGCAGGGGGCCTCCCCCGAGGTACTGGACGCGATCGCCAGGGCCCTGCGGCTGGACGAGTCCGAGCGGCTGCACCTGCACGACCTGGCCCAGGCGGACCGGGACCGTCCCCGGGCCCGGCGGCCCGCGCCGGAGCGGGTGAGCGAGGCGACCCGTCAGTTGCTTGAGGTCTTGGGTGACGTCCCCGGGGTTGTGCTCGGCCGACGCAGTGACGTCCTCGCATGGAACCGGCTGGGCCACGCATTGTTCGCCGGGCACCTGGACCCCGACGCCCCGCAGCGTGCGGGCGGGCGGGCGTCCCAACATGGCCCGACTGGTGTTCCTCGACCATCACACCCGCGGGCTGTACGCGGACTGGCCCAGTAAGGCCAGGGCTGTGGTGGGGAACCTGCGGCTCGTGGCCGGGCAGCACCCGCAGGACGGCGCGCTGCACGCGCTGGTGGGCGAACTAGGCTCGAGAAGCGCTGAGTTCGCGTCGATGTGGGCCGACCACCGGGTCAAGCCGTGCACCGTCGCCGCATATGAGATGCGGCACCCGCTGGTCGGCGCTCTCACCGTCATCCAGCAGACCCTGAGCCACGGGCCCGGCCCCGTCGTCGTTGCCACCACGGAGACGGGCTCACCCTCGCGTGCCGCACTGGCCCTGCTCGCCCAGGCCACCGCACCGTCCACCACCCGGCCCACCACGCCGGCCCCCCTCGCCGGCCCGGCGCAGCCGAGATCTCAGGTACTCACCGACTGACACCCGCACACACCGCCACCGCGCACCCGCGCATGTCCGGACCGCCGGGCACCGGACACCAGCCGCCGGCGACCCTAGCCGCGTGGTCAGCCGGTCCGGCATGCCCTCCCCAGCCCAGCCAACACGTGCGTTGGCCACATCCAGTGAAGGAACCATGCCCAAGAAGCTTCTCACTCTCACGGCGGCCTCAGCCGTCCTCCTCGCGGCCTCCGCCGCTGCGCTCAGCCCGGCGGCCGAGGCCTCGGCCACAACCCCGCCGCACAGCGTCCCGCGGGTGTCCGTGCACTTCGACCTGGCCAAGGGCCAGACCCCGGAGAACATAGCCCTGGCACCCAACGGGGACGCCTATGTCACCTTCGCCGCGGGCCGACAGGTCGCCAAGGTCTCCCGCGACGGCACCACCCGGATACTGGCCACCCTGCCCAAGCCTGCCGACGGCGGCACCCGCACCCCGGTGCTGGGTTTCCCTCTGACGGTCGGCATCGTTCGGGCGCACGACGGCACGCTGTACTTCCTCTACGCCACCGGTACGCCCGACCTGACCGGCGTGTGGCGCCTGCGCCCCGGCGGCAAGCCGCAGCGGATCGCGGCGCTCCCCGCGAACGGCCTGCCCAACGGCCTGGCCCTGGACACACGCACGCGCATGCTCTACATCACCGACTCCGTACTCGGCACCGTTTCGCGTGTGCCCACCACCGGTGGCACCCCCGCCGTCTGGTCCGCCGCACCCGAGCTGGCCTCCACCGGCTTCCTCGGCGTGAACGGCCTGAAGATCCACAACGGTGCGGTCTGGGCCACCAACCTCGACAAGGGCACCATCCTGCGCATCCTCATCCGCCCGGACGGTCGTGCTGGCCGGCTGGGGACCGAGGCCACCGGGCTGCACGGGATCGACGACTTCGCCTTCACCGGCCGTGGCGAGCAACTGCTGGCCACCCTGAACGGCACGAGTCAGGTCGCGCTGGTCAAGCCCGGCGGTGGGCACTCCATCGTGCTGACCCAGGCCGACGGGCTGCAGAACCCCACGTCCGTCGCCGTGCGTGGGGACACCGTCTATGTCACGAGCGCCGCGTACCGGACCGCCGAGGACCCCAATCTGATCCGCCTTCGACTGGAGAGCTGAGCGGCCCGGGCGCCGACTGGACCTGCTCGACACCGACGGCCGTGTCCGGTCGGCGGCGGGTCGTCCCGCCATGTCCCGAGCCCTCTCGGAACACGAACACCACCGTCAACTACCATCTCGGCATCCCGGGCTTCCTCCACCTTCCGGACACGCCCGACAACCGCGGCATGCTCGACGTCTCGCCAAGGACTCCTACAGCCTACGGAGCGCTCGGAGTTCACCGACCCGGACCACCTCATCCGCTCAGACCACCAGGCCATCGCAGGATCCCGCACCGCCAGGCTCTCCTCGAAGGGTGCCTCGCAGAAACCGGGCTCGCACTCCGGCCCGGATGCAGAGCGGCATGCGAACTCAGAGCCTCTGCCCGGTTCTCTATTCGCACGCGGCCAACACCAGGCAGAGCAGGCTGCTCTGGTCGTCGACGATCTCGTATCCGGTGACGTACTCCGCGTCGTGTACGGGGAAGACGAAGGCGTTCGCACCGGTTTCCCGGTCCAACACCGTCTTCGTCCAGTTGTCCGGCCGGTGACGCGGCCCTCTGGCTCGAATGTCACTTCGCGCATCGCGGACGAAGGAGGGCACGTCGTCTACGTGCGGGAGCGACGCGCGCATGGCCTCTTCACCCCACAGGACGGCGTATTCCTCGATCAGGTGGACGTCGTGGTAGCCCGGGACGTTCCAGTCCGCCGCCTCGATCCGGGAGGACTCGGCCAGTGGCATCACGAGCATGGTGACGGTGAGCCAGAGTGCGTCGGCGTCCTCTCCGTGCGGGGTGTAGGCACAGGAGCCCACGTACACCGGATGGCTGCCTGCGGGGATTCGATGGCTGAACCCGCCCTCGGTGCGCCACGGGGTCTCCCAGGTGACCGGGCTGTTCACCACGACGAGATCACCAGCGTGGTCGAACCACGTGGGCCTGGACGCGACGGAGTACGCCGGCGGGGCGGGCGCGTACTTGTCGGCCAAGCGCCACAGAAGCGGCTCCAATTCCATGGGTCGTGCCCTTCTGCCGCTTCTTGTTCGTAGCGTTCGGCTCTGCCGTCAAAGGGCCATCCGCGCGACGCCGGCGGTCGTCATCCTCAGCATGCCGTCGTGGCGTGGCCTGGGCGATGCGGACGGACGGGCTCGCCCTTGCCTACCAAGCCGTTCTTCACCTCGAGGCCGTCCTGATGTGGATTCGGCGCTGACGCTGCGTTCAGCGGTGGAAGACCCGAGGCGCGTTGTCGGACAGGAACAGCTCGACGGTAACCGAATCCCTCTCGGCCGGCCGCTTTCCGCGGTGTGGTTCTTGAGTGCCTTGTGCAGTTCGCTCTCGCCCGCTGTTTCGGGCACTTCGCCCCCTGGCCACGTGCCGGGCTTGGTCGCGGCCGTTCTTCCCGGTCTTCCCGGCGATCGTCATGAACCCGGGACGGACGGTGCCGTGTTCGTGGGCTCCGAGGCACTGGAGCGGGACGCCGCTGCTGCTGCCGACCTGGCGTCATCACGATTCCGACCGCTCAGCGATTCGGTGCCGGCAACGCGATGCTCAGACGCCGCTTGCATCCATTGGCGGCGACGACCATGGTTGCGCCGGTACCAGTGCTCCCTCGCTCGCTGAATCCGCGAAGTGAATCGGCCTGTGCCCCCTCATGTTCCTGATGCATCGTGAGGTGAGTCGGCATTTGATCAGCCTCGGCCGTCGCCCATCCCGTGACGGGTGTCCGATCAGGAACCTGGCCGGCGACGTCGCGACAGCCCGCTTCGCACGGAAGCCCAGGCCGGGAGCCTGCTCGTCGGCATGGAGCGATGTTCCTCACAGTCTTCGAGTCGGGCGCGTGCCAGTTGTAGAGTGACGACCGCCCTTGACCTGCACAAAGCAGGCAGGGAGCCGTCTTCCAGGAGTTGAAAATGCTGCGCACCATGTTCAAGTCCAAGATCCACCGCGCCACCGTCACCCAGGCCGACCTGCACTACGTGGGATCGGTGACCATCGACGCGGACCTGCTCGACGCCGCCGACCTGCTGCCCGGTGAGCTCGTCCACATCGTCGACATCACCAACGGCGCCCGCCTGGAGACCTACGTCATCGAGGGCGAGCGCGGGTCCGGGGTCGTCGGGATCAACGGCGCCGCCGCCCATCTCGTCCACCCCGGAGACCTGGTGATCATCATCAGCTACGCTCAGATGGCCGACGCCGAGGCACGGGAGTTCGAGCCGCGGGTCGTGCACGTGGACGGCGCCAACCGGATCGTGGCCCTCGGCGCGGACCCGTCCGAGCCGGTGCCGGGCTCGGACCAGGAGCGCAGCCCGCAGGCCGTGCCGGTGGCCTGACCGCACTCATCCTCAGCCTGACGACGGACCAGGAGCGTGCCATGAGCGACATCGAGATCCGTGACGACCGGGTGGCGGGCCGCCTGGAGGCCCTTCAGGGCGACGAAGTCACCGGCCGCATCGAGTACTTCGTCCTCGAATCCCCGGCGCGCGCCCTCGTCCCCGTCCACACCGTCGTGGAGCCGGCCCACGAGGGGAAGGGCATCGCGGGCTCCCTGGCACGCGAGCTGTACGGCATGGCGGCGCGAGAGGGAGCCGTGGTCGCGCCGCTGTGCCCGTACGTCGTGAAGTGGGCCGAACGCCACCCCGACGAGGCCCCTGCGGCCGACCCCGCGCTGCTCGAGGCGGCGACGGACTGGCTGCGGGAGCACCCCGATCGCTTCTGACGCCCACCCGGGCGGCCCGATCGGCGCGAGCGAGTGACTGGCGGCGCGCCCCTCGGGTACGCGGGGGAGTAGTCCAGAGCCGACGCGCACCGATTGGCCGGAGGACGCCATGACGAACCCGTATCCGGACCCCGTCCATCCGGGACCGACCCCGGGCCCGGAGCCGCAGCCACCCGACCCCCAGCCGGTACCACCCCCGGAGCCCTCGCCGGCTCCCGAGCCGCCTCCGGCTCCCGGCCCGGGCCCGGGCCCGGGCCCGACGCCACCATCGCCCCCGCCCCCGGGCCCCACCCCACCGTCACCCCCGACCCCGCCCGCACCACCGGACCCGTCCCCGTCCCCGATCCCCCCGGGCCCGGAGCCGGTACCGAGCCCGGAACCGGGCCCGCCACTCAGCTGAGCCGGGCAAGAGGAAGCGGCGGGCGCTTGCACATGCCGCCCACCGCAACCTCCTGAGGGGCGCGGGCCCTATCGATCTGCGGCTCCGCCGCGTGGGCGCGATCAGCCCCCACGCATCCGCAGCTCCGATACGACCGCCCCTACCGAACCACTAGGCGGAAACCTCCGACCGGTCCCCACCCCACAGGGTGTGGAACGACCCGTCCCGGTCGGTCCGCCGGTAGGTGTGCGCCCCGAAGAAGTCCCGCTGCCCCTGCGTGAGCGCCGCAGGCAACCGCTCGGCACGCAGCGCGTCGTAGTACGCCAGCGCCGCGGCGAACCCCGGCGTGGGCACACCCTGCCGCGTCGCCGCGATGATCACCTCACGCCAGTCGTCCTGTGCCGCGGCGATCTCCTGCGCGAACGTGTCGTCGGACAGGAGGCTCGGCAGGTCGGCCCGGGCGTCGTACGCCGCGCGGATCCGGTCCAGGAACGCCGCGCGGATGATGCAGCCGCCGCGCCAGATCGCGGAGACGGCGCCCAGGTCGATGTCCCAGTCGTACTCGCCGCGCGCCGCGTCGATCTCGTGGAAGCCCTGCGTGTACGACACGATCTTCGACGCGTACAGCGCCTGCTCCACCCGGTCGGCGAACGCGCCCGCCTCAGCCTCGCTCAGCGGCGACGCCTTCGGGCCCACCAGGTCCCGCGAAGCGTCCCGCAGCGCCGCGTGCCCGGACAGGGAGCGGGCGAAGACCGCCTCCGCGATGCCGGAGACCGGCACGCCCAGGTCCAGGGCGATCTGGACCGTCCAGCGGCCCGTGCCCTTCTGCTCGGCCTGGTCGACGACCACGTCCACGAACGGCTTGCCCGTCGCCGCGTCCACGTGGGACAGCACCTCGGCCGTGATCTCGATCAGGTAGGAGTCCAGCCGGCCCGTGTTCCAGGTCCGGAAGATCTCGGCGATCTGCGCGGGCTCGTACCCGGCGACGTCCCGCAGCAGCTGGTACGCCTCGCCGATGAGCTGCATGTCGGCGTATTCGATGCCGTTGTGCACCATCTTCACGAAGTGCCCGGCGCCGTCGGGGCCGACGTGCGTCACGCAGGGCGCGCCGTCCTTCGCCTTCGCGGAGATCTTCTCCAGCATCGGGCCCAGCGAGTCGTACGACTCCTTCGGGCCGCCCGGCATGATGCTCGGGCCGTGCAGCGCGCCCTCCTCGCCACCGGAGACGCCCATGCCGACGAAGTGAATGCCCTGCTCACGCAGGTCGCGCTCGCGGCGCCGGGTGTCGGCGAAGTGCGCGTTGCCGCCGTCGATGATCATGTCACCGGGCTCCAGCAGCGGCGCGAATTCCTGGATCACCGCGTCGGTCGGCTCACCGGCCTTCACCATGATCACAAGGCGCCGCGGCCGTTCCAGCGCCGCCACGAAATCCTTCGCGGTCTCGGCCGCGATGAAATCGCCCTCGCTCCCGAATTCCTCCACCAGCGCGTGCGTGCGCGCCGACGTCCGGTTGTGCACCGCGACCGTATAGCCGTTACGGGCGAAATTACGGGCGAGGTTGCGGCCCATGACCGCGAGACCCGTGACGCCGATCTGCGCCGAAGTGCTCATGCGTTGGCTCCTAGTGATCTCGATACAGCAGCGGTACGTACCGGCGGCGGGTACCGCTCATGCCCGCCAGTATTGCCCCTCGTCCATCCTGACGTGCCGGTACTCCGGCCGCACATCCGGGTGGCGCGATGTCGCGCAGGCAGATACGCACGGAAGGCCCCGGCGCACTCAGTCGTCCCGGGGCGCCGGGCAACGTGCGCCGGTCGCACGCCACTTGGCGTAAAGAGGCGGCTGATTTGCTGTCTTGTCATGGCTCGTTCGCAGCGCTTACTTTTGCCCCTCCTGACGCATGTCAATGGGGGGCTCCGTCATGGCCGTACGCGGCCGGCACCGCCGGTACCAGCCGAACAGGATCAACCGCGCCTCACTCACCGTCACCGCGGGCGGCGCGGGCATCGCGCTCCCGCTCATCGGCACCGGTACCGCGCAGGCGGCCGACGTGAGCACCTGGAACAAGGTCGCCGCGTGCGAGTCGACCAGCAGGTGGGACGTCAACACCGGCAACGGCTACTACGGCGGGCTCCAGTTCGCCCAGTCGACGTGGGAGGCGTACGGCGGCAGCCGGTACGCGGCACGTGCGGATCTGGCCACCAAGGACCAGCAGATCGCCGTCGCGGAGAAGGTGCTGGACGGGCAGGGGCCCGGCGCCTGGCCGGTGTGCTCGGTACGGGCCGGGCTGACGCGGGGCGGCGACACGCCCGACATCCACCCCGCCGGCACCGGCAGGAAGACCTCGGTGCAGGACGTCCAGCCGCAGACCCCGCCGCAGTCACGGGCGGGCACCGCCGAGATGTACACCGTCGTGCACGGCGACACCCTCTCGGGGATCGCCGAGTCGGAGCAGGTCAAGGGCGGCTGGCGGGGCCTGTACGCCGCGAATCGCAAGGCCGTCGGCGCGGACCCCGACCTGATCATTCCGGGCCAGCGGCTCGCACTGCGCGGCAAGGCCGCCACGACGACGCCCCCGAAGACGGACCGGCCGGCCGCGACACCGAAGCCCTCGCCGCAGAAGACCCCTTCTCAGAAGGCCACCCCGAAACGGGAAGAGCAGGCGACGACGGCCAGTCGCTCCATGGTCGCCCCGGTGAGCGCCCCGTCGGGCACGCCGTACCGCAAGGCGGGTTCGGCCTGGTCGAAGGGCTACCACACCGGCCTCGACTTCCCCGTGCCGACCGGGACGTCCGTGAAGTCGGTCGGGGCCGGGCAGGTCGTGAGCGCCGGGTGGGAAGGATCCTTCGGCTACCAGGTGGTGATCCGGCACACCGACGGCCGCTACACCCAGTACGCCCACCTCTCGGCGATCTCCGTCAAGGACGGACAGGCGGTGGGTGCCGGGCAGCGCATCGGCCGCTCCGGGTCCACGGGCAACAGCACAGGCCCGCATCTGCACTTCGAGGTGCGGACGGGGCCCGGCTTCGGCGCGGACATCGACCCGGTCGCCTATCTCCGGGCCGGTGGTGTCAGGATTTGACGCGGATCCGGTGCCGGTCGAGGACCGGCGTCGGGACGTACGGGCCGCCGTGGAACGGACCGTAGAGGTACTGGGGTGCGCCCTCGGCGTGCGGCTCGTCCTCGTACGCGCCCTCCGCGACCTGGGCCGGTATGAGGATGTCCTCGATGCCCTCCGGTACGCGGATCTCGGACCCGTCCGCTTCGAGGAGCTCCCTCTCCGGTACGAGGACGCCCTCGGGCGGCAGTGCGGCCGCCCCCTCCGGAAGGCCGGCGAGCAGCTCCTCGGCGGGCACCGGAGCCTCCTGCGGCTCGGGCAGGGAGGCTGACCGGGCCGGCGAGGCCTGCGCCTCGGGCAGAGCCGCCGAGGCCGGGGTCTCCGTGCGCGCGATCCGCTCCGTCGTCAGCAGGATCAGGCCGCCCGCCGCCACCACACCGCAGCCCAGGGCGAGCACGGTGCCCGTGGTGCCGTACCGGAACGTCTCACCGAACATCGTGATGCCGACCGCGGCCGCGACCACCGGGTTCACGACCGTGAGTGTGGCCAGCGGCGCCGCGAGGCCCGCGCCCCGGTAGGCGGCCTGGGACAGCAGCAGACCGGCCGTGGCGAAGACGCCTATCGTCGCCAGCGCGGGCAGGTCGGATGCCGACACCCCGCCGTTCCAATCGACCGCGACGATCTTCGTGAACACCGAGGACATGCCGAAGGCTATGCCGGCCCCGATCGCGAGCAGCGTGCTGCGCACCGCCGGATGCCGGTGGGCCGCCCGCCCCGCGATCATCAGCGCCACGACGACGGAGCCGGTCACGAGAGCCACGGCCACCCGCTCGGCGGTGGCCAGCGACTGCGACTCCGAGGCGCCGACCAGGGACAGCAGACCCGCGAGACCCACGGTCGCCATGATGGCGCCCCGCCAGGCCGTCGACCCGGCCTTGCGGCCCACGAACAGCGCCGCCATCGGCAGCGCGAACACGATCGTCAGGGCACCCAGCGGCTGCACCAGACTCAGCGGTCCGAAAGCCAGCGCCACCACGTGCAGCAGACCACCGAGGCCGTTCAGCGCGACCGCCGCCCACCAGCCCGGCCGGCGCATCGGCGCGAACTGCTGTCCCGGAGAGGACACCGCGACACGCTCCTGTACGATCGCCCCGCCCGCGTAGGCGACGGCGGAGACGAGCGACAGAAGCACGGACAACGCGAGGGCGCTCATGAGCTGGTCCTCTGCGTGAGGCGGGGCCGCTGACCCCGGCGCGGCGAACGGTCGGCTTTCATAATCAACACGATGCCTCGAAAACCTCTTCCCGTCGTCGTACCAGAGCACGCACTGTGTCGTACTACCGATGGAGTACGGCGCCGCAGGAGTCATCCCCAAGGCGGGTGACCCCGGGTGGAGACCCCCAGGTGATAACCCCGACGGGCCTTGGTACTACTGCTCTTCGTGGATCTCGACCCCCATCTCGCCGCGCTCCGGCCGCTCGGCGGCTTCTTCGTACTACGCACCCCCGGTGAGGCGCTTCGGCCGCTGCCGACCCTGGCGCGGACCTACCGCGAACCCCCGTCGCAGACCCGGGGAGACCCCTTGGGTTTCCGCGTCCGGAAGGTCGCGAACGCCCTGCACGCCCCCGAGTTGCGGATCGCCGCCTCCGTGGCCCAGCAGGGGCTCGCGGCCCGGCTCTGGTCGGTGACCCTCGGCTGCGCCGCCCTGTACGGCCGCATCCCCGACCTCGACCCCGGCCTGCTGCACTGGGACCCCGACGGCAGCGCCCCGGCCGACCTGTGGCTCACCGAGGTGCGCCCGCTCCCCGCGGACCCGGCGACCGTGTCGGACGTCGTCCTGCACGGCCACCTCCAGCCGCTCACCGACGCCGTGCACGCCCGCTACCGCGTCGCCACCGGGCTGCTGTGGGGCAACGCGGGATCCGCCCTTGCGGGCGCCGCCCGGCAACTGGACCAGTGGGCCCACGCAGGCGGCCGTACGGACGTCGCCGCCCGGGCCCGCGCCCTGACCACGGAACTCTTCGGCCACCCCCTCCTCGCCGGCACCGGCACCCTCACCGGGACCGCTTTCGGGCGCCGCAGCTGCTGCCTCTACTACCGCGTGCCGGGCGGTGGCGTGTGCGGTGACTGTTGCTTCACACGAGCCCCGCGCTCTTCCCCACGCGCCCCATCTGGGTGACCATGAAAGGGCAACAAACCGCTGAGAACAGGGGGTTCCGGGTGCGTGTGGGACTGCTGACCCGGGAGTACCCGCCGGACGTGTACGGCGGCGCGGGTGTCCATGTCGAGTTCCTCGCCCGGGAGTTGCGGGACCTGGTCGACCTGGAGGTGCACTGCTGGGGCGAGGGCCGCGCGGTCGGCGTACTGCGCCACCGCCCCTGGTCCGCGCTCGACACCTCGAACGACGCACTGCGGACCTTCTCCGTGGACCTCGCCATGGCCGCCGGCCTCGAAGGCCGCGAACTCGTCCACTCCCACACCTGGTACGCCAACCTAGGCGGCCACCTCGCCAAGCTCCTGTACGGCATCCCGCATGTGATGACCGCCCACTCCCTTGAGCCGCTGCGCCCCTGGAAGGCCGAGCAACTCGGCGGCGGATACGCCCTGTCGAGCTGGGCCGAGCGCACCGCGATCGAGGCCGCCGACGGGGTGATCGCCGTCTCCGGAGCCATGCGCGAGGACATCCTCAGCTGCTACCCGGCGCTGGACCCGGCGCGTGTCCATGTCGTGCACAACGGCATCGACACCACCCTGTACCGGCCCGACCGCGGCACCGACGTCCTCAGCCGGTTCGGCCTCGACCCCGACCGCCCCTACGTGCTCTTCGTCGGCCGCATCACCCGCCAGAAGGGCGTGCCCCATCTGCTGCGCGCCGTACGGGACATCGACCCGGCCGCGCAGGTCGTGCTGTGCGCCGGGGCACCGGACACCCCCGAGATCGACCGGGAGTTCCGCGACCTCTACCAGGAGCTGAGCCGGGTCCGCGAGGGCGTGCACTGGATCCCGCAGATGCTGCCCCGCCCGGAAGTGATCCAACTCCTCACGCACGCCGCCGTGTTCGTCTGCCCCTCGGTGTACGAACCCCTCGGCATCGTCAATCTGGAGGCGATGGCCTGCGGAACTCCCGTGGTGGCCTCGCAGGTCGGCGGCATCCCCGAGGTCGTCGACGACGGCAAGACGGGCCTGCTCATCCCGCTCGACGACGACTTCGAGGCGGGCCTCGCGCGGGCACTGGACTCACTCATCGGCGACCCGGAGACCGCCGGGCGGATGGGGGAGGCCGGACGGCAGCGTGCGGTGGGGGAGTTCGGCTGGGACGCGGTGGCACGCCGGACGGCCCGGCTCTACGGGGAGATCCTCAAACAGGCTTAGCGCGCGGTGCTCAGGGGCAGGCTGGGACCAACCAGGGTGAGGGGAGCGGCCATGCGTCGTGGCGGACCTTCGGTGCTCGGAATCGTACTGGCGGGCGGAGAAGGCAAGCGCCTGATGCCCCTGACCGCGGACCGCGCGAAACCGGCGGTCACCTTCGGCGGCACGTACCGCCTCGTCGACTTCGTGCTCTCCAACCTAGTCAACGCCGACATCCTGCGCATCTGCGTCCTCACGCAGTACAAGTCGCACTCCCTGGACCGCCACATCACCACCACGTGGCGGATGTCCAGCCTGCTCGGCAACTACGTCACCCCGGTGCCGGCCCAGCAGCGGCTCGGTCCGCGCTGGTACCTGGGCAGCGCGGACGCGATCCTGCAGTCCCTGAACCTGGTCTACGACGAACGCCCCGAGTACGTCGCGGTGTTCGGTGCCGACCACGTGTACCGCATGGACCCGCGCCAGATGCTCACCCAGCACATCGAGTCCGGTGCGGGCGTGACGGTGGCCGGCATACGCGTGCCGCGCAGTGAGTCGTCGTCCTTCGGCGTGATCAGCCCCGGCTCGGACGGCCTGAGCGTGGATCGTTTCCTGGAGAAGCCCGCCGACCCGCCCGGCCTCCCGGACGACCCGGAGTGCGTGTTCGCCTCGATGGGCAACTACATCTTCACCACCAAGGCCCTCATCGAGGCGCTCCAACGGGACGCCGAGGACGAGAACTCCGTGCACGACATGGGCGGTTCGATCCTGCCCCAGCTCACCGACCGGGGCGAGGCGCAGCTCTACGACTTCAGCGCCAACCACGTCCCCGGCGAGACCAACCGCGACCGCGGCTACTGGCGGGACGTCGGCACCCTGGACGCCTACTACGACGCCCACATGGACCTCATCGCGGAGCGCCCGGCGTTCAACCTCTTCAACCGCAGCTGGCCCATCTACACCCACTCCAACCAGCTCTCCCCGGCCCGCTTCAACGCGGGCGGCATGGCCAGCGAGTCCATCATCAGCGCCGGCTGCCTGATCCGCGGGCAGGTCACCCGGTCCGTGCTCTCGCCGGGCGTGGTGGTCGACCCGGGGGCGGTGGTGCAGGGGGCGGTGCTGCACGACAACGTGCGCATAGGGCGGGGCGCGGTGGTGCGGGGCGCGGTCCTCGACAAGAACGTCGAGGTACCCCCGGGCGCGACGATCGGCGTCAATCCGGAGCGGGACTCCGACCTGTACACCGTCTCCAAGGGTGGCGTGATCGCGCTGGGGAAGGGGCAGCGGGTCCCCTAGCTACTGCGCGGGACGCAGCGGCGGCGTCGCCCGGCGTACGACGACAGCGGCAGACGGGCTCCCGAGGATGGTGACAACCGTCCGGAAGGAGCCGACGCCATGCACCGCATCCTGCCCGTCCTCACCGCTGCCCTGGTCGCCTTACCCGTCCTTGCCGTCACCCCGGCGCAGGCGGCCACCGGAGCTCAACGCCTGTCCGCCGGCAGCCCGTTCGCCGACTGCGCGCCAGGCGCGCTGGACCCCAAGATGGCCGACGGCGCCATCGAGCCGCAGCTCGCCGTCGACCCGCACGACCCGCGCCGACTCGCCGCCGCCTGGCCGCAGGACCGGCAACGCGGTGTGGTGCTCGCTGTCAGCGAGGACGGCGGCCGCTCCTGGACCCGGACCGTCGTACCCGGCCTGACCCGGTGCTCGGGCGGCACGTACGACTACGTGGACGGCCCTGCCGTGACCTTCACCGGGAACGGGGCGCTGCTGGTGACCGGCGGTCTCTTCATGGCCGACGGCTCGGCGAGCGCGGCCCTGTCCGTGCGCTCGGACGACGACGGCCGGACCTGGACCCGCCCCGCGGTCGTCGTCGAGGAGACGGACCCGGACCAGGGCGGACACGGCGGCGGTACGGCCGTGACGGACCCGCGCGACCCGGACGTGCTGTACGTGGTCACCCCGCGCTTCCCCGCCCAGAGCCGCACCCGGAACGACGCCTGGATCAGCCGCAGCACCGACGGCGGACGCAACTGGGCGGCACCCGTGCTGGTGGCGGACGCCGGGGAGGGCCATCTGATCTCGGGGCACCGGCTGAGCGTGCTCGACGACGGCACGCTGGTCGACGTGTACAGCAGGGTCCGGTTCGGCGAGGGCCCGATCACCAGCCGGCTCACCCTGCAGGCCGTACGCTCCACCGACGGCGGCCGTACCTGGTCCGCGCCGGTGAAGGTGGCCGACCAGCGCACCAAGTGGCTGTTCCAGGACCCCGAGTCCGGTGAGCAGGTCTCGCACACCACCAGTCTGCTTTCGGACACCGCCGTCGACCGGCGCACCGGCCGGATCTACGCGGCCTGGCAGGACTCGCGGTTCGGCGGCGGCGCTGACGCGGTGGCCCTGGTGGCGTCGGACGACGGCGGCCGTACCTGGTCCGAGCCGGTGGGGGTGAACCGCACGCCCTCCTCCGTCCCCGTGCCGAACCAGCAGGCCTTCACGGTGACGCCGGCCGTCGGCCGTGACGGCACGGTCGCCGTCGCCCATTCCGACTTCCGCCACAACGACGGGGGCACGCCCCTGCTCACCGACCGCTGGCTGGTCCGCTGCCGCCCGAAGCCGGTCGACTGTGCGTCCGGCGGGGCGACTTGGCGGGAGTCCCGGCTGACCCCGAGGTCGTTCGACATGCGCAAGGCTCCGCGCATCCCCGACGAAGCCAGTCCCCGTGGCTACTTCCTCGGTGAGCAGATGGGGCTGGCCGCGACCGGGCGCGGCTTCACCGCCGTATGGGCGAAGCCGGAAGCACCCGGCCGGGCGGCGGTACACGCATCCGTCGTGCGATGACCGAAGGGCGAAGCGATCCGTGACGCCTCCCGGGTGACAACCACAGGATGCCCGGTGCCGCTACCTGTGCTGGAGTGACCTCATATGCACCATGAGTCCCGCCCCTTTCACGAGGGGCGGGACTTAATCTGCCGTTAACTGAGCGTAGCTTGATCGTACTTGACTGTAATCGCCAGAGAGCGATTGACTGCTGGTCCACCCTTCGTCGACGCGAGGCAAGCCATTGACTTCTGACCTGCTCGCACCACTCGACCTGGCGTTCTGGAACATCGAGTCCGCCGAACACCCCATGCACCTGGGCGCCCTCGGCGTCTTCACGGCGCACTCGCCCACCGCCGGCGCCCACGCGGCCGACCTGCTCGCCGCCCGCGCCGCCGCCGTGCCCGGACTGCGGATGCGGATCCGCGACGCATGGCAGCCCCAGGGCCTGCTGCGGCCGTTCTCCTTCGGAGGCGCCACCCGCGAGCCCGCCCCCGACTTCGACCCGCTCGACCACGTCCGGCTGCACGCCCCGACCGCCGACTTCCAGGCGGTCGCGGGACGGCTGATGGAGCGTCCGCTGGAGCGCGACCGGCCGCCGTGGGAGGCGCACGTGCTGCCGGGCGAGGACGGGGTGTCGTTCGCGGTGCTGTTCAAGTTCCACCACGCCCTCGCCGACGGACTGCGGGCGCTGACCCTCGCCGCCGCCGTTCTGGACCCCATGGACTTGCCCGCCCGCAAGCCTCGTCCCGAGGCACCCAGGAGTGGTCGCCTTCCCGATGTGCGCAGGCTGCCGGGTCTGGTGCGCGGGGCCCTGTCCGACGTGGGGCGCGCCCTCGACATCGGTGCCTCCGTCGCCGTGTCGACGCTGGCGATGCGCTCGTCGGACGCCCTGACCGCCGAGCCGAGCGGCACCCGCCGCACCGCCGGGGTCGTCGTCGACATCGACGACGTGCACGTGATCCGCAAGGCCGTCGGCGGCACCGTCAACGACGTCCTGATCGCCGTCGTCACGGGCGCCCTGCGCCGCTGGCTCGACGAGCGCGGCGACGGCAGCGAGGGCGTCGCGCCCCGCGCCCTGATCCCCGTCTCCAAGCGCCGCCCGCGCACCGCGCACCCTCAGGGCAACCGGCTCTCCGGCTACTTGATACGGCTCCCCGTCGACGACCCCGACCCGCTTCGCCGCCTCGAGACGGTCCGCGCCGCCATGGACCGCAACAAGGACCTCGGCCCCAACCGGGGCGCGGGCGCCGTCGCCCTGCTCGCCGACCACGTACCGGCGCTCGCCCACCGGCTCGGCGGACCGCTGGCCGGCCAGGCCGCCCGACTCTGGTTCGACATCCTCGTCACCAGCGTGCCGCTGCCCGGGATCGCCCTCAAGCTCGGCGGTCACCCCGTCACCGAGGTCTATCCCTTCGCCCCGCTGGCCCGCGGCCAGTCCCTGGCGATCGCGATCTCGACGTACCGCGGACGCGTCCACTACGGACTCGTCGCCGACGCCCAGGCCGTACCGGACCTCGACGTGCTCGCCAAGGCCGTGTCCGAGGAGGTGCAGTCGCTGATCACCGCCTGCGCGCCCTGAGCCCCGCCTCCGCGGGCCTGATTCGCCGGATTTTGGAGGACCGGCCCGGCGCTCCGTAGAATTCCCCGTTCGAAAGCGGGCGCGATCGGCGCGCCGCTCGGGTGATCAGGGAAACGGCAGCGCGATGACGGTGACAGAGGAAGGCCCGGCGACCACGGACGAGGTCGTGCACGAGCCCGGTGACCAGGTCGTGTACGGCCCCGGCATCGATCCGGAGCGGCTCGCCGTGTGCCTGAGCGTGCTGGACGAGCTCGACAAGCTGGAGGTCGACCACCCCGACGCGATCGCCGTGCGCCGGGCCACCGCCGGCGTCTACCGCACCGTCAAGCAGCGCCGCCGCCAGGAGCGCCGGGCCGCCAAGACCGCCCACGACAAGGCGGTCACGGAGGCCACGGCGACCGGCTCCGCCCAGCGCATCGACGACGAGACCGAGGGCCTGCTGCCGTCGTCGGCGACGGAGCAGGGCCGGATCGCGGGGATACTCCAGCGCCCGCGCTCCTGCTACACCTGCAAGACCCGGTACGTGGAAGTCGACTACTTCTACCACCAGCTCTGTCCGGACTGCGCCGCCCTGAACCGCGCCAAGCGCGACGTCCGCGCCGACCTCACCGGCAAGCGCGCCCTGCTCACCGGTGGCCGCGCCAAGATCGGCATGTACATCGCGCTCAGGCTGCTGCGTGACGGCGCCCACACGACGATCACCACGCGCTTCCCCAAGGACGCCATCCGCCGTTTCAAGGCCATGGACGACTCCGCGGACTGGATGCACCGCCTCGAGGTCGTCGGCATCGACCTGCGCGACCCGGCCCAGGCGGTCGCCCTCGCCGACCAGGTCGCAGAGGCGGGCGCCCTCGACATCCTCGTCAACAACGCGACGCAGACCGTACGCCGACTGCCCTCCGCCTACGCCGCGCTCGTCGACGGCGAGAGCGCCCCGCTGCCCGCCGGGGAGCTGCCCGCCCACCACGTCATCGGCGCCTTCGGGTCCGGTGCGGTCGACGGACTGGCCTCCCTGCCGGCCGGCATCTCCGGCATCGACGCCCAGCAGGTCGCCGACCTCGCCCTGGTCGCGGGCAACGCCAGCGTCGCCCGGCACCTCGACGGCACCGCCATCGACGCGGGCGGCCTGGTCCCCGACGTCGTGGACAGCAACACCTGGGTGCAGACCATCGAGCAGATCTCCCCGGTGGAGCTCCTCGAGACCCAGCTGTGCAACTACACGGCGCCGTTCATCCTGATCAGCAAGCTCCGGCCGGCCATGGCGGACGCGGCGAAGAAGGCGACGAGCGGCCGCGCGTACGTCGTGAACGTCTCGGCGATGGAGGGTGTCTTCGGGCGCGGCTACAAGGGTGCGGGACACCCGAACACGAACGCCGCCAAGGCCGCCATGAACATGGTCACGCGGACCAGTGCGCAGGAGATGTTCCAGAGCGACGGCATCCTCATGACCTCGGTCGACACCGGGTGGATCACCGACGAGCGCCCGCACTTCGACAAGCTGCGCCTCGCCGAGGAGGGCTTCCACGCGCCGCTGGACCTGGTCGACGGCGCGGCTCGGGTCTACGACCCCGTGGTGCGGGGTGAGGCGGGCGAGGACGTGTACGGGGTCTTCCTGAAGGACTACATGCCCGGCAAGTGGTGAGTGGCCACCGGGGTCGGCCGGCGTGCTGCTCGTACATGGGTGCCGCCGTCCACCAGTAGGTCGGCTCCCGTGATCCACTGTGCCGCGTCCGACGCCAGCCACAGCACCGCCTGTGCGACGTCGTCAGGTTCCCCGATGCGGCCCAGTGGCAGCCCGCCCGCGATCTCCTGCTCTCCTGGTTCCCACACGAACCGCGCCATCTCGGTCCGTACGAGGCCGGGAGAGACGGAGTTCACCCGCACCCTCGGGCCCAGCTCGCCCGCGAGCTGCTGGGTGAGGTGCAGCAGCGCCGCCTTGCTCGTGCCGTAGGCCCCGACGCCGGGGCCCACGTGCCCGGCGCCCTCCGTGCAGATGTTGATCACCGACCCGCCGTGCTCCCGCATCCAGGCCCGCCACGCGCACTGCACCAACCGCAGCGCGGCCTCGACGTTCACCGTGAAGGCCTCGCGCCAGGCGTCCGGGTCGGCGTCCATGAGCGGTCCGTACGGCCGGTTGGTCGCCGCGTTGTTGACGAGGATGTCCAGGCGGCCGAACTCGTGCAGGGCGGCCCGCGTGACCTCCCGCAGGTGCGCGGGGTCCGCCACGCTCCCGGCCAGCCCGATGCCGCCCAGCTCGGCAGCCGTCGTGCGCACCTCGTCCGCGTCCCGTGCGGTCACGCAGACCCGCGCTCCGGCGGCGGCCAGTTGCCGGGCGACGGCGAGTCCGATGCCCCGCGTGCCGCCGGTGACCACGGCGGCCCTGCCCTCGAGACCGTGCGACGACGTCATCGCCGTACGGTCTCATGACGGGGCGTCAGTCAACAGCCCCGAGCGGCGAGTGCCGCGCCGCCACCAGTTCCAGCACCGTGCGCCAGTCCTCCAGGACCCCGGCGTCGAACTCGGCGCTGCGGCCCTCCTCGTCGGCCTGGCGCAGCCGCACCAGGTCGTCGTCGGTGGAGTCGAAGGCGTGGCACTGGTTGCGGACCAGGCGGGAGACCCGTTCGCCGAGGAGAGGCCGCACCGCGTCGGCGGCGCAGTCGAAGTGGCGGGTCACGTCGGCCGGGCCCAGCAGCGGGCCGATGGCATGAACGAGCCCCGCGACCTGGAGTTCCTTGTCGGCGGGGCGTGCGCGGCGCAGCAGTGCGGCTGTCTGCAGCGCGTGTTGGTGGAGATCGACTCGGATGCTCCCGAGGCCCGGGGTGTCCCGGGTGCCCCGGCAGGCGTACAGCAGATCCATCAGCTCTTCGACACTGCGCAGCTCCATGCGTCAGTCCTCCCGCCGGACAAGCCGTTGCGGTACGTCAGCAGATCATGGCCGCCTTGCGATTCGGCCAACGGGACTTGAACTGCGTGGCGTGCTCGGGTGGGGGCCGGGCAGCGCGGTGGTGCTGAGCCGAACGAGTGACTTGTAAACCGGGCATTTCATAGCAACTCATGATGAGGTCGGCAGGTGAAAACCGGTCGACTCCGGATAGTTACAGCTTGTTTGCAGCCCCATCGAGCGGGTACCCGCTCATTTGGTTAATCTGTAGCGGACGGACAGCACTACAGGGTCCCAACCCACACCCATGGTCCGTCCCGGGACAAGCCGGTGCACAACGGCCTGCTCTCAGCACCAGTTACCGGCGCCACCGCGTCCGAGCCGACTTTTTGAGTATGACCCGAGCGGGCGTCAGGTACCGGACCGCAGACTGGGCCGGCCCGCCCCGAGGGTGATCCGACACATAAGGAGTGCGCGGTGACACCTGAGAAGACGAATCGCGAACAGCGCCCCAAGGAACGCACGGAGCGCGCGGGCCGCCGGTCGAACGAGATCGGTAGTCTCGATGTGTGGGCCAGGTCCGCCCCCATCCGCCTGGCGGGCTACGAGGACGACCTCGCCGAGCCCCACATCCTGCCCAGCGTCGACTGACGTCCGACGTCGACTGAAGGGGCAGAACCCTTCGCGATCGCCGACTGCATGGGCGTGCGAGACTCACGCCCATGCTGATCAGAGAAGCCGCGGCCGACGACTGGCCGCGGATTTGGTCTTTCTGGCACCGGATCGTGGCCGCCGGTGAGACCTACGCATGGGACCCGGACACCTCCGAGGACGCCGCCCGGGCGTTGTGGATGAACCCGGCCAAACGTGTCTACGTCGTCGAGGACGCCTCCGGATCGGTCGTCGCCTCCGCCTACGTCACCCCCAACTACGGTGGTCCCGCCGCCCGGATCGCCAACGCCGGCTTCATGGTCGACCCCGAGCAGGGCGGCCGCGGCATCGGCCGCCTCCTCGCCGAGCACATCCTGACCGTGGCCAAGGCCGACGGCTATCGCGGCATGGTCTTCAACGCCGTCGTCGAGACCAACCCGGCCGTGCGCCTGTGGATCTCCCTCGGCTTCACGATCCTCGGCACGGTCCCGGACGCGTTCGATCATCCGAGGCATGGCCGTGTGGGGCTGCACATCATGTACAGGGCACTTTAGCCAGACCTCACATCGCCTTCACTGTTTGCCTAAATGTTTTAGGCGCGTGCATACTCGCTTATGGTAAGCGAGAGGATGGTTATGGCACGCGTAGGGCTGACCACGGAACGTCTGGTCCGGTCAGGTGCGGAGCTCGCCGACGAGGTCGGCTTCGAGCAGGTCACCGCGTCGGAGCTGGCCCGGCGGTTCGACGTCAAGGTTGCGAGTCTGTACTCGCATGTGAGGAACTCGCAGGACCTGAAGACGCGGATCGCCCTGTTCGCGCTGGAGGAACTGGCCGACCGGGCCGCCGACGCCATCGCGGGGCGGGCCGGCAAGGATGCCCTGGTCGCCTTCGCGAACGTCTACCGCGACTACGAGCGCGAGCACCCCGGCCGCTCCGCCGCCGCGCGGATGCGGCTCGACCCCGAGGCGGCCGCCGCCGGCGCGGGCGTCCGGCACGCCCAGATGACCCGGGCCATCCTGCGCGGCTACGACCTGACGGATCCGGACGCGACACACGCCGTACGGCTGCTGGGCAGCGTCTTCCACGGCTACTCCAGCCTGGAGTCGGCGGGCGGCTTCAGTCACAGCGCCCCCGACTCCGAGGAGAGCTGGATCCGGATCCTCGACGCCCTCGACGCCCTGCTGCGCAACTGGCCCACCGGGCCCACCTCCTGATCGACAGGCCGAGGACACAGGCCCAGAACAAGGACGCTGAGGACATGGACACCCCGCACGACTGGATCACCACGCCCGTCACCGCCGATCTCCTGCGCGGTGCCCTCGACGTCGAGCGCACCGAGCACGGCGTACTGCCGCACCGCCTGCCCGCGCGGGCCCGCGCCCAGAACACCGACGAGCAGCTGGCCATGGCAGAGTCACAGCCCTCCGGCGTACGGCTGGTCTTCCGCACCCGTGCCACCGCCGTCGAACTGGAAGCACTGCGCACCAAGCGCAGCTACGTAGGCGCCCCGCCCCGCCCGGACGGCGTGTACGACCTGATCGTCGACGGCCGCCCCGCCGGGCAGGGCAGCGTGACCGGCGGCAACGTCGTGACCATCGACATGATGGCCGGGACCGCCGAGGACCGGCCCGGCCCGGCCGGCACCGTTCGCTTCACCGGGCTGCCCGACGGCGACAAGGACGTCGAGATCTGGCTGCCGCACAACGAGACCACCGAACTGATCTCCCTGCGCACCGATGCCCCCGTCGAGTCCGCGCGCGACACGGGCCGCAAGGTCTGGCTGCACCACGGCAGTTCGATCAGCCACGGCTCCGACGCCGCGAGCCCCACCGGCATCTGGCCCGTGCTCGCGGCCACCCTCGGCGGCGTGGAGCTGATCAACCTGGGACTGGCCGGCAGCGCCCTGCTCGACCCGTTCACCGCCCGCGCCATGCGGGACACCCCGGCCGACCTCATCAGCGTGAAGATCGGTATCAACCTGGTCAACATGGACCTGATGCGGCTGCGCGCCTTCGGTCCCGCGGTCCACGGCTTCCTCGACACCATCCGTGAAGGCCACCCGACGACACCGCTGCTGGTCGTGTCGCCGATCCTGTGCCCGATCCACGAGGACACACCGGGCCCCTGCGCCCCCGACTTCAGCGGTCTCAGCCGAGGTCAGCTGAAGTTCGTCGCCATGGGTGACCCGGCGGAACGCGCGAGCGGCAAGCTGACGCTGGGCGTGATCCGCGACGAGCTGTCCCGCATCGCGAAGCAGCGAGCGGCCGACGATCCGCACCTGCACCACCTCGACGGCCGCGACCTCTACGGCGAGGCCGACTCCGCGGAGCTGCCCCTGCCCGACGACCTCCACCCCGACGCCGCCACCCACCGCCGCATCGGCGAACGCTTTGCGCAGTGGGCATTCACCGGCGACGGGCCCTTCGCGGCGGCGGCCTCACAGGGGGGCGCCGCATAGCCGTCCGGCCGTCCGTCGTCACACGACCTGGTCGAGCGGCGCCGTCCGCTGCCAAGGACGCAGCTCCTGGATCCGCTCCGCCAGCGCCAGCAGCTCCGCCTCCGCGCCCGGACGTCCGACCAGCTGTATGGCACAGGGGGCGCCGGAGGGCAGCGTGCCGAACGGGATCGACATCGCGGGCCAGCCGGTGAGGTTCCACGGCGGGGTCAGCGGCGAGTAGTTGGTGTTGGCCATGATGTTGCGCAGCCAGCCCCGCTCGTGCCAGGGCTCGGACTTGGGGGAGCGGCGGGCCAGGGCCGGGGTGAGCAGCACGTCGTACTCGGCGAAGAACGGCTCCAGCCGCCGGCGCAGCTGCTCCCGGCTCTGGCCGACCCGCACCCGGTTCACGAAGCGCTTGCCGACAGCGGCGTGGACGCGGGTCCGGCGGGTGAGCTGCCGTGGGTCGAGGCCCTGCGCGTCCACCGCCGTGCCCGCCGTCCAGTGGGTCAGGGACGTGACGCCGAGCGACATGGGGTACGGCGGGTCGGCGCGTCGCACCTGGTGACCGGCCTTGATCAGCAGCCCGGCGGCCTCGCGTGCGGCGGTCGCGTACGGCTTGCTGATGGTGACCCCGACGAGCGGGCTGCGCAGGGACACGGCGATCCTGTGCGTGCCGGGCGCCGCCGGGCCCACGACCTCGGTGTCCGCGAGGACCGACAGCATCAGGCGCGCGTCCTCGACCGTGGTGGCCAGCGGGCCGTTCTCCGACATGCCGAACCAGTCGCCGTCACTCACGCCGGCCGGGACCACTCCGGTGCCGGGCTTGATGGTGACCAGGCCGCAGTTGGCCGCCGGTATGCGCAGCGAGCCCATGCCGTCGTTGCCGAGGGCGATCGGCACCATGCCCGCGGCGACCGCGGCCGCGCTGCCGCCGGACGACCCGCCTGCCGTACGCGAGGTGTCCCACGGGTTGCGGGCGGTGCCGTGCACGCCCTCGGTGGTGCCGAAGACACACAGCTCCGGCACGTTCGTCAGCCCCACGACCACCGCGCCGGCGGCCCGAAGCCGGGCCACGGTGACGTGGTCGTCGGCGGCCGGTGTGTCCGGCGTCGCCGCGGAGCCGATGCGCTTGGACTCGCCGCCCACCGCGAGGTTGTCCTTGACGGCCACCGGCACGCCCGCCAGGGGCAGTTCGGCGAGGTCGGCGCGCGAGCCCACCTCGTCGGCCTCGGCGAGCGCGGCCTCCGCCCGGACCACCCGGAAGGCGCCGACGCGGCCGTCCAGCCGCTCGATCCGGGCCAGGTGCTCGGCCACCACCTCACGGGGGGTGGCCTGCTTCTCGCGTACGGCGGCGGCTATCTCGGCGGCGGTCCGGCCGACCCAGTTGGTCACGGGCGCTCCTCGGTGCTTACTCGCGAGTATGTAGGAGAACTCTGCCCGGCGGCGGGCCCGGCGTCGAGAGGTCGCCCGGCTTGGATATTCGGGACGGTCTTCTTGGACTTTTCACAGCGCCTCTCCTCGACACCACCCCGCTGACCTGCGCATCATCCGATCAATCAGCCAACTCGGCGCCAGCCGCATCCCATTGACAGCCTCTGGGGCCCGCCCAATCATCAGACATCCGATGAATGGGGGTGCCTCATGAGGAGACGCTGGCGATCGTTCAGTGTCCTCGCGGCGCTGATGCTGTTGTTCGCGGCCCCGGTGCCGGCGCTCGCGGAGGACGACCAGGGGGCGCCGGTCACGGTGCCGGCCCTGGCCGACTGGACGCCGGCACCCGGCAGTTACGCGTACGGGCGCTCCACCCGCCTGGTGGCCGACAGTGCGAGCGAGCGGCGGGTCGCCGGCACCCTGGCCGACGACCTCGACGACGCCGGACACGGCAGGGTTCCCGTGGTGCGCGGCGGCGCCCGGCCCGGTGACATCGTTATCGACGTCGCGCCCGCCCGGACCTCCCTCGGGGCGGAGGGCTACCAACTCCGCGTGGACAAGCGGCTCTCGATCACCTCGGCGACCGAGACCGGCGCCTTCTACGGCACCCGCACCCTCCTCCAGCTCCTCGCCCAGGGCGAGCGGATCCCGGCCGGCCGCACGGTCGACGTACCGCGCTACAAGGAGCGCGGCGTCGGCGTCTGCGCCTGCTACATCAACATCTCGATGCCGTGGCTGGAGAACCTCGTCCGCGAGATGGCGTACCACAAGCTTAACCAGCTGCTCCTCGAACTGAAGGTGAGGAGCGAGGCCCACCCCGAGGCCAACACCTGGGGCTACTACACCAAGGACGAGATCCGCCGCCTGGTCGCCCTCGGTAAGCGGTACCACGTCGAGATCATCCCCGAGATCAACTCTCCGGGGCACATGGACCCGTGGATCGAGAACCGCACGGATCTCCAGCTCACGGACTCCGACGGCAACAAGCAGCCCTCGCGTCTCGACATCACCCGGCCGGAGGCCTTCGCCTACTACACCAGCCTGATCGACGAGTACGCCGAGGTCTTCCCCGCGACCTCCTGGCACATGGGAGCCGACGAGTACATGCTCGGCTCCGACTTCGCCAAGTACCCGCAGATCCTGAAGTACGCGCAGGACAAGTACGGCCCGGACGCCACACCGCAGGACGCGTTCATCGACTTCGTCAACCGTGTCCACACCTACGCGGCGGCCAAGGGCAAGAAGCTGCGCATCTGGAACGACGGGCTCACCGGAGCCAACACCGTCCCGGTGACCGCCGGAACGACGGTCGAGCACTGGCTGAACGTGGCGGTGAAGCCAAGTCAACTCCTCGATCAGGGCTATCCGTTGATGAACGCCGCCTACGCCCTGTACCTGGTCCGCGGCGGCTTCCACAGCGACACCAAGGGGCTGTACGACCAGAGCTGGGACCCGCGCAGCTTCGAGGGGCAGAAGCTGGCCTCCCGTGACGGGATCACCGGCGCGAAGATCAGCCTGTGGCCCGACAACGGCCGCGGCGAGACCGAGAACGAGGTCGCCGTCGCCCTGTGGCCCGCCCTTCGGCACATCGCCCAGGCGACCTGGGGCGAACCGCATCCCGACGCCGCCTACGCCGAGTTCACCGCGCGCGGCACGGCTGTCGGACACGCGCCGGGATGGCGGGACCTGACGCGGGTGCCGGTGGCGGACGGGTCGTACACCTTCCGGACGCCCGGCCGGTCCTTCGCCGCCGAGGTGCAGCGCACCGCCGACGGCTACGTGACCCTGCGAACGGCGGAGGGCTGCCTCGAGGTGCGCGGCGGAAAGCTCACGCTCAACGTGCCGCTGCAGCCGGGAGTGGAGGCGGCGCCCCAAGCCTGCGATGCGCAAAGCACCCTCCAGCGCTGGCAGTTGGAACCGGTGACCGGTGGCCACCGGCTCGTCAACGCCATCACGCGGATGGCGCTGAGCGTCGCGGGGGACAGCCGGCTCGAGCAGTACCCGCCGGACCGGCGCACGCCCGCCGTATGGCACCTGAGCACCTGAGCACCTGACCTGAGGACCCGACCCGAGGAGCCGTCCCATGGCCGTTTCCCGACGCGTCTTCGTCGCGACAGCCGCTGTCCTCGCCGCGACCGGCGCGACAAGACCCGCCCTCGCGGCACCCGCCGCCGCCTCGACAGACGCCCGCTACCGCATCCCCGTCAGCCCCGACGACACCGAGGCCGACCTGGTCCGCAAGGCCTCCCAAGTCCGCCCCACCGCACGGCAGATCGCCTGGCAGCGGCTGGAGCGCACCGCGTTCCTGCACTTCGGCGTGAACACCTTCACCGGTCTGGAGTGGGGCACCGGCGACGAGGACCCGGACGTGTTCCAGCCGGCCGGCCTCGACACCGACCAGTGGGCCCGCGCCCTGCGCGACGGCGGCTTCAGGCTCGCCATCCTCACCGTCAAGCACCACGACGGCTTCGTGCTCTACCCGTCCCGCTACACCGGCCACTCGGTGGCCTCGAGCAGTTGGCGCGAGGGCCGGGGCGACGTGCTGCGTTCCTTCGCCGACTCCATGCGCCGGTACGGCATCAAGGTCGGCGTCTACATCTCACCGGCCGACGAGAACCAGTACCTCCACGGCGTGTACGCCAACGGCAGCGCCCGCACCGACCACACCGTCCCGACCCCCGTCGAGGCCGACGACCGCACCCCGGCGGCGGCACGGACGTACACCCTGCCCGCCACCGACTACGGCGCCCACATGCTCAACCAGCTCTACGAGGTCCTCACCGAGTACGGCCCGATCGACGAGGTCTGGTTCGACGGGGCGCAGGGCCGCATCCCGCCGGACAAGGTGGAGAAGTACGACTGGGACAGCTGGTACACCCTCGTCCGCTCGCTCGCGCCCGACGCCGTGGTCGCCGTGTCCGGCCCGGACGTGCGGTGGGTCGGCAACGAGGGCGGGCTGGCCCGGGAGGACGAGTGGAGCGTCGTACCGGTGCAGGAGAAGGACTACGGCCGGACCGACTACGCCCTCGCGTACGACGCCCCCGACATGGGCAGCCGTGCGGCACTGGTGCAGGCTCGGCCCGTTGCCGACCACCTGCAGTGGTGGCCGGCCGAGTGCGACGTCTCCATCCGGGACGGCTGGTTCTACCACGCCGACCAACAGCCCAAGAGCGTCGAGCAGTTGACGGACATCTACTTCCGGTCCGTGGGCCGCAACTCGGTGCTCCTGCTCAACATCCCGCCGGACACGGACGGCCTGCTGCCTGCCGCTGACGTGGCACGGCTGCGGGAGTTCCGCGAGCGCGTGGACCGCGAACTGCCGGAGGACCTGGCGCGCGACGGCCGTACGACCGCGTCGCCGGGACGGGTCACCGTCGACCTCGGCCGCGAGCGGGAGGTGGACCGGATCCGGCTGGCGGAGGACATCCGGCACGGGCAGCAGGTGGAGAGCTTCGTCGTCGAGGCGCAGCGGGACGGTTCCTGGACGGAGGTGACCCGGGCCGGGGCGATCGGCGCGAGCCGCATTCTGTTGCTGGCGGCTCCGGTGCGGGCGCGGAGGTGGCGGGTACGGGTGACCGGCTCGCGGGCCGCGGTGCGGATCGTGGAGTTCGGGCTGTACCGGTCGCGGATCTGACCGCAGTACGGGTCGAGGAGCCCGAAAACCGGTTGACCGGGACGGGGCGGCGCGGGCTGGATAGGGCCCATGGCCGACATTCAGGGCACGTACGACGACCTGTTCATCGCTGTGCCGAACGCGCTGGCCGCGACGCTGGACGCGGGGGACGCGGGCGGCTCCGTCGCGGTCTTCGTGGACGGTGAGCCGGTCGTGGACGTCTGGGGCGGCTTCACGGACGCCGGGCGCACCGTCCCGTGGGAGCGCGACACGATCGTCAACGTCTGGTCGGTGACCAAGACGATGACGGCTCTGTGCGCCCTCGTCCTGGCCGACCGCGGCGACCTCGACCCGGACGCACCGGTCTCCCGCTACTGGCCGGAGTTCGCGGCGGCGGGCAAGGAGAAGGTGCTGGTACGGCACCTGCTCTCGCACACCGCCGGTCTGCCCGACTGGGACGGGCCGGTCGAGGAGCTGTACGACTGGCCCGCCGCCACGGCACGGCTCGCCGCGCGGGCCCCGCGATGGGAGCCGGGCGCGGCGGCCGGGTACC
Organism: Streptomyces sp. NPDC111606; assembly: GCF_055656945.1. Lineage (NCBI taxonomy): Bacteria > Bacillati > Actinomycetota > Actinomycetes > Kitasatosporales > Streptomycetaceae > Streptomyces > Streptomyces sp. NPDC111606. Next base: position 753,023 of record NZ_JBVKBY010000003.1, read on the forward strand.
ACTCGCTCACCCAGGGATTCCTCGTCGGCGAGGTGGTACGGCGGATCACCGGTCGCAGCGTGGGCGAGTTCCTCGCCGAGGAGGTGACCGGGCCGCTGGGCGCGGACTTCCACATCGGACTGGCCGCCGAGCACGACCATCGGGTCGCGCGCACGATCCCGCCGACGGGGCAGGGCGAGGACTACGCGGCGAGCGCGCCCGCCAACCCCACGGGCTCCGAGGCGGGCAACGGCGTCCGCGTCCGCGACGGCAACAGCCTGGCCTGGCGCCGCGCCCAGATCCCGGCGGCGAGCGGCTTCGGCAACGCCCGTTCGGTGGCGTCGGTCCAGTCGCTGCCGGCCTGCGGGGGAGAGGTGAACGGGGTCCGGCTGCTGTCCCGGGCCGGCTGCGACCGCGCCTGGGAGGAGCAGTTCGCCGGCGACGACCGCGTCCTCGGCATGCCGATGCGGTGGGGCCTGGGCTACGGCCTGTTCGGCAGCGCCTACGGCTGGGGCGGCTGGGGCGGCTCCCTCGTGATGATCGAGCCCGACAGCCGGATGGTGGTGGCGTACGTGACGCAGCAGATGCGCGAGCCCGCGGAGGACACCCGGGGGATGGAGATCGTGACCGCCGCGTACGAAGGGCTGCAGGGGCCGCACTGATGACGTCCCGCGAGCTCAGCGATCAGGACTACCTCCGCGAGATAGAGCGCCTGGCCGGCCGTGTCCGGGCGGCGGCGTCCGACGAGGGCTGGCTCTCGTACCTGGAGGATCCGCCAGGCTCGACACCTCTGCAACGCAGCGTGAACGCCCTGGCTCGGGCTCTGCGGCACTACCACTTCAGCGGTGATGGCTGCCTGGAGGAGGACCGGCCCACCGTCCCACTCGTCGGAGCCACGGTGCTGAAACCGGGGATCATGCCGGCCGGGGTGGAGGAGACGTACGAGGAGGTGTGCGGGCGCATCGGAGTGGAGCCCAGGCCGGAGGGCTGGGCCCTGTGGAACACCTGGAGCGACGGAGACCTGAAGGTGACCATGGTGGTGGCCGCCGTCGAGACGACCGAGGGGCTGTTCGCGAACTGGTCACGTGGCCGACCCGTCGATCCCGTGACACCGCTGCCGTCCCAAGTCGCCCTCATCCGGCACGGATGGATCGGACCGATGACCTTCTCACCTCGCGGCGCCGTCCGGACCGGCCTCGGCGGTCGGCCGCTGACCTAGAGGCGTGTGCTCATGCGCCCCGCGCCACCCCCGTGCTCCCCCGCTCGATCAGCCGCGGCACCGGCACCCGTACCGCCCGTGCCGACCCCCCGTCCAGCAGGGCGGTGAGTTCACGTGCCGCCGTGCGGCCGAACTCCACGCTGTCCCGGGACAGGGCGGACAGCCATGGCCTGACGATGCGGCACAGTGCCGAGTCCTCCCAGGACACCACCGAGACGTCCGCGGGCACGGCGAAGCCGAGTTCGGCCGCGGCGGCGGCGCCGGCCACCGCCATCACGTCGTTGTCGTAGATCAGCGCGGTCGGCGGAGCCGGGTCCTCCAGCACCCGGCGGGTGACCGCCGCGCCCTCGGCGTCGGAGTAGTCGGTGGTCACCGACTTCACCTCGGTCAGGCCACGCCGGCCGGCCTCGGCGCGCAGGGTGCGGATGCGGCGTTCGGTGTGGGCGAGGCCCGGCAGGCCGGCGATGTGCACGATCCGCCGGTGGCCGAGGGCGTACAGGCCGTCCACCACCGAGGCCATCGCGCCCGCGTCGTCCGCCCAGACCGTGGAGAGTCCGGGATGGCGGTCGTCGGGGGCGCCGCCGATCACCACGGCGGGCAGGCCGAGTTCGTCGAGGAGGTCGGGACGGGGATCGTCGGTGCGCGGGTCGACGACGAGGACACCGTCCACCCGGTGCTCGGCCCACCAGCGGCGGTACACCGCGCACTCGTCGGCGACGTCCTCCACCACCTGGAACAGCAGCCCGAGGTGCCGCTCCGCCAGCACCTCCTGGATGCCCGAGACGAGTTGGAGGAAGAACGAGTCCACCCCCAACGTGTCGGCCGGACGCGCCAACACGAAGCCGACCGTCGCCGCGCCCTCCCCGGACAGCGCCCTTGCTGCCGTACTGGGCCGCCAGCCCAGCTCCTCGGCGACCCGCCGCACCCGGTCGCGGGTCTCCTCCGACACGCCGGACCGGCCGTTCAGCGCGAAGGAGACCGCGCTCTGCGAGACCCCCGCGTGCCGCGCTATGTCCTTCATCGTCGGCCGACGGGCCGGTGACCGCTTGCCTGACATGGCGATTCCTCATTCCGCCGACACATTCCCACGGCTCTTTCCCGGAGCAGTATGCACTAATGCGGTTCAGGTCCGTGAACCTAATGCGGTTCAGCTCGGTGATTCTAATGCGCATTAGTCACTAAAGAAATTAGCTCCGCAAGAGCCATTGACGGGCCCGTGGAGCGGCGTGCAGGGTCTGCCTCGTCGACCAACCCGCCCGCAAAGGAGGACGGTTCACGGTGCCCGTTTCCCGTAGTTCCCGCAGAGCCCTCGCCGCCGTTTTCGCCGCCTGTGTCGTCCTGCCGCTCAGTGCCTGCGGCTCGGGAGGGGGCGACAGCGGCACCGCAGACGCCTCCGGCAAGGTCGAGGGCGACATCACCTTCCAGACCTGGAACCTCCGCGCCAACTTCAAGCCCTACTTCGAGGGCCTGATCGCCGACTTCGAGAAGAAGTACCCCGGCACCGACGTGAAGTGGATCGACCAGCCCGCCGAGGGCTACGCCGACAAGATCAGCGCGGACGCCGCCGGCGGTACGCTCCCGGACGTCGTCAACGTCTCGCCGGACCTGGTCGCCCCGCTTGCCAAGGCGGGCCTCGCGCTCGACCTCGACAAGGCGGCCTCCCAGTACAAGAGGGAGTATCTGGAGGGTGCCTGGGCCAGCCATCAGATACCGGGCATGACCGGCACGTACGCCTTCCCCTGGTACCTCAACACCGGCCCGCTCTTCTACAACAAGTCCCTCTTCAAGGAGGCCGGACTCGACTCCGAGCAGCCGCCGAAGACGTACGACGAGGTCTTCGACGCGGCCCTGAAGATGGCGGACAAGACCGACGGCAAGGTCGCCACCCTCGCCAACGTGCCCACCGTCGAGGACTTCGGCCGCTACGGCGTCGAGCTCATGAACAAGGAGGGCACCGCCTTCACCTTCAACGACGCCAAGGGAGTCGAACTCCTCACCAGGTACAAGGAGTTGTACGACGCCAAGGCCCTCGACCCGCAGGCGCTGACCGCCACCCCCGAGTCGTCCGGCAAGAAGTTCCTCACCGGGGCGGTCGCCATGAACCCCGGCAGCGCACTGGACCTCGGCAACTTCAAGAAGCAGGCGCCGAACCTGTACAAGAACATCGGGATCACGGATCAGATCACCAGCACCGGCCACGTGAACATGTATGTGATGGGCGTGATGGTCAACGCGCGGACGAAGCGTGCGCCCGCCGCGGTCGCCTTCGCCCACTACGTCACCGACGCCGCGCACCAGATGTCGTTCGCCAAGCAGGTCGCGATCTTCCCCAGCACAGCGGGCTCCCTCGACGACCCGTACTTCACCAAGGAGGACGGCACCGACGAGACGCGCGTGCGGGTCGCCGCCGCCAAGTCGCTGAAGAACGCGGTCAACTACACGCCCGTGCTGTTCAGCGAGCAGATGAAGACCGAGCTGCGCAACGAGGTGGCCAAGGCCCTGCAGGGCAAGGAGAGCCCCAAGGAAGCTCTTGACAACGCTGTCGAGGCCTGTAACCGGCTCCTTCAGCAGCAGGGCTGATTCATCATGGCGAGCTCGGCTGTCCCACGTGTCTCCCGGGTGCGGCGCCAACTGCCCACCAGCCCCTGGCTGTTCGCCGCGCCCGGCCTGCTGATCATCGGCGCCTTCATCCTGTACCCGTTCGTCTCCACGCTGGTCAACGCCTTCACCGACCGCCGCACGCTGATCCCGGGCGAGTTCGTGGGCCTCGCCAACTTCCGCGAGCTGCTCGGCGACGACATGTTCTGGATCGGTCTGCGCAACAGCACGCTCTACGTCGTCGGCGTCGTCCCCGCCCTCGTCGTCCTGCCTCTGCTGCTCGCGCTGCTCGTGCAGAAGAACATCCCCGGCATCACCTTCTTCCGGTCCGCCTTCTACACGCCGGTCGTCGCCTCGATCGTCGTGGTCGGGCTGATCTGGGTGTGGCTGCTCGACGAGCGTGGTCTGGTGAACTCGCTCCTCGAGACGATCGGCGTCGGCCGGGTCGGCTTCCTCAGCGACCAGTGGCTGCTCCTGCTGAGCGCCATGGCGGTGACGGTCTGGAAGGGCCTCGGCTACTACATGATCATTTACTTGGCCGCGCTCGCCAACGTGCCCCGCGAACTGCACGAGGCCGCCGCCGTGGACGGAGCGGGCGCGATCCGCAGGTTCCTCACGGTCACCGTGCCCGCCGTCCGCTCCACCATGGTCCTGGTCGGGGCGCTGTCGTCGGTCGCCGCGTTCAAGGTGTTCTCCGAGGTGTACCTGATGGCCGGCCCGAGCGGCGGGCCGGCGGGCGAGGACACCACCCTCGTGATGCTCGTCCAGCGCACCGGCACCGGCCTGACCGGCCGTGTCGGCTACGCCTCGGCCATCTCGGTCGTCGTGTTCGTCGTCACCGTCGCCCTGATGCTGCTCGTGCTGCGCGCGGACCGGAAGGACGAGTCATGAGCGTGCTGGAGAAGGTACGGCCCGCGGCGAAGGCCAAGGCGAGGTCCAAGGCCCCGGCCGTCGCGCGCGAACCCCGCGTCACCGACGAGCACGGCCGCCGCGTCCGCGTATGGGAACTCGCCCTGCGCTACCTGCTGCTGCTCGGCGTGCTCGCCCTCACCGTCGGCCCGTTCCTCTGGCAGCTGTCGACCTCGCTGAAGGGCCCCACCGAGGACATCTTCAGCTCCCCGCCGAAGTTCCTGCCCGGCGATCCCACCCTGCACAACTACGAGCGCGTCGCCGAGACCATCCCCGTCTGGGACTACGCCCTCAACTCGCTGAAGGTCGCCGCCGCCAACGTCGTGACCAACTGCGTCGGGGCGGCGCTCGCCGGCTACGCCCTCGCCCGGCTGCGTTACCGGGGCCGCCGCGCGGCCACGCTCGCGTTCATCCTCGCGATGCTCGTGCCCGTGGAGGGCATCATCATCGCCCAGTTCACGACCATGCGGGAGCTCGGCCTCAACAACACCCTCGTCGGCGTCGTACTGCCCGGCTGCATCAGTGCCCTGAACGTGCTGCTGATGCGCAACGCCTTCCTCAACCTGCCGTACGAGATCGAGGAAGCGGCCTACGTCGACGGCGCCAACGTCTGGCAGCGGTTCCTGCGCATCGCCGTGCCGTCGGTGAAGGGGACCCTTGCCGTCGTCGCGATCTTCGCCTTCATGGGCGCCTGGGACGACTTCCTGTGGCCGCTCATCGTGCTGAGCGACCCGTCCAAGTTCACGCTGACCATCGGCCTCAACTATCTGCACGGCACCTTCGCCAACGACGAACGCCTCGTCGCCGCGGGCACGATCATCGCCGTGGCGCCGCTGATCGCCCTGTTCGCCTGTCTGCAGCGGTACTTCTTCCGTGGCGTCGGGGAGGGCGCCGTCAAGGGCTGACCCGCCGAGCCGGCCATCCGTACCTCCGTCACAAGGACACGCATGCCTTCTGCCGTGCGCTTCGGCGTCAACTACACCCCGAGCGAAGGGTGGTTCCACCACTGGCTCGACTTCGACCTCGACTCCGTGCGCGCCGACCTCGACTCCGTCGCCGCGCTGGGTCTCGACCACGTCCGGGTGTTCCCGCTGTGGCCGTACTTCCAGCCGAACCGCACCCTGATCCGCGGCCGCGCCGTCGACCAGCTGGTCCAGCTCGTCGACGCCGCCGCCGAACGCGGCCTCGACGTCAACGTGGACGGTCTGCAAGGTCACTTGAGCAGCTTCGACTTCCTGCCTGCCTGGACGCGGACCTGGCACCGCCGCAACCTCTTCACCGACCCGGACATCCTCGACGGCCAGGCGGCCTACCTGCGCACCCTCGCCGCCGCCCTCGCCGACCGGCCGAACTTCCTCGGCATGACCCTCGGCAACGAGGTCAACCAGTTCTCCGCGGGCCCGCATCCCGACCCCGACCGGGCGACCGAGGAGGAGATCGACCGCTGGCTGACGCGCATGCTCGGCGCCTGCGAGGAGGGCGCACCCGGGCGGCTGCACCTGCACGCCGAGTACGACGCCACCTGGTACCAGGACGACCAGCCGTTCACGCCCGCTCAGGCCGCCCGGCACGGCGCCGTCACGGCCGTGCACTCCTGGGTCTTCAACGGCACCGCCCAGCGCCACGGCCGTACCTCCGTGCCGGCCGAGCACCATGCCGCGTACCTCGTCGAGCTGAGCAAGGCGTGGGCCGACGACCCGCGCCGTCCCGTCTGGCTCCAGGAGGTCGGCGCGCCCGCGCCCCTCGTCCCGCCCGAGCACGCCGCCGCCTTCACCGAGGCGACCGTCGCGAACGCCCTGGACTGCCCCGACCTGTGGGGCATCACCTGGTGGTGCTCCCACGACGTGTCCCGTGCGCTGGCCGACTTCCCCGGGCTCGAATACGGGCTCGGTCTGCTGACCAACGACCGCAAGCCGAAGGATGCGGCTCACGTGCTGGCCCGCGCCGCGAACGAACCTGTGCCCGCGCCCACGCCGCGCACCACCGCCCTAGTCGTCCCGGCCGACCCCGCCGTGCGCTCGGCCTGCGCCCCCGGCGGTCCCGTCTTCGACGCCTTCTTCCGGCTCACCGCCGACGGCGCCCGCCCCACCACCGTCCTCGACACCCGCGCGGACGACCGGGACCATCTGGTCGCCCGCGGCATCACCGAAGTCGTCACTCCCGATCAGGTACTCCCCGCCCCACACGGACTCCCAGGAGGCACCCGCTCGTGAACCCCACCAGACGCACCGTCCTGCTCGCCGGCGCCACGGCCGCACTGCTGCCCTCGCTGCCGGCGGCCGCCGCGCCGGATCGCCGCGCGCCCAAGGCCGCCGCGCTCCAGCCGTACGCCTCCTACTGGTACCCGGACTCGCTGCCCTCCGGCACCCCGGGCACCGGCATCACCTGGCGCAGCCTGAAGTCCTGGCGCCCGGCCGACGACCCGGACCTCGCCTTCAACGCGGCGACCGTCCCGCTCGCCCCGCGCTTCACGCCGACGCCGGCGAACCCGACCGCCCGCGCAGGACAGGCCCGTATCCAGTCCCTGGTGTCCTTCGGCCCCACCGCCGGCAACCCCTCGCAGGGCGCGGCCACCGCCGACTACTACGCCCTCACCCACTGGGCCTACATCGACGAGCTGGTCTTCTGGGGCGGCTCGTCGGGGGAGGGGCTGATCCTCGCGCCGAACGCGCCGATCGTCGACGCCGCCCACCGGCACGGGGTATCCGTCCTCGGCAACATCTTCCTGCCGCCCGTCGCCTACGGCGGGCAGCTGCAGTGGACCCGTGACCTGGTGCAGAAGGACGCCGCCGGGCGGTATCCGCTGGCTGAGCGGCTGGTCGCGGTCGCCGACGCGTACGGGTTCGACGGGTGGTTCGTCAACGCCGAGACCAGCGGCGGGAACACCGCGCTGGGCACGGCGATGCTGGGCTTCATGCGCGAGCTGAAGACGCTCGCCAAGGCCAAGGGCCAACGCGTGACCTGGTACGACTCGATGACCGTGAACGGGTCCGTGAGCTGGCAGGGTGCCCTCAACTCCCAGAACGAGGCGTTCTTCCAGGCCGCCGACGACATGTTCGTCGACTTCAGATGGACGGCGGCGAAGCTGACCTCGTCCGGTCAGCGTGCCGGTCAACTGGGCCGCAGCCGCTACGAGCTGTGGGCGGGAGTCGACGTCGAGTCGAACGGCTGGAACTCGTCCGTGAACTGGGACGCGATGGTGCCCCGCGACAAGGCGCACGTGGTGTCGGTCGGCTTCTACCGGCCCGAGTGGACACGCAACCACCTGCCCGCTGACGGCCGTGGGCCGGGAGCGTTCCATGCCGCCGACGACCGGTTCTGGACCGGACGTTCGCTGGACCCGTCCCGGCCGGACGGCACGGACGGCTGGCGGGCACCGGCCGTGTCGGTCGCCGACCGGTCGACGGTCACGGAGGTCCCCTTCGCGAGCGTGTTCAACACCGGGCACGGGCTGCGGTGGTACGAGGACGGGGAGGTGACGTCGGACAAGCCGTGGAACCACCTGGGCCTGCAGGACCGGCTGCCGTCCCGGCGCTGGGTCGTGCACACCGACGGACGGCGCCCCGCCGTGACGCTCGACTTCGAGGACGCGTGGCGTGGCGGGAGCAGTGTGCTCGTCGACGGTGAACTGGACGCACCGGCGGTCCTGGACGTGTACGCGACCCGCCTGCCGATCACGGCCGACACGGTCGTCGAGCTGACGCACCGGACCGATGCGGGCAGCGTGAAGGTCGAGTTGGCGGTGGCCACGGCCGAGCCGAGCAGTCCGGGCGCGACACCGCCGTACACGTACTTCCCCGTGAACTCGGGCGGCGCATGGCAGACCTCGACCGTACGACTCACAGGCCTGACGGGTACCGCGCACGCGATCGGCGTCCGGCTCACCGCGACGGGCGGGGCCGTGAAGTGGCGGCTGGGCGGCATCGCGGTCCGGGAGGCCGTCACCACGCCGGCGGCTCCGACCGGATTCCGGATCACCGCGGCGTCCGGCGGAGACCTGCGTCTCGCGTGGAATCCCGGCTCCGGCGATGACGTACGCCACCACGCCCTGCACCGCGTCCTCGCCGACGGCACCCGGCGCTTCCTCGGCGGCACCTGTCAGCCGGCCTACTTCGTCGCCGGTCTGCAACCCGAACAGGGGGAGCAGGCCGCACGGTTGGAACTGCGTGCCGTAGGGGAGCTCTACACCTCGTCGGCTCCCGTGACCGTGACGCACACCTGGTAACCGCCCTCACCCTTGGAGCACCCCGCATGCATGACGACCGCAGCCTGGTCGAAGCCCGCCTCAAGCGCGTCCTCGACGAGCGCATCCGACCCGCCGTGTACCCCGAGTCCGTGCCACTGGACGTCGCGGTGTGGCATGCGCCCGGCGAACCGGTGCCGGTCGCCGAGGGACTCGCGGCCGAACCCGAGCCGATCGAGGTGGGGGCGCGGTGGGGTGCTCCCTGGGGCACCAGCTGGTTCCGGGTCACCGGGACCGTGCCCGAGGCGTGGGCCGGTAGGACGGTCGAGGCACTCCTCGACCTCGGGTTCGACGAGAAGATGCCCGGCTTCCAGTGCGAGGGCTTGGTCTACCGTCTCGACGGCACCCCGGTGAAGGGCCTCAACCCGCGCAACCAGTGGGTGCGCATCGGCGCCCCCGTCGAGGGCGGGGAGCAGGTGCGGCTGCACATCGAGGCGGCCTCCAACCCGGTCATCCTCGACTACCACCCCTTCCTGCCCACGCAGTTGGGCGACAAGGACACCGCCGGCAGTGAACCCCAGTACACGCTCACCCGCATGGACCTCGCCGTCCTCGACGAGAACGTCTGGCAGCTGGTCATCGACCTGGAGGTGCTCGGCGAGCTGATGGCCGAGCTGCCGGTGGAGTCGGCGCGCCGCTGGGACATCCTGCGGGCGGTGGACAAGGCCCTCGATGCGATCGACCTGCAGGACGTGGGCGGCACTGCGGCGCGGGCCCGGGAACGGCTGGCCGAGGTACTGGCCACGCCCGCCGCGCCGTCCGCCCACCGCATCAGCGCCGTCGGGCACGCGCACATCGACTCGGCATGGCTGTGGCCGCTGCGCGAGACCGTGCGCAAGGTGGCCCGTACGACGTCCAACATGACCGCGCTGCTCGAGGACGAGCCCGACTTCGTCTTCGCCATGTCGCAGGCCCAGCAGTGGGCGTGGGTGAAGGAGCACCGGCCCGAGGTGTGGGCGCGGGTGAAGAAGGCGGTGGCGGACGGGCGGTTCGTGCCGGCCGGCGGGATGTGGGTGGAGTCGGACACCAACATGCCGGGCTCGGAGGCGATGGCCCGGCAGTTCGTGCACGGCAAGCGGTTCTTCCTCGACGAGTTCGGGGTCGAGAACGACGAGGCGTGGCTGCCGGACACGTTCGGCTTCGCCGCGGGACTGCCGCAGATCATCAAGGCGGCGGGCTCCAAGTGGCTGCTGACCCAGAAGATCTCCTGGTCACAGACCAACAAGTTCCCGCATCACACCTTCCAGTGGGAGGGCATCGACGGCACCCGGATCTTCACCCACTTCCCGCCCGTCGACACCTACAACTGCTCCATGAAGGGCAGCGAGATCGCCCACGCGGCCCGCAACTTCAAGGACAAGGGCGTCGCCCGGCACTCCCTGGCCCCGACGGGCTGGGGCGACGGAGGCGGCGGCACGACCCGCGAGATGGTCGCGAAGGCGGCGCGGCTGCGGGACCTCGAAGGCTCGGCGACCGTGGTCTGGGAGACCCCGGCGGAGTTCTTCGAGAAGGCCGAGGCGGAGTACGCGAACCCACCGGTCTGGGTCGGCGAGCTCTACCTCGAACTCCACCGCGCAACCCTCACCAGCCAGGCGAAGACCAAGCAGGGAAACCGTCGCAGCGAGCACCTCCTGCGCGAGGCCGAACTGTGGGCCGCGACCGCCGCCGTGCGTACCGGATTCCCTTACCCCTACGAGGAGTTGGACCGCATCTGGAAGACGGTGCTGCTGCACCAGTTCCACGACATCCTGCCCGGCTCGTCCATCGCCTGGGTGCACCGGGAGGCACGTGCGACGTACGAGCGCCTCGCGGGCGAGCTGACCGCGATCATCGAGTCGGCCCAGCGCGCCCTGGCGGGCGAGGGTGAGACCGAGCTCGTCTTCAACTCCGCCCCGCACCCGCGCGAGGGCGTCCCGGCGGGCGGGGCACGCCCCCCGGTGACCGAGGGCCGCACGGCACTCGCGCCCCGCCCGGACGGCGGGTTCGTCCTCGACAACGGCCTGCTGCGCGTGGAGATCGACGCACGGGGCCTGGTCGTGTCGGCGTACGACATCGACGCCGACCGCGAGACGATCGCGCCGGGTGCAGCCGGGGGCCTGCTCCAGCTGCACCCCGACTTCCCGAACATGTGGGACGCCTGGGACGTCGACGAGTTCTACCGCAACACCGTCACCGATCTGACCGACCTGGACGAGATCGCCCCCGAGGGCGAGGGCGTGCGCATCGCACGGTCCTTCGGCGACTCCCGCGTCACCCAACTGCTCTCCCTCGCGCCGGGGGAGCGGCGGCTGGTGGTGGACACCGAGGTGGACTGGCACGAGACGGAGAAGTTCCTGAAACTCTCCTTCCCGCTCGACGTGCACGCCGAAAGGTACGCGTCCGAGACCCAGTTCGGGCACTTCCACCGGCCCACGCACACCAACACCTCCTGGGAGGCGGCCAAGTTCGAGGCCTGCAACCACCGGTTCGTGCACCTGGAGGAGCCGGGCTGGGGCGTCGCCGTCGTCAACGACTCGACGTACGGCCACGACGTGACCCGCACGGTCCGCACCGACGGTGACCGCGGCACGACCACCACGGTCCGGGTGTCCCTCCTGCGCGCCCCGCGCTTCCCGGACCCCGAGACCGACCAGGGCGTCCACCGCTTCCGGCACGCCCTGGTGCCGGGCGCGGGCATCGGGGACGCGGTGCGCGAGGGCTGGCGGATCAACCTGCCGGAGCGGTCGGTGACCGGCGCGCGGGAGGTGGCGCCGCTGGTGACGGTGGACCGGGACGCCGTCGTGATCACGGCCGTCAAGCTGGCCGACGACGGCAGCGGAGATGTGGTGGTGCGGCTTCACGAGGCCCACGGCGGCCGGGTACGGGCCACGCTGGCGGCTGGATTCGACGTCGCGGACGTCGCGGCGACGGACCTGCTGGAACGGCCGCTGTCGGAGACACCGTCGTACGACGGCCGTCGTGTCGCCCTGTGCCTGCGGCCCTTCGAACTGGTGACGTTGCGGCTTCGGCGCACTGCGGTCCACTGACGGGTGAATGGCGGCGCGGCATCGCGTGGCGGGCGGCAACCGGCCTCAGAATCAAGGCGATTCGGGGTCCCATGTGCGCCTTGGAGGCACTCTCTTGAAGCTCGTCACGCGAGCCCAGCTCGGCTGGCCCGCATCCGCCGCACCCACGCAGACATCGACCAAGGGCGTCAAAGTCCACTACGAAGGCGCGCCGGTCAGCGTGCAGCTCCTCGACGACCACGATCTCTGCATCGCCAAGTGGAAGAAGATCCGAGTCGACCACCTGGCGAACAAGAAGGAGAACTACTCGGACATCGCCTACAACTACGGCGCCTGCCCGCACGGTCATCTCCTGGAGGGCCGGGGCCTCGGCAGACGCACCGGGGCGAATGGCAACCAGGACCTCAACCGTGGCCACTACGCGATCATGGGTCTGGTCGGCGACGAGGGGCTCACCAAGCCGACGGACGCGATGCTCGGCGCGATCCGCGACGGCATCGAGCTGCTGCGCAAGCACGGTGCCGGCATCGAGATCAAGGGTCACCGGGACGGCCTCGCCACGGAGTGCCCGGGCCGGCACCTCTACGCGTGGGTGAAGGACGGCGCGCCGCGGCCGGGTGGTTCGCCGCCCGATCCCGCGCCGAGGCCGGTGGTCGACGTGTCGAAGGTGGTCGCCGCGGCGCTGAACGACCCGGCCGCGCCGGGCGCACCGGTGTCGTACCCCGGGGTGAAGATCGTGGAGAAGGCGCTCGTCGCGGAGGGCCTCCTCGGACCGAACCTCGCGGACGGCCACTTCGGCACGTCGACCGTCGAGGCCTACGCCGCCTGGCAGGGCCGCTGCGGCCTCACCGGCGATGACGCCGACGGCATCCCCGGCCACGCGTCACTGGAGACGCTCGGACGGGAGCACGGTTTCGACGTGAAGCCGTAGCGAACGGCGCGGACCCGGCCGGGCGGCGGTCAGCCGCCCAGCTGCGTCCGCAGCCACTGCTCCACCTCGCCCACGTGCGCCGCCGCCGCGGCCCGGGCCGCCTCCGGATCGTGGGCCACCAGGGCGCGGTGGATCGCGGCGTGTTCGCGGCGGGTGCGGGTGAAGGCGCCTTCCTCCTGGTAGCCACGCCAGACACGGGCGCGGAAGGTGCGTGAGGACAGGCCCTCCAGGATCGCGGCCATGGTGTCGTTGCCGGCGGCGGCCGCGATCACGCGGTGGAAGGCCAGGTCGTGGGCGAGGATCTCCTCGGGGTCCTCCGTGGCGTTCATCGCCGTCAGATGCTTCTCGACCTCGGCGAGCTGGTCCGGTGTGATGCGGGCCGCCGCCAGCGCCGTCGCCGTCGACTCCAGGATGCGGCGCACCTCCAGCAGCTCCACCAGGCGCGGACCCCGGGAGAGGTCGGCGACCACGCCGAACGTCTCCAGCAGGTCGCCGGCCTCCAACTGGGTGACGTAGATGCCCGAACCGTGCCGGGCCTCCAGGACGCCCAGCACGGTCAGCGCGCGGATCGCCTCGCGCATCGAGCTGCGGGAGATGCCGAGCTGGACCGCCAGATCGCGTTCGGTCGGCAGGCGCTGGCCGGGCTCCAGCCGTCCCTCGGCGATCATCGCCTTGATCTGCTCGAGGGCGCGCTGCGTCACGGTGCCCTTCTGCGGGGCTGTCTCGTCTTCCACGCCGTTCCTCCCGTCGCCCGAGGCGCCTGAGCGGGCCCGGTGAGCCGCAGTGTAATCACCAGGTTGGTCCGACCACTACGGCTGGAAACGGCGAGAATCTGCCTCCGAAGGGTGTTGTATCGGCGAAGTGGTCTGATAAATATGCGGGCATCTGCTCGAACACGCTCAACGAGGAGCCGCCAGATGCACGGCCAGATGCACGGCACGACAGCGCGGAAGCAGAACAGGTCGCGGAGGGGCAAAGCGGTGGCCGCAGTCGTCGGCGGCTGTCTCGTGCTCGCCGCGTGCGGCAGCACCAAGGACACCGGCGCCGCGAGCGCCGAAGGCGGCGGCAGCGGCAAGGTCGGGGTGATCCTGCCCCTGCTGACCTCGCCGTTCTGGCAGTCGTACAACGACTATGTGCCGAAGATGGCCGACTCCGAAGGCGTCGAGGCACTCAAGACGGTCAACTCCAACAGTGACCCCTCCCAGCAGATCACCGACATCAACAACCAGCTCAACCAGGGGGTGAAGGGCCTCGTCGTCGCCCCGCTGGACAGCGCGGCCATCGAAGCGGGCCTCGACCAGGCGGAGCGCAAGGGCGTGCCGGTGGTCGCCGTCGACGTGGCGCCCGACAAGGGCAAGGTCGCGATGGTGGTGCGCGCCGACAACGTGGCGTACGGCGAGAAGGCCTGCCAGTACCTCGGCGAGCAGATCCCCTCCGGCAAGGTCGTACAGATCATGGGCGACCTCGCCTCGGTCAACGGCCGCGACCGCTCCGAGGCCTTCCGGGCCTGCGTGAAGAAGAACTTCCCCAAGCTGCAGGTCCTGGAGATACCGGCCAAGTGGGAGTCCGACACCGCGGCCTCCAAGCTGGACACCCTCCTGAACGCCAACCCCGACATCAAGGGCATCTACATGCAGGCCGGCGGCGTCTACCTGGCGCCGACCCTCCAGACCCTGAAGTCCAAGGGGATGCTGAAGAAGGCCGGGCAGTCGGGCCACATCGCGATCGTCTCCAACGACGGCATCCCGCAGGAGTTCGACGCCATCCGCAAGGGCGAGATCGACGCGACCGTCTCGCAGCCCGCCGACCTGTACGCCAAGTACGGCATGTACTACATCAAGGCGGCGATGGCGGGGAAGACGTTCGAGCCGGGCCCCACGGACCACGACTCGACCATCGTGAAGCTCCCCAGCGGCATCCTGGAGGACCAGCTGCCCGCCCCGCTGGTCACCAAGGACAACGTCGACGACCCCAAGCTCTGGGGCAACACGGTCAAATGAGTACGGCCGTGATCACACCCCTCGTCGAGGCGCGCGACATCGTCAAGCGCTACGGGCCCACCACCGCCCTCGCCGACGGCCGGCTCACCGTCCTGCCCGGCGAGTCCCATGCCCTCGTCGGCCGCAACGGCGCCGGCAAGTCGACCCTGGTCCACATCCTCACCGGCCTTCAGGCCGCCGACGAGGGCGAGGTCCGCTTCGACGGCGAACCCGCGCCCGCGTTGGCCGACCGGGACGCCTGGCGCCGCAAGGTGGCCTGCGTCTACCAGAAGCCCACCGTCGTCCCCGAGCTGACGGTCGCCGAGAACCTCTTCATCAACCGCCAGCCCCGGCGGCGCGGCTTCATCAGCTGGCGCAGGCTGCGTGCCGAGGCCGCCGAACTCCTCGGCACCTGGGACGTGCACGTCGACCCCGAGGCCCGAACCTCCGACCTCAAGGTCGAGGACCGGCAAATGGTCGAGATCGCCCGGGCGTTGAGCTTCGGCGCCCGCTTCATCATCCTCGACGAGCCCACCGCCCAGCTCGACAACCGCGAGATCGAGCGGCTGTTCACGCGGATGCGGGCGCTCCAGGACTCCGGCGTCACCTTCCTGTTCATCTCGCACCACCTCCAGGAGGTGTACGAGGTCTGCCAGACCGTCACGGTCCTGCGCGACGCCCGTTGGATCACCACGGCGCCGGTCGCCCAACTCCCGCGCCGGGCGCTGGTGGAGGCCATGGCGGGGGAGTCGCTGGAGACCATCGCCGAACAGGCCGTGGACCCGAGGGACGTCGACCACGACGCCCCCGTGCTGCTCGAAGCCCGCGGGCTCACCTCACCGGCGTACCGGGACATCGACCTCACCGTCCGCCGCGGCGAGGTCGTCGGACTCGCCGGGATCAGCGGCAGCGGCAAGATCCAGCTCGCCGAGTCCTTCGCGGGACTGCACACCCCGACCGGCGGGACGGCCCAACTGGACGGTGAGCGACTTCCGTTCGGCGATGTGCAGGCCGCCCTCAAGGCGGGCGTCGCCTGTGTGCCGCGCGACCGGCACGACCAGGGCCTGGTCGCCGGCATGACCATCGGCGACAACGCCACGATGAGCGTCCTCGACCGGCTCGGCCGCTTCGGCTTCGTCGGCACGGAACGCAAGCGCGGCTTCGCGAGCGCCCTCATCGACCGTCTCGACATCCACACCGAGGGCCCCGACCAGCCCGTCTCCGACCTGTCCGGCGGCAACGCGCAGAAGGTCGTCATGGCCCGCGCCCTCGCCTCCGACCCCCGTCTGCTCGTGCTGATCAACCCCACCGCGGGCGTCGACGTGAAGTCCAAGGAGTCCCTGCTCGCCCGCATGGACAGCGCCCGCGAGGACGGCACATCCGTACTCGTCGTCTCCGACGAACTCGACGACCTGCGGCGCTGCGACCGCGTCCTCGTCCTGTTCCACGGCCGTGTCGTCGCCGAGCACCCGGCCGGCTGGCGCGACCACGAGCTGATCGCCTCCATCGAAGGAGTGGACAACAATGGCTGACACCAAGGCCCCACCGGCCCTGCCCGTCAAGGTGCCGGACGCCCGTGCCGCCAGGACGGTCCTGCTCCGCCGTGCCCGCGAACTCGCCCTGGTCCCGGCCCTGTTGCTCCTGCTGGTGCTCGGCGCGGTCGTCAATGACTCGTTTCTCACCGAACGCAACCTGATCTCGATCCTCGGCGCCTCCGCCGCGCTCGCGATGGTCGTGCTGGCCGAGTCGCTGGTTCTCATCACCGGCAAGTTCGACCTGTCCCTCGAATCGGTCGTCGGTATCGCGCCCGCCGTCGGGGCGCTGCTCGTGCTGCCCGCCGCACAGTCCGGCTGGGGCACCGAACTCCCCGCCGCCCTGGCCCTGTCGGCGGTCCTCGTGGTCGGCGCGGCTGTCGGGGCCTTCAACGGCATCCTGGTCGTGAAGTTCAAGCTCAACGCGTTCATCGTGACGCTCGCGATGCTGATCGTCCTGCGCGGTCTGCTGGTCGGCGCGACCAAGGGTAAGACGCTGTTCGGCATGCCCGACAGCTTCTACTCCCTCGCCACCACGACCTTCCTCGGCATCCCCATGTCGGTGTGGCTCGCCGCGGCCGCCTTCGCGATCACCGGGTTCGTGCTGAAGTACCACCGCATCGGACGCGCCCTGTACGCCATCGGCGGGAACGCGGACGCCGCCCGCGCGGCCGGTATCCGGGTCGAGCGCGTGATGCTCGGCGTGTTCGTCGTGGCGGGCACGCTCGCGGCCGTCGGCGGGATCATCCAGACCGGGTACGTCGGGGCGATCAGCGCCAACCAGGGCAACAACATGATCTTCACGGTGTTCGCGGCCGCGGTGATCGGCGGCATCAGCCTGGACGGCGGCCGGGGCACCATGTTCGGCGCCCTGACGGGCGTACTCCTCCTGGGCGTCGTCCAGAACCTGCTCACCCTCGCCCAGGTCCCGTCGTTCTGGATCCAGGCCATCTACGGCGGAATCATCCTGGTCGCCCTCATGATCGCCCGCGTGACGACGGGCCGTGCGCAGGACTGATCCGGCGCCGTCCCCTCCATCGACCGAAAGGCCCTCTGTGTCCCCGACCCCCGGTCCCCCCGTCCGCGTGACCGCGCTCGACACCTACGACATCCGCTTCCCCACCTCGCGCGAGCTCGACGGCTCCGACGCGATGAACCCGGACCCGGACTACTCGGCCGCCTATGTCGTGCTGCGCACCGACGGGACGGACGGGCACGAGGGGCACGGGTTCACCTTCACCATCGGGCGGGGCAACGAGGTCCAGGTCGCCGCGATCGAGGCGCTGCGCGGACACGTCGTGGGCCGGCCCGTCGACGAACTGTGCGCCGACCCGGGGACCCTCAACCGCGACCTGATCGGCGACAGCCAGCTGCGCTGGCTCGGCCCCGAGAAGGGCGTGATGCACATGGCGATCGGCGCCGTCATGAACGCCGTGTGGGACCTGGCCGCCAAGCGGGCCGACAAGCCCCTGTGGCGCCTGCTCGCCGACGCCGACCCGGAGTGGATCGTCCGCCAGATCGACTTCCGGTACCTCTCCGACGCGCTCACCCCCGAGGAGGCGCTGGCCATTCTGAGGCGCGGCCGGGACGGAGTGGAGGAGCGCACGGCCCGGCTGCTGGAGCGCGGCTACCCCGCCTACACCACCTCCGCCGGCTGGCTCGGCTACGACGACGACAAGCTCGGCCGGCTCGCCGCCGAGGCCGTCGCCGACGGCTTCCGGCAGATCAAGCTGAAGGTCGGCGCCGACCTGGAGGACGACGTACGGCGCTGCCGCGTCGCCCGCTCGGTCGTCGGGCCGGACATCCGCATGGCGATCGACGCCAACCAGCGCTGGGACGTGGCCGAGGCGATCCGCTGGACCAAGGCCCTCGCGGAGTTCGACCCGTACTGGATCGAGGAGCCCACCAGCCCCGACGACGTCCTCGGTCACGCGGCCGTCCGCGAGGCCGTCGCCCCGGTGAAGGTGGCCACCGGCGAGCACGTGCAGAACAGGGTCGTCTTCAAGCAGCTCCTCCAGGCCGGCGCCCTCGACGTCGTCCAGATCGACGCCGCCCGCGTGGGCGGAGTCAACGAGAACCTCGCCATCCTGCTGCTCGCCGCCAAGTTCGGCGTGCCCGTGTGCCCGCACGCGGGCGGCGTCGGGCTGTGCGAACTCGTCCAGCACCTGTCGATGTACGACTACGTGGCCGTCACCGGAACCACCGAGAACCGTGTCATCGAGTACGTCGACCATCTGCACGACCACTTCCTCGACCCGGTGGTCATCAGGGAAGGTCACTACACGGCACCCACCGCGCCCGGCTTCTCGGCCGCCATGCGGCCCGAGTCGATCGAGCGGTACTCGTTCCCGGACGGCGCCTTCTGGGCCGCCGACCTCCGGACGCAGAAGAAGGGGCACGCGGCATGAGCGACTTCGACGGTCTCAAGGCGCTGGTGACGGGAGGCGCCTCCGGCATCGGCCGGGCCACGGCCGAACTCCTCGCCGGGCGCGGCGCCCAGGTCGCCGTACTGGACCTGGACCCGTCCTCCGTCGAGAAGCCACTGCTCGCCTTCCGCGCCGACGTCACCGACGACGCGTCCGTGCGCGAGGCCGTGGCGGCCGCCGTGGCCGACCTCGGCGGACTGGACGTGCTGGTCAACAACGCCGGCATCGGCGCCCAGGGCACCGTCGAGGACAACGACGACGCCGAGTGGCACCGGGTCTACGACGTCAACGTCGTCGGCATGGTCCGGGTGGCCCGCGCCGCCCTGCCCCGGCTGCGGGAGTCCTCGCACGCGGCGATCGTCAACACCTGCTCCATCGCGGCCACGGCCGGGCTCCCGCAGCGGGCGCTTTACAGCGCGACCAAGGGCGCCGTGCATTCGCTCACCCTCGCCATGGCCGCCGACCACGTCCGTGAGGGCATCCGCGTCAACTGCGTCAACCCCGGCACGGTGGACACGCCCTGGGTCGGCCGCCTGCTCGACGCGGCCTCCGACCCCGCCGCCGAACGCACTGCGCTGGAGGCCCGCCAGCCCACCGGCCGCCTCGTCTCGGCGGCCGAGGTAGCGGGCGCCGTCGCCTACCTGGCAAGCCCGCTCTCAGGCGCCACCACCGGCACCGCCCTCGCGGTCGACGGCGGCATGCAGGGCCTGCGGCTGCGGCCGGTGGGCCGGTGAGCATTCCCCGGGGACTCGGCTTCGGCGCAGCCGTCATCGCCAACCTCTACACCGAGGTCACCGACGAGCAGGCCCACGAGGCGGTGTCCGCCGCCTGGCAGCGCGGCATCCGCTACTACGACACCGCACCCCACTACGGCCTCGGCCTGTCCGAACGCCGCCTCGGCACGGCCCTGCGCGAGCACCCGCGCGAGGAGTACACGGTCTCCACCAAGGTGGGCCGCCGTCTGGAACCCCATGCCGACGCCGGCGACGACCTGGCGAACGGCTTCGCCGTCCCCGCCACGCACCGCCGCGTCTGGGACTTCACCGCGGACGGCGTACGCCGCACCCTGGACGCCAGCCTGGAACGGCTCGGCCTCGACCACGTCGACATCGTCTACCTCCACGACCCCGACGACCACGGCGAGCAGGCCTTCCGGGAGGGCTACCCGGCCCTGGAGAAGCTCCGCTCGGAGGGCGTGGTCGGCGCGATCGGCGCGGGCATGAACCAGGCGGAGATGCTCACCCGGTTCGTCCGCGACACGGACGTCGACGTGGTGCTGTGCGCCGGCCGCTACACCCTCCTCGACCAGAGCGCGCTCACGGAACTGCTGCCCGCAGCCGTGCAGCGAGGCGTCTCCGTGGTGGTCGGCGGTGCCTTCAACTCGGGGCTGCTCGCGGACCCCGGGCCGGGGGCGACGTACAACTACGTCGAGGCACCGGCAGAGCTGCTGGACAGGGCCGTACGCATGAAAGAGGTCGCGCGGCGCCACGGCATCACCCTGCGCGCCGCCGCGCTGGCCTTCTGCACGGCCCATCCGGCGGTGGCGAGCGTCCTGGTGGGCGCCCGCTCGGCCGATGAAGTCCACGACTGCGTCGATCAGTTCGCCACACCGGTCCCCGCAGCCTTCTGGCAGGAACTACGGGACACCGGACTCCTGGCCACCGAGGAGCCCTCATGAGAGTCGCCCTGCACACCAAGGTCCGCGCGGACCGGGTCGCCGAGTACGAGGCCGCCCACCGTGAGGTGCCGGTCGAACTCACGGACGCGATCCGTGCCGCCGGCGCCTCCTCCTGGACGATCTGGCGCAGCGGCACCGACCTCTTCCACGTCCTGGAGTGCGAGGACTACGGCCGCCTCCTCGCCGAGCTGGAGAAACTGCCGGTCAACGTGGCCTGGCAGGCCCGTATGGCCCAGCTGCTCGACGTGGTCCACGACTACTCCGGCGCGGGCGCCGACGCCGGCCTGCCCGCGGTGTGGGAGCTGCCGTGACGGTCGTGGACGCCCACCACCATGTGTGGGACCTCTCGATGCGGGACCAGGACTGGATCACAGGACCCGAACTCCAGCCGCTCAGAAGGAACTTCGGCGTCGGTGACCTCGCCCCCGAGGCGCGGGCGGCCGGAGTCGGCCGTACCGTCCTCGTCCAGACGATCACCGTCCCGGAGGAGACCCCGGAGTTCCTGGCGCTCGCCGCCGAGCACGAGCTGATCGCGGGAGTCGTCGGCTGGACCGACCTCACCCGCCCCGACATCGCCGACGAGCTGTCCCGGCTGCGCGAGCTGCCCGGCGGCAGGTACCTCAAGGGCATCCGCCACCAGGTGCAGGGTGAACCGGACCCGGAATGGCTGCTGCGCGCGGACGTACGACGTGGACTGTCGGCCGTGGCGGAGGCGGGCCTGGTCTACGACCTCGTGGTGCTGCCCCACCAGCTCCCCGCCTGCGCCAGGGCGGCCGCCGACCTCCCCGAACTCACCTTCGTCCTGGACCACTCGGGCAAACCGCCGATCGCCTCAAGCACCCGCGAACCCTGGACCCGCGACGTCCGCGCCGTCGCCGCACTCCCCAACACCGTCTGCAAACTCTCCGGCCTGGTCACCGAGGCCGACCTCACCAACTGGACGGTGACCGACCTGCGCCCCTACGCCGATGCGGTACTGGAGGCCTTCGGCCCCGGGCGCCTGATGTTCGGCTCGGACTGGCCGGTGTGCACACTGGCGGCGACGTACGGCGAAGTGCTGGCCGCCGCGACGGAGTTGACCGCCGCGCTCTCCGCCGCCGAACGCGCACAGTTCTTCGAGGGCACCGCCGCGCGCGTCTACGGTCTTTGACGGCGCCCCTGCGCGAGAGAGTCCGCTCGTTCTCAGCTCCGCTCCGGCCCGTCGACGTTGAAGGTCGACTCACCTCCGGCGCCGGCTCGCACGACGATGATGTCGGCGGGCTCGGCCGAAGGGTTGCTCTCCCGGTGGACGGCGCCCTTGGGGACGTGGATGAAGTCGCCGGGGCCGGCCTCCACCGTGTTCGCGCCGTCCGGGCCGAACTCCATTCGCAGCGCGCCGGTGAGGACGTAGATCACCGATTCCCAGTCCCCGTGGTGATGCCAGCCGGAGACCATGCCGGCCTCGGTGCGGACGAATCCCGACCAGGTCCCCTCGGTGGCGAACGCCTCCTGCCGGTCCATCCCCGCGGTACGGGGCCCCGGCCTTCGGTCATCGGGCGTGACGACCCTGACCGGATCCTGCTGACTGGCCATGACGATCCCTTCCTGGCGAGCCTTCCTGAACCTCACGACTTCTGAGCCATCCCCGCCAGCCGCGTGGGCGGCAGATACTCCCGCACATAGGTCCTTTCCCAGCACGCGCCCGTCTCCCGGAGCTCCCGCCAGGTCGTGTAGCGGTAGCGGAACAGGCGGGCGCGGATGTGGCGGGGCGGGGCGTCGGGCGGGAACGGGGAGCGGCGCAGGAGTCCGAGGGTGTCACGGTCGTTCTCCAGGAGCCGTTCCACCAGGGCTCCGAACCACGGGCCCGCGTACGCGGGGGACAGGGCGGCGAACCACATCAGCCAGTCCAGCCGCAGGTGGTACGGCGCGAACTGGCGCGGCCAGCGGCGGGGGTCGCCCGGCTTGCCCTTGAACTCGTACTCCCGCCAGTCCGAGTCCTCGCGCGGCACGTCGTCGGCCGTCCCCTCGACGACCACCTCGTAGCGGATCCGGCTGACGCTGCCGAACGCGCCGTAGGTGTTCACCAGATGGAGCGGGTCGAAGGAGCGGTTCATGACCTGGCGGCGGGAGATCATGTTCGCGACCGGGTGGTAGCTGAGGAACAGCAACAGGGCGGCGACGGCCAGGACCACCACCTCGTACCACAGCGGCGCGTCCGGCACGGACGGCGGATCGCTCGGGAAGCGCACCGCCGACAGGGCCAGCACGATGGTGATCCAGTTCAGCCAGGAGAAGTTGCCCGACAGGACCAGCCACAGCTGGGTGACGATCATCAGCGCGGCGGCGGCCGTGGAGATCGGCTGCGGGGTGAACAGCAGGACGGGCACGGCGAGTTGGGTGACGTGGTTGGCCGCCACCTCGACCCGGTGCACGGGCTTGGGCAGATGGTGGAAGAACCAGCTCAGCGGGCCCGGCATCGGCTGCGTCTCGTGGTGGTGGTCCAGGCAGGTCAGCTTGCGCCAGCAGGCGTCGCCGCGCATCTTGATCAGGCCCGCGCCGAACTCCACGCGGAACAGGATCCAGCGCAGCAGGAACAGCACCACGATCGGCGGCGCCACCTCGTCGTTGCCCAGGAAGACGGCGAGGAAGCCGACCTCCAGCAGCAGGGACTCCCAGCCGAAGGAGTACCAGGTCTGGCCCACGTTCACGATCGACAGGTACATGGCCCACGGGACCAGCCACAGCAGCATGGCGCCCCACAGGGGTACCACGGAGTCGAGTCCGGCCAGCAGCGCCACCGACACCGCGCAACCGGCCCAGGCGCAGGCCGCGAAGAACCGGTCCGAGTAGTGGAGTTGGAACAGGCTCGGGGCCGCCTTGAAGGGCACTCGCTCGACGAATCGGGGCACGGGCAGCATGCCGCGCTCACCCATCAGCGCCCGGAACTGCAGCGCCGCCGTCAGGAACGCGAAGAGATACACACCGGCCAGAGCCCGCTGGAAGACCAGCCGGCTCGTCCAGTAGTCCGGTGCGATGAACCAGTCCACGGCCGCCCCTTTCTCTCCATTGTCGCGCCGGGAGACCTGCGTGACTCTCCGTATACCACCTCTCCGCTTGCGTAACCCGAGTGGCTGAAGCAGACAATAGGGACGAAATGCCTCGATGATCGGCGGGAGGACGTGGTGCGTACACCCACCCGAACCCTCGTCATGGCCTGCGTGCTCTCGGCGGCGCTCGTCGCCGCCGGCTGCGGTGTCGGCGGCGACGAGGACACGGACGCGGACGGGAAGCTCTTCCTCCAGCCGGTCGCCGACCAGGGGCCGGACCCCTTCACCGACTCCACGGCCACGTCGACCGTGACGCCGTCGCCGGTCACCCGGACGCCGAGGCCCGCGCACTCGGGACGGGCCGGGCTCCAGCCCCTGTCCGGCGAGACACCCGGCCTCTACGGCGGCACCCGGGGCACCGGTAGCTGTGACGTCCGGCGGCAGATCGGCCAGCTCACCTCGGACCGGGCCAGGGCCCGCGTCTTCGCCCAGGCGGCGGGCATCCCCCAAGCGTCGATCGCCGCCTATCTGCGAGGGCTGACCTCGGTCGTCCTGCGCGCCGACACCCGGGTCACCAACCACGGCTTCCGCGACGGCATGGGAACCGGCTACCAGTCCGTCCTGCAGGCGGGCACCGCCGTCCTCGTCGACAACCACGGTGTGCCCCGCGTCCGCTGTGCCTGCGGCAACCCGCTCGCCCCGCCCGTCGACCCGCGCGGCAACCCGGGCACCAGCGGCAGGGCCTGGTCGGGGTACCGGCCGAGCCAGGTGGTCGTGGTGGCCCCGACGGTCCGGATGATCACCAACATCACGATCATCAACGTCGTCGACAACACCTGGATCGAACGGCCGATCGGTCACGGGGGTCACGACCGCGACCATGCCGTACGGCTGCCCGAGCCGGTGACCCCGACTCCGCACGACAGCGGCCCGCGCGGTGACATCGGCGGGCTCCCCGAGGACGGGAGCGAACCGCCGTCCGGTGGGCGCACCTCCCCGCACGAGTCGCCGACCGGCTGCGTGACCCCGGCGGCCACCGCCACCGCCACGCCCGGGACCGCTGACGGCAGGCCCGCCAGGGCCCCGTCGGACACGCGGGACGTGCCCGACACCCTCCCCGCCGACTGCCCGACGGCCACCGCCACGGCGTCGCCCTCGGAGACCGACCCCGGCCACCCGCCCGCGTCGTCCGAGCCGCCCAAGTCGTCCACGTCGCCCGATGGGCCCAGCGCCTCCGAATCCCGTACGCAACCGGACACCTCCCCGGGCTCCCCGGAGGAGGTCGGCCCCCAGGCCGTCCCGGACGCCCCCGACACACCCGACGGCGGCGGGCTGATCCCCGACGCCCCCGACGCGCCCGCCACCCCCGGCGCCTCCGACCGGACCAACGGCAGCATCTTCGGCAGCCCGACCGACGTCTTCGACGGCTGACCGGGGCCGGAGCGTGGTCATGGAATCGGGCCGGGACAGTTCCGTCGCCCCGGTCGAAGAATCCGGCAAATCCTGGCAAGGTGGCCCCATGGTTGATCGGGGAGCGAGCGCCCTGTCACTCCCGGACGACTGGCCCGCCCACCCGGATCCGATCCTGGCGCTCAACCGCATGGGCAGCTTCGACTGGGACCTGGACTCCGGTGTGTTCCACATGGATGCCCAAGCCCACGAGGTCTTCGACCTGCACCCCGACGAATACGACGGCAACCCCGAGACCCTGGCGATCCGGGTGCCGCGGCACGAGGCCTTCCGGCTGGACGGCATGGTCTCCAAGGCCCTGAAGGACGGCAGCGAGAACTACGGGGCGTACTTCCGCATCCGCTGCCGCGACGGCACCCTGCGCTGGACCCACACCCAGGGCTACATCCGCCGCGACGAGACGGGCCGCCCGCGCCGCATCATCGGCATCGTCCGGGACGCCACCGACGAACTCGCCGAGAGCGAGGAGCGGAGCGAGCAGGCGGCCGAGCACGAGGCCCGTCGTCAGCAGACCAGCGTCGTCCAGCTCACCACGGCCGCCCTCGCCCACGCCCGCACCGTCCAGGACGTCATCGACGTCCTCAAGGACACCCACGGCATCACCCACCTGGGCGCCACCAGCCTGGTCATGGGCCTGGTCGAGGCCGGCCGTATCCGGCTGATCGCCGAGGGGCCCGCGGGCAGCTTCGTGCCCGGCACCCTGGTCACCCGGATCGACGAGCAGTACCCGATGAGCGAGGTCGTACGGACCCTCAGCCCGCGCTTCATCGAGTCGCCGGAAGAGTTCGCGGAGCGCTATCCGGTCCTCTGGCCGCACATCACGGACCTGCACATCACGGCTGCCGCCTACATGCCGCTGATCGCCCAGGCCCGCCCGATCGGGGCCATCGGCCTGCTCTACAGCGACCGCGGCGGCTTCTCCGCCGAGGACCGCAACGTGCTCGTCGCCCTCGGCAGCAGCATCGCGCAGAGCCTGCAGCGGGCGATGTTCTACGAGCAGGAGAAGGACCTCGCCACCGGACTCCAGCAGGCGATGCTGCCGCGCACCATCCCCAGCGTGCCCGGCGCCGACGTCGCCGTCCGCTACCGGTCCGCCTCGCTCGGCCGGGACATCGGCGGCGACTGGTACGACCTGATCCCGCTGCCGGGCGGCCGGGTCGGCGCCGTCATCGGCGACGTCCAGGGCCACGACACCCACGCCGCCGCCGTCATGGGCCAGTTGCGCATCGTCCTGCGCGCCTACGCCGCCGAGGGGCACACCCCGGCCACGGTGATGGCCCGCGCCTCCGTGTTCCTGCACGAGCTGGACACCGACCGCTTCGCGACCTGCCTGTACGCGGAGGCCGACCTGTCCACCGGCGTCGTGCAGGTGGTCCGGGCCGGCCATATCGACCCCCTGCTCCGGGAGCCCGGCGGTGCCTGCCGTCGCGTCGCCGTGGAGGGCGGGCTGCCGCTCGGCCTGTCGGCGGAGTTCGGGCGGCTCGAATACCCGGTCGGCACCATCGAACTGGACTCCGACCACACCCTCCTGCTGTGCACCGACGGCCTGGTCGAACAGCCCGGCGCCGACCTCGACGACGGCATGCAGACCCTGACCGCGCTCAT
This sequence comes from Streptomyces sp. NPDC111606, assembly GCF_055656945.1. Classification (NCBI taxonomy): domain Bacteria; kingdom Bacillati; phylum Actinomycetota; class Actinomycetes; order Kitasatosporales; family Streptomycetaceae; genus Streptomyces; species Streptomyces sp. NPDC111606. The sequence goes on from NZ_JBVKBY010000003.1 coordinate 779,623, forward strand.
CGCCGGCGGCCCGAACGACGTACGGGATCTCGCCGACCTCCTCATCGACGTCGCCGAGGAACGCGGCGGTGACGACGACGTGGCCCTGCTCCTGCTGCGCCGCCGCGTCCTGGACGCCCCGCAGGCCGGCGGCCGCCTCCAGCAGCACGTCGCCCCCGGTGACCCCGAGGCACTCACCGGCGCCCGGCACATGATCCGCGCCGCCGTGCGCGCCTGGGGCGCCGGGGACCGGGCCGACGAGATCGAGCTGGTCGCCGACGAGCTGATCACCAACGCCCTGATGCACACCGAGGGGGCGGCCGTCGTGACCCTGCGGGTCCTCGCCGGCTCCGACCGCCGGCTGCGGGTCGAGGTCGAGGACTCCTCCAGCGCCCTCCCGCGCCGCCGGGAGGCGGGGGAGTCGGGTGTCTCCGGCCGGGGCCTGCTCCTTGTCGACCTGCTCACGGACGTGTGGGGCGTGGAGGCGCGCGGCGGCGGCAAAGCGGTGTGGTGCGAGTTCGTGGCGCCGGAGCGGAGCTGAGGCTGTCGGTGCCGGGTGGCACTCTGGACGTATGCCGGAACTCCCCGAGGTCGAAGCGCTCAAGGACTTCCTGACCGAGAACCTGGTCGGCCACGAGGTCGTGCGGGTGCTGCCCGTCGCGATCAGCGTCCTGAAGACGTACAACCCGCCGGTCACCGCCATCGAGGGGCACGAGGTCACCGCGGTGCACCGCTACGGCAAGTTCCTCGACCTCGTCACGGCCGACGGGCCCCACCTGGTCACCCACCTCGCCCGCGCGGGCTGGCTCCACTGGAAGGACGAGCTGCCGAGCGGGATGCCCCGCCCCGGCAAGGGTCCGCTGGCGCTGCGCGTGGCCCTGGAGACCGGCGCGGGCTTCGACCTCACGGAGGCCGGGACCCAAAAGCGCCTCGCGGTGTACGTGGTGCGCGGTCCGCAGGAGGTCCCGGGCATCGCCCGCCTCGGCCCGGACCCGCTCGCCGACGACTTCGACGAGACGCGCCTCGCGGCCCTGCTCAAGGACGAGCGCCGCCAACTCAAGGGCGCCCTGCGCGACCAGAGCCTGATCGCCGGCGTCGGCAACGCCTACAGCGACGAGATCCTGCACGCGGCGAAGATGTCCCCGTTCAAGCTGGCGGCGTCCCTGACACCCGAGGAGACGGCCACGCTGTACGAGGCTCTGCGGACGACCCTGACCGAGGCGGTCGAGCGTTCGCGCGGGGTGGCGGCCGGCCGGCTGAAGGCCGAGAAGAAGAGCGGCCTGCGTGTCCACGGACGCACCGGCGAAGCCTGCCCGGTGTGCGGCGACACCATCCGCGAGGTCTCCTTCAGCGACTCCTCGCTCCAGTACTGCCCGACCTGCCAGACGGGCGGGAAACCGCTGGCTGACCGCAGACTGTCGCGCCTGCTGAAGTAGCCGGAACCGGAGACCGGATCAGCCGGAACCGGACAGCGGATCAACGGCTCAGCGGGGCTTGAGCGTCACCAGGTGCTCCCCGTCCGCCGTTCTCACCTCGTAGCGGGCGATCTCGTCCATGTGCATCGCCGAGGCACCCGTCATGGTGTTCTCGCCGGCGTCGTGGTCGCCGCCGTGCCAGCTGGTGACCGTCTCCTGCGAGCCGTCCCGGCCGACGGCGATCAGATGACAGGGGCGCGCCCCCGCGCCGTCCTTCACCTTCAGCTCCACCTGGCTGCCGTAGCCCTCGTTCTCGGTGGTGACCTGCGCCCACACACCCGAGCGGGCGTCGGTCGCCTCGACCACCTGGGCGGCACCGCTGTCGCCGCTCGCCATCATCGCGACCCCGGGTCCGGCCAGGGCGATCACCACCGAGGCCGCCACGGCGTACATCGTGCGCCGGCGCCGGGCACGGTGGCGGGATGCCACCGTTTCGAGCAGCCGGTTCAGCATCTGCGGGCCCGGCTTGGCCATCGGGTGCACAAACCGGGGCGTCGACCGCCGGTACAGCATCAACTGGCGGGTGATGGGCCCGAACTCGGTCACGTGTGCCGCACAGCGGGGGCACTCCATGAGGTGGTCCTCGAAGCGGAAAGCCTCCGCCTCGTTCAGCACGCCGAGCGCGTACGCGGCGACGTCGCGATGCCTCTCCAGGGACCTCATGCCGAATCCTCGTGCCGTTGGGTGCGGGGTGGGTTACTCCTTGCACCCACTGGTACGCACCAGGCAGTCGAATCACTCAAGGCCGCTACCGAATCGCAACCAAAGGATTCGTAGCGGCCGGGGCCGAGGATTGGTCCGAGAAGAGAACAACTTAAAAAAGATGGATGGCGAGGTGCCCGAGCGGCAGCCCGAGCTGCCACGCCGGCGTCCACACCTTCGGCCCGTCGTCCTCACCGACCAGCGCTCCGCCGCCCGGCACCGCGTTCAGATCGGGCGCGAGCAGCTCTGTCTCCTGCAGCCAGCGCCAGGCCGCCTCGGCCAGCTCCAGGTCGGGCGCGGGCCCGCCGGACTCGACCGCCTCGGCGGCCAGGCCCGCCATGCGCTCGCGCACCCAGTCCTGCCACGGCTGGTCGTAAGCCGTGAGCGACAGCCAGGTCTCCAGCTGGGTGACGACCCGGATGCCGGAGAGCTCGCCGTCGGTGTCGGACAGGAAGATGGTGAGCGCCAGGGCATCGCGCCCGGCACGGAACTCGAAGGACGTCGGCGGCATGAGATCGCCGGTCCGCAGCAGCTCGTCGGCGATGTACTCGGCGTACAACCACGCCATGGGGACGGTCAGTTCACCGCCGCCGGTGCCGTCGGTGCTCTCTTGACCTCTGTGCAGCATCCCTTCCTGCCTTCCTCCGGTGAGTGCGTCGCCCTACCCCGGGGCACGGGGCCCCTGCCCAATCCGGAACACGGATGAGGACAGCCGATTACTCAACCGGGGTGTTCAGCAAGGCGCTTTACGGAGGTTTGACTCAGCCATTGGTTTCACCGCAGGTCGGCCGCGTATCCAGGAAGCACCCGGCGCAGGGCGCGCAGCGCATAGTACGCGCGGGACTTCACCGTACCGGGCGGAATTCCCAGGGTCTGAGCGGCTTCCGCAACACTCGCCCCTTGGAAGTACACCAGCACCAGAACTTCACGGTGCTCCGGAGTGAGTGTCTTCACAGCTTCGCGCACATCGAGCATCTCCGCGGCCCGCTCGGCGTGATCGGAGATGACCCGCGCGTTCTCCAGGATCGCGTCGCCGACCTCGGCCGGCCGGGCTTGCCGGGCCCGCCGCGCGTCGATCGCCAGCCGTCGCCCGACCGTCATCAGCCACGGCCGCACGGAGTCGAAGTCGTCGGCGCGCAGGGCCTCGGGATGCTGCCAGGCGCGCACCAGTGTCTCCTGGACGAGGTCCTCGGCACGCTGCCGGTCGCCGTCGCAGAGCCGGAGCAGGAGCGCGAAGAGGGGCCGGCCGTGCTCGCGCTGCAGCGCTGCGAGCTCGTGCTCGGCGGTCGTCCCGTTCGTGAGGGTGATTCCGGCCGTCATGGCCGTATGGCATCGCAGGCGCCTGTCGGGGGACAGGGCACGCACACGGATCTGCGGCGGACGGTCGATCGCGTCGGCGAACGGTTCGATGAACGGTTCCTTCCGCCTATGGGGCGCGCGCCGGACGGCCTAACGAAAGTGGCCGGATTGTTTGCGGGCGGGTAGGGCTTCGTACCTATTGATGCGTATATACGACCACTAGGGGTGAGCCGATGATCGCACGCAGTCGAGTTGTGGCCCTCGCTGCGACCGCCGTTCTCGCCGCAGGCGCCGCCTGCCAGGCCCACAGCCAGCAGGCCCCGGGACATCCGGGCCCCGCCGCCAAGGAGCCCCGTGGCTTCACGCTCGTGGCCTCCGGCGACGTCCTCCCGCACAGCGCGATCATCGAACGCGCCCGCTTCGACTCGGGCGGCTCCGGGTACGACTTCCGCCCGATGCTCGCCGGCGTCGCACCCGTGGTCTCCCGTGCCGATCTGGCGCTGTGTCACATGGAGACCGTCTACGGCGAGAAAGGCGAGTACACCGGCTACCCCCGGTTCAAGTCCCCGCCGGAGGTGGCCCGGGGCCTCGCCGCCACCGGCTACGACGGCTGCTCCACCGCCTCCGAACACAGCCTCGACGACGGCGCCGCGGGCATCCTGCGCACCCTGAACGCCCTCGACCGGGCGAAGGTGCGGCACGCGGGAACGGCGCGCACCGAGGCCGAGGCGCGCACCGTGACCGTGCTGCGCGCGGGGCGGGCCAAGGTCGCTCACCTCGCCTACACCTACGGGGTCAACGGGTTCCCGCTTCCCTCGGGGCAGCCCTGGGCGGTCAACATGACCGACCAGACCAAGATCCTCACGGACGCCCGGGCCGCCCGGAAGGCGGGCGCCGACGTGGTCGTCGTATCGCTGCACTGGGGCACCGAATGGCGGGACGCACCCGACGGCGAGCAGGTGACCCTGTCCCGCGAGCTCACGGCCGCCCGCACCGGCGGCCGCCCCGACATCGACCTGATCCTCGGCACCCACGCCCATGTGCCGCAGGCCTACGAGAAGGTCAACGGCACCTGGGTGGTCTACGGCATGGGCAACCAGATCGCCGGCGCGATGTACAACGACCGGGGCATGCAGGACCCGCGCGGCAACCAGTCCACCCTCGGCCGCTTCACCTTCAAACCGCCGGCCCGCAAGGGCGGTCGGTGGGAGGTGTCGAAGGCCGAGTTCGTCCCCCAGCTGTTCGACATCGACGCCGGCCGGGTGATCGACCTCAACCGGGCGCTCGCCAAGGGCGCCGACGTGCGCGGGGTGCGGGACCGGATCCGGGACGTCGTGCTGAGCCGGGGGGCCGGGAAGGACGGGCTGGTGATGGCGGAGTAGGTGGGCGGGGTCAGTCGACGTCGACGTGGTCGAAGGTCCGCACCATCTCCGTCAGCACCCGCACGCACGCCTGCACGTCGGCGTCGGTCAGACTGCCGCCCACCTGCCGGTTGAGGGTGTGCTCCCGGGCGAGGACCGCGGTGATGACGGCGCTGCCCCGCTCGGTCAGCCGGATCAGCGACGACCGCTGGTGTGCGGGGTTCGGGATGAGCTCCACCCAGCCGCGGGCCGCCGCGTCGTTGACCATGCGCTGCACGAACTGCCGGCTCAGCGCCTGGTCCCGGCCCATCTGCGGGACCGTCATCGGCCCGTGCTGGCGGAGCAGATTGAGGACCGCGCGTACCCCGGCAGACACCCCCTCCACCGGTTCGCCCTGTTCGACCTTGCGTGCGGCGAACCGGTAGAGGGGGCCCACCAGGTCGAAGACCTCGGTGAGCCGGCGGCCGAGTTCGTCGGGCGGGAGGGGTGCGTCGGCTTGAGTCACGTGTCCATCATGACACCTCGGTTGTCAAAGCCTCGAAAAGATGACACCTTGGTTGTCATGACAGTTACTTCGGAACTGAGCACCTTCGCGTCCGCCGACGGCGACCTCGCCTACCTCGACACCGGCTCCGGGGACCTGGCCGTCCTCATCCACTCCGGGTATGTGGATCACCGGGTGTGGCACCGCCAGATCCCGGCCCTCGCCACCGAGTACCGGGTGATCGCCCTGGACATACGCGGCCACGGAGCCTCCGCCAACGCGTCCATGCCCTTCCGCTGGGCCGATGACGTGGCCGCCCTGCTGCGCCACCTCGACGCCGGGCCCGCGATCCTCGTCGGCGTCTCGATGGGCGGGCTGGCCGCCACCAACACGGTGCTGGAGTACCCGGAACTCATCCGTGCCGTGGTCACCTGTGGCGCCGCGACCGGAGAGTTCCAGTACACGGACGACTGGACCCGCGCGCTCCAGGCCGAGATGGCGGGCAAGCTGGCCGCCGGAGACGTCGAAGGCTGGCTCGACGCCTTCGTGAAGGTCGTACCCGGTGAGCACCGGAGCCTGGCCGACGTCGACCAGGACATCCTGCGCCTGATGCGGGAGATGGCCGGCAACACGCTCTCGAAGCACACGCCCGGCGAGAAGGACTGGTTCGTGCCCGTGACCGACACCTTCGCCCGCGCACCGGAGATCGCCGTCCCGCTGCTCACCCTCAACGGCGGACTGGAACCCGCCGACATGCTCGCCGCGGCCGAGCGGCTCGCCGCCACCGCCCGTGCCGGCCGCGCGGAAGTGATCGAAGGCGTCGGCCACTACCCGAACCTGGAGAAGCCGGAGATCTTCAACCGGATCCTGTCCGAGTTCCTGCACACCCTCTGACGCGCCGTCACCCGGCGGCGCAGCATCTCGGATCGTTCGTCACCTTCGAGTCCGGCGCGAGCCGCAGTCACACGGCCGCACGCCGCGCCGGATCGTCGTACCGACAGGCGACGACGCTCTCGTCCCGCCGCCCTTCCGTGACTACGGCACCACCGTCACCGGCCACCGCCCCGCCTTGACCAACCGCACCGCGACGGAACCGACGATCCGGTGCCCGGCCTGTTCCGACGCGCCGACCACCACGGCGTCCGCCTTCAGGTCGTCGGCCGCCTTCACCAGACCGTTGTAGGGGTCGCCGGGAAAGGTGTGGAACTCCCAGCGGACGTCGAATATCCCCTTCACCCGCTCGGTCGCGTCCCTGATCTGGGCGATCAGGTCCTCGGCGATCTCGTCGGTGGTCTCCGCGACCGGCGCCCCGAGGGCCGCGCCGGCCGACATCACCGGCTGCACATACACGACGGCGAGCAGCGCGCGCTGCCGTCGGGCCAGGCCACCGGCGTACGCCGCCGCGCGGAGCGAGGAGTCGGAGCCGTCCACCCCGACCACGATGACCTTGGGCCCGTCAGTGCCCCGCTCGAACTGGTGCGAGTGCTGTTCCGTCACGGCACGGAGGCTATCGGAAGCCCCTGGTCCCGCCGTCGGGCAGGCCGCTCGACGGGCGAGGAGGCCGCGGGCTTCCTAGAGTCGGAGCATGAGTGCCACCGTGGAGGTCACCCGCGAGAAGGGTGCCACGGGCCCGATACGGTCGCCCCGGAACGGCTTCCTGCACAGGGTGCCGGAGGGATTCGCGATCTTCTTCGGCGCCCTGGGACTGCTCTGCGCCCTACTGGCCGTCATCCCGCCGCTGCGCACCGCGCTGCGCCCGGTCGTCCGCGGCCTCGACCAGATCATCGTCCCCGTCAGCGCCAACCTCGCCTACGTGGTCTTCCTCTTCCTGCTCGCCGCCGCGACAGCGGCCCGCAAGAAGATCGCCTGGTGGCTGGTGGTCGTCTACCTCGGGCTGCTGGTCCTCAGCGACCTGCTCGGCACGGTGTTCGGCGACTACGCCGACTCCGTCCCGTCCCTGATCGTCTGCGCCCTCGCCCTGGGCCTGCTGATCGTCGCCCGCAAGGAGTTCTACGCCGCCTCCCGCCGCGCCGCCGTACGCCGGGCCCTCGGCGTCCTGGTCGTCGGGCTGGCCATCGGGATCCTCATCGGCTGGGGGCTGGTCGAGCTGTTCCCCGGCACGCTGCCGCAGAGCCAGCGGCTGGCGTGGGCCGCCGACCGGGTCTGCGGCGGCCTCGTCTCCGGCGCCTCCTACGACGGACGCCCGCCCCGCCCGCTGTTCTTCGTGCTCGGCCTGTTCGGCGCGCTGGCCCTGCTGAACGCCGCCGCGACCCTGTTCCGCTCGCAGCGCATGGAGGCCGCCCTGCACGACGACGAGGAGGCCCGCATCCGCGCCCTCCTCAAGGCCTACGGCGGTCAGGACTCCCTCGGCTACTTCGCCACCCGGCGCGACAAGGCCGTCGTCTTCTCGCCCAGCGGCAAGGCCGCCGTCACCTATCGCGTCGAGGCCGGCGTGTGCCTCGCCAGCGGAGACCCGGTCGGCGACCGGGAGGCCTGGCCGCGCGCCATCGCCGTATGGCTGGACGTGGCCCGCCGGCACGCCTGGGCACCCGCGGCGATGGGCGCCTCCGAGGACGGCGCCAAGGCCTACGCGCGCGCCGGGCTCGGCGCCCTCCAACTCGGCGACGAGGCGATCCTGCAGGTGTCGGACTTCGACCTCGACGGCCGTGACATGCGGGTCACCCGGCAGGCCGTCCACCGGGTCCGCCGCACCGGCGCCCACTGCCGGATCCGCCGCCACTCCACCCTCAGCGAGGCGGAGATGGAGGAGCTGATCGCCAAGGCCGACGCCTGGCGCGACACGGAGACCGAACGCGGCTTCTCCATGGCCCTGGACCGCCTCGGCGACCCGGCCGACGGCGACTGTCTCTTCCTGGAGGCCCTCGGCGAGGACGGCCAGCTGCTCGCGCTGCTCTCCTTCGTGCCCTGGGGCAGGGACGGCATCTCCCTGGACCTGATGCGCCGGGACCGCGGCGCCCCCAACGGCGTCATGGAGTTCATGGTCGCCGACCTGTGCGCGGCGGCGCCGAAGATGGGCATCCGCAGGATCTCGCTGAACTTCGCCGTGTTCCGCTCCGTCTTCGAGGAGGGCGCCCGCATCGGCGCCGGACCCGTGCTGCGGCTGTGGCGCCGACTGCTGCTGTTCTTCTCCAAGTGGTGGCAGCTGGAGGCCCTGTACCGCTCCAACGCCAAATACCAGCCGCAGTGGTTCCCGCGCTTCATCTGCTATGGCGAAGCCGCCTCCCTCGCCCGCATCGGCACCGCGTCCGCCATCGCCGAGGGCTTCGTCTCCGTACCGTCGCTGCACCAACTCCGCAGAAAGGGGCACCCGCGAGGGGGACCGCGGCCCGCGACCACCGAAGGACTGCCCTCGCTGGCGGCGCTCGGCCTCGACGGAGGGGACGAGGCCGGGGCGGCCGGGCCGGATGCGGACCTGCCCGAGCAGGTCCGCATCCGGCACCACACCCTCGACCGGCTGCGCGCCGACGGCGTCGACCCCTACCCGGTCGGCATCCCCGTCCGCACCCACGCCCTGGCCCAGGTCCACAAGGGCGAGCAGGTCACCGTCGCCGGCCGGATCATGCTGGTACGCGACTTCGGCGGCATCGTCTTCGTCGTGCTGCGCGACTGGTCCGGCGACCACCAGCTCGCCCTCACCCGCAAGGACTCCGGCGCCGCCCTCGACCGCTTCACCGCCGACACCGACATCGGCGACCTCATCAGCGCCACCGGCCCGGCCGGCGTCAGTGACAAGGGCGAACCGACCGTCTTCGTCACCTCCTGGCAGCTCATCGGCAAGTGCCTGCGCCCGCTGCCCGACAAACGCCGCGGCCTTGCCGACCCCGAGGCCAAGGTCCGCATGCGCTACCTCGACCTGGTCTCCAGCCCCGCCGCCCGCGACGTGGTCCGGGCCCGCTCCACCGCCATCCAGGCGGTGCGCCAGGGCCTGCTGCAGCGCGGCTTCCTGGAGGTCGAGACGCCGGTGCTGCAGCAGATCCACGGCGGCGCCAACGCCCGCCCCTTCACCACCCACATCAACGCCTACGACCTCGACCTCTATCTGCGCATCGCCCCCGAGCTCTACCTCAAGCGGCTGTGCGTCGGCGGTGTCGAGAAGGTCTTCGAGATGGGCCGCACCTTCCGCAACGAGGGCGTCGACTACAAGCACAACCCCGAGTTCACGATCCTGGAGGCCTACCAGGCCTACGCCGACTACGACGTGATGCTCGACCTCGTCCGCGAGCTGATCCAGGGCGCCGCCACCGCAGCCTTCGGCTCGCCGGTCGCCCGCAAGGACGGCACGGAGTACGACATCTCGGGGCAGTGGCCGATCAAGACGGTGTACGGCGCGATCTCCGAGGCGCTGGGGGAGGAGATCGACCCCGACACGGAACTGCTCCGGCTGCACCGGTACTGCGACCGCGTGGGCGTGCCGTACACCGCCGACGACGGCCACGGCGACGTCGTCCTGGAGATGTACGAGCGGCTCGTCGAGGAGAAGACCCAGCTGCCGACCTTCTACAAGGACTTCCCGACGGACGTCTCCCCGCTCACCCGGCAGCACCGCACCGACCCGCGTCTCGCCGAGCGCTGGGACCTCGTCGCCTTCGGCACCGAACTCGGCACGGCCTACTCCGAACTCACCGACCCCGTCGAACAGCGCCGCCGTCTCACCGCCCAGTCCCTGCTCGCCGCCGGGGGAGACCCCGAGGCGATGGAACTCGACGAGGACTTCCTCGACGCCCTCGAATACGCCATGCCGCCCACCGGGGGCCTCGGCATCGGCGTGGACCGACTGGTCATGTTCCTCACCGGCCTGACGATCCGTGAGACCTTGCCGTTCCCCCTGGTCCGCCGCCGCTGACGGCGCCCCGCGGGCCTGAGGGCTGCGCCGGGCGGGTGTTTTCGTACGGCCGTACCGGTGTCGCACTGGTGCGTCGGTCCCTCATCGGGCGACTGATGAGTCATGACGAAGGATCAGGTGCCCCCACGTCTGCTCACGCGGCGCCGCGCGCTGCTGGCCGGTGCCGCCGCCGTCGGAGCCGCCGGCTCGGCCGGACTGTTCGCGACGGTCGCGGGCGACGCCGACAAGCCGGTCCGGGCCGCTGCCCCAGCCGCGGGCGCCCAGGCGCGCTCCGCGCTCAAGCCCTCGAGCTACCGTCTCCAGCCCCTGACGGGGTACGGCCCGCCCAGGGCGGCACCCCGCCGGACCCTCATCCGGCGCGAGCCCCTGCTGCGCGTGTCCGAACGCGGCCGCACCATGGTGCTGACCTTCGACGACGGACCCGACCCCCGCTACACGCCGCACATCCTGGACACCCTGCGCGAGTACGACGTCCGCGCGATGTTCTTCGTGTGCGGCGAGATGGTCGCCGCGAACGGCGATCTCCTGGCGCGGATGGCCGACGAGGGCCATGTCGTCGGCAACCACACCTGGTCCCACCCACTGCTCACCCGGCTCGGCCGCGGCCGGATCCGCGAGGAGATGGAGCGCACCAGCGACGTCATCGAGGAGACGTACGGCGAGCGCCCCGTCTGGTTCCGTGCCCCCTACGGCGCCTGGAACCGCACCGCCTTCCGGCTCGGCGCCGAACTGGGCATGGACCCGCTGGCCTGGACCGTCGACACCCTCGACTGGACCGCCCCCGGCACCCGCACGATCATCGACCGGGTCGAGAACGGCGCCGCCCCCGGCGTCGTGGTGCTCTCGCACGACGCCGGGGGCGACCGCTCCCAGAGCGTCCGGGCCCTGCGCGCCTATCTGCCGCAGCTGCTGGACTCCGGGTATTTCGTCACCGTCCCGGAACGGCACTACGCCTGACGGCTTTCGCCCGCCCGGCGAGGACGCTCAGCGCACCTCGACCAGGCTGGCGAAAGCGACCACGTTCCCGTCATAGCCGTTCTGCTGGGAGAAACCGCCACCGCAGGTGATGACCCGCAATTCGGCACTTCCCTTCGAGGCGTAGACCCGGTCGCCGGGAAAGTTGTTCTTCTCGAACACCTCGATGCCGTAGATCTCGAAAACAACCGTCTTTCCGTCCTTGCGGACGATCTCGACGCGATTTCCCTTCTGCAGGCCCCCGAGTCCGTAGAACACGGCGGGGCCCTGAGCGTTGTCGACATGGCCGACGACCACCGCGGTGCCCTTCTCGCCCGGAGACACCGAACCGGTGAACCAGCCCGCCAGGTTGGGGTCCTCCGCCGGTGGCGCGCCGACCCAGCCGTCCACGTCCAGCCCGACCGGGATCATCGGCGCGTCGACCTGGATACCGGGAATCCTGACGCGGTCCGGCAGGGCGTACGGCAGCGACTGCGCCGCCCCGGCGAAGAGACCCCCGGGCACCCGGGTGTCCGGGGCGGCCGCCGAGGCGGGCTGTGGCGGCCCCTCGTCGAACTCCCCCGAGCCGTTGCGCACGAGCGCGAGGCCGGTCAGCAGAACCAGCGCTATCACACCCCAAGGAGCACGCCTCTTCCGTCGCTCCTCCTCTTCGGCCAGTTCGGCCAGCTCGGACGCAGACATTCCACTACCCCTCTCGACGCGGCCGTCGCCCCGTCATTCGCGCATATGTGAACGCTAAGTCCCGCGTGCCAATGCGGCGACGGGGCAGATACGAACGGGTGGCCCCGCTCCCTTTCGGTGCGCCATCCGAGTTGCCGCCCCCAGGAAAATTCTGACGGTGCGTGACCTGCGGCAATTCAACTTGTGGGGTTATCCGTCGGCGTGTCCTCTCACCAGGACGGACCATCGCCGAAATGCGGCCGGGGGCACGGCATCTGAGGGTCTTTCTGGGAGGCGCTTTCTCGCCGATCGACCGGGGACGGTTCCCGGGGCGTCTTCCGCGGAGGATCACATGCGTACCACTCGTGCCATGGCGGCCGCTGCCACCGCGGTAGCCGCTCTCAGCCTTGCCGCCCCCGCGGCCGTCGCGCGGGACGGCATGCCCGTCGGACCGAGCAACATCGTCGTCCACCCCAGCGTCATCGCCCGCGGCGGGCAGATCACCATCACGGTCGACAACTGCCCGCGAGGCGGCACCGCGACCTCGGACGCCTTCCGGCCCACCCACCTGAGCACGGTGCGGGGGAGCAACACCGCCAGGGGCACGGCCACGGTCAACAGGAACGCGCGGCCGGGTGCCCACAGCGTCACGGTCACCTGCGACTCCAGGACGCTGACCAACCCCACCGCCTTCACCGTCATCGGCGGCGTCCAGGGCGGCATCGGCGGCAGCAGCTCCACCGGGGCGACGCCGACCGACATGGCCATCGGAGGCGGACTCATCACCGTGGCCGTCGTCGGAGGTGGCGTGTTCTGGATGCGGCGCCGCGCGGAGAAGCGGATCTGACCCGGCGGGCCCGTCGGAGCGGGATCGCACGCCCACAGGCCTTCGCCCCGGAACCCTTGTGGGGATCCGGGGCGAAGGCCTGCCTGTGCCGGTTGCGGGGTTCGAGGTCTTGGCCTGTGCGGGTTGCGGGCTTCGGGCGAAGGCCTCTGCGGGTGCGGGACTCGTGACCATGGTCTTGGCGGGTCGTGGGATTGAGGCGTCGGCCTGTGCGGGTTGCGGGGCTTGGGGCGTTGGCCCGTGCGGGTTGCGGGTTGCGGGTTGCGGGTCGCGGGTGGCGGTCGCGAGTTGGGGCTCCGGCCTGCGGAGGTTGGGGGTTGGGGGCGCCGGCCTGTGGTGGTTGCGGGGTTCGGGGCAAGCCCTGCGGGACTGGGATTCAGGGCGAAAGCCTCTGCAGACTGCGGGATTCGGGCGAAGGTCCGACATCCGGCGGTGGTGACAAAGGCCAGGCATCCGGCCGTGGTGTCAGGCGCCGTCCTCGTCCGAGTGGCGTCGGGAGAGGTGGTACGCCGTTCCGAGTGCGGCCGTGATGAGCGCAGCGCCCAGGGCGACCTCCTTGAGGTCCAGATCGGCGAACGTGCCGCCCCCGCCCGCGTGCACGCCCTTCTGCGGGTGATCCGGCCGCACCGGTTCGGGCCGGCCGCCCGCGATGGTGAGGTCGACGGTCTGCCAGAACGTGCCGCAGTAGAAGGACACCTCGTACACGGCACCTGGCCTGGCGTCCCGGTCGACCGTGACCCTGGCCGTCGTCCGCCCCCGGGGAATGGTGGTCGTGTCGAAGACCGCCGACGCCACGGTCACGCTCTGCTCGCAGCCGGTCGCGTGCAGCCTGACCTCTCCGCCGGGCGCGACGGTGGTGGGCACGACCCTGGCCCAGAAACCGGAGTTGTCGCCGCTCGCGTGGGCGGCGGGGACGGTCATGGTGAGGGCGCCGAGGCCCAGCAGGGCGGCCGAAGCGACACGTATCGCGCGCATGGTGGGTCCTCCCGGTTCCCCGAGGAGCAGCTGCGGAGCTTCTTCCGCTCGTGCCGGAATGCACCTCGATGAGCGAAACGCTAGGAAAGGAGCCCGCACCTGCGCGATCGCTGTCGTGCGAATGGGGCAACCCTGTGGGCCGCTCGGGGGACGTTCATTCCCGCGACCGGGGGACCTGTACGGCGTGGCGGCGCCTCGCCCCGTGCCGCTCCCACCGCTCCGCAGCCCGCCGTCCCCCGGCGCACCGTCAGGTGAGGAGCTGTCAGTCCTTGGCCTGTGGGAAGAGTTCGAGGAACGGTTCCGCGGAGGCCGTGACGCCACGGCTGTACGGCGCGTCGAAGTCCCAGATGAGGAACAGCAGGAAGGCGATCAGCGCGGAGAACAGCCCGGCCAGGACCAGTTCGCGGGGTGTGCGCCGGATCTGCAGCGCGAAGATCATCCCGATGGTGACGACGCCGCCGGCGATCAGCCCGAACCACACCACGCCCGGCATGGTCTCCCCGGTCGAGTTCGCGCGGGCGTTGCGCGCCTGGTCGGCGGCGGTCACCTGGTCCAGGAGCGGCTGGTAGGCCTGCGCCTCGAAGTCCGTCCCGGGCTCGTAGTCGGTGACGTCCTCGCGGACGCGCTGCAGGAGTTCGGTGCCGCGCTCGGTCATCCGGCCGTCGTCGGCCATCGTCTTCCACTCGGTGGTCACGACGTGTCCGACATAGGCGTTGACATCCTCCCGAATGCGGTCGCGGACGTCGGTCGGATAGATCCGCACCCGCTCCGAGATCTCGTGCAGCGCCACGGCCTCCGCCTGGACGTGATCCTGGGCGGCGCTACGGCCCTCCCACACGCCCGCGATGGCCAGGCCCAGGACGATGGCGTACACCACACCGATCCACATCGTCATGTACTCGATGACGTCCGGAGTCTCGGAGGGATCCTCGTCGTCCGGCGCCGTGCGGTGCCGGACGAAGGTGATGATGACCACCACGGAGCAGGCGGCCAGCATCGCGAGGGTGAGAACAAGCCATTCCGGCAAGGGAAGCCTCCAGGATCAGCGCGGACGCAGTGCGGCGACGGCGACGATCGCCGGTGCCGCGATGAGCAGGACGAAGATGAGCGGCGACGGGGCGCTGTGCGCCGGCCGCCGGTGCTGGGTGGCCCGGTAGGTCGGGTAGTGCACCGGCGCGACGGACGGACTCGGGGTGGGCTCGGCCGACGGCTTCGGTGCGGGCGCCGGGGCCGGTGGCGGCGGCGTGGGCGTGGGGGTCGGCCGCGGACGGGGCGGCGCCGGCTGAGGAGCCGGGGGCGCCGGTGGAGGTGGGGGCGGTGGTGCCGGCGGCTCGGGCTTCGGGGTGGGCGTGGGCTTCGGCGGTGGCGTGGGGGCGGGGTCCGGAGAGGGCGACGGCGTGGGCGTCGGGGTGGGAGTCGGTGTCGGCGTCGGTGACGGGCACTGCGGGGGAGTGGGCCAGGTGAGGCTCCCGGCGACCGCCACCGCCTGCGCGCCGTCGGGGCCGGTGTCGGCGTACGCACAGGCGGTGGCCCCGGCCACGCCGGCCGGCGCCGACACCAGCAGCCAGGTCAGCGTCAGCACCGTCAACGCCCGTGTGGTGAGCGTGGATTGGATCGGTTCGAGTCCATGCACGACGAAGATCCTGAGCCCCGCGCGCGGGGCGACAGGCCTGAGAGTGAGAGGAATGCCCCGAACGGGCGACGGATGCCCCACGAAAGGTTTGATCAGCGGACGGAGGCGTAACCGCCGGGGCGCACGCCTGTGCGACGAGAGGCGGTGTTCACAGCTTCCGGAAAGAAATTTGTGCGCCGGTTGAACACGAGAGTGGCTTTCGTGCGTACCTCTTGTCGTGCGGCGGCGCAGCAGGGCGCTGCAACACCCTTGTGATTATGGGGAGTTGAAGATGAAGACCTCGTGGCGGAGCGCCTCGCTCGTGGTGAGCGCCGTGGCAGTGCTGGCGCTGACGACGGCATGTGGGCAGGAAACGGCCCCGCCGGCGAGCAGCCAGAACGTCGGCGCCACGGCCGCGGCCGGTGATTACGGAACCGCCGGTACCGGCCTTGGGAACGGCACCGGATACGACTCGGGCGCGGCGGGCCAGGAGAGCGCCGCCACCAAGCCGTCCTCCGCCGGTGAGCTGGCCGTTTCCACCAATCAGGAACTCGGCAAGGTGCTGACCGACAGCTCCGGCCTGACCCTTTACCGCTTTGACAAGGACACCGCCGAGCCGCCCAAGTCGAGCTGTGACGGCGACTGCGCCAAGAAGTGGCCGCCGGTCCCCGCGGACGACGCCACGGCCGGCGCCGGCATCGACAAGGCGCTGCTCGGCTCGGTCACCCGGACCGACGGCACCAAGCAGCTGACGGTCGACGGCTGGCCGGCGTACCGCTTCGCGAAGGACACCAAGGCCGGTGACGTCAACGGCCAGGCCGTCGGTGGCACTTGGTACGCGCTCGCGCCCGACGGCAAGAAGGCGCAGGGCGGTGCGGGTGCCGAGGCCGGCGACCTGCCCGGTCTGTCCACCCGCGAGGACTCCAAGCTCGGCGAGATCGTCATCGACAAGAACGGCCACACGGTCTACCGCTTCATGAAGGACTCGCCCTGGCCGATGAAGACGGCGTGCACCGGCGAGTGCCTGGAGAAGTGGCCGGTCATCGCGCCGGTCGACGCCGAGGACACCGAGGGCATCGATCTGAAGGGGTCCGGTCCCAGGGGTCAGGGCTACGTGGTCTTCGACCGGCCCGACGGCATCAAGCAGCAGACCATCGACTGCATACCGATCTACACCTTCGCCGGTGACAAGAAGCCCGGCGACACCAACGGTCAGGGCGTCGGCGGCACTTGGTTCGCCATTCGCCCGGACGGCAAGCCGGTCGGCGCGTCGGAGCAGTAAAAAGATCACACCTCCCCAGGGTTGATCGCCTCACCCAGTCGAGTTCCGACCGCGGAAGGGAGGGAGAGACAGCGAGAGTGCCGGACGAACGGACGGCGCGCGCGACCCACCGGTCCGCCCCCTGATGCTCCATGCATGGGGGGCGGACCGGTTTGCCGTCATTCACCCTGATTCTTCGGACTCTTTCGCCATGGTTCGGAACTCTGTGGAATGCTTCGGATGCTTTCGTAGCGGGTGAGTGGGGCATCAATACGGCACGTGCCACAGGCAGTGACCGGGAACGGATGGTCAATTTCCGTTTCCGCTCGCTCCTTTGGCGGGCGATCAGTAGCCTCAGCTCGAACACCGGATCGCCTACGCCTTGGAGAGATAGATGGAGCGTCCCGCCTGGGCCCCTCGGAGCATCGACATCTCGGTGCCCAGTGTCTCGCGAATCTACGACTACTACCTGGGCGGTTCGCACAACTTCGAGGTCGACCGGGAAGCCGCCCGCAAGGCCATGGAGTTCATGCCGGGGCTCCCCAAGATCATGCAGGCCAACCGGGCGTTCATGCGCCGCGCGGTGCGCTTCGCGGTCGACGAGGGCATCACCCAGTTCCTGGACATCGGCTCCGGCATCCCGACGTTCGGCAACGTCCACGAGGTGGCCCAGTCCGCGGTCCCCGGCGCCCGCGTGGTGTACGTCGACCACGACCCGGTCGCCGTCGCGCACAGCCAGGCGGTCCTCGAGGGCAACGACGACGCGGACGTCGTCGCCGCGGACCTGCTCAAGCCGCAGGAGATCCTGGGCAGTTCCGAGGTCGAGCGCCTCATCGACCTGAACCGGCCGGTGGCGCTGCTGCTCGTTGCCATACTGCACTTCGTGGAGGACGAGGACGACCCGTACGCCGTGGTGGCCGAGCTGCGCGACGCGCTCCCGCCCGGCAGCATGCTGGTGCTCACGCATGCCTCGTACGAGGGAATCCCGCTGCCCGAGGAGCGGGCCAAGGGCACGGTGGACGTGTACAAGGACATTCGCAACCCGCTGATCATGCGCTCGCGCGAGGCCATCGCGCGGTTCTTCGAGGGGTACGACATGGTGGAACCCGGACTGGTGCCGATGCCGCTCTGGCGGCCGGACACCGCACCGGACGACGAGGATCCGTATGCCTTCTCCGGCTTCGCCGGCGTGGGACGTACGGCGTGAGCGCGGGGCCGGACGGGCCGGAGGACAGACTGCGCCGGTTCGCGACGATCTGGAGCCGGGCGGTCTTCCCGGTGACCTCGACGTCGTCGACCCGGCCGGAGTTCGAGGAGCAACTGCTGCCGCTTGCCCGGCGGTTGAGTGAGGCGCTCAGGTCCAGGACCTTCGAGGCCGACGAGGGCAGGGCGGTCGGCGCCGCGCTCGTATCCGCGCACTGCACCGACCCCGAGGCGCTGAGTCGCTCGCTGGACTGCGTCGACGCCTACCTCGTGCTGTACTGCGGCACCGACGGCGACCAGGAGGGCCAGCGGGCCCGCTCGTCCCGGCTCCAGCACGCCATGGCCGCCGGGTTCGCCCAGGCGCTGCGCGAGCGGACGCTGGCCGAGCAGGAGGCGATCTCCGCGGCCGCCCTCAAGGCGCAGGGCGTGGTGGCGCAGGCCCTGCACGCCACCGAGGCCCGCTTCCGCGCGGTCTTCGAGGGCGCCGCCATAGGAATCGGCATCGCCGACCTGGACGGCAACGTCCTGCAGGTCAATGGCGCGCTGCTACGGATGTTCGGCCTCTCCGAGCAGTCCATGCAGGGCCGCAAGGTCATGGAGTGGACCCACCCCGAGGACGCGCCGCAGACCTGGAAGCTCTACGAAGAGCTCGTCCGCGGCGAGCGCGAGCACTACCACGTCGAGAAGGCGTTCTACCGCCCTGACGGAACGGTCCTGTGGACCAACCTCACGGTCTCCCTGCTGCGTGACGCCGACGGCGAACCGCAGTACCAGCTGGCCCTGATGGAGGACACCACCGAGCGCCGGCTGCTCAATCTGCGGCTGCGCTACGAGGCCACCCACGACGCGCTCACCGGACTGCCCAACCGCACCTTCTTCTTCGAGCGTCTGGAGAAGGCACTGGGCGCCGGGGAAGGCCAGCGGTTCGGCCTGTGCTACCTCGACCTGGACGGCTTCAAGACCGTCAACGACAGCCTCGGCCACGCCGCCGGCGACCGGCTGCTCGTCGAGGTCGCCGACCGGCTGCAGTCCTGCGCCACCGCGCCCGGCGAGATGGTCGCCCGGCTCGGCGGCGACGAGTTCGTGGCGCTGACCACCGGCCCCGACACCGAGCGCGAGGTCGACGAGCTCGCCGCCCGGATCATGAACGTGCTGGTCGCGCCGATCAGCGTCGACGGCCGTGAGTTGACCGTGCGCGGCAGCATCGGCATCGTCGAGGGCCCGGCCGGGGAGCGCAGCCCGGCGGAGGTGCTGCGCAGCGCCGACATCACCATGTACCGGGCCAAGTCGGCGGGCGGCAACCGCTTCGAGCTCGCCGACGAGGAGGCCGATGCCCGCGCCATCACCCGGCACGGGCTGACCACGGCGCTGCCGACGGCCCTGGACCGGGGCGAGTTCTTCATCGAGTACCAGCCGCTGGTCCACCTCGGCGACGGCAGTGTGCGCGGCGCCGAGGCCCTGGTGCGCTGGCTGCATCCGCAGCACGGCGTCCTCGGCCCGGACCGGTTCATCCCGCTCGCCGAGCACACCGGGCTCATCGTTCCGCTCGGCCGCTGGGTCCTGGAGCAGTCGGTGCGCCAGGCACGCGAGTGGCGGGAACGCCACGTCGACGCGGGCCCGCTTCGCATCAACGTGAACCTCTCGCCCTGCCAGCTCACCCATCCCGGCCTGGTGCAGGACACGGTGGACATCCTGGAGCGCGCGGGGGTGGCCCCCGACGCCCTCTGCCTGGAAGTCACCGAGTCGGCCCTCATCGGCGCCGACGACGACCTGCTCAAGCCCCTGCGCCGGCTGGCCGAGATGGGCGTCGACATCGCCCTGGACGACTTCGGCACCGGCTACTCCAACCTGGCCAACCTGCGCCGGCTCCCGGTGAGCATCCTCAAGCTGGACCGCTCCTTCACCCAGAGCATGCAGCAGTTCCCGGCCGACCCCGTCGACCTCAAGATCGTCGAGGGCATCGTCTCCCTGGCCCACAGCCTGAGCCTGGCCGTGACCGTGGAGGGCGTGGAGACCGGCGCCCAGGCCGAACAACTACGGATACTCGGCTGCGACACGGCCCAGGGCTGGTACTACGCCCGCCCGGGCCCACCGGACCGCCTCCACGAACTGGCCCTGGTGGACGCCACGGCTTGAGGCGGCGGGGCCGGCGCGGGTTGGGCGGGCTGCGAGCCGTGTCCCGGCGCCGGCCCGCTCAGCGGCCTCGTGCGGGCCGCTGCTGTCGGTCGGGTCGGGCGACGCCCCCCGTCGGCCACGTCGGACGGGCGATCCGAGCAACACGTCCCGTTCGGTCGGCTAGCGTGAAGTGCGTCGACTGTGGTGGCGCGTGCCGCGACGGTCGGCGGGGAGAGCGGACGGGGCGGAAAGGCAGGACGCGCCATGCCCGACAGGCCGATCGATCTGGATCTGCGCAAGCTGCGCTACTTCGTGGCCGTGGCCGAGCGCCGGCACTTCGGGCAGGCGGCCGTGGCCCTGCACGTCACCCAGCCCGCGCTGTCCCGGCAGGTACGGCAGCTGGAGCACGAGCTACGGGTCGAACTGTTCACCCGCAGCACGCGCGAGGTCTCGCTCACCCCGGCCGGCGAGCAGTTCCTGCGCGACGCCAAGGCGCTGCTCGCCGCCGCGGAGGCCGCCCAGGAGCGGGCCCGGCGTATCGGCGCCGGTGACGACGCGCTGGTCGTCGGGTTCATGCTGGGCACGGATGTGAGCCTGGCGCTGAACGCGTTCTCCGCGCGCTTCCCCCGTGTCTCCATCGAACTGGTCCGGCTGCGCTGGTGGAGCCAGGCGCGGGCCCTCCTGGACGGCAGTGTCGACGTCGGGTTCGTCCGTCCGCCCCTGGAGGCCGACGGGGTGGAGCTGCTCGCCCTGTACGCCGAGCAGCTCGCCGCCGTCCTGCCGATCGATCATCCGCGGGCCCGCGACGCCAAGGTCGCCCTCGCGGCCCTGACCGACGACCCCGTCCTGGACTACGCCGGGGCGGCCGAGGCCTGGTCGGCCGTATGGAACGCCGACCCACGCCCCGACGGCACCCGGCCCGGCCATGGCCCCGCCTTCCACGACATGGAGGAACTGCTGGGCTACGTCAGAGGCGGGCGCGGAATCGCCTTCGTGCCGAGCTCCGTCGCGGCCGCCTTCCCCCGGTCCGACATCGCGTACGTCCCCGTCGCCGACGTACCGCCGGGGCAGGTGTCCCTCGCCTGGAACGGCTCGCGTGCCTCGCACCTCGTGACGAGCTTCGTAGAGACCGTCCAGGCCGCCGTGCGGGCCCGAGGCACGGCGTAGACCTGCGCCGATGCCTTCTCGGCATCAATCGAGCCGTAACAAGCATTGGACGGGATCACAGTGGGCTCGGAGACTCGGAAGCACCAGGAAATCAACTGGAGCACTTCCCCCCCGACCCCCTTGGAGCCCGCGATGCGTGCTGCCGTCGCCACCGGCGCGAACCTTCCCCTCGCCCTCGACACCCTCGACATCCCCCAGCCCGCCCCCGGCGAGGTCCTGGTCAAGGTCACGGCGTGCGGTGTCTGCTTCTCCGACCTGAACCTGCTGCGCGGCCACTACCCCTTCGCCCGGTTCCCCGTCATCCCCGGCCACGAGATCACCGGAGTCGTGACCGCCGTCGGCGAGGGCGTGACCTTCCCCGAGGTCGGCACCACGGTGGGCGCCCAGTTCCTCTACGACTCCTGCGAGCACTGCGACTACTGCGTGCGCGGCGACCAGATCCTGTGCCCCCGCAAGCGGATCACCGGCATCGTGGCCGACGGCGGCTACGCCGAGTACGCCCTGCTCAAGGCCAACTTCGTCACCCCCCTGCCCGACGGCCTCGACCCGGTGTCCGCGGCGCCGCTGATGTGTGCCGGCCTCACCGCCTTCAACGGCCTGCGGCAGGGCGGCGCGAAGGCCGGTTCCCGGGTCGCCGTCGTCGGTCTGGGCGGAGTGGGCACCCTGGCCGTGCGCTATGCCGCCGCCATGGGCGCGCGGGTCGCCGTGGTGGGCCGCTCCCGGCGCGGCGAGGACCAGGCCAAGACCCTGGGCGCCGAACTCTTCGTCGCCACCGACGAGTCCGACCCGGCCGAGGCGCTCAGGGCGTGGGACGGCGGCGCCGACCTGGTGCTCAACGCGGCCCCCTCCACCGCCGCGGCCGGAGCCACCCTGGGCGGCCTCGCCCCCGACGGCACCCTGCTGCTCCTCGGCTACGGCTCCGAGCCGCTCACGCTGCCCACCCCGCCCATGGTCCTCAACCGCCTGCACGTGGCCGCGTCCCCCTCGGGCTCGCCCCACGACCTGCGCGACACCCTCGCCTTCTCGCTGGCCCACGGCATCCTGCCCGAGGTCACGCCGATCACCCTGGACCAGGCCCCGGCGGTTCTCGACGCCATGGCGGAGGGCTCCGCCCACGGCCGCAGCGTGATCACCTTCGCCTGACCGACCGGAACCACCCCTCACTTTCCGCACGCCACCAAGGAGTCAGCCATGCCCTACGTCGTCCTCGTCACGGGTGCCTCCAGCGGCTTCGGCGCCCTGACCGCCCGCGCCCTCGCCGACGCCGGACACACCGTCTACGCCGGGATGCGGCAGACCACCGGCCGCAACGCCCCGGCCGTCGCGGACGCGCAGACCTACGCCGACCAGCACGGCGTGGCGCTGCGTGCCGTCGAACTCGACGTCTCCGGCCAGGAGTCCGTGGACGCCGCGGTCGCGCAGGTGACCGCCGAGGCCGGGCGGATCGACGTCGTCGTCCACAACGCCGGGCACATGGTCCTCGGCCCGACCGAGTCGTTCACGCCGGAGCAGATCGCCGAGATCTACGACACCAACGTGCTCTCCACACAGCGCGTCAACCGGGCCGTACTGCCACAGATGCGGGGCCGGCGCGACGGTCTGCTGCTGTGGGTGGGGTCGTCCAGCACCTACGGCGGCACCCCGCCCTACCTCGGCCCCTACTTCGGCGCGAAGGCCGCGATGGACCACCTGGCCAAGAGCTACGCGGTCGAGCTGAGCCGCTTCGGCATCGACACGGCCATCGTGGTCCCGGGTTCCTTCACCTCGGGCACCAACCACTTCGCCCACGCGATGCACCCCGAGGACACGGCCACCGCGGAGGCGTACGACGCCTTCTACGCGGGCCTGATGGACGACGTCGGCAAGGCCCTGGCCGCCCTGGCACCCGCCGACGCGGACGTCATGGAGGTGGCCCGAGCCATCGTCCGCATCGTCGACACACCGAAGGGCGAGCGCCCCTTCCGGATCACCATCGACCCGGCCGACGACGGTTCGGAGCGGGTCAGCGACGTCGCCGACGGCGTCCGTGCCGACTTCTACGAGCGCATCGGCATGACGGACCTGCTCACGCCCCGCACGGCCGGCTGACCCTCACCGCTCCAGCAGCATCCGCTGCAACTCCCGCGCGGCCCGCGGCGGAGCCACGTCGCTGCGGTGGGCCAGGGCGATCGTGCGGTGCAGTCCGGGCCGGGCCAGCGGGGTGACCCGCAGCCCCCGGCCCGACCGGGCCGCCACCATGCGCGGTACGACGGCCATCCCCAGCCCCGCCCGCACGAACCCCAGCACCGCGTCCATCTCCCCGCCCTCGACCGCGAAGTCCGGCTCGAAGCCCTCGGCACGGCACGCGGCCACCGTCAGCTCACGCAGGTCGTAGCCGTGCCGGAACATCACCAGCCGCTCGCCCTCCAGGTCGGCGATGCGCACGGTGCGCCGGCCGCCGCCGGGACGAAGCGCCTCCGGCGAGGAGACGACCACCAGGTCCTCGCGCAGCAGCTCCACCGTGGTCAGCGCGGGGGAGGCCGTCGGCAGGGGCAGCACCACCAGGGCCAGGTCGAGGGCACCGCGGGCCAGCTCCCGGATCAGGTCGTGCGAGCCGCCTTCCTCGATCAGCAGCTGGATGCCGGGATAGCGGTCGTGGAAGGCGCGCAGCACATCGGGGAGCAGGCCCGTGCACAGGCTCGGCGTCGCGCCCAGCCGGACCCGCCCCCGGCGCAGCTGCACCAGTTCCTGCACCTCGTGGCGTGCGGTGTCCGCGTCTGCCAGGATGCGCCGGGCCAGCGGCAGCAGGGCCTCCCCGGCGTCCGTCAGCGTGATGTTGCCGCGCGCCCGCAGGAACAGATCCGCGCCCAACTCCCGCTCCAGCGACTTGATCTGCTGCGACAGCGAGGGCTGCGCGACATGCACCAGGTCGGCGGCCCGGGTGAAGTGCCGGGTCTCCGCGACCGCCACGAAATACTGGAGCTGCTGGAACTGCATCCAGCCAGCATAGGGCTTGTCTATCGAAACGAGCCGGACCATGTCTTGGACCGATGGGGTGGCCCGGCCGTAGCGTCCTGTTCCATGGCTCTGGCAACGCGGACGGATCGACGGCCGTCCATGGCACGCACGGTGTGGGACTCGACCGTCGGCAAGAAGACCGTGATGGCGGTCAGCGGTCTGATCATGCTGGCGTATCTGGTCGTCCACATGATCGGAAACCTGAAGATCTTCTTCGGGGCGGGCGAGTTCAACCACTACGCGCACTGGCTGCGCACCGTCGGCGAGCCGTTCATGCACTACGAGTGGACGCTCTGGCTCGTCCGTATCGTGCTGGTCGTCGCCGTCGTCGCCCATGCCACGTCGGCCTACCAGCTCAGCCGCCGCGACATCAGGGCGCGCCCCAGCAAGTACGTGCACAAGAAGCCGAGGGCCTCCTACGCCACGCGCACCATGCGCTGGGGCGGCATCATCCTCGGCCTGTTCATCGTCTGGCACATCCTCGATCTGACGACCGGCACCGTGCACTCCGGCGGCTTCCAGGAGGGCCGGCCGTACCAGAACGTCGTGGACACCTTCTCCACCTGGTACGGCAACGTGATCTACATCGTCGCGATGCTCGCCCTCGGCCTGCACATCCGGCACGGCTTCTGGAGCGCCGCCCAGACCCTCGGCGCCGGCAGCCGCACCCGCGACCGCGCCCTGAAGGCCACGGCCGACATCCTCGCGCTGCTGCTCACGGTCGGTTTCATCGCCGTACCCGTGGGCGTCATGACCGGATTGGTGAACTGACATGTCTACCTACGCCGAGTACACGACCGGCGAACCGGTCCTCGACACCAAAGCCCCCGCCGGGCCCGTGGGCGAGCGCTGGGACAAGCGCCGCTTCGAGGCCAAGCTGGTCAACCCCGCCAACCGGCGCAAGCACACGGTGATCGTGGTGGGCACGGGCCTGGCCGGCGGCTCGGCGGGCGCCACCCTCGCCGAACAGGGCTACCACGTCGTCCAGTTCTGCTACCAGGACTCCCCGCGCCGCGCCCACTCCATCGCCGCGCAGGGCGGCATCAACGCCGCGAAGAACTACCGCAACGACGGCGACTCCATCCACCGCCTTTTTTACGACACGGTGAAGGGCGGCGACTTCCGCGCCCGGGAGTCCAACGTCCACCGGCTCGCCCAGATCTCCGTCGAGATCATCGACCAGTGCGTCGCCCAGGGCGTGCCCTTCGCCCGCGAGTACGGCGGTCTGCTCGACACCCGCTCCTTCGGCGGCGTCCAGGTGTCCCGCACGTTCTACGCCCGCGGCCAGACGGGCCAGCAGCTGCTGCTCGGCGCGTATCAGGCACTGAGCAGGCAGATCGCCGCGGGGAACGTCGAGATGCACCCGCGTACCGAGATGCTCGACCTGATCGTCATCGACGGCAAGGCGCGCGGAATCGTGGCCCGGGACCTCATCACCGGCCGCATCGACACCTACTTCGCAGACGCCGTCGTACTCGCGAGCGGCGGCTACGGCAACGTCTTCTACCTGTCGACGAACGCCATGAACTCCAACGCCACCGCGATCTGGCGGGCACACCGGCGCGGCGCCTACTTCGCCAACCCCTGTTTCACGCAGATCCACCCGACGTGCATCCCGCGCACCGGCGACCACCAGTCCAAGCTGACGCTGATGAGCGAGTCGCTGCGCAACGACGGCCGGATCTGGGTGCCGAAGGCCAAGGGCGACGACCGTCCCGCGAACAAGATCCCGGAGGACGAGCGCGACTACTACCTGGAGCGCATCTACCCGTCCTTCGGCAACCTGGTGCCCCGCGACATCGCCTCCCGCGCCGCGAAGAACGTGTGCGACGAGGGGAGGGGCGTCGGACCCGGCGGGCAGGGCGTCTACCTGGACTTCGCCGACGCCATCGAGCGGATGGGCCGCAAGGCCGTCGAGGCCAGGTACGGCAACCTCTTCGACATGTACCAGCGGATCACGGACGAGGATCCGTACGAGGTGCCGATGCGGATCTACCCGGCCGTGCACTACACGATGGGCGGCCTGTGGGTCGACTACGACCTGCAGACCACCGTCCCCGGCCTGTTCGCGATCGGCGAGGCCAACTTCTCCGACCACGGGGCGAACCGGCTCGGCGCCTCGGCCCTGATGCAGGGCCTGGCCGACGGCTACTTCGTGCTGCCGGCCACCATCAACGACTACCTCGCCCGCAATCCGCACCGCGAAGCGGCCACCGACGAGCACCCCGTCGTGCAGGAGGTGCTGGCCGAGACCCAGGACCGGCTCAACCTGCTGCTGGCCGTGGACGGGGACCGTACGCCGGACTCCTTCCACCGCGAACTCGGCGAGCTGATGTGGGAGTTCTGCGGGATGGCCCGCACGGACTCCGGACTGCGCAAGGCCCTCGAACGCATCCCGCAGATCCGCGAGGAGTTCTGGCGGCGGATCAAGGTGCCGGGCACCGGCGAGGAGTTCAACCAGTCGCTGGAGAAGGCCAACCGCGTCGTCGACTACCTGGAGCTCGCCGAGCTCATGTGCCTCGACGCGCTGGACCGCAGCGAGTCCTGCGGCGGCCACTTCCGCGAGGAGTCGCAGACGCCGGACGGCGAGGCGGCCCGCAAGGACGACGAGTTCGCCTACGCGGCGGCCTGGGAGTTCACCGACACGGGCACCGCTCCCGTGCTGCACAAGGAAGACCTGGTCTTCGAGTACGTCCACCCCACCCAGCGGAGCTACGCATGAAGCTCACCCTGCGCGTCTGGCGGCAGCGCAACGCCGACGCCGACGGCGCCATGTCCACGTACGAGGTGGACGGCATCTCCTCCGACATGTCCTTCCTGGAGATGCTCGACACCCTCAACGAGGAGCTCGTCCTCCGCGGTGAGGACCCGGTCGCCTTCGACCACGACTGCCGTGAGGGCATCTGCGGTGCCTGCTCGCTCGTCATCAACGGTGACGCGCACGGCCCCGAGCGGACGACCACCTGCCAGCTGCACATGCGGTCCTTCAAGGACGGCGACACGATCGACATCGAGCCGTGGCGGGCGTCGGCGTTCCCCGTGATCAAGGATCTGGTCGTCGACCGGACCGCGTTCGACCGGATCATCCAGGCGGGCGGGTACGTCACCGCCCCGACGGGTGCCGCGCCGGAGGCCCATGCCACACCCGTACCCAAACCGGACGCCGACTTCGCCTTCGAGCACGCCGAGTGCATCGGCTGCGGGGCGTGCGTGGCCGCGTGTCCCAACGGGGCGGCGATGCTGTTCACTTCCGCCAAGGTCAACCACCTGAGCGTGCTGCCGCAGGGGGCGCCCGAGCGCGAGACCCGTGTCCTGGACATGGTGGCGCAGATGGATGACGAAGGCTTCGGCGGGTGCACTCTCACCGGAGAGTGTGCCACCGCCTGCCCCAAGGGCATCCCGCTGATGTCCATCACCAGCATGAACAAGGAGTGGCTGCGGGCCACGCGGAAGGTGAAGCGGTAGGGCGAGACGCCCAACAGACGTTCGCCGAAAGGTGCGGACGGGCGGGGCCGGGAGTGGTGCTCTCCGGCCCCGTCTGGCGTTTCCGCACCCCCCGGGTGAACAGCACTGGATCGCCCGGCTGACCGGCCGGACACCGGAACATGGACGGCCGGTACCAGCTCGCGCCGTTCAACATTCGCACATCCACTCTCCTGGCACAGGTCACGCATACGCCAACCGGCATAGGAAGAACAGGGGCGGCACATCGCACCGCTCCCACCGAGCTCCGCTCGCCGTCCCCGGCCCGTGACCAGGAGTAAGCCATGACCGGCGTACTGACCGTCGACCGTCCCCCGCAGCCCACGGCACCCACCCGCTACACCGTCGGCCTCGCCCGCAACGAGGAGGACGTGCGCGCCGCCCAGCGGCTGCGGCACGACGTCTTCGCCGGTGAGATGGGAGCCCTGCTGACCACCCCGCAGCCGGGTCACGACATCGATGCCTTCGACGCGTACTGCGACCACCTGCTCGTCCGTGAGGAGGTGTCCGGCCAGGTCGTCGGCACCTACCGGCTGCTCCCGCCGGAGCGGGCGGCGGTCGCGGGCCGGCTGTACTCCGAGGGCGAGTTCGACCTGAGCCGCATCGACGGCCTGCGTCCGAACCTGGTCGAGGTCGGCCGCTCCTGCGTGCACCCCGACCACCGCGACGGCGCCGTCATCAGCCTCATCTGGGCCGGCATCGCCCGCTACATGGTCGACCGCGGCCACGAGTGGCTGGCCGGCTGCTGCTCCATCCCGCTGGCCGACGGCGGCAAGCTCGCGGCGGCCACCTGGGACCGGGTACAGGCCAAGCACCTGGCCCCGGAGGAGTACCGGGTACGCCCGCTGCGGCCCTGGCAGCCCACCGAGCCCGCCCCCGCCGCCCGTATGGAACTCCCGGCCCTCCTGCGCGGCTACATCCGCCTCGGCGCCTGGGTCTGCGGCGAGCCCGCGCACGACCCGGAGTTCGGCGTCGCCGACATGTACGTGCTGCTGTCGATGCGCCGGGTCAACTCGCGCTACCTGCGGCACTTCCTCTCCCTCGTCCCGGCGTGACGGACGTGGCGGCCATGAGCACCCCCTCCCTCGGTGCCGTCGGTGTCCCCACCGCGACCGCTGCCAAGGCCCAGGCGGCCGGCGCACCGGCCGCAGCGGCCCACCCCGTCGAGGTGGCGACCCTCTGGCGGCCCAGCGCCCCCTGCACCCCGCACGGGTGCGTGGACGCGACGGGGCCGGCCAGGGCCCTGCCCCTGGCCGCCCTGCGGATCGCGGCGGTCCTGCTCCTGCTGATCGTCGGGTTCCTGCTCACCCCGCTCGGCGGGCGGATACCCGGCGCACTCGTCCGGCGCTGGTCCCGGTGGGTCGTACGGGCCGCGGGCGTCCGGGTACGGATCGACGGCCGCGCCGCGTCCGACGGCGGGCTGCTGCTCGTCGCCAACCACGTCTCCTGGCTGGACATCCCGCTGCTCGCCGCCGTCCGTCCGGCCCGGATGCTCGCCAAGTCGGAGATCCGGGACTGGCCGGTGGCGGGGTGGATGACCGCCCGCAGCGGTGCCCTGTTCATCGACCGGGACCGGATCCGCGCCCTGCCCGAGACGGTGGCCCGGATCGCCGAGGCGTTGCGGGCCGGCGAAGCGGTCGCCGTCTTCCCCGAGGGCAGTACGTGGTGCGGCCGGGCCCAGGGTTACTTCCGCCGGGCCGCGTTCCAGGCAGCCCTCGACGCGGGCGTCCCGGTCCAGCCGGTCCGCCTGCGCTACCGGGCGGCCCAGGGCACGCCCAGCACGGCGGCCGCGTTCGTCGGCGCGGACGCGCTGCTCACCTCGGTGTGGCGGGTGGTGCGGGCACGCGAGCTGGTCGCGGAGGCGGACGTACGGGAGCCGATCGCGCCCGGGAGCCGTCCCGACCGCCGGTCCCTGGCCCGAGCGGCCGAGGTGTCCGCGCTGTTGGGGGCCTGTCAGGTCCAGGTCCCTCGCCAGTCCCGCGCCGTGGCCCTCCCGGTGAAGGGCGGAATCCAAGCGGTACCCGCCGTGGCCGAAGAGGAGCAGTCCGCCCCGTCGCCCGAGCCGCTCACGGCATGACCCGGGCGAGATACGGTGCCGTGGCGCTGCCGCCCGCCCGCGCCACCTGGGCGGGCGGGCCCGCCGCCACGATCCGTCCGCCCGCGTCACCACCGCCCGGCCCCAGGTCGATCACCCAGTCCGCGCCCGCGACGACGGACATGTCGTGCTCGACCACGACGACGGTGTGCCCGGCGTCGACGAGCCCGTGCAGCTGGCGCATCAGCACCTCGACGTCGGCCGGGTGGAGTCCGGTCGTCGGCTCGTCGAGGAGGTAGAGGGTGTGTCCGCGCCGGCCGCGCTGCAACTCGCTCGCCAGCTTGATGCGCTGGGCCTCACCGCCGGACAGCTCGGTGGCGGGCTGCCCGAGACGCAGATAGCCGAGGCCCACGTCGAGCAGGGCGCCGAGACTGCGGGCCACGGCCGGGGTGTCCGCGAAGAACTCCGCCGCCGCCTCGACCGTGAGGTCCAGCACCTGTGCGATGCTCCGTCCCCGGTACGCCACTTGCAGCGTCTCGGGGTTGTAGCGGGCCCCGCCGCAGTCCGGGCACGGCGCGTACGTGCTCGGCAGGAACAGCAGCTCCACGCTGACGAAGCCCTCGCCCTGACAGGTCTCGCACCGCCCGCCGGCGACATTGAAGGAGAACCGCCCGACGCCGTAACCACGGGCCCGCGCCTCGTCGGTGGCCGCGAACACCTTGCGTACGACGTCGAAGAGCCCGGTGTAGGTGGCGAGGTTGGAGCGCGGGGTGCGGCCGATCGGCCGCTGGTCGACCGAGACCAGCCGCCCGACACCCGCCTGCTCCTCGGTGATCTCGCCGATGAGCGTGGACTTGCCCGAGCCCGAGACACCGGTGACGGCCGTGAACACGCCGAGCGGGAACTCGGCGGTCACCCCGCGCAGGTTGTGCCGGGTGACCGGGCCCACCTTCAACTGGCCGCGCGGGGACCGCACTTGGCGAGCGGAGGTGGACGAGCCGTCGAACAGGAAGCGGGCGGTGGCCGACTCCGTGACCGCCGCCAGCTCCGCCACCGGCCCGCTGTGCAGCACCTGCCCGCCGTGCTCACCCGCCTGCGGTCCCACGTCGACCAGCCAGTCGGCGCCGCGCATGACGTCGAGATGATGCTCGACCACGAACACCGTGTTCCCGCCCGCCTTCAGCCGCGCCAGCACCGTCAGCAGCGCCTCGGTGTCCGCCGGGTGCAGCCCCGCGGACGGCTCGTCGAGGACGTACACCACACCGAACAGCCCGGACCGCAGCTGCGTCGCGAGCCGCAGGCGCTGCAGTTCGCCCGCCGAGAGCGTGGGCGTGGCGCGGTCGAGGCTCAGATAGCCGAGGCCGAGTTCGACGACGGGCCCGATACGGGACTTGAGGTCCTCGGTGAGGACACGGGCCGCCTCCGAGGAGCCGCCCTGCAGCAACCCCGCCAGCTCCGTGAGCGGCAGCGCGGCCACATCGGCGATCGTCCGGCCGGCGAAGGTCACCGCCAGCGCCTCGGGCCGCAGCCTGCTGCCGCCGCACGCCGGGCACGGCGCGGCGGCGAGGAACCGCTCCGCCTTCGTCCTGAGGGTCGGGCTCTTGGAGTCGGCGAACGTCTTCATGACGTACCGGCGGGCGCTCATGTACGTGCCCTGGTACGGGCGTTGGATGCGGTCTGCGTCGCGCACCGGGTGCACGGTGACCACCGGCTGCTCCTCGGTGAACAGGATCCACTCCCGCTCCTCGGCGGGCAGCTCTCGCCAGGGCCGGTCGACGTCGTGGCCGAGCGCGTCGAGGATGTCGCGCAGGTTCTTGCCCTGCCAGGCACCCGGCCACGCGGCGATCGCGCCCTCCCGGATCGACAGCCCCGGATCGGGAACCAGCAACTCCTCGGTCGTTCGGTGCACCTGCCCGAGCCCGTGGCACTCCGGGCAGGCACCGGCCGCCGTATTCGGTGAGAAGGAGTCCGAGTCGAGCCGCTCGGCGCCCGGCGGATAGTCGCCCGCCCGGGAGTACAGCATCCGCAGGGAGTTGGAGAGGTTGGTGACCGTGCCGACGGAGGAGCGGGACGTCGGCGCCGAGCGGCGCTGCTGGAGGGACACGGCAGGCGGCAGCCCGGTGATCTCGCCGACCTTCGGCGCACCGACCTGGTGGATCAGCCTGCGTGCGTACGGCGCGACCGACTCGAAGTAGCGCCGCTGGGCCTCCGCGTAGATCGTGCCGAAGGCGAGCGACGACTTCCCGGACCCGGACACACCGGTGAACACGGCCAGCACGTCCCGTGGGATGTCGACGTCCACGCCCCTGAGGTTGTGCTCACGGGCGCCGCGTACGCGGACGTAGGGGTCGTGCGGGGAGTGCATGGGGTGAGGGCTCCGGAAGGTGGGGTGTCGATGTCGTGGGCAAACCTCGTCGTGGGCAAACCCCGCAATTCTAAACGAACGGGGCGCGCGGGCCGTATGAGCCACCTGCTGTTCACGATGCCGTCGGCTCGCCCACACCGGCCCCCCATACCGTCTCGCCAGTCTCTCTTCCTACCGAGGAGTATCGTGAGCGCCTCAGCTCTGAGCACTCTCACCGCCGCGCTGCTGATGGTCTCGGGCGCGTCAGCCCCGCAGCCGGTCGCCGTCTCCGCGCGCGTGGAGACCCCCGCCGTGTACGACGACGAGGCGGGCGGCAACGCCGACGCCGACGACCCGGCCGTCTGGGTCGACCCCCGCGACGCGGGCCGCAGCCTCGTGATCAGCACCCTGAAGGAGGCCGGCCTCGACGTCTACGGCCTCGACGGCAAGCGGCTCCAGCACATCGCCGCGCCCGCGGCACCCGGCGAGGACGCCGCGCCCGGCCGCTTCAACAACGTCGACGTCGTGTACGGCTTCGAACTGGGCGGCAGGAAGACCGACCTGGCCGTGGTCAGCGACCGCGGCCGGGACCGTGTCCGCGCCTACGCGATCGACCCGGCCGCGGTGGCGGCGGGCAGGCCCCCGCTGAAGGACGTGACGGCGGCCGGCGCCGCGCCCGTCTTCTCCGCGAGCGAGGCCGAGGTCGACGACCAGCGCACCGCCTACGGGCTGGCCGCCTTCAGCGACGACGACAACGCCTACGTGGTGGTGTCGCGTCGCTCGGAGACCCGGGTACGGCTGCTGCAGCTGGAGGACCGGGGCGGCCGCGTCGGCTACAAGGCCGAGGACACCCTCGACCTGCCCGGCTCCTTCACGCTGCCGAACGGCAAGAGCTGGACGCCCTGCGCCGACCCCGGCGATCACGCGCAGGTCGAGGGCATGGTCGTCGACCAGGAGAAGCACGTCCTGTACGCCGCCCAGGAGGACGTCGGGCTGTGGCGGGTCGACCTCGACGACGAGGAGTTCGGCCGGCCCGAGCTGATCGACCGGGTGCGGGAGTACGGCACCCCGTGGACGTATGACGCCGAGGAGGAGGAGTGCGTCGTCGACACGGCCAACGACCCCGGCTTCGGCGGTGAGCACCTGAGCGCCGACGCCGAGGGCGCCACGATCTACCACGCGGCCGACGGCAAGGGATACCTGCTCGCCTCCAGTCAGGGCGACAACACCTTCGCCGTGTACGAGCGTCAGGGCCGCAACGCCTACCTCGGGTCCTTCACCGTCACCGACAGCGCCGCCACCGACGGGGTGCAGCACTCCGACGGCGCCGCCGTGGTCAATGTGCCACTGGGCCGCTCGTTCCCCAAGGGCCTGCTCGTCACCCACGACGGCGAGGCCGCGCCCGCCGACGGGGACCGGGAGGGCACCAACTTCAAGTTCACGCGGTGGGATTCGGTGGCGACCGCGTTCCCGAAGCCGCTGACGATCGACACCAAGTCGTTCGACCCGCGCGACACGGACTGACGCCCCGGCCGGCGGCTCGCGCGGATCACGCAGCGGTGATCCGGGCGAGCCGCCGGTAGGAGTCCACCAGCGCCTCGCGGTCGTACGTGCTCGTCGTGACCAGCACCTCCTGCGCCTGAGTCTCCTTCAGCACCGTCTCCAGCTCGTGCGCGACCTGCTCCTCCGTGCCCGCGATGTGCCCGGCGAGGCCTCCCTCGAAGAAGCCGCGTTCCTTGTCGGTCATGGCCGACGCCTCGACGCGTTCGGCGGGAGCCAGCGGCGGGAAGGTGCCGTGCGTGCGCGAGTACGCCATCGCCCAGGCCTCCGGGACGAGCAGGCGCCGGGCCTCCTCGGGCGTCGCGGCCACCGCGATCGTGCCGGAGATGACGACGTACGGCTCGCCGGCCCAGGCGGAGGGCCGGAAGCGGTTGCGATAGTGATCGATCCCGCGCTGCATCTTCTCCCGGTTCCGCAGATCCCCGATGACCATGGGCAGCCCGGCGCGGGCCGCGATGTCCGCCCCCTCGCCCATCGCCAGCACGAAGGGCGGCACGTTCAGGCCCTCGGCGGG
Source organism: Streptomyces sp. NPDC111606 (assembly GCF_055656945.1). Classification (NCBI taxonomy): domain Bacteria; kingdom Bacillati; phylum Actinomycetota; class Actinomycetes; order Kitasatosporales; family Streptomycetaceae; genus Streptomyces; species Streptomyces sp. NPDC111606. The sequence continues at coordinate 813,532 of NZ_JBVKBY010000003.1, forward strand.
CCGCGCGTGCACACCGGTCGGCGAGGTACCGCGGAACCAGTCGAGCAGCTCCCCGATCTGCGACGCGAAGTCCTCGGCGTCCCCCTTGTCCCGTCCGAGCGCCTTGCGGACGCCGTCCGTGAAGCCGACCGATCGCCCGAGCCCCATGTCGACACGGCCGGGGAAGAGGGACTCCAGCACCCCGAACTGCTCGGCCACGACCAGGGGTTGGTGGTTGGGCAGCATCACCCCGCCGGTGCCGACCCGGATCGTGCGGGTCGCGGCGGCGACGGCGGCGGCCAGCACGGTCGGCGCCGAGCCGGCGACCCCGGGCACACCGTGGTGCTCCGAGACCCAGACACGGTGGTAGCCCAGTTCCTCCAGCTCCCTCGCCAGCCGTACGGTGTCACGCAGCGCTTCTCCGGTCGGGTGGCCCTCGCGGGTGCGGGAGCGGTCGAGGACGGAGAAGCGGGTCGAGGCGATCACGGAGCTCATACCGGGTTCAACACCGGGGAGCCCGCAGGATTCCTCACGGTGCGATGTTGTGGTTCAGGCGGAACAGGTTGCCCGGGTCGTGGCGCCGTTTCAGATCCCTCAGACGGTCGTAGTTCGCCCGGTAGTTGGCCCGTACGCGGTCCTGGTCGTCGCCGTCCATGAAGTTCACGTAGCCGCCGCCCATGGAATGCGGTTCCATCGCCCGGTGGAAGGCGCGCACCCAGTCCTTGCGACCCTCGCACTCCTCACGGGTGGTGAGGGTCGGGCTGAGCGCGATCGAGTAGTCGGCGTCCCGGTAGGAGAAGGCGGTCTCCTCCGGTGCCACGCGGTGGCAGGCCCCGTCGATGGGGAAGACGACCGTGACGCTCTGGATCGAGGGCGTGGTGGCGCCGTACTCGACGAGGGCGTCGACGGCGCCGTCCGGCAGTTCCTTGGTGAAGCTGCCCTTCCAGTAGTGGTACAGCCCGGCGGGCACCAGCTCGTCGAACAGGGTGTTGATCACGGGATAGGGCATGCGCTCCAGGTGCCGCCCCAGGACGGGGCCCAGCGCGGCGACCCGGTCCCGCACCCGGTCGTCCTCGTCCGGCGGGCCGCTCCAGCAGGCGACCACGCCGCACAGCGGCCGCCCGTGCCAGCGCTCGGGCAGGAACGGCACCGGTGGTCCGAGCCCCACGACGAGGACCGCTCCGAGCCGTTCGTCCGCCGCGGCGACCAGGTCCCGGTACCGGCGGATCACGTCGGCGTCGAGGGGGAAGAACGTGGGCCCGCCGAGGATGTCGGCGACGGGGTGCAGCCGGAACGCGAAGGACGTGACGACGCCGAAGTTGCCGCCGCCGCCTCGCACCGCCCACATCAGATCGCTGTGCTGGTCGTCCGTGCAGGTCAGGAAGGAGCCGTCGGCCGTCACCAGGTCAACCGAGACCAGGTTGTCGCAGGCCAGACCGCAGCGCCGGGCCAGGTGGCCCATGCCGCCGCCGGTCGTCAGGCCGCCGACGCCGGTCGTGGAGACGACCCCGCCGGTGGTGGCCAGCCCGAACGCGTGCGTGGCGTGATTGACGTCCGCCCAGGTGCAGCCACCCTCCACCCACGCCGTGCGGGCGCCGGGATCGACGCGGACCCCGCGCATCCGGCCCAGGTCGAGGACGACCCCGCCGTCACACGTGCCGTGGCCGGGGACGCTGTGGCTGCCGCCGCGCACGGCCAGCGGCAGGCCCTGCTCGCGGGCGAAGTTCACCGTGGCGACGACGTCGCCCGCGTCGACGGCCCGCACGATGACGGCCGGCCGCTTGTCGTGCATGGCGTTGTAGACCTTGCGGGCCTCGTCGTAGTCCGGGTCACCGGGCTCGACGACGTCGCCGCGCAGCCGGTCCGTCAGCCGGTGGTCGAGGGTCGCTGTGAAGGTGGCCATGGCCGCCGCTCTCCGTTCGGGTGCCGGGAGGAGGGGATACACCACCGGTGTACGCGCGCGGAGGGGACGTGCTCATCGCCGGAATCGCCCATCCAGGGCGGGAGCAGGGCATGGGCGGAACGGCCCATCCGCGTCACGCGAGACCGTGCCGGTACGCGTATCCCGTCGCCGCAGCCCGCGAGGACACCTGGAGTTTGGCGAAGATGTTGTTCAGGTGCCGGGCGACGGTGTGCTCGCTGATCACCAGCTCAGCGGCGACGGCCCGGTTCGTACGGCCCGCCGCGACCAGCCGCAGCACCTGGATCTCCCGTTCGGTGAGCCCACCGGGCCGCCCCGGGCGCACATCGGCGAGCAGAGCGGCCGCCCGGAGCGCGTCCGGTACGGCGCCGAGCTGCCGGAACACCTGCTCGGCTGCCCGCAGCTCCATGCGGGCACCCTCGTCGTCCCCGGTGGCCCGGTCGGCGGCGGCCAGGGTCGTCCGCACCTGGGCCGTCTCGTACGGCACCTGCAGCTCCAGCCAGAGCGTCAGCGCCCGGCGCAGCCCGGGCAGCGCCCGGTCGAGGTCACGGGCCGCGAAGGCCACAGCGCCGGACGCCGTGGCGGCGCTCGCATGCAGGAGAGTCGTCTGCGAACCGCACCGCCGCTGCCAGTCGCGGGCAAGCAGGGCCAGCTCCTCGGCAGCCGCGCGTGCCTCGGCGGTCCGGCCCAGTGCCAGGTACACCTCCACCTGGGCGGCCAGTAGTCTGCACCGCGTGAGACCGCCCGCCTCGACTCCGCCCGCATGCCGCAGGGCGGCGGCCGCGGCGTCGGCCTTCCCCTGGGCCAATCGCAGCAGGGCGAGGCCGGGCTGCGGGTCGCGGCCGAGTTCATGGGCGCGGTCGTACGACCGCTCCGCCGCCGTGAGCTCACCGCGCCGCCGCTGGATCTGGCCGACCAGGTAGACCGCCTCGGCGGCCGTCCGCCGCTCGTTCGGCAGCACTTCCTTGCAGGTCCGCTCCGCCTCGGTGAGCGCCTCGGGCCAGCTGCCGCGCAGCTCCAGCACCTCGACCCGGTGCACCCGGCACAATCCCCGGAAGTTGTTCTCGGCCGGCATGGCCGCGCACCACCGCATGGCCGCGTCGGTCCATTCGGCGGCGCGTCCCAGATCGACGCAGGCCATGGACTGCTGCAGGCCCAGGCAGTAGACCCAGCCGGTGAAGAAGGAGCTGAGTTCACCCGCCATGGCCGAGCACATCGCCTCGTCCAGCAGGTCGAGCCCCTCACGGACGCGCCCCTGGGACACCAGCACGCCCGCCTGCGCCTGGACGCCCATGGCGAGCAGATCCGGGCTCCCGCGACGCCGCGCGATCCCTGCCATGTGCCGAGCCGCCGCCATCGCTTCGTCGAAGGCACCGCGCCGCTGAGCGTCCTCCGCGTCGACCCAGGCGAGGTAGCACTGCTCGACACACTCCGGTTCACCGCCCAGATGCCGCCGGGCCCGACCCAGCCAGCCGGCGGCCACGGCCGTACGGCCCGCCATTTGGTGCTCGTAGAACAGCAGCCACGCCGAATGGCCCGCCTGCCGGGTGGCCCCCGCCGTGACATACCCGGAGTAGGCGCGTGTCCGCCGGTCGATCGACTCGTCGACACGGCCCGTCCACCAGGCGGCGTCGGCGAACGCGGCGAAGTCGTCCGGAGTGAGTCGGCCGGCGTCCAGGCGGCCCAGCAACCGGTACGCCTCGGCCCAGGCCTCACGCGCGGCGGCATCCCTGGCCTGCCGCAACGTGTCCGCGGCCACCCTGTCCATCGTCCGCTCGGTCACCAGCGGCTCCCTTCTCGCGCTCTGCGAGCAGGACCGGCCCTCCACCAGAATAGGCAGGACGGCGGCCGGGGAGTCAGCCAACGGCCACCTGGAGGGCCTGAGCACGCAGGTGCGTGCCGCCGCTGCCGAGCTCTTCCCTGATGCAGGTCCACAACCGGCCGGGGCGGAAGGGGAGTTCGTACGGCAGCCCCGGTCAGCTCTCGGGACGCAGCAGCCCGCGCTCGTAGGCCTTCACCAGGTGCTGCGGCACGAGGTGGCTGACACCGTCGACGGTGACGGGCACGAGCTGCGGCGTGCTCGCCTTCCACTGGGCGCGGCGGTGGCGGGTGTTGCTGCGGGACATCTTCCGCTTGGGGACAGCCATGACGGACCTCCTCGGTGGGTGAACACCGAGGAGGCTATATGAAAATGGATCCCATTAACAATTGCGTCCCGGGCCTACTCGGGGCTATTCCTGGGCGCCCACCAGCATCCGCACCTCGAACTCCTCGTAGGCGGCGTCGTCCCGGGGCTGCCCGCGGTCGCTCAGCACCGTGCCGAGCCAGCCGAGGAAGAAGCCCGCGGGGATGGAGACGATGCCGGGGTTCTGGAGCGGGAACCAGGCGAAGTCCGAGTCCGGGTAGAAGGAGCCGGGCGTGGCGGAGACCACCGGGGAGAACAGCACCAGCAGCACCGAGCACACCAGGCCGCCCCAGAGGCTGAGCAGCGCTCCCTGGCCCGTGAAGCGGCGCCAGAAGAGGGTGTACACGATCGTCGGCAGGATCGCGGACGCCGCCATCGCGAAGGCGAGGAACGCGAGCGTCGCCGTGTTGGCGCCCCAGGAGACGAGGGCGAGCATCATGGCGAGGACCCCGATGACGGCCGCGGACAGCCGGGCGACCATCAGCTCCTCGGTCTCGCTCGCGCGCCCCTTGCGGATCACCTCGCCGTACAGGTCGTGGGCGAGGGACGACGCGGCGGCGAGGGTGAGGCCGGCCGCGACCGCGAGCAGCGTGACGAAGGCGAGGCAGGACAGCAGGGCGGTGAGGATGCCGCCGCCCAGTGCGTTGGCGAGGAGCAGCACGGCGGAGTCGCCCTTGTGATCCGTCTCCGCGATGGTCTCCCGGCCGACGATGGCGGTGGCGCCGAGACCGAGGACGCCGGCGGCGAGGCAGACCAGGCCGACCAGGCCGACCGCCCACACGACCGAGGAGCGCAGCACGTCGATCCTGCGCGGCGCGAGCAGGCGCATCAGTACATGGGGGAGGGCGGCGAGGCCCAGGACGATCGCCAGTTCCAGGCTGAAGAAATCGAGTTTGCTGGTCGTGCTGACGCCGTAGCGCAGTCCGGGTTCGAGGAACTGCGTGCCGGTGCCGCTGTGGTTCGCGGCCGCGGACAGCAGGGTATTGGGGTTCCAGTCGTAGTGGTTGAGCACCATGACCGCGGTGACCGTCACGCCCGCCACCAGCATCACGGCCTTGATGATCTGGATGACGGTGGCGCCGGGCGCCCCGCCGATCGCGGCGTACACGATGACGACGGTGCCGATCACGATCACGCACAGGGTCCGTGTCGCGGCGCTGGGTTCGCCCGTGAACTGGGTCAACAGGGCGATGCTGCCGACGAGTTGGGCCACGAGATAGAGCGTCGCGATGGCGAGGGTGCACATCGCGATGGCGAGCCTGACCGGGCGTTGCATCCGGGGCAGCCGCAGGGCCAGCGTGTCACCCAGGGTGAACTTGCCCGCGCGGCGCAGGGGTTCGGCGATGAGCAGCAGCACCATCATCCAGGCGACGACGGTCCCGCCCAGGTACAGCAGTCCGTCGTACCCGTTGAGTGCGACCAGTCCGGTGCTGCCCAGCAGGGTCGCGGCCGACACGTAGTCGCCGCACATCGCGAGGCCGTTGCGCAGCGGGGACATGGTGCGGTTGCCGAGGTAGAACTCGCTGATCTCGTCGCGCTGAGGGGCTGTCAGCAGCGCCATGAACAGCGTGACCACGACCACCGTCAGGAAGAGCACGAACGTCAGGTTGAGGCTGAATCTGTCGACTACGCCTGCGGACACGGTCACCACGTGCGGTGCCCCCCGGCCTCGCCGTGCGGCGTCGCGGCGCGGGGTGATCCCAGTTCCTGCTGCCGCAGTCGCGAGGCCAGGCCACGGGCCAGCGGGTCGACGCGGGTGCGCATGTGCCGTACATAGCACCAGGCCGTCACGCCCATCACGGCGAACTGGCCGAGACCCAGCGCGAGGCCGAGGGTGAGGTTGCCGGTCAGACGCTGGTTCATCAGGCCGGGAGCGGCGTGCGACAGCAGTACGTACAGCAGGAATCCGCCGACCGACAGGATCGTCGCGCGCACGCCGAACCTGCGCTGGGCGCGGCGAAGTGAGTGGAATTCGGCGTCTTCGGATATGCGTTTGGACGGTACGGGGCCATTAACCGGAGAACTGTATGTGAGAGATTTGTCGTGCCATGGTGAAAACTCGGGCACAGGCGCACCTTCTTCGCTGCGACATGCCGAACGCACTGGGGAGTGCGGGCCTGATGGGGGACGAGGGGCGGGCGGCGAAAAGCCGGAAGCCGGAGTATGACAGCGCTCTCTTTGAGCAATCAACCGTCGACGTGAATTGCCGCCCCACGGTGGCGCATTAGTCCCTCTTGTTTTTTCGGCGATCGCGTGAAGTTTGCGGATAACGACTGTCAGTGAATTAGTCCGGACCATGTGTTCGGGGCGGACTGTTTCACATCAGGGCCCCGGATTAGGGTGAGCGATGTGAACGACAGCAACGACCGCCCCCTCGCCGTCTTCGACCTGGACAACACCCTCGCCGACACGGCGCACCGGCAGCACTTCCTGGAGCGCAAGCCGCGTGACTGGGACGGCTTCTTCGGCGCCGCCCCGGACGATCCGCCCCTCTCGGAGGGCATCGCTCTGGTGCGGGAGAGCGCGAAGGAGTGCGAGGTCCGCTATCTGACCGGGCGGCCCGAGCGCTGCCGGCGCGACACGCTCGACTGGCTCGCCACGCACGGGCTGCCCGAGGGGCGCGTGTACATGCGGCGCAACGACGACCGGCGGCCCGCCCGGCGCACCAAGCTGGAGATCCTGCGCCGCCTCGCCCGGACCCACGAGATCCGGGTCCTGGTGGACGACGACGAGCTGGTCTGCGAGGACGCCGAACGGGCCGGATTCACCGTCGTACGGGCACGTTGGTCCGCCCCGTCCGCAGCGCTGAAGGTGGCGCAGGAGCGGGAGGGGCGGACCTGAGGAGCGGACCGGGGCCTGCTACCCGGTCTCGTCGAGGCGGAAGCCGACCTTCATGGTCACCTGCCAGTGCGCGATCTGCCCGTTGTCGAGCTGGCCGCGCACCTCGGTCACCTCGAACCAGTCCAGGTTGTGCAGGGTCTGCGAGGCACGCTTGATGCCGTTGCGGATGGCCTGGTCCACGCCCTCCGGCGAGGTGCCGACGATATCCGTGACCCGGTAGGTGTGGTTCGACATGTGGGTGCTCCTCTCACACGCGTCACTCCACGGTGCCCCAAGGCGGGGCATCGCGCGAGCCGTCCGTCACCGCGCCACGCTCAGTGACAGCGCGAAGCGCCCCTCGCCGTCCGTCCACCAGTGCGCCAGCTCCAGCCCGGCATCCGACAGTTCCGCGCGGACACCGTTCCTCCGGAACTTCGCCGACACCTCGGTGCGCATGTCCTCGCCCGCCGCGAAGTCGACGGCGAGGCCCAGCGCGGGCACCTTCACCGTCTGCGCGGTACGCGAGCGCAGCCGCATCTCGATCCACTCGTGGTCCGCGTCCCAGACGGCGACGTGGTCGAACGCGGCCGGATCGAAGTCGGCGCCCAACTCGCGGTCGATCACCGCCAGGACGTTCTTGTTGAACGCGGCCGTCACCCCGGCCGCGTCGTCGTACGCCTCGACCAGGACCCTCTCGTCCTTGACCAGATCCGTGCCGAGCAGCAGCGCGTCACCGGGGGAGAGGAGGGACCGCACCGAGGCAAGGAACGCCGCACGCTCGGCCGGCAGCAGGTTGCCGACCGTGCCGCCGAGGAACGCCACCAGCCGGGGTCCCGGTGTGTCCGGCAGCGTCAGCCCGCCGGTGAAGTCGGCGATCAGCGCGTGCACGTCGAGCTCCGGCCGCTCCTCGATGAGCGCCTGCCCGGCCTGCGTGAGCGCGCTCTCGCTGACGTCGACGGGGACGTACGTGTGCAGCCCCGTCAGCGCGTCGATCAGGTACCGCGTCTTCTCCGAGGAGCCGGAGCCCAGTTCGACCAGTGTGCGGGCGCCCGTGACCGCGGCGATCTCGCCGGCCCGGTCGACGAGGATCTCCCGCTCGGCGCGCGTCGGGTAGTACTCGGGCAACTCGGTGATCTTCTCGAACAGTTCGCTGCCCTGCGCGTCGTAGAACCACTTCGGCGGCAGGGTCTTGGGCGTGCTCGTCAGGCCCTTGAGGACGTCGGCGCGCAGCGCGGCGTCGGTGGCGTCCTCGGGCAGGGTGCGAGTGAGAAGGAACGGACTCACGTGCTGGGCTCCTTCGGTCGTGCGGAGGCGGAGGGTTGCAGGGGGTCGCTCGGATCCTTGAGCGGGGTGAGCAGCACGTCGGTGCGGCTCGCCGCGAGGAGGGTCCGGTCGGGGACCTCCTGCCAGTGCGGATCGTCGTCGTACGGCTCGGAGGCCACGACGGTGCCGCCGCCGGGCCGGGTGAGGTGGAAGAGGGTGTCGCCCCAGGCGGTCGCGGTGATGGTCTCGCCGTTGGTGAGCAGCAGGTTGAGCCGGGAACCGGGGGCCGCCTCGGCGACCTCCAGGACCGTGTCGGCCAGCGCCTGCCCCTCCTCGTCGCCGCCGCGCAGGCGCGCGAGGACCAGTGCCCACACGAGCGCCGAGTCGTTGCGGGCCTCCATCGACAGCACGTCCACCGCGGGCAGGGTCGGCACGAGCGGCGCGAGCGAGCCCGGCCAGCCCTTCACCGCGCCGTTGTGGCTGAACAGCCAGGGACCGCCGGCGAACGGCGCCGCCGCGGCCTCCTGATCGGCGCCCGGCAGCGTCGCGTCCCGTACGGCGGCCAGCAGCGCGCCGCTGCGTACGACCCGTGCCAGATCGGCGAAGGACGGATCCGCCCAGATGGGCCCGGCCCGGCGGTACCGGGCCGGCACCGGGTCCCCCTCGGCGTACCAACCGACCCCGAAACCATCGGCGTTGACAGTCCCGTACCGCTGCCGCCGAGGCGCCCACGACTGGCGGTACAGGCTGTGCGGCGGCTCGACCAGGAGTCTGCCGAGCGGCTCCTCGGGGCCCAGATAGGCCAGGTGACGGCACATCAGGCGTCCCCCGCGGACCGGGCCGTGCGGAACCCGGAGAAGATCTGCCGACGTATCGGATAGTCCCAGTTGCGGAAGGTGCCCCGGCAGGCCACCGCGTCCACGGCGAACGCACCGCCGCGCAGCACCTTGTACTCCGGCCCGAAGAACACCTCCGAGTACTCCTTGTACGGGAACGCCTGGAAATCCGGGTACGGCAGGAAGTCGCTCGCCGTCCACTCCCACACGTCGCCTATCAACTGCCGTACGCCGAGGGGTGATTCGCCCTCCGGGTAGCTGCCGGCGGGCGCCGGGCGCAGATGCCGCTGGCCGAGGTTGGCGTGCTCCGGTCCGGGATCGTCGTCGCCCCACGGGTAGCGCATCGAGCGGTCCCCGGCGGGGTCGTGGCGGGCGGCCTTCTCCCACTCGGCCTCGGTGGGCAGCCGGCGCCCGGCCCAGCGGGCGTAGGCGTCCGCCTCGTACCAGCACACGTGCAGGACGGGCTCGTCCGGCGGTACCACCTCGGTGACGCCGAAGCGGCGGCGGAGCCACTGCTTGCCGTCCCGGCGCCAGAACAGCGGGGCGTGGATCGAGTTCCCGCGGATGTGCGCCCAGCCTTCCGGCGTCCACCAGCGGTCGTCGTCGTAGCCGCCGTCCTCGATGAACGCCTTGTAGGCGGCGTTCGTCACCGGTGTGGTGTCGATGTAGAACGGCGGTACCTCGCGCCGGTGCGCCGGGCGTTCGTTGTCCAGTGCCCACGGCTCGGTCGAGGTGCCCATCGTGAACGGGCCTCCGGGGACCAGGACTTCGGACGGGCCCGTCAGCAAGGGTGCCGGTTCCGGGTCGGGGGCGGTCAGGGCCTGCGGGCCCCTGCGGAGCTGATGGGTGATCAGCATCGTCTCGTCGTGCTGCTGTTCGTGCTGCGCGATCATCCCGAAGGCGAATGCCGCCTCGGTCAGTCGCGTCCCGTGGAACGCGGTGCTCTCCAGCAGGTCCAGGACCCGCCCGCGCACCTCGGACGCGTAGTGACGGGCCTCGGTCGGCGGCAGCAGCGGCAGGGTGGGGCGGGCGGCGCGGGGGTGCTCGAAGGCGTCGTAGATGCCGTCGATCTCGGGCCGCATCGCCTCCCGGCCGGCGACCGTCCGGAGCAGCCACTGCTCCTCCTGGTTGCCGATGTGCGCGAGGTCCCAGACCAGCGGGGACATCAGCGGTGAGTGCTGGGCGGTGAGATCGGGGTCCTCGACGCAGGAGGTCAGCAGGGTCGTCCGGGCACGGGCGGTGGTGAGGGTGGTCAGTGCCCGCTCGCGGAGCGTGTCGGCGTCGTGGGCGGGGTCGGTCATGTCCGGTCGTCCTTCCCGTGCAGGATGCGGTCCGTGCCGTAGAGCTCGTCCAGCAGGTCGTCGGCGGGGCAGCGGCCCTTGCTGACATAGCGGTCCCGGTACGCCGCGACGGCGGCCGTGACCTCGGTCGTGGCCCCCAGCCGGGGCAGGGCCTCCAGTGCCGCCGCGAAGCAGGTGTCGGCGACCTCCTGCAACTCGGGGTCGGCGAGGCCCGAGCGGGCCGCGTCGAGCCACAGCGGGTTGTGCGGCGCGGGCAGCGACATGGCGCGCTCGGCCAGCGGCTTCACCGCGCGGTAGGCGGTCTCGGCGGCCTCGGGGTCGTCGAAGAGCGCCGTGGCCACGGCGAGCGGCACGATCCAGCCGTCCTCGCCCGGCTGCGCGTCGATCATGCGCAGTTCCAGATGGCCCCGCGGTCTGACCGGCGGGAACAGGGTCGTCAGGTGGTAGTCGAGGTCCTCCTGCGTCGGTGGCCTCGGCGCTCCCGACCTGGTCCACTCCCGGAACGTCAGCTCGTCCGGGACGTCCCACGGGCCGCCGTCCTGCCGAACGCACATCACCGGCGCGTCCAGGACGTGCCGCGCCCAGGCGACCCGCGGGTCGCCGTCCAGCGGAGGTGCGCCCGCGCGGCCCGGGCCGATCTCCATCCACAGCAGCTGCCGGGTGGAGAGCCAGCCCGTGGGCTCGTTCCCGGCCAGCGGGGAGTTGGCGAAGGCGGCGACCAGGACCGCGCCCAGCTGGTGTGCCAGCCACCAGCGCCGTCCGTGCCCGAGCGGGCCGGGCTCCTCGTATCCGGAGTCCAGGCACACCTGCACGGAGGCCGAGGTGCACATCATGGCGCGGCCGGCCGGGCCCGCCCGGTCCAGATACGCCTCCATGGCGTCATAGCGCGGCTGGCGCAGGAAACGGCGGGGCGGGTGCCAGGGATCGTTGCCCATGCCGACGAGACCGAGGTTCTGCTTGCGCAGCACCGCGCGGGCGGCGTCGAGGTCGGCGGAGACGGTACCGATGCACTCCATCAGCGAGGTGGCGGGCGGGGAGCTCAGCTCCAGCTGACCGCCGGGTTCGACGGTGAGCGCCGACCTCAGGGGCACGGTCCGTAGTGCGGCGTAGGCCGCTTCGAGTCGTTCGGGTGTCACGGGGAGCTGCGGGCTGTGCAGCTCGTGGACGAGCCATTCCACTTCGACCCCGAGGCTGCGGGGCGGGCCGGTCTTGAAGCAGATGCCCCTGACGAGGGCCTCCACCTCGGCTTCGGTGACTGCGGAGCGCGGCTGCTCCGTACAGTCGCTCACCGAATCTGACATGTCTTGGATCCTCCTGAGAGTCCACGATGCCGCCCGGCCCGGATCTTGTGGGCGGGCCGGCACACTCGTCCCACCCAAGACCCTCACGTCGCTTCGCACAAGGGCGCGTACCGGCACGTTCCGGGTGCGTAATCTTTGCTCTCCGGGCGTTTGCGGGGGCTTTCCCGCTCGTTCTCGGTCGGCTGTCGGCGCCCGGGAATTCTGTTGCACCGCACGACCAGCATCGCTCAGGATGCGTGCATGAGCACGGCGGGGGAGATCGCGTGCAGCCGACGCGGTCGCACGGTCATGGCGCGCACGGGGGTGGCGCCATGAGCGCGCGCCTGCGCGGCATCGCGCAGCAGACGGAGGAGATCGTGGCGGCGGGGAGGTACCGCGCGCCGGACGGCCGCGAGGTGTCCCTCGCGGCGGCGATCGAGGCGGCGCGGGACGGCACCCTGATGTACGGGCCGGACCCGGTGCCGGTGCCGCAGATCCCCCAGCTGGAGACGTTCTTCGAGGTCACGGGCGAGAGCAGCCTGGAGGCCGCCCGTCGCCTCGGCGCCGGGACGGCCGTACTGAACTTCGCCTCGGCCCGCAATCCGGGCGGCGGCTTTCTGAACGGCGCGCAGGCCCAGGAGGAAGCCCTGTGCCGCGCCTCGGCGCTGTACACCAGCCTGCTCGGCGCCCGCGCGTTCTACGACCACCACCGCGCCCACCGCGACCCGTTCTACACCGACCGTGTCATCCACTCACCCGGCGTGCCGGTCTTCCGCGACGACCGCGGCCGGCTGCTTCAGACCCCGTACACCGCCGGTTTCCTGACCGCCGCCGCACCGAACGCGGGCGTCATCCGGCGTACGGCCCCACAGCGCACGGCCGAGCTGCCGGGCGCCCTTGCGACCCGGGCGGAGCGGGTGCTGGAGACGGCCGTGGCGCACGGGTACCGGCGACTGGTGCTCGGTGCCTGGGGCTGCGGGGTGTTCCAGAACGACCCGGCGCAGGTGGCGGGCGCGTTCCAGGGGCTGCTCGCGCCCGGCGGGCGGTTCGCCGGGGCGTTCGAGCACGTGGTGTTCGGCATCCTGGACCGCACGCCCGACAGCCCGGTGCGAGCCGCATTCGTACGGGCGTTCCCCGAGGGCCGGCTCCGGCCGTAGCGCTCAGGTCCAGCCGTAGCGCTCGTGCAGCCGGTGCCTGACCAGGTTGAACCGCCCGCGGTCCAGGGCGCACGCCTCCCGGCGCATGCCCTGCTCGTGCAGGCGGAGGATGCGGTCCACGTCGACCCAGGAGTCGCGCCCCGTCCGGTCCCACGGCCCGCTGCCGATGGCGACCCACTCACGGTCCCCGTCGTGCCGCTTGCTCGACAGCTGCACCGCGAGGAACGTCCCTCCGGCCTCCCGGGCCACCACGAGCACCGGCCGGTCCTTGCCCCGCCCGTCGTTCTCCTCGAAGGGCACCCAGGTCCAGACGATCTCCCCGGGGTCGGGGTCGCCGTCGTGCGCGGGGGAGTACTCGGTGCGCACCTTGCCGACCTTGCGGGGATCGGCCTCGGTGGTGGCGGAGGGGCCGTGGCGGCCCGGGACGTTCTCATCGGTGGAGATGCTCACGGGGGCACCCTAGAGGCTGCCCCCGCAAGCAATTCCGCCGGGTCACTTCTCGTCCATCGGCACCTTCTGAGCGAGCCCGTTGAGCGGGGAACCCTCCTTCGGGTCCTGCCCGTTCTGGTTCATGGACGCCAGCAGCTGCCGGGCCAGCCCCAGTCCCGTACCGCCCATGGTGAGCGCCTTGGCGAACATGTCCGCCATGCCGTCGGCGCCGTTCAGCAGCACCATGTTGTCGACGCTGCCGAAGGCGGACGCTCCGGCCCGGACGATCTCCGGCCAGTTCTCGGCGAGTTGCTGCGCGACCACGGCCTCCTGGTTCTCGGCCAGGGCGGCGGCCCGGGCCTTGATGGCCTCCGCCTCCGCGAGCCCCTTGGCCTTGGCCGCCTCGGCGTCCGCGAGACCCCTTGCCTGCGCGGCGGAGGCCTCGGCCTCTCCGGTGGCCCGGGTCGCGGCCGCCGTGGCCGTGCCGCGCGTCTTGGTCGCCTCGGCCTCCGCGCCCGCGGCCGTCTTGACGCGGGTCGCCTCGGCCGCGGCCGCCAGCTCCGTCTCCTTCGCCTTGGCCTGCGCCGCCGAGATCCGCGCGTCGCGCTCGGCCTCGGCCAGCGTGCGCTTCTCGTAGGCCTGCGCGTCGGCGGGCTTGCGCACGTCGGCCTGGAGCTGCTGCTCGCGCCGGTGCGCCTCCAGTTCGGCGACCCGCGTCTCCTGGACGACGACCTCCTGCCGGGCGGCCGCGTCGGCGAGCGGACCGGCCTGCCGGGCCTTGGCCCCCGCCTTGTCGCGCTCGGCCTGGTAGCCGGCCTGGAGGATCTCGCTGTCCCGGGTCGCCTCGGCCATCCGCGCGTAACTCTGCTGCTCCGCCTCGGTGGCGAGACGGTTCGCCTCGGCCTGCGCGATCCGCGCGTCCCGCTGCACGGCCGCCGCGTGCGGCATGGCCAGGTTCTGGATGTACCCGGTGGGGTCCTCGATCTCGTGGATCTGCAGCGAGTCGACGATGAGCCCGAGCTTCTCCATCTCGGTACCGCAGGCCGCCCGCGTCTGCCCGGTGAGCTTGTCCCGGTCGCGGATCATGTCCTCCACCGTCAACCCGCCCACGATGGACCGCAGATGACCGGCGAAGACGTTGTGCACCCGCTCCGACATCAGCTTCTGCTGGTCGAGGAAACGGCGGGCCGCGTTGGCGATCGACACGAAGTCGTCGCCCACCTTGAAGATGACCACGCCCCGCACCTTCAGCGGAATGCCCTGGTGCGTCACGCAGTCCACCTGCAACTCGGTCTCGTTGAGGTCGAGCGACAGCTTGCGCACCGCCTGCACCCCGGGCAGCACCAGCGTGCCCCGCCCGGTGACGATCCGAAAGCCCATGCCCTCCTCGAGGCCCTCGGTGCGGTGCTTGGAACCGGAGATGACCAGCGCCTCGTTGGGCTCGGCGACCCGCCACATCATCTTGAACAAACCGATCAGAACGAGGACGGCAGCTACCGCCACCCCCGCAACGACGCCGACAACCATCGGCATACGCCCCCTTTGGATGGTGCCCTTTCGGCACCGAACGAATGGGAGTGTGCGCCTGTGCGCCACGCAGGTACAGGGGTTGACGCATCCTTGCCGCAACCTTGACGCAGACGGCTCTCACCTGCGAAGGAACGGGCTCAACTGTCGTATGCAGCCTGGACGTAGACGGTCCGCGGCGGCTGGTACTCCACCACCATCACCACCGTGCCGCGTTCGATGCGGTCGGTGCCGGTGGCCGGATAGGCGAGGAAGTGCTCGGCGCCGCCGCGCACCCGCACCATCACCTCGCCGACGAGCCCGGGTCCCACCGTGCCGGTGACCCGCCCCATGAGCCCGACCATCGACGCATCGTCCATCGTCACAGGGTAGGTCCTGCGGTCCCTCAGACGACCGGGGCGGGAACGGTCTCGCCCTGCTGCGGCGGCCACAGCTCGTGCCAGCGCAGCTCCGCCTCCAACTGCGCGGCCAGCGAGATCAGCAGGGGCTCGCTGTTCGCCGGCCCGAGCAACTGGGCACCGACGGGCAGACCGTCCACAAACCCGGCGGGGACGTTCACACCGGGCCAGCCCAGCACGTTCCACGGCCAGGCGTAGGGACAGGCGGCGATCATCGCCCGGTCGGTGGCGAAACCGCCGAGCTCGAGCATCGCGCCGATGCGGGGCGGGGGAGCGGCCGTCGTGGGCGCGAGGATCACGTCGTACGACTCGTAGAACGCGCCGATACGACGGTGCAGCACCGCCTCCGCGCGCCGTGCCGCCCGCAGCGGGACCCCGCCGAGGAGCCGGCCCAGCCGGGCGGCGTCCCGGGTGCGCCGGTCGAGCAGCGCGGGGAAGGGCGCCGCGCTCGCCCACTCGGCGATGCCGACCGTCGCGCGCGGGATGAAGGTCAGCCCGATCTGGCCGTACGGCGGATCGGCCTCCTCGACGAAGTGCCCCAACGCGCTCAGTTTCTCGGCGAGTCGGACGACCCTGGCCCGCACCTCCGGCTGCAGACGCGCGGGCAGTGCGGTGAACGGCGGCTTGAGGGAGAGGGCGATGCGAAGCCGTCCGGGTTCGCGGCCCACGGCCTGCGAGGCGTCGACCGCCGGCGGGCGGTGCGGGTCGAGGTCGTGGTTGCCGGCGGCGGCGTCCAGCAGGAGGGCGGCGTCGGCCACCGTACGGGCGAGGGTGCCGTTGACGGTGATGCCCTGGAAGGACTCGCCGCGCGGCCAGGTGGAGACGCGGCCGCGCTGCGGCTTGATGCCGATGAGATGCGTCCACGATGCCGGGATCCGCACCGAACCGGCGCCGTCCGAGCCGAGCGCGGCGGGCACCAGACCGGCGGCCACGGCGGCCGCCGAACCACCGGACGAGCCGCCCGGCGTGTGGTCCGCGTGCCACGGGTTGCGGGTCGCGCCGAAGGCCGGCCCCTCGGTGAACGGCCACTGTCCCAGCTCGCAGGTGTTCGTCTTGCCCACGATCACCGCCCCGGCCGCGCGCAGCCGCCGCACCGCCTCACCGTCCTCGGCGACCGGAGGGAACTCGCCGCAACAGCCGAACGCGGTCGGTTCGCCCGCCACGTCCATGTCGTCCTTCACCGCGACCGGGACGCCCAGCATTGGCCGGCGCCCGCCGGCGGCGAGTTCCGCGTCGGCGGCCTTCGCCTCGGCGAGGGCGGCCTCGGCCCGGACCACCCGGAAGGCGTTGAGGGACCCCTGGGTCGCCTCGATCCGCGCGAGCGCCTCCGCGACCAGCGCCTGCGACGTCACCTCCCCGTCGGCCAGCGCACGGGCGGACTCGGCGAGGCCTACGGCACGGTCGGGTGTCATACGGGCACCTCCGGAACGACGTTGTCTACCGAACAGTAACCTCCGAGGCCCGTCGGTGGAACGACTTGGGAAACGGGGGGAGTCCGATTGGGGGAGCGCTGAAGGAGCACAGGTTTCCCACAGGCCTCTTCCGCTTCGTGCGCGAAGGATTGACGAGGCCTGGTCCCACCCCTACCGTCTGATCGCTCTGCCGAACTGTGTTCGAAATGTCGAACGAAGTGCGTCCCTGAACCCCCTGAATCCCCATACCCCCGAACGTCATGGAGAGCCGCCGTGACCCCACCTCCCCCCAGACCGTCCCGCCGCACCTTGCTGCGCGCGATGGCCGTCCTGCCCGCCCCGGCCCTCGTGCTGGGTGAAGCGCCCGGACTGCTCGGTACCGCCCTGGCCGCCGCACCGCCCACCGGGTCCGCCACCCGCTACACGATCGTGCCGTTCCTGAACAGCAACGACGGCACCGTGAACGTCTATCAGTCGGACGACGCCACCGACTTCCGCCTGGCGAAGGCCTCCGCGTACACCCCGCCGAGCAACCGCATCCGCGACGCGAGCGTCCTCAAGCACACCAACGGCTACTACTACGTCACCTACACGACCCACACCTGGCAGGACACCAGCACCACCATCGGATTCGCCCGCAGCACCGACCGGCTCAACTGGACGTTCCTGTACGACTACACGGTCCCGATCGCGGGCCTCTCCCGCGCGTGGGCGCCGGAGTGGTTCGTCGACAGCGACGGCAGCGTGAACGTCATCGTGTCCTGCTCGACCACCAACGACGAGTGGATCTTCACGCCCTATCTGCTGAGGGCCACGAACTCCGCACTGACGGCGTGGAGTTCACCGGTGACGCTGTCCGGGATCGGCGCGAACCACATCGACACCTTCATCGTGAAGCTGGGCTCGACCTACCACGCCTTCACGAAGAATGAGACGACGAAGTACATCGAGTACGCCACGGCGCCCAGCCTCACCGGCCCGTACACGATCTCCCGCACCGGGGACTGGGCGGGCTGGGGCAGCTACCGGGAGGGCCCGGCACTCGTCCAGCTCGACAACGGCGGCTGGCGGCTCTTCTTCGACGGCTACGGCGACGGCACCTACTACTACAGCGACAGTTACGACACCTTCGCGACCTGGTCCGCCCCGGCCGCCCTGCCCGCCGTCTCCGGAACGGCCCGCCACTTCACGGTCATCAAGGAGACCGTCACGGGCGGCCCGGCCCTGGCGAAGAACGTCACCCGGTCCTTCCAGTCGGCCAACTACCCCACCCGTTACTGGCAGGCACAGTCGTCCCTGCTCAACCTCCCGGTGGTCAGCGGCTCCAGCACGACCGCCGAGAAGCAGGCATCGACCTTCACGGTGGTGCCCGGCCTCGCCGACGCGAACGGCCACTCCTTCCACGACTCCTCCGGCAAGTACCTCCGCCACTGGGACTTCCGGGCCCGCTTCGACACCGACGACGGCACGTCGACGTTCGCGAGGGACGCCACGTTCGTCGCCCGCACGGGCACATCGAGCGGCGCGCTCCGCTTCGAGTCGTACAACTATCCCGGGTACTACCTGCGGCACTACGGCTATCAGCTGCGGGTGGAACGGGCGGACGGGACTGAGCTGTTCCGGCAGGACAGTTCGTTCGTGCCGGTGGGGGCCTGGGCCTGAGCCGCACTCCTGCTGGCCTGGGAAGTTGCGTTGAGGACTGCGGAGGGCTTCCCTCCCGTGTAAACATCGCGGCGGCACCGGCGTTGGAACGGAAGCCGGTCCTTGTAGCCGCATTCTCTGTTACCTCTGAGTGACCGTCCGGCTGCGAGGGTGGGCACATGCGGGTACTGATCGTGGAGGATCACAAGGATCTCGCGGAGAGCGTCGCGAGGGGGCTGCGTCGGCATGCCATGGAGGTCGAGCTCGCGCACGACGGTGAGCAGGGGCTGAGCCGGGCTTCCAGCGGGGACTACGACGTCGTCGTACTGGACCGTGACCTGCCGCTGGTGCACGGCGACGATATCTGCCGTGCGCTGGTTCGGCAGGGCTGCCCCTCCCGCGTCCTGATGCTCACCGCTGCCGGCACTCTCGCCGACCGCGTCGACGGCCTCGATCTCGGCGCCGACGACTACCTGGCCAAGCCCTTCTCCTTCGCCGAGCTCATCGCCCGCGTCCAAGCCCTGGACAGACGCGACCAGCCCGCCGTCCCCCCGGTCCTCGTCCGCGGTGACATCGAGCTCGACCCCGCCCGACGGACCGCTCTGCGCGGTGGACGCAAGCTGGATCTGTCGCCGAAGGAGATGGCCGTGCTCGAGGTGCTGCTCGCGGCCGGCGGCGCCGTGGTCTCCGCCGAGGAGCTGCTGGAGCGGGCCTGGGACCGGGACGCTGATCCGTTCAGCAACGCGGTCAAGGTCACGGTGAGCCGGTTGCGCCGCAAGCTCGGCGACCCGCCGGTCATCGAGACATTCCCGAACGTCGGCTACCGCATCTGATGCGCGCCGCGGTCAGAGGACCGGATGCCGTTGCGAGGCGGGGGGTGGTGGGCCAGGCTGTGGATGGGGTAACCCGGTTGTGACCGGGAGTGGGGCAGGCTGGGGTCCGTGGCGCGTGTCGCGTAGGGGGAGTGATGAGGGTACTGGTGGTGGAGGACCATACGGAGCTCGCGGACTCGATCACCAGGGTCTTCCGCCGCGAGGGCCTCGCCGTCGACACCGCTTACGACGGCGAGACAGCGCTCGACCTCGTGATGGAGGTGGACTACGACGTCGTCGTCCTCGACCGCGACCTCCCCGACGTGCACGGCGACGAGGTCTGCGGCGAACTCGCTGCCAAGGGCCTGCGCACCAAGGTGCTCATGCTCACCGCCTCCGCCTCCGTCGCCGACCGCGTAGAGGGTCTCGGCCTCGGCGCCGACGACTACCTCGCCAAGCCCTTCGCGTGGGCCGAACTCCTCGCCCGTACCCGCGCTCTCGGCCGCCGCGCCCACCCGGTGCGCCGGCCCGTGCTCGTCCGCGGCCCCCTGCGCCTCGACCCCGCCCGCCGCACCGCCAGCCACTCCGGCACCCAGCTGCCCCTCACCACGAAGGAGTTCGGCGTACTCGAGTACCTGCTCGGCGCCGAGGGGCGGACCGTCCCGGCCGACGAGCTGCTCGCCAAGGTGTGGGACGAGGTGGCGGATCCGGGCAGCACCACCGTCAAAGCGACCGTCAACCGGCTCCGGGCCAAGCTCCTCGACGCCTCGGTGATCCAGACCGTGCCGGGCCTGGGCTATCGGGTCGACTGACATGGTGGCATCCCTCCTCGCCCGCATTGCCCGAGCACGCCACCTCGCACTCCGCTCCGCCCCGGCGTCCTGGCTGCGCGCCCTGGTCCGCCGCCTGACGCCTCGCCGGGTGCGGGTCCGCTTCGCCGTACTGTTCGGCCTGCTGTTCATCGCGTCCGGCGCTGTCCTGCTCGGCATGACCTACCTGTTGGTCAACCGCCCCACCCACAGCGTCGTCAAGTACGAGATCAGCGAGGGCGGCCGCGAGCAGCCCACGATCCACATCGGGCCCGGCCCGGGCACCGACGCCCCGCCGCCCGAGTCCGTGCTCGACGCCCGACTGCGCGAACAGGCCGCCCGCATGCACGAGGCCCAGATGCACGAGCTGCTCGTGCAGTCCGGGATCGCCCTCGCCATCATGGCGGGCATCTCCGTCGTGCTCAGCTGGCTGCTGGCCCGCCGGGTGCTCCGCCCCATGCGCACCGTCACCGCCGGCATCCGCAGCATCTCCGCCCGCAATGTGCACGAGCGGCTCGCCGTCGAGGGCCCGGGTGACGAGATCAGCGACCTCGCCGACAGCGTCGACGGCCTCCTGGACCGGCTCGAGGCCGCCCTGGAGTCCCACAAGCGCTTCGTCGCCAATGCCGCCCACGAGCTGCGCACCCCGCTCACGGTGGAACGTGCGCTCCTCGAGGAAGCCCTTCTCGACCCCGACGCCACCGCCGAGTCGTTCCGCGAGAACTTCGAGCGCCTGCTGCGGATCAGCACCCACCAGGGAGCCCTGCTGGAATCCCTCCTCACCCTGGCTGTCAGTGAGCGGGGCATGGACCGGACCGAGCCCGTCGACCTGTCCGAGGTCGTCGAGTCCGTGCTGCTCACCCAGGTGCCTCAGACCCGGCGGTACGGCGTGCGGATCGTGGACAGCACCGAGCCGGCGCCGGTCGCCGGTGACACCGCGCTCCTGGAGCGGCTGGTCGCCAACCTGGTCCACAACGCCGCCTATTACAACGTTTCGGACGGGAGTGTGGACATCGCCGTCCGGCGCCACGATCGGCGCGCCGTCCTCACGGTCACCAACACCGGCCCCGAGGTCCCGAAGGACCGTGTCGACCAGCTCTTCGAGCCGTTCCAGCGCATGAACCGCACAGCGGGTGACGGCCACCACGGCCTCGGCCTGTCGATCGTGCGGGCCATCGCCGCGGCCCACGACGCCCCCCTCACCGCCTGCCCCAGGCCGGGCGGGGGACTCGTCGTCGAGCTCTCCTTTCCTCTGCTTGTCAAGGGCGTGGAGCGATACGAGGGTTGGCCGCAGACGCGCGCGGTGACCGCGTCCAAGTGACCAGAACGGTCGGTTGGACAATGCCGTCCGATGCCGTCCGATAGGTATCGTTCTGATTGACCGGCCCCGGTCGTGAACGGGTTTTGGCGACGTTTCGCCGGGGCCTTTCGGTCCACGGGGTGAGATTCCCAGGAGCTTCCCGAGTGGAAGCTCTTTTCCTTGCGTTTCCTGCGAAATGGCGCGTTGGGCAGCTGCCTGCCCATGGAGAGGGAATAGGGGTTAGGGGCGGATATGAGCGAGCGAATCGGCGGCGGAATTCCCCTGTCCGACAGCCAGGAGGGCGTCTGGCGCGCGCAGCGCCTGGGAGGCCCGCGCGCGCTCTACAGCGTCGGGCAGGCCGTCGAGATCACGGGCGCGCTCGACGTGCCCGCCTTCGAAGCCGCGCTGCGCCGGACGGTCGAGGAGACGGAGATCCTGGGCGTGCGATTCGCCGAGGACGCGGTCGGCGGCGTGCGCGCCATGCCGCACGGCGCCGGGCGATGGGCGCTGCGCGTCGAGGAGCAGAACGGGGGCGACGGTGACCGGCGGGCGTGGCTCGAAACTCGGATGCGCGAGGAACTCGCCGGTGTGGAGGATCCGCTCGCAGGACAGCTCTTCTCGTTCGTGCTCTACAAACTCGATTCCGAACGGTACTGCTGGTTCCAGGGCTATAACCACCTGCTCCTCGACGGATATGCATGCACGCTCATGGCGCGCCGGGTCGCCGAGGTGTATTCGGCGCTTGTCGTGGGCGCGGCAAATTCGGAGTCCGAGTGCATCTCGCTGAGAGAGGTGCTTGACGAGGAGGCGAGGTACCGGAACTCGACCGAATTCACCGACGATCGACGTTTTCTGTACGACCGATTCTCGGACCGACCGGAACTGGCGGAGGTCTCGCGCCTTTCCGGCGCCTTTGGTTTCCTCCAGGAGGGCAAGAGCGGTGCCGGGGCGGTGCGGCGTGAGACGGGCGGCCTCGCTCCCGCCGCGGCGGACGCGCTGCGCGCTGCGGCGGACGGCGCCGGCCTGCGGACGTCCCGGATGCTCGTCGCCGCCGCGGGCGCCTTCGTGAGCGGGATGGCCGGGTCGGCAGAGGCGCTGCTCAGCCTGCCTGTGACCGGGCGTGTGACCGAGAGGGACCTGCGAGCGCGCGTCACCCGGGCAAACATGCTGCCCCTGCGGTTCCCGGTCCCGGCTGGAGCGAGCCTGTCCGACCTCGCACGGAGTGCCGACGGAGCCCTCGGCGAGCTGCTCCGACACCAGCGGTACCGGGGCGAGCTGCTGCGCCGGGAGCTGGGCTGGCCGGAAGGCGATCGCTGGCACTTCGGGCCGTACGTGAACATCCTGCCGCGGGCCGGGGAGCTGACCTTCGGCGACTGCCGAGGCGTGGCATGGGACGTGTCGACCCGGCTGGTCGAGGACTTCGGCGTCCTGATCGACCGGACCGGCTCGGGCATCGAGGTCACCGTCGAGGCGAACGCGGCGCTCTATGACCGGGCGTGGGTGCGGGCGGTCCACAGGTCGTTGGTCGGCTTCGTCGAGCGGGCGGTCGGGGACCCGACGGCGCCGGTGCGGAGGATCGGACTGGCGGGGGACGACGAGCGTGCCCTGGTGACGAGCGGATGGAACGCCACGGCGCGGGATGTGGATGCGTCGTCGGTGCTGGAGCGGTTCCGGGAGTGGGCGGTGCGTACGCCGGAGGCGGCTGCGCTGTGGTCCGAGGGTCGTGCTCTGTCCTATGCCGAGGTGGATGCGCGTTCGGATGTGTGGGCGCGGGGGTTGGTGGCGCGGGGTGTGGGTCGGGAGTCGCGGGTGGGCTTGTGCCTGCCGCGTGGCGCCGAGATGGTGATCGCGATCCTTGCGGTGTGGAAGGCCGGTGGGGCGTATGTGCCGCTGGATCCCGAATACCCCTCCGACCGGCTGGCTTACATGGTCGCCGACAGCGGCGCCGAACTGGTGCTCGTCGCGGAGAAGACAGCGGACCGGCTGCCGGAGGACGTCGACGCGGTCCGGCTGGACGGGCTGGAGAGCGACTTCGGTGTGCTGCCGGAGGTTGTGGCTGGTCAGTTGGCGTATGTGATCTATACGTCGGGGTCGACGGGGCAGCCGAAGGGCGTGGCCGTTGCCCATGGTTCGGTGGCGAACCTGGCGTCGGCGATGCGCCCGGTCCTGGGCGTCGAGCCGGGCGGGACGGCGTTGCAGTTCGCGTCGTTCAGTTTCGATGCGGCGGTGCTGGACGTCGCGGTGACGCTGGCAGCGGGCGGCACGCTGGCGATCGCCTCGGCTCAGGAGCGCCGGCACCCGCCCGCCCTGGCGGCCATGTTGGAAGCGGCCGGTGTCGGGGTGGCGAGTGTGGTGCCGTCGCTGCTGGGTGTGCTGGATCCGGAGGCCGTTTCGGGGGTCGGCAACTGGGTGCTGGGTGCGGAGCGGCTGGAGGCCGGTCTGGCGGCGAAGTGGCGTGCGGGTGCGCGGGTGTGGAACACCTACGGGCCGACCGAGGCGACCGTCATCACCACGGCCGTCCTGCTGGAGGAGGGCATCACCGGCGAGGACGCGCCGCCCGCGATCGGTTCTCCGCTGCCCAACCTCTGCACCTACGTGCTGGATGCGTATGTGCGGCCCGTGCCGGTGGATGTGGTGGGTGAGTTGTACATCGCCGGGTCAGGTCTGGCCCGCGGCTACATCAGCCGCGCCGACCTGACCGCCGAGCGCTTTGTCGCGTGCCCGTTCGGTGACGGCGGGCGGATGTATCGCACCGGGGACCTGGTCCGCTGGACGGCGGACGGCCGGCTGGAGTTCGTGGGGCGTGCGGATGCGCAGGTGAAGATCCGCGGGTTCCGCGTGGAGCTGGGTGAGGTCGAGGCGGTCCTGGCGGTTCATGCGCAGGTCGAGCGGGCCGTGGCGGTGGTTCGGGACGGGCGTCTGGTCGGGTACGTCGTCGGGGACGCGGACGGCGAGGACGTACGGACTCATGCCGCCGCCCGGCTGCCGGAGTACATGGTGCCGTCGGCGGTCGTCGTCCTGAACGCGTTCCCGCTGACCGTCAACGGCAAGGTCGATCGCGCCGCACTGCCGGTGCCGGAGGCCGCAGCGAGGGCCGGTCGCGCTCCGCAGACCCCTGCCGAGAAGGCGCTGTGCGCCCTGTTCGCGGAGTTGCTCGGGCTGGAGGAGATCGGGGCGGAGGAGAGTTTCTTAGAGCTGGGCGGCGACTCCATCACGGCGATGCTGCTGGTGTCGCGGGCCCGCCGCGCGGGTCTGGTCGTCGGCGCCCGGCAGGTGCACGAGCTACGGACGCCGGCACGGCTGGCCGCGGTGGCGATGCCGGTCGACGAGACGGTGGACGGCGCTCGCCCGGCGGACTTCGCCGCTGGTGAGGTGCCGCTGACGCCGGTGATGCGCGAGGTGCTGGACCGGGTCGGCGCCGACGGCGTGCGCGCGGTCGTGCAGTCGATGGCGGTGGACGCGCCGGCGGGGCTGGACGAGGCGGCCCTGCGGGACGCGGTGGCGGCTCTGGTGGAGCGTCATGAGGTTCTGAGTGCGTGTCTGGTGGCGGACTCCGGGGTGCTGGTGGTCCCGGAGAGGTCCACGGTGCCCCTCGACGGGCTGGTGACGCGCGTCGACGCGGTCGGGGCGGATCCGGCCGCCTTGGTGGGGGAGCAGATCGAGTCGGCGGTGGGGCGGCTGGATCCCGCGGCCGGGGTGATGGTGCAGGTGGTGTGGCTGGACGCGGGGCCGGATGTGCCGGGCTGCCTGGTTGTGGTGGCCAACCACCTGGTCGTCGACGCGGTGTCCTGGCAGGTGCTCCAGACAGACCTGTGGTCCGCGTACGAGGCCCTCGCCGAGGGACACGTCGTGGAGTGGGACCCCGTTCCGGTGTCATTCCGGGCGTGGGCCCGGGAGTTGGCGGCGGAGGCGGGCCGACCGGAGCGGGTGGCCGAGCTGGCGGCATGGCGGGCGCTGGTGGACGGTGGGCACACGCCGCTGACGGACGCGCCGCTGGATCCGGGTGTGGATGTGGGTGCGACGGTGCGCGAGGTGTCGGTCTCCGTTCCGGCGGAGGTGACGGCGTCGCTGCTGGCGGCGGTGCCGACGGCGTTCCATGCCGGGGTGGACGAGGTGTTGCTCGCGGGGCTGGCCGGGGCGGTCGGCGAATGGGCCGGGGTGGACGGCTTCCTGGTGGACGTCGAGGGGCACGGCCGTGAGCCGCTGCCGGGCGTCCAGGACCTGTCGCGGACGGTGGGGTGGTTCACGTCCTCGCATCCGGTGCGGCTCAGCGCGGGCGGGGGTGTGTCGGTGCTCGGGGTGAAGGAGCAGGCGCGGGCGGTCCCCGGCGACGGGCTCGGGTACGGGCTGCTGCGGTACGTCAATCCGCACACGGCCGAGGAGTTGGCGGGCCTGCCGTCGGCACAGGTCGGCTTCAACTACCTCGGGCGCGTGGGGGCGGGTGAGGGCTTCGGGGCGGGGAGCGCGCCCGATGCTGCGGTGATGCACGCCTTGGAGCTGCTGGCAGCGGTACGCGATGCGGTGGGCCGTCCGGTGCTGGAGCTGACGCTGGCGTACCCGGCTCGACTGCTGGACGAGGGGCGGGCGCGCGGGCTGCTGGAGGCATGGGCGGGTGCGCTCGCCGAGCTGGTCGCGGAGGTCCGGGACGGGGCGGGCGGTCACTCGCCGTCGGACTTCCCGCTGGTTGCGCTGGACCAGGCCGGCGTCGAGGAGATCGAGGGGGTCGTCCCGAGGCCGGCGGACGTCCTTCCCGTCGCGCCGCTTCAGGAGGGCCTGCTGTTCCACTCCCTCTTCGACGAGGAGGGAGCGGACGTCTACGTGGAGCAGATGGTTCTGACGCTCGACGGTGAGGTGGACGGGACCCGGCTACGGGCGTCCTGGCAGGCGCTGGTCGATCGACATGCGGCGCTGCGGGCCGGGTTCGTGCAGA
Organism: Streptomyces sp. NPDC111606; assembly: GCF_055656945.1. Lineage (NCBI taxonomy): Bacteria > Bacillati > Actinomycetota > Actinomycetes > Kitasatosporales > Streptomycetaceae > Streptomyces > Streptomyces sp. NPDC111606. Next base: position 839,532 of record NZ_JBVKBY010000003.1, read on the forward strand.
TCGCGGGCGCGGCGGGACCCGTGCAGGTGGTGGTCGACCGGGCCGAACTGCCGTGGCGGGAAGTCGATGTGGCCGGCCTGGGCGGCGATGCCACGGGACAGCTGGGCGTCGAGGAGCGGGCCGCGCGGTTCGACCTCGCGGCGCCGCCGTTGCTGCGGGTCGCGCTTGTCCGGGAGGGCGCCGAGCGGTCGCGGATGCTGGTGACGCTCCACCATCTGCTGCTGGACGGCTGGTCGTTGCCGCTGCTGCTGCGGGAGTTGTGGGCGCTCTATGCGGCCGGCGGCCGGGCGGACGGGCTCGGTGCGCCGGTGTCGTCGCGGCCGTACTGGGCGTGGCTGGCCGGCCGGGACACGGCGGCGGCGCTGGAGGCGTGGCGGGCCGAACTGGCGCCGGTCGAGGAGCCGACACTCGTCGCCCCGGCCGAGCCGAGCGCGACGGCGTCCGTCGTCCTGGACCGGGTCACCGACCGTACGAGTGTCGAACTGATGCGCGATCTTGAGCGGGTCGCCCGTGGTGCCGGCGTCACGTTGAACACGGTGGTGCAGCTGGCCTGGGGGTTGGTACTGGGGCAGCTGACCGGGCGGCGTGAGGTGGTGTTCGGGGCGACCGTGGCGGGACGCCCGGCGGAGCTCGCGGGCATGGAGGCGATGCTCGGCCTGTTCATCAACACGCTTCCGGTACGTGTCGATCTGGACGCGGCCCGGTCGGTGGGTGAGTCGCTGCGGGCGCTTCAGTCGCGGCAGTCGGCGTTGCTCGATCACCAGCACGTGGGGCTGAGCGAGGTACAGCGGGCCGCGGGCCCCGGTGCGACCTTCGACACCCTGCTGGCCTTCGAGAACTACCCGGGCGACCTCGACGCCCAGCCCCTCGGCGACGGGCCGGCCCTCACGGCCACCGAACTCCGCGAGTCGACCAACTTCGCGCTGGCACTGGGCGTCACCCCGGCCGACGGCCTCGCGATCCGTCTCGACCACCGCTCCGACGTGTTCGACCACCGGGGCGCCCTGCGCATGGCTCGCCGCCTGGTCCGGGTCCTGGAGCAGATGGCGGCCGATCCGGAGCTGCGGCTGAGCGACCTCGAATTGCTGGACGAGGCCGAGCGGGCCGCGGTCGTGGAGGAGTGGAACGCCACGGCTCAGCAGGTGGACACAACGACCGTGCTGGAGCGTGTCCGTGCCTGGGCGGCCAGGACGCCGGACGCGGTGGCATTGTGGTCCGAGGGCCGGGCGTTGTCGTATGCGGAGGTGGATGCGCGTTCCGACGCGCTCGCGCGCAGCTTGACGGCGCGCGGGGTGGGCCGGGAGTCGCGGGTGGGTTTGTGCCTGCCGCGTGGCGCCGAGTTGGTGGTGGCGATCCTTGCGGTGTGGAAGGCCGGTGGGGCGTATGTGCCGCTGGATCCCGAATACCCTTCCGACCGGCTGGTGTTCATGGTCGCCGACAGTGGCGCCGAACTGGTGTTGGTGACGCCTGAGACCGCCGGCTGCTTGTCCGCGGACATCGAGACGGTCCTGTTCGACGAGTTGGAGAGTGACCTCGGTGTGCTTCCGGCGGTTGTGGCCGACCAGTTGGCGTATGTGATCTATACGTCGGGTTCGACGGGGCGGCCGAAGGGCGTGGCGGTGGAACACGCTTCGGTGGCGAACCTGGCCTCGGCGATGCGTCCCGTCCTCGGCGCCGGGCCCGGGGTGACGGCGTTGCAGTTCGCCTCGTTCAGCTTCGATGCGGCCGTGCTGGACGTGGCCGTCACGCTGGCCGCGGGTGGGGTGCTGGCGATCGCCTCGGCGGAAGAGCGCCAGGACGCGGCTGCCCTGGCGGCCATGCTCGAGGCGGCCGGTGTCGAGGTCGCGAGTGTGGTGCCGTCGCTGCTGTGGGCCCTGGAGCCGGACGTGGTGCCGGGGGTCGGCAACTGGGTGCTGGGTGCGGAGCGGCTGGAGGCCGGTCTGGCGGCGAGGTGGCGCGAGGGTGCGCGGGTGTGGAACACCTACGGGCCGACCGAGGCGACCGTCATCACCACGGCCGTCCTGCTGGAGGAGGGCATCACCGGTGAGGACGCGCCGCCGGCCATCGGCCGCCCGCTGCCCAACGTCCGCACCTACGTCCTGGACGCGTTCCTCCGTCCCGTCCCCGAGGGCGTCACGGGTGAGCTCTACGTGGCCGGGGATGGTCTGGCCCGTGGGTACGTCAACCGCAGCGACCTGACGGCGGAACGATTCGTCGCGTGCCCGTTCGATGACGGCGGGCGGATGTACCGCACCGGCGACCTGGCCCGCTGGACGGCGGACGGCCAGCTGGCCTTCGTGGGCCGCGCGGACGCACAGGTGAAGATCCGCGGCTTCCGGGTCGAGCTGGGCGAGGTGGAGTCCGTCCTCGCCGCCCACCCGGGCGTGGAGCGGGCAGCCGTACTGGCACGTGACGGCCGGCTGGCCGGGTACGTCGTGGGAGCGGTGGACGCGGACACCGTACGGGCCCATGCGGCGACGCGGCTGCCGGAGTACATGGTCCCCTCGGCCGTGGTGGTGCTGGACGCCCTCCCGCTGACGGTCAACGGCAAGGTCGACCGTGCCGCCCTGCCCGCGCTCGACCTCGCGTCCACGGCCACGCGTTCGCCCCGGAGCTCCGCCGAGGAAGCGTTCTGCGCCCTGTTCGCCGAAGTGCTGGGCCTGGAAGACGTCGGGGTCGGGGACGGGTTCTTCGAGCTGGGCGGCGACTCGATCATGTCGATGCTGCTCGCCTCCCGCGCCCGCCGGGCCGGCTGGGTGGTGACGCCCCGCCAGGTCTTCGAGGAGAAGACCCCGGAGCGGCTCGCGCTGGTGGCGGCCGCGACCGACGACGCGTCCGAAGAGATCGAGGACGGCGGAGTCGGCGAGGTGCCGTGGACGCCGGTGATGCGGTCCATGGGCGCGGACGCGCTGCGGCCGGGGTTCGCGCAGTGGATGGCCGTCGGCGCGCCCGCCGGGCTGGGGACGGATGTGCTGGAGGCGGGTCTGGGGGCAGTACTGGCGGTACACGCCATGCTCCGGGCCCGCGTCCAGGGCGGGTCCGAGGACCCGGTGCTGATGGTGCCGGAACCCGGCACGGTGGATCCGTCAGGCCGCGTCGTGCGGGTGGACGCCGGCGGTGTCCCCGACGACGGCTTGGACGACGTGGCCGAAGACGCCGCCCGGACCGCGATCGAGGGTCTGGATCCCGTGGCCGGCGTGATGGTGCGCGCGGTGTGGGTGGATGCCGGCCCGGACCGGGTCGGTCGCGTCGTCGTCGCCGTTCACCATCTGGTGGTCGACGGGGTGTCGTGGCGGGTGCTGATGCCGGACCTGCAGGCGGCCTGCGAGGCCGTGGCCGGCGGCCGGAAGCCCGAGACCGTCCTGCAACCGGGTGGCACCTCCTTTCGTTCCTGGGCCCGTCAGTTGGAATGCTCGGCGCGGAGCGCGGAGCGAGCGGCGGAGCTGGACGGCTGGGTGCGCATGCTGTCCGGGGCCGACGGTCGGACGGTGGTCGGATCCCGGGTCCTGGACCCGGCCCGTGACACCGTCCGGACCCTGTCCCGCCGTGAGTGGACGCTCTCCGCCGACCGCAGCGCCGTCCTGGTCGGCCGCACCCCGGCGCTCTACCACTGCGGTGTGCACGAGGTGCTGCTGGCAACGCTGGCCGGAGCGGTGGCGCGGTGGCGTCCGCAGACCGGTGCCGGCGCGCTGCTGGTGGACGTCGAGGCGCATGGCCGCGAGCAGTTGGCGGAGGGCATGGACGTATCCCGGACGGTGGGCTGGTTCACCGCGGTGCATCCGTTGCGGCTGGAGGTGTCGGATCTGGATCTGGAGGATGCCGCGGCCGGCGGCGGCTCGGCCGGCGCGCTGGTCAAGCGAGTGAAGGAGCAGGTGCAGGCGGTACCGGGGGACGGGCTGAGCCATGGTCTGCTGCGCTGTGCGCAGCCGGACGCGGCACGGGCGTTGGCGGGTCTTCCCGCACCGGAGATCGGCTTCAACTATCTGGGCCGGTTCGCCGGTGCCGGACCGGGCGGACGTCCGGTCCGCGCCTGGCAGGCGGCCGGGGACACCGCGATGGTCGGTACGGCGGACCCGGACATGCCGGTGTCGCATCCGCTGGAAGTCGGCGCCCTCGTGGCCGACACCCCGGACGGGCCCCTGCTGACCCTCACGCTGAGCTGGCCCGGGACGCTGCTCGACGCCGGCCGGGCGGAGCGTCTCGGCCGGGCCTGGCTGGAGCTGCTGGAAGGGCTCGCCGCCCATACCGCCGATCCGTCGGCCGGCGGCCACACACCCTCCGACTTCGCGCTGCTCGACCTCGACCAGGACGAGATCGAGGCCCTGGAGTCCGAGTTCGCCGACGACCACCACTGAGCCCACTCCGCGACCCCTTGAACCCAGTCCTCGACCCCTGGCGCCCGCCCGCGCCACCCACCTCCCGACATCCGCACCTGACGCACCGCCCGTGCTGCCGAACCGAAGCTGTTACCGCTGTGAGGAGACCTACGCGATGACCCGCACTCGGAACGCCATCGAAGACATCTGGCCGCTGTCGCCGCTGCAGGAGGGGCTGCTGTTCCACGCGGCCTTCGGAGACGGGGCGTCCGACGTGTACGCGGGACAGCGGGCCCTTGCCCTCGACGGGCCGCTGGACGTCGACCGGCTTCGCCGCTCCTGGGAGGGCCTGATCGCCCGCCACGGCGCCCTGCGGGCGGGCTTCCGCCGGCGCAGGTCGGGCCAGGCGGTGCAGGTCGTCGCCCGGCACGCCGAACTCCCCTGGCAGGAGGCCGACCTGAGCGGCATGCCGGAGTCCGAGGCGGAGGCCGAGGCGGTCCGACTGTCCGAGGCCGAGCTGTCCGCCGGCTTCGATCTCGCGCGGGGCCCGCTGCTGCGGCTTCTTCTCATCCGCCTCGGCGAGCGGCGGCACCGGCTGGTGATGACGACGCATCACATCGTGCTCGACGGCTGGTCGCTGCCGATCCTGGTGGACGAACTGTCGATGGTGTACCGGGCCGGTGGCGATGTCCGGGCCCTGCCCTCGGCTCGCTCCTACAAGGACTACTTGGCCTGGCTGGGCCGTCAGGACCGGGAGGCGGCGCGGGCCGCATGGCGCGCGGAACTGGCGGGGGCGGACGAGCCCACCCTGGTCGCCCCGGCCGACCCCGCCCGGGCGCCGCTGCGGCCCGAGGCGGTGGTCGCCGAGTGCAGCGCCGAGCTGACGCGGGCCCTGGAGGTGCTGGCCCGCGAGTGCGGTGTCACCATGGCCACGGTGGTGCAGGGCGCGTGGTCGGTGGTCCTCGCCCGACTGGCCGGGCGGCAGGACGTGGTGTTCGGCACCACGGTCGCCGGCCGTCCCACGGACCTGCCGGGCGCCGACTCGCTCGTCGGCCTGTTCATCAACACGCTGCCGGTCCGGGTCGAGCTGGCCGGGGGCCTCTCCGCCGCCGATCTGCTCACCGCGCTGCAGGCGCGCCAGGTCGGCCTCCTGGGCCACCAGCATCTCGGGCTCACCGAGATCAGGCAGCTCGCCGGACCGGGCGCGGAGTTCGACACGCTGGTGGTGTACGAGAACTATCCGCGTTCGGCGGACGCGGTGCCGGACGGCCCCGACTCGCTCACCATCCGGCTGGACGGCAGGACGAGGGACGCCAGCCACTATCCGCTCGGCCTGATCGTCGCGCCGGGTGAGCGGATGGAGCTCCAGCTCGACCACCGCACGGACCTGTTCGACCGGGCCAGCGCCGAACAGGTGCTGGCAGCGCTGCAACGCGTGCTCGAAGGGTTCGTGGCCGACCCGCAGGCGCCGCTGGCACGCCTCGGGCTGCTGGACGGCGACGAGTTGGCCCGCGTCACCCGGGACTGGCAGGACATCCAGCCCGAGGCACCCACCGGGACACTGCCCGAGCTGCTCGCCGGGCAGGTGCGGCGGACACCGGACGCGCTGGCCCTGGACTCGGACGAGCGGACGTTGCGTTATGCCGAGTTGGAGGACGAAGCCGGCCGCCTGGCGCGCCACCTGATCGCCCTGGGGGTAGGACCCGAGCGGCGGGTCGCCGTGGTCGCCGAACGGTCGGCGGGCACGGTGGTGGCGCTACTGGCGGTGTCGATGGCCGGCGGGGCCTTCGTCCCGCTGGATCCCGGGCATCCGGCGGACCGGCTCACCCTGGTACTCGAGGACGCCGACCCGGTCGTGGTGCTGTGCACCGAGGCCGGCCGCGCGGTGCTGCCCGAGGCCACCCGGGGGCAGGCGATCGCCTTGGACGACCCGGAGGTCGTTGCGGCGGTGGCGCGGCGCACGCCGGGCCGGGTGACGGAATCCGAACGCACGGCACCGCTGCGCCCCTCCAATGCGGCGTACGTCATCCATACGTCTGGTTCGACGGGGCGGCCGAAGGGTGTGGTGGTGTCGCATGCGGGGTTGGTGAATCTGGCGGGGGCGCAGATTGAGCGGTTTGTGGTGGGTGCGGGGGCGCGGGTGTTGCAGTTTGCGTCGTTGAGTTTCGATGCGGCGGTGTCGGAGCTGTGTATGGCGTTTGGTTCGGGGGCTGTGTTGGTGGTGGCGGGGGTTGGGGGGTTGCCGCCGGTGGTGTCGTTGGGGGAGGCGTTGCGTCGGTCGGGGGCGACGCATGTGACGGTTCCGCCGGGTGTGTTGGCGGTTGAGGAGGGGGTGTTGCCGGGGGTTTTGGAGACGTTGGTGG